>JBMZUZ010000034.1:0-2880 GCA_049625185.1 Pseudomonadales bacterium | reverse complement strand
AGTAACCATGGCTGCGCCAAGTAGCACTGGGTATCTGGCTAGGGTCATCATCAGGGAAGTAATTAACGGGAATATCTGGGTTTATTCCAGCGGCTAGATCTCGTTGATATTCCTCGGCTAAAGTCGTCGCGTTATATTCTGGATGACCCGTTAAATAGACCTGCCGGCGGTCCTGACTGGCCATAATATACACGCCCACTTCATCAGACTGGGCAAGAATTTCTAGATCAGTGTGGTCCTCAATAAAGTCCACTGGGAAATCAGCATTGCGCGATGCTGGTGCCTTAAAGTTGTCATCAAAGCCTCTGGTTAAAGGCTCATGGTCTTTAACCAGTTGATGGGTATATATCCCTGAAAGCTTTTTACTGCGGGTTTGTTTGGGTAAATCATAAAGTGCTTTCAGACCAGCTTGAGCAGCCCAGCATAGAAATAGGGTAGAGGTCACATGGGTGCGTGACCATTGAATAATTTCTTCCACCGCCGGCCAATACACAACATCTTCAAATTCAACCAGGCCTAGGGGTGCACCGGTAATAATCAGGCCGTCATAGTTGCTTTCACGAATCTCGTCAAAATCCCGGTAAAAGCTATTTAGATGTTCCGCTGGTGTATTGCGGCTTTCCCGCTTATCAACGCGTAATAAGGTAATATCCAATTGCAAAGATGAATTGGATAATAAGCGCATAATCTGATTTTCCGTTTCAATTTTTTTCGGCATCAGATTAAGTAAAATTACTTTTAGGGGGCGAATATCCTGATGTAATGCCCTTGTTTCAGTCATTACAAACACGTTTTCCTGCTGCAATAAGCTGGTAGCGGGTAAAGCGTCTGGAATACGAATGGGCATGTCAGGTTCCTGATAAATAACAATGGGCTACAGGATAACCTGCAGACCAAAAGGTGTCTACGATATATTGATTTTTAAGACTTGATCGAAAGGTTTTATTAAAAATAACATTGAAATTATAGCAAATGCGACATCTCCTGACATTAGGCGACATCTTAATTTGAAATTATGTAATACATGATTATATACTCCTAGGCTGGCCATGGGTTTTCTATGTGCTGTGGGTGTCGGTTTGTCTTGCTCTAAGCGCTTTGGTGTTAGCAAGGCAAAATAAAATAATGACTGTTCCGCATGCTATTGTTGGACATATTCTGGTGTTTGCCACTTATCGATATCTAATAACAAAATGATAATATTCCGGAGGAATAGGTATATGCATAAAATTTTTTCTAAGACCTTACTAGCTGCAGCCGCTGCCACCATGATTTCTGGTGCTGCTCAAGCTGACGTTAAAGTAGGCGTGATCTTGGGCTTCACTGGTCCTATCGAATCATTGACCCCTGTTATGGCTGATGCTGCAGACTTAGCTTTTGCTGAAGCTTCTAACTCCGGTAAATTGCTAGGCGGAGAGTCCATCACTTCAGTTCGTGCTGACTCAACTTGTGTTGACGCTGCTGCGGCTACAGCTGCTGCTGAGCGTCTAGTTAATGCTGATGGTGTTGCCGCTATTATGGGCGCAGACTGCTCTGGTGTTACTGGCGCAATTGCGAAGAATGTTGGTGCGCCAAATGGTGTAGCAATGATTTCTCCATCTGCAACTTCACCAGGTTTGTCTGTTTTTGAAGACAATGGTGTATTTTTCCGTACTGCACCTTCTGATGCTCGTCAGGGTGTAGTATTGGCTGAAGTGGTTATGGATCGTGGTATTGATACTGTAGCTGTTACTTATACCAACAATGACTATGGTAAGGGTTTAGCCGATGCATTCTCTTCTGCCTTTACAGGTATGGGTGGTAGCATCACCATTGAAGCAGCTCACGAAGATGGTAAAGCTGACTACTCTGCTGAAGTAGGTGCTTTATCTGCATCTGGTGCCTCTGAACTAGTAGTTTTGGGTTATGTTGACCAAGGTGGTCGTGGCATTATCCAAGCATCTCTAGATTCTGGTGCTTTTGATCGCTTTATTTTGGCTGATGGTATGATCGGTGATTCTTTGTTAACTGTAGACGGTGGTATTGAAGGTACTTTCGGTACTCTACCTGGTTCTGAGTCTGCTGGTGCCAAGATGTTTGCTGAAGTTGCCGCTGCTGGCGGTGCTGCAACTGGTCCATATGCAGCTGAATCCTATGATGCAGCAGCCATAATCGCTTTGGCTATGCAAGCTGCTGGTTCTGCTGATCGTGCAGGCATCGTAGCAAACATTGCCAATGTGGCTAATGCGCCTGGTGAAGTGATTCTTCCTGGTGAAATTGCCAAGGGCCTAGAAATTCTAGCCAATGGTGGTCAGGTTAACTACGAAGGTGCTTCCAACGTAGAATTTGACGCTAACGGTGACCCTGCTGGTTCCTACAAAGAACTTGAAGTTGTTGACGGTGCTTTCGAAACAGCCAAGGTACACTAAGGTTTACGTCGGGTAATAAACGACAATAGTAAACTAGCTTCATTATTGGTAGCTGATGTTAATATCAACTAGTTGAGATGAAGAAAATATTGAAGAGCCCAGCCATTTGGTTGGGCTTTTTTGTGCCTGTTGGTTTGTTAAATGCTAGAATGGCAAAAAATATCCTTACGAGATAGTCAATGATTTGGAACCAATCCACCATCAAGCTTCCGCCTATGGCAAGGGGCTTTCATTTAATTACAGAGTATATTGAGAGTGCCTTATCAGATATGCCTATGGTCAAAATAGGTCAAGTACATCTGTTTATTAAGCATACTTCGGCTTCCTTAACCTTAAATGAAAATTGTGACCCAAGTGTTAGACGGGATATGGAAGCGCACTTTCTGCGAACTGTGCCAGACTCCGCTAGCCTTTATGAGCATGATTATGAAGGTCTTGACGATATGCCTGCGCATATTAAGAGTAGTTTACT
>JBMZUZ010000033.1:0-3283 GCA_049625185.1 Pseudomonadales bacterium | reverse complement strand
CTGCTTTGGAGGCTTGTACTGGCTTATAACCCAAGTTAACTAGCGCGCTTTCGGCCTCTTTTTGGGCACTATTCGATCCACTTGCAGACGCTTGTGCTGTGGTGATAAGTGGCTCTCCACCTTCAGTTTGCCAGTCGTTCATCTTATCACGCAATTCCATAACTAAACGTTCCGCAGTTTTTTTACCAACCCCGGGGATTTTCACCATGGCAGCTACATCTTGGTGTTGCACACAAGCGGCTAGGGCTTTGGCCTCCATACCAGACAGGATGGCTAAGGCTAGCTTGGGGCCAACACCATTGATTTTAATCAACAAGCGGAATAATGCCCGCTCGTCCTGACTAACAAAGCCATATAGCAAATGGGCGTCATCTCGCACAATAAGATGGGTATGCAAACAGCTAGTGTTATTGATTTCAGGCAATTGGCAATAGCTGTTAAAGGAAATCTCGACCTCATAACCAACCCCAGCCACATCCAGCAGTATCTGATTAGGTAGTTTAGTAATTAGTGTGCCCTGCAAGCGTCCAATCATAAATTATTTACTCTACTAGGTATTACCGAATGCGACCGCGACTAACGCCACGGGGTTTGATTTGCGCTAAATGCTGCTCTAATTGACGCCGTCCTGGCGCCTGACTAGAAGCCAAACGCACTAAACTAGCGTGAGTATTGGCATGACATAAAGCAATGGCCAAAGCATCAGCGGCATCGGCTTGGGGTAGACCGGGTAGGTTAAGAATACGCGCCACCATATGCTGTACTTGTTGTTTTTCGGCTGCGCCCTGCCCAACCACGGCTTGCTTTACTTGTCGTGCCGAATATTCACTTACTGGTAAACCATGGTTGACGGCTGCCACCATAGCCACCCCACGCGCCTGCCCTAACTTAAGAGCAGAATCAGCATTGGTAGCCATAAACACTTTTTCAATAGCAAACTGTTGCGGGATATAGGTCTCTATCACTTCATCGACAGCCCGATAAATTTGACCCAAGCGTGATGCTAGCTCGTCACCAGCAATTTTGACATGACCACTGGCAATATATTCACGCTTAGCACCAACGGCATTAATAACGCCATAACCGGTAATGCGTGAACCAGGGTCGATACCTAGAATAATTGCCATAAGTTGCCTTACTCGTCTTTTATATGGCACTTATACTAGCAAAAACTGTACAAAAACACAGTAGTTTTTTAAAAATCTAGAACATCTAGCAAAAGAGGTGGGGAAATCACTTTGATAAATAAGTGAGAGCAAGAACAAAGGTGCAAGGAGTAAGCCTTTATTGGCTTACTCCCATAGATAAAGCATGGTAATTTATTTAAGCCCTTAAGCTTCCTCTAATTGCTCCATTACCTCTTCACTAATATCCGCATTGGTATAAACGTCTTGCACGTCATCTAGATCTTCCAATACATCAATTAGGCGAAGGATTTTACCAGCCCCATCTACATCTAACTCAACTTTGGTAGAAGGCTCCATGGTTAACGCACCTTCACCAACAAAGCCCGCTGCAGCCAAACCTTCCTTGACACTTAAATAGTCAGTAAAGCTGGTGAGCACCATAAAACTGCCGTCATCTTCAGCCACTACATCATCTGCACCGGCCTCAAGAGCAGCTTCCATTAGCTCATCTTCATCGGTTTCAGCACTAAATAGAATTTGGCCTTGATGAGTAAACAAATAGGCTACAGAACCATCTGTGCCCAAATTACCGCCTTGTTTGTTAAAAGCAGCCCGCACTTCAGATACCGTGCGGTTAACATTGTCTGTTAAGCATTTAACCAATACAGCAACACCACCGGTGCCATAACCTTCATAGGTTTTTTCATCATAGTTTTCACCATCAGCACCGCCAGCACCACGTGCAATAGCCTTATCGATGGTATCGCGCTTCATATTGGCACCCAAGGCCTTATCCACGACTTGACGTAATTTGGGGTTATCTGCGACTTCCCCACCACCTTCTTTGGCTGCGACAACCAGCTCACGAATGATTTTGGTAAAGACTTTGCCACGTTTGGCATCTTGCGCCGCTTTACGGTGTTTTATATTCGCCCATTTACTATGACCGGCCATATTATTTTACTCCGTCGCCGGGCAGTGAATCGATACGAAAACTGCCCTTGATGCTATTCTTTCTATCCTATAATTAGTGCGCTTTTACTGACTATCAGTAACCTTTTCCCGCAGCTTAATATTAAGCTCACGCAATTGCTTATTAGCTACCACACCAGGTGCTTGGGTCATCACACAAGAAGCACTTTGGGTTTTCGGGAAGGCAATTACTTCACGAATCGAACTGGAATCGGTCATCAACATAACTAATCGATCCAAACCAAAGGCCAAACCACCATGAGGAGGACAACCAAACTTAAGTGCATCTAATAAAAAGCCAAATTTCTCTTGCTGCTCGTCGGCATCAATTTGCAGTAAATCAAATACTTTAGCCTGCATACTTTGATCGTGGATACGAATAGATCCACCACCCAATTCGGTACCATTAAGTACCATATCATAGGCACGGGACAAACCTTGTAAAGGTGCCGCAGCCAATTCTTCTGGGGAACAAGAAGGAGCGGTAAATGGATGGTGTATAGCTGTAATACCCCCATCACTGGTCGCTTCAAACATGGGGAAGTCAACTACCCATAAGGGTGCCCATGTACAAGTCATTAGCTCTAAGTCTTCACCAATTTTACAACGCAAAGCACCTAAGGCTTCGTTAACAACTTTTTCGCTATCGGCGCCAAAGAAGATTAGGTCACCGTCTTCTGCTTGCAAACGTTCTAGTAGTTGGGCGCGTACTTCAAGAGGTAGGAATTTAACAATCGGTGATTGTAGGCCTTCTTCTAAGTCCGCTTTGTTATTGACCTTGATATAAGCCAAACCACGAGCACCATAGATGCCCACAAACTTGGTGTAATCGTCAATCTGCTTGCGGGTCATGCTATTGCCACCAGGTACTTTTAAGGCAGCAACACGACCATTAGGGTCCTTGGCAGGACCAGAGAACACTTTAAACTCAACGTCTTGCATCAGATCGCCTACCGTGACTAGTTGTAACGGAATACGCAAGTCGGGTTTATCAGAACCGTATTTTTCCATGGCTTCGGCATAGGGCATACGGGGGAATTCACCCAAATCTATATCCAATTGGTCACGGAATAGTTCTACCACCATCTGTTCCGTTAAACCCATAATTTGATCTTCATCCATAAACGAGGTTTCAATATCAATTTGGGTAAATTCTGGCTGGCGGTCAGCCCGTAGGTCTTCGT
>JBMZUZ010000032.1:0-3321 GCA_049625185.1 Pseudomonadales bacterium | reverse complement strand
GCTTGAATACGTTTAACTGCCTGTTTATTCCATTCCCTCATTGCCAAACCTCCTTTTACCTAAACGTTTTTACCCAGCTAACTTAGGGGCTCACCAGGAACATCCAATTCCTTATAGTTACTATAGTTACGTGAACGCACTTCGCGTAAAGTGATATACAAACCACTTAATGCAATGATAAGTAATCCTAGCCAAACTCTGATATCCGGCCAATAATCGAATAATAAGTAGCTTAGCAGTGTTGCAGCAACTATTTCGAAATAATTAAATGGGCTTAGTTGCGATGCTGATGCATATTCAAAGGCTTTTATAATCAAAAAATGCCCCGCGGCAGCAAAGAAACCCATGGCTGCCATCATGGCCAAGCCTTTTACATCAGGGAGTGCCCCATGGGCCAGCATAAAAGGGGTTAACACAATTGAGCCACCCACTGCCGTATGCAAAAGAGTGGTTAAAGAAGATCCACTAGGGTCACTTAGTTTGCGCGTTGCCATCAAGTAGAAGGCATAGGCAAAACCAGCTGCTAAGGCCCATAATAGACTTGGTTTAAAGGCTGATGAGTTAGGTTGCAGGATAACTAATACACCAATAAAGCCGATAATAACGGCTAGTAAACGGCGCAAATCAAAGCTTTCACCTAACCAAAAAGGTGCTATCAGGGCCACCACCAAGGGCGAAACAAATAATAGGGACAGCGCAGCTGGGATAGGGTTATCAGCAATGGCTAAAAAGAAAAACAAAGTAGTCATAGTAATAGCCATACTGCGTAAGAACTGCTGCCCGGGTTTATTGGGCAAGCGCCACCAAGGACGCCTCAACAGTGAAAGTAACAATATTAGCCATAAAGTATGAAATACAAAGCGCGACCAAGTAACCTGAATAACACTATAGTCTGCACTTAATAATTTGGCACATATATCTAACACTGGCACCACAATCATGGCAGCCAGCATTAGCATAATGCCTAATAAGGGACGTTGTGAATCCATTGTCACTTACCTCAAACGCTTTTAATGTTTGTTTATTTTTATATTCCGCTTGCAATGTACCTTATGCACTGCTGACTAGCTAGCATAAGGTCGCAGATGCTAACCAATATGTCGAAAGTGGCGTATAATATAAGCCTTAAATTGATTGTTATTCGGTAACCTAATGCTTTATTTACGCTACTTTCTTAAACTTTCTACAAGCCTGTTTATTGCACTTATTTTGGCCGCACCAACAGCGCAGGCTGCACAGCATGTTAATGTGTTGCTTTATCATCATGTTAGTGCCGACACACCGCGTTCTACCTCAATATCTCCAGACGAATTTGCAGGCCATATGGCTTATCTGCAAGAACAAGGTTACCAAGTAATTGCGTTAGGCCAAGCTCTAAGCCTTTTACAAGCAGGTGAGGAAGTGCCTGACAAAAGTGTGGCGATTACCTTTGATGATGCTTGGCGTAATATTTACACCAATGGCTTGCCCATTTTGGAACAATATAACTATCCCTTTACTGTGTTTGTGAATACTGATCCAGTCGATCAAAACAATAGAATGGCTATGACTTGGGATATGTTACGGGATATGAAACAACGTGGTGGTACCTTAGCTAACCACACTACGGACCATGATTACCTAGTTAGGAAAGCCGATTATGGTTCACAGTGGCTAGCTGATACATTAGCCAATATTGATAAGGCCCAACAACGCCTTGAGGCAGAAACGGGTGCCACGCCCAAGTGGCTGGCTTATCCCTATGGTGAATACAACAACACACTAAAACAAGCCCTTAAAGAGCGTGGTTATATCGCTTTTGGTCAACATTCGGGCGGTATTGCCCACTTCTCTGATTGGCAGGCCTTACCTCGGTTTCCTGCTGCCGGCATGTATAGCAATCTCAAAACCTTAAAACTTAAGCTAGCCTCCCAGCCAATGCCCATTGATTATAATGCCCTGCCAGATCCTGTGATTCGCTTAGACCAAGATCACACCAACCCCCCTGTTCTAAACGTTAATATGCTGACTAAGGAAAAGAAGGGGGTGCGGGATCAATTAAGTTGCTTTATTTTGGGCAGCCCCCAAAAGCCAGTCTGGCAAGATCAACAAAACTGGCACATCACTGCTGAAGCACCTTTACCAAGTGAACGCAGCCGTTACAACTGCACAGCGCCTATTTGGGGGCAAAAAAACTATTACTGGATGTCCCATCAGTGGCTGGTATACGAGCACTAATTTAGCAAGGACACTAGTAAGCTAGGCGTTGTTTTGGAATAGTACAAAGTGCTTTGGGATGCCGCATTTAAAACCTTTAATGGCGCTCCTATCCAGATACATAGACAACGCATCAGCTAGCATTAAGCGTTAATTTTACTGATCCCCAAATGGGTTCTTTTGCGGGTAGAGACAATATTATGGCCTTACGACTAGGTATTGATACAGGTGGCACCTATACAGATGCGGTCTTAGTTGACGATGCGAATAAAGTCCTGTTGGCGGTAAAAAGTTTAACTACACGACATGATCTCACCATTGGTATTGGCGAATCTCTGCGCAAAATACCAAGCCAATATATAAGTCAGATTGAATTAGTTTCCCTCTCAACCACCCTGACAACCAATGCTGTTGTGGAAGGCAACGGTGCACCTATATGTGCCCTACTAGCAGGTTTAAGTGATACACAAGTTACTAAAAGTGGTTTACGCGAGATCTTAGAAGATGAGCAAATTATTCTTTTATCTGGAGGGCATAACGCCAGCGGGCAAGCCCTTGAGGCATTAGACGAAGAAGCTGCCAAAGCAGCGATTCTAGCCAATAAGGACAAGGTATCAGCATTTTCTGTTTCAGCCCAGTTTGGGGTGCGTAATCCTACCCATGAATTACGTTTGCAAGCATTGGTGAGAGAGCTTACAGGTATGCCTGTAACTTGTGGCCATGAGTTAGCGACGAGTCTTGGCGCCCCACGGCGGGCTCTTACAGCTAGTTTAAATGCCCGCATGATTCCCTTTATTCAGGCCTTGATTACGGCTGTGCAGGCCATTCTAGAAGAACTTGCTATCACCGCACCACTAATGATTGTTAAAGGTGATGGCTCCATGGTCAATGCAGCTACGGCTTTAGTTCACCCTGTAACGACTATCTTATCTGGGCCAGCAGCTAGTGTGATTGGCGCCTGCGCTATGTCTGGCGCCGAAAATGCCATTATCGCGGATATGGGTGGTACCACGACGGATATTGCCATTGTTACCGATGGCCAGCCTGAGCTGGCCGCTGAAGGTGCCCGCGTCGGCGATTGGCAACCCATGGTGGAGACTGTCAAAGTCTATTCCATTGGTCTGG
>JBMZUZ010000031.1:0-3748 GCA_049625185.1 Pseudomonadales bacterium | reverse complement strand
ACAAACAAACTAGCTAAGGTCATCAAAATGCTAGCCACCCACCAATAATCGCTCATTTATTTTGATCCTGCTGTTGCTTTAATAGGCTGTCTAACTCAGCTCTTTCTTGCTCATCTAAGGTGGCTGCAGCAGCACCTTTGCCACGCCGCATAAACACCACCACTAATGCACCCATAACTAAAAGTACCAAGGGCGCTAACCATAACACTAAGGTTTGGGTCTTAAATGGCGGGTCATATAATATAAAGTCACCATATCGCTGCACCATAAAAGCACGTATTTGCTCATCACTTTGGCCATCATCGACCATAATTTTAACTTGTCGACGCAAATCTTTGGCAATAATCGAATCAGAGTCAGCCAGATTTTGGTTTTGGCACTTTGGACAACGTAGCTCTAGGGTTAGATCAGTAAACCTCTCGGACAATTCTGGCGAGGCAAATTGATAGGTTTCAATTGCCGCCACTACAGGTGTAGAGAAACTGTAAAAAAAGTAAAATAACAGTGGGGCTAATATTCTCGACATAAACATCAACCTATTGTGCCTGCTGCGCCATTAGAGTCTCATATTGTGGCTTCATATCTGCCCAAGTGCGATCATTTAATTCCCCTGTGAGCTTATCAATAATTAAGCCATTAGCATCCACAAGATAAGTTTCAGGTGCACCCACTACGCCTAGCTCAATACCTAATCGCCCTTGAGGGTCATAAATTGAAAACTCATAAGGGTCACCCAATTCAGCCAACCACTGTTTGGCAGGCTCACGTTGATCATGATAATTAACGCCAATAATACGTACACCCTCTTGCGCCACCAGAGCATTTAAAAAAGCATGTTCAGCCTTGCAAGTTGGGCACCATGTTGCCCATACATTAATAAGGCTTGGGGTACCTAGTATATCGTCACGGCCAAGGATACGAGTGGGATCAGCTAGACTTTCGCCGCTAAAGTCGGTGAGTTTTTGGCCCACAAGACTCGATTCAAGTTTAGTTGGATCTTTACCAAGGCCTGTATATAAAAATACGCCTAAACCAAAGGCCATCAACATGGGTAACAGCAATAACACACGTAACCAACGGTTTTTTTGTTCACTCATAATAAACCCCCTCTACTGTGCACGTCGCCGACGGTAACGTTTATCCCATACTGCCAGCACAGCGCCCAAAGACATTAAAATGCCTCCTAACCAGATCCAACGTACCATAGGTTTAAAGTGTATACGCATAGCCCAAGCATCGTCGGCTAAGGGCTCACCCATGGCTACATAGATATCCCGACTTAAGGCTGCATCTATGGCAGCTTCGGTCATCACCTGTTGGCGAGCTATATAAGTACGCTTTTCAGGGTATAAGTAGGTATAGAATTCGCCCTCTTGGTTGACTTTCACAATACCTTGCACAGAGGTGTAGTTAGGACCCACAATATCTTGCGTACCATTGAAAATAAACTCATATTGCTCTACTTGCAGGTTATCACCAGGCGCCATGCGAATATCATAATTCGCTTCATGGGTACTGACCACAGCAATGCCTACAGCTGTCACACCAACGCCAATATGGGCTAACAACATGCCATAATAGCCGGGATTAAGCTGACGCAGACCCCGCAACCAGCCTTGATGCCTGACACGGCGACTTAAATCACGATAGCTAGCAGCAATTAACCATACTAATAACGCCACTGCTAAAGCCGTTGCCCAATTAAATTGGCTGCCGTAAACAAAAGGAAATACTAGACCTGCAGCAACTGCAATCAACACTGGAGAGCGCAGTAACTGTAACAATTCAGTCACCTGAATGCTCTTCCATTTGGTCAGTAAACCAAAGCCCATAGAGATCATCAGCAAGATCATTAGTGGCACAAACACTTTGTTGTAGTATGGCGGGCCAATGGAGACCTTACCACCACCAAAGGCATCCAATAATAATGGGTATAAGGTGCCTAATAGAACCACAAGGGTAGAAATAACCAAGAGAATATTATTGATTAACAGAAAATTCTCCCGCGACCAAAAGACAAAGCCAACGCGACTGGCCACACTACTAGCCCGCAATGCATAGAGCCCCAGAGAACCACCGACAGTAAGGGCTAATAGGATTAACACAAAAAAGCCCCGTTCTGGATCAGCTGCAAAAGCATGCACTGAGGTCAAAATACCTGAACGTACCAAAAAAGTACCTAGCAAACTTAAACTAAAGGCCAAAATAGCCAACAGAATTGTCCAATTCTTAAATAGCCCACGCTTTTCGGAAACAGCCAAAGAGTGCATCAGGGCTGTGCCTATTAACCAAGGCATAAAGGAAGCATTCTCTACTGGATCCCAGAACCACCAGCCGCCCCAACCTAATTCATAATAGGCCCACCAACTGCCCAATACGATACCCAAGGTAAGGAAGCCCCAGGCAACAATGGTCCAAGGACGAGACCAACGCAACCATGCCGCATCCACCTTACCATCTAATAGCGCCGCTATGGCAAATGCAAAGGCCACGGAAAAACCAACATAGCCCATATACAAGGTGGGTGGGTGCACTATTAAACCAAAGTCTTGTAACAATGGATTGAGATCAGCACCTTGGAGTGGCCCTTCCGGTAAATAACGCCAAAAGGGGTTAGAAGTGATCAGGGTAAATAGCATAAAGCCAATAGCAATTAGCCCCATTACGGATAAGACTCGCGCCAACATGGCAGGTGGTATGGATTTAGCAAACAGGCTTACGGCCATGGTCCACCAACCCAGCATCAGCACCCACAAGAGTAATGAACCCTCGTGACTGCCCCATACCGCTGATATTTTGTACTGCACAGGCAAAGCTGAATTGGAGTTAGCTGCCACATATTGCACCGTAAAATCGTCATTTACAAAAGCTAGGGTCAAACATATAAACGACAAGGTTAAAAACAAGCCTTGGCCAATGGCCAAAGGTCGTGCAGACATAATTAAACGGGCATGGCCAGTGTAAGTACCTAATAACGGTAGTACACCCAAGGCAACACCCAAACATAAAGCCAAAATTAGGGCCATATGGCCAATTTCAGGAATCATTTGTACACGGCTCCGGCTTTTTCACCCATATCATTCGCTTGATTAATGGCCTCAGTCACTTCAGGTGGCATATAGTTCTCGTCATGTTTCGCTAATACTTCATCGGCCACAAAAACACCATTGGGCTGTAACTTACCCTGCGCCACAATACCTTGGCCCTCGCGGAATAAATCTGGCAGTATGCCCTCATAAGACACAGTGACATCATGGGCATAATCAGTCAGCACAAAGGTCACTAACAAACTATCTGGAGAACGCACAACACTGCCTTCGCGCACCATGCCGCCAGCTCGTATACGCTTTTCATAGGGCGCTTTACCCTGAGCAATATCAGAAGGCGGGAAAAACAGATTGATATTCTGGGACAAAGCATAGAGTACTAAACCAACGATTAAACCCACGCCAGTTAGCATTAGCAGCACTAAAATTAGTTTTTTCTTACGTTTAGGGTGCATGGCTATACTAAACCTTTGCCGAGCGACCTAGTCGCGATTTAATCTGTTTGCGTAAACGTCGTTGGCGGCGCTGAGCAACCCATATATTGGTTACTACCAAAAGAGCAAAACAAGCATAACTAAGCCATACATAAAAGCCATGGCCATCCATATTTATAAACTGTTCAAAGGACGTAAAATACATGCTTAATCCTCCAGATATCGTGCCACCCAGGAGGATTGTCTTTCCTGGTCAAGAATTTCATT
>JBMZUZ010000030.1:0-3928 GCA_049625185.1 Pseudomonadales bacterium | reverse complement strand
AGTGTTGGGCAATAGTCGCCAATGCATCGGTACCAGGTTCCACAACCTCCCGTGCTACCACATCAGCATCAATTACATGCACGCCTAATTCAGCAAGTCTATCTGCAACCTGAGTTTTGCCACTGCCAATGCCGCCAGTTAAACCAACAATAAAAGCCATTGAGTCTCCAATACACTTGTTACCATCGTACCTTCTATGCCTATGTTAATAATAGCAAATTTTTTAACAAAGCTTTTATTATCATAACAGGCTACCCATTTGCATTAAAGGTAGATAAATAGCAATGACCAAACCACCTACTAAAATGGCAACCAAAAGCGTAGTCAAAGGTTCGATTAATTTAGTCATATAATTAATTAGGTCAAATAGCTGAGATTCAAGTTGCTGACTCATAAACTTAAAGGCAGACTCCAGATCACCCGTGTTTTCAGCTACCCGTAAAAGAATTACCTGCGACTCTCGCCAGCCAGACTGAGCACATGCCTCAGAAAGCAGTAGACCCGATGTTAATAATTGGTGGATATTGGCAATCTGCTTAGCTAGAATTCTATCCCGAGCAGCCTTTTGGCATTGTTCCAGAGCCAATAGAATGGGCACCCCACTACCTTGACTGCCAGCTAATAGCTGCAACATTAAACACTCATTTTGAAGCTTAGAAATAGCGCCCCAAAGAGGAATAAAGGTTAATATCCCTCGCCCCCATTTACGTCCAATTGAGGTGCAAAGCAGCAAACCAATGACAAGCATGACTGTGCTTAGTCCAAAGATTATTAGTAAACCATTTTGTTGTAACCATTTAGCAGCTCCTAACAGCCATTGCGTTGCTAAAGGGAGACTAGTACCGCTATTAGAAACTAGCTGCACAATATTGGGTATCAACAGAAATAAAACCAACATACACACCACTATTCCAGCAATAAGAGTAATACCTGGCATTATTAGATTACGTTTAATACGTTGGCTTATAGATATAATTTGCTGTTGCTGACGGATAATTTGACCCATAGCAGAGGCCAGATCAGCTTGCCTTTCTCCTGCGGCTAGTATGGCCACTTGATAGGTTGGCAACAGCCTTTGTTGCCCTAGCAGTTGCGAAAATTGATTACCCTGCTGTAAGCCTTGATAAAGCAGCCAAAGTTGCCAACGTAAGGTAATAGAGGACTGAATAGGTAAGGCTAAACGAATAGAGTCCAGAAGAGGTATATTAGAAATTAATAACTGTCGCCATTGCTGCAGTAGTTCACAGGCAACTTTAGAAGGAACAGAATAAGGTCTCCGATGCCAAAAAGTTATTCTAAAATGCTGATTTAAGCTTACACCTTGCTGAGCCAATAAACTGCGCAGATGACCCTCGCCTTGAGCCTGAATTAGTCCTTGTTGCTGTTGCTGATCAGCATCTATACCGTACCAAAGATAACTGGCCATAGTTAAACTATAACTCGCTTAAGCTCTTGAATACTGGTTTGGCCTACCAATACTCGGATCATGGCCTGATAACTTAAACCTTGCTCGGCATTTAACCCAGGTAAATCTCCTTGGGCAATAAGGGACCTATGGCAATCTAATACTGGCCACAATTCAAATACACCAAAGCGGCCTTTATATCCTCCATAGCAGTGTTCACAACCCACTGCTTGCGCTGGTGCAATATCACCAAACTCACCGTTATAGTTAGCAGCTACTGCCCGCCACAAAGGGGTTTGCAACTGTGCCAGCTGTGACTCATGCAGTGGCTCCTTGCAATGCACACATAAGCGCCTAAGAAGGCGCTGATTGATGACCAGCTGCACGCAATAACTAAAGCCTTTCAGGTCAATACCAAGACCAAAGCAACGACTAATGGCTTCAAGGGCTGTATTAGTATGCATAGATGTAAGCACTAAATGACCCGTTTGTGCAGCTTTAATAGCCATATCAGCACTTTCACCATCGCGCAGTTCGCCTAGCATAATAGCGTCAGGATCTTGCCGAAGCAAAGCTCGAAGAACCTTGGCAAAAGTGACACCAATTAGCTCATTTGGTGCAACCTGATGCATGCCCGGTATTAATAATTCGACGGGATCTTCGACACTCATGATATTGCGTTGAGGTTGGAGTAGGTTCTGCAAGGCAGCATATAAGGTAATGGTTTTACCAGCTCCCGTTGGCCCCGTTACCAAGATTAAACCTTGGGGCAACTGCAGATAACTTTGTAAGGTATGCAACTGCTTTTCACTCATACCTAGTGCATCTAAGAGTAAGGTCTGTTGCTGGCGGTGTTGGATACGCAAGACCAGCTTTTCCCCCAGATATCCGGGTAGAATACTGCAACGGATATCAAGCTGATTTTGCTCGAGGTTTATTTGAAAACTACCATCCTGAGGTTTGCGCTGTTCGCCAATATCTAAGCGAGCCAATAGCTTTACTCTAACTAAAAAAGCCTTTCCAAGAGATTGTGGTAACACAACCACTGGATGTAATAAACCATCTACTCGTTGTCGTATTTGCCAGCCATGAATTCTCGGTTCAATATGCAGATCAGATGCCTGACTTCGACAAGCCAGCAACAAGCAGGCGTCTACTAATCCAGGAGCATCTTGATTATGAATATATGCATCTAACATTGGCATCCTTGCCTTAGTTAATTCACTTTTTATATAGAGCCATTAATAAGCAACTGGTTAGGCTCTTAGTAATAGGGTATGTGTTAGCTGCAAAAGCAAAATGAGTCTAGGGTTTTACCACAACTCACCATTTAATTGCCCTGCTAGGGTTACCGCATATTTATCTGTCATGCCAGCAATAAAATCCATGGTTTGGCAGAGGGCTATATAGGGAGATACACCTATTTCAGGCTGGTGGGTGCCCATTAAAGCCAAATACTTTTGTGCCTTAAAGGAGACTTTATCATTCTTACAAGCCCCCACTTCAAGGGCCGCAGGCACAAAACCATCTAGTATTTTCTCTAGCATAGCACTAGCACCAAGTTCAGATCGATGGCGCTGAGGAGAGGAAAATATGCGTTGACGGGCCATTTGTTTGGCATCACCAATAATTTGCTGCGCTGTGGGATCAGCATAGGCAATTAGGTCGCCTTCCAGTTCACCACGCAACAAGGCTTGCTCTTGTTCAATAAAGGCTTGTGCACAAGCATTAACCAAGTAATCAATCACTTTGCCACGTAGTAAAGCCAAGCGCCTAGTGGAAAAATAGCCATCTGTTAAAGAAGTAGGATCTGGATCCCCTACTTTGCCAATAATTGGTGCTAAAAGGTCTAATACATCAGCTTCATCAAGTATGCCTAGCTCCACGCCATCCTCAAGATCGATAATGGCATAGCAGATATCATCCGCCGCCTCCATAAGGTATACCAATGGATGACGACACCAATGATAATTGCCTAATTGGATTAAGCCCAAACGTTCGGCTATTTGAGCCAAAATTTCTTTATCTGATTGTAAGGCACCGTATTTGCCCTTGGATTTTGCTAAGGGGTTATTTGCTAACCAAGGGTATTTTAGAAAACTACCTAAAGTAGCATAGGTCAGTCGCATACCACCTTGAAACTGATGGTATTCAAGTTGTGTAAGGGTGCGTAACCCCTGCGCATTACCCTCAAAGCCAAGCAGATCAAGTTGCTGATCGGTGGTCAAAGCCTGCAGACCACCTTGGCTATGGAAATCAGCAAACCAGTCGCGGATTGCATTCTCACCAAAATGACCAAAGGGTGGATTGCCAATATCGTGGGCTAAACATGCCGATTGCACGATAGCGCCAACATCATAAGGTTGTATCCAAGCCGGCCAATCAGCCTGTTGCTGAATTTCTTGAGCTACCCGAATACCCAAACTGCGGCCGACACTAGAAACCTCTAGACTATGGGTTAAACGATTATGCACATGGTCATTATGGGATAGGGAATGCACCTGAGTTTTATGCCCAAGTCGG
>JBMZUZ010000029.1:0-3943 GCA_049625185.1 Pseudomonadales bacterium | reverse complement strand
TGGATTACAGTGGCCTTTTTATTTTCCAAATATGGTTGTTAACAACTACTTAATAATTATGTTAAGAGCCAATCTCTTAAAGCCATAACCGCGGGGGTAAGTGCTTTGCGTCTAGGAGCAATAAGCGTAAAGGGGTGATCACTTCGCCATTGTTGGTTGCCTAGCCTGACCAAGCGCTGGTCTTGAAGTAAATCTTTGACAATATGCTGCCAGCCAAGAGCCACCCCTTGGCCAGCTATGGCAGCTGATAAAGCAACAAAGTAATCACTATAGGTTTGTCCATGCATAAAATGGGCAGGTACTTCTTCTTCAATTAAGCTTAGCTGTGGTTTTTGATTGCTTTCTTGAACCCAAGCATGCCAGCTAATACGAGCTTCAGGATTATTTTCCAAATGAATTAGTGGCAGCTGTTGTAGCCCTTCGATATTGATATTACTAGTTGTTAAATTGTGGTGTTCAAGTAAATTTGGGCTACAAACTGGGAACACGACTTCGTCAAGCAGTGGCCAGATATGAAAGTCTTGCTGGGAAAATGGCTGTGCAGACAAAGGAATAGCGAGATCGTAGTTGCCACTTTTAAGATTGCTATCATTATCACGGGAAATAATATTTACCAGAATATTTGGAAACTGCTGATAAAACTCAGCAATACTTGGTAATAACCAGTAGGTGGCTGTGGCCGTAGAAAGGCTGAGGGTAACTTCTTGCTGACCACTTTTGGGTTGGCGAATTGCGTTGATGGTATTGAGTAATTGATCAAAGCTCTGTACACAAGACATAAATAATTCTTGGCCTGCTTGAGTCAATTCAATACCATTTCTGTGGCGCATGACTAAATTGACTTCTAATTGCTGTTCTAGCTTTTTAAGAGCTTGGCTAACAGCAGGTTGAGTAAGCCCTAAAGCCTTTGCTGCAGATGACATTGATCCATTTCTAGCCACACTTTCGAACACAGCTAAACCATGCAATGGTAGGCGGTTTGGGTCTTTTGATGATGCAAGTTTGGCACACATAGTATTTGTTATTAATATAAGTTTAACTTATATATAGATTAACTATAGTTTGGCTGTCTGACAAGTAATTAGGGATTACAATTGGCTTAATTTGTTTGGTCAGGGGGATATATGGTTAAGCGCAATCGTCAACGTGGACGGCCAAGATCATTGGATTATGTTCCACCTTTTATTGAACGCAATATACCTTACTTTGATTTTTGTTCTTTAGAGCAATTGGAGGCTATTGAAGCTCATGTAGATTGGTTATTAGCTGATGTGGGTGTTGAGTTTCGCCAAGACCCAAAAGCTTTGGATATTTTGCGCGCAGGGCGGGTGGATGTACAAGGCGTGACAGCGCGCTTCCCAGATGGTTTGGCCAGAAAGTTATGCGCAACAATTCCGAATGAATTTACTCAGGTGGCAAGAAATCCCGATAAAAGTGTACGTATAGGTGGTCGCAATCAAGTCTTTGCACCGGCCTATGGCTCCCCTTTTATTTATGACTTAAAGCAAGGGCGTCGTTATGGGACCATAGCTGATTTTAATAATTTGGTTAAATTAGTTAAGGATTTACCCTACTTACATCATTCTGGAGGGGTTTTGGTAGAACCATGTGATGTGCCAGTTAACAAACGTCATTTGGATATGGTGTATGGTCACTTACGTTATTCAGATAAGCCATTGTTGGGGATGATCACGGCCAAGGAAAGGGCAGAGGATTCTGTTGACTTGGCGAAGATTGTCTTTGGTGCTGATTTTATGCAGCAAAATGTCGTTATTATGGGCAATGTTAATATGAATTCGCCAATGATGATTGACAAGGTCGCATCTGAGGCTATTCAGGTTTATTGTGAAGCCAATCAGGCTATTATAGTTGCGCCTTTTATTTTGGGGGGTGCCATGGGGCCAGTTACTACCCCCGCAGGGGTCGCGCAGGCCTTAGCAGAAGCGATGGCAGCAGGGGCATTTAGTCAGTTGGTTAAACCTGGTGCGGCGTTTGTGATGGGGAATTTCCTCTCCTCGATGAGTTTAAAATCTGGAGCGCCAACCTTTGGTATGCCAGAGCCAGTGATGTCAAACTATATGATTGGGCAATTAGCAAGGCGCTTGGGCATTCCTTTGCGTTGTGGTGGTTCACTGACGGCCGCAAAAATTTGTGATGCTCAAGCAGCGTTTGAGAGTGCTGACTCCATGCACGCCACGGCTTTAGCCGGTGCAAATTATGTTTTACATGCTGCCGGTTGGCTTGAAGGCGGCTTGGCCATGGGTTACGAAAAACTGATCTTGGATGCTGATCGTTTGGGTGGCTACCAGCGTCTATTGAGTGGCATAACCATTGATAGTAATAGTTTGGCTGCCGATGCTTACCAAGAAGTGCCGGCAGGGGGCCACTTTTTGGGGTGTTCCCACACCATGGCCAACTACCAAACAGCCTTTTATGATGCCCAAATGTCTGATTCTGATAGTTATGAGCAATGGCAAGAAAATGGCAGTAAAACGGCTGCAGAGCGAGCTTATGAGCGTATGAAAACTATGTTAGATCAATATGAAATGCCAGCAATAGATGTGGCAATTGATGAAGCTATGTTAGATTTTATTGGGCGCAAAAAAGCCGCCATGGATGATGCTTGGTATTAATACTTAGTTGCAAAGCCAGAGTTTTTTTATATGTTTCGGTTTTAAAGTGTCATAATTAATATATTAATAAATCGTGTTCGGAGTAGATAGTGCTTGGATATACCTACTTATCAACACCCTTGGGTAAATTATTGCTGGCAGGGATAGGTGAAGAACTCGCCTATGTTGGTTTGCCGCAAAATAATAAGGCACAACAACCAGCTCCAGAGTGGCAAAGGCAGACTGATTTGTTAGCCGAAGCGCAGAATCAGCTAACCGACTACTTTGCTAGCCGACGCCAGACTTTTGATTTGCAGTTAGCACCCCGTGGCACAGAATTTCAGTGCCAAGTATGGCAGCAGTTGCAGAGCATCCCTTACGGTAAGGTTTGCTACTATGGGCAAATAGCCAAAGCTATTGGGCGCCCACAAGCAGTTCGAGCTGTTGGCGCAGCTAATGGTCGTAATCCTATTCCTATAATTATTCCTTGCCATCGCGTGATTGGTGCTAATGGCCAGTTAACTGGCTTTAGTGGTGGCTTGTCTGCTAAGGCTTATTTGCTAAAGCATGAAGGTGTGGCTGTCGATAAGTAACAATACTGGTTACCTTTGTGGCACGATTATCTGTTAAGAATGGTCATAACATACGTTGCTTTTGCAGACGTTGGTAAGCATACATAGCTATCAGCGTAACGCCACTACCTATGCATTGCCAGAGTGTTAAAGCTTCAGACAAAATAAGGTAACCAGCTAGCAAGGTAAACATAGGTTGCAGCAGCATATATGGCGCTACATGCTGAATACCATGAGAGTGAATAAGTCGGTACCATAAGGCATAGGCTATGACCGATGACCCCACAACTACATAGATTAGAATCGCTGCTGCTGGTGCTGTTAGGTATTGCCATAAGGAAGTGCCGTCACCAGTGAATATATAAAACACATAGCTAATGGGTGCTGTAATAATGGCTATCCAGAATTGCAGTGCCAAGATAGGAAGTTGGGGTAAAAGTCTTACCTGAATATTACCTAAGGCCCAGAAGCAGGTACTACAGATAACAATCACCATGCCTATTTGCAAACTGATACTACCTGATAAAAAAGAGGGTGCAGTGGCGCCTAGTGCTGCCACAAAAATAGCCAAAACCTGCCAACGGGTTAAGCGTTCTTTTAGCAGTAAATAGCCCAAAAATGATGATAATGGGCCACCGAGTAGTAAACAAAAACTGGCAATAACACCGGGTACGTAGGTTAGGCCCACTGCTAATAGGTGAAAATGCCCCATACCCATCACTAAGGCCAAGGGCAGTAATTGGCGAAATTGAGACCAAC
>JBMZUZ010000028.1:0-4405 GCA_049625185.1 Pseudomonadales bacterium | reverse complement strand
GCTGTCATATCGGGCACAATGGGCTGTAGATAAATCATCAACATGCGGAATAGATTTAAGCCAGTGGAGCAGATGTCTTGTACTTGCTGTTCAGTGCCTTCTTGCTTGGCAAGAGCCCAAGGCTCTTGGTCAGCTATATATTGGTTAGCAATATCGGCAAGGGCCATAATGGCTTTAATGGCTTTGCCGAATTCGCGACTTTCATAAAAGTTGCCGATTTCTGTTTTGGCAGCGACAAATTGTGCTATCAACTCAGGCTCAGTAACCGTATCACTAAGTATGCCGTCATGTTTTTTGGTAATAAATCCAGCGCTGCGGCTGGCTATATTTACCACTTTACCAACTAAGTCAGCATTAACGCGTTGAACAAAGTCTGCCAAATTAAGATCGAGGTCTTCCACCCGATTGTTTAGCTTGGCGGCAAAATAGTAGCGTAAATACTCAGGTTGCAAGTGGCGCAAATAAGTACCAGCTTTAATAAATGTGCCACGGGATTTGGACATCTTTTTGCCATTTACGGTCAGAAAGCCATGGGCATAGACGGCGGTTGGGGTGCGGAAGTCGGCACAGTGCAGCATAGCCGGCCAAAATAGGCCATGAAAGTTAATAATATCTTTGCCAATAAAATGATACAGCTCAGTACTGGAGTCTTTGTTAAAGTAATGATCAAAGTCCAAGTCGTCAGTTCTTTGACATAAATTTTTAAAGCTAGCCATATAGCCAATGGGTGCATCTAGCCAAACATAAAAGTACTTATTCTCAGTACCAGGAATTTGAAAACCAAAGTAGGGGGCGTCACGACTAATATCCCATTCTTGCAGGCCAGCCTCTAACCATTCCGCTAGCTTGTTAGCTATTTCAGGTTGTAAACTCCCACTGCGGGTCCATTCTTCTAATAAAGCCTGAAAGTCAGGCAGTTTAAAGAACATATGTAGGGAATCTTTTTGAATTGGTGTGGCACCTGAAATGGCCGATTTAGGGTCGATCAGTTCAGCCGGCGTATAGGTAGCACCACATACTTCACAATTGTCACCATATTGGTCTTCAGCATGACACTTAGGGCAGGTGCCTTTAATAAATCGATCGGCGAGAAATAACTCTTTTTCTGGGTCAAAAGCCTGAGTGATAGTGCGACGGGCAATATGGCCTTTGGTATCACAAGCATTAAAAATAAGCTCGGCTAATTCCTGATTTTCTGGTGAATGGGTGGAATAATAATTATCAAAAGAGATGTTAAAGTTAGCAAAGTCGGCTTCATGTTCAGCCTGAACCTTGGCAATCAGTTCTTCAGGTGTAATACCTTCCACTTCTGCGCGCAACATAATGGCTGTGCCGTGGGCATCATCAGCGCATACATAATGACAGCGATTACCCACCAGGCGTTGATACCTAACCCAAATATCAGTTTGGATATATTCCAGCATATGGCCTAAGTGGATAGAACCATTAGCATATGGGAGGGCGCTGGTTACAAGAATTTCGCGTGGGGAAGTGCTGGTCATAATATTGTTGGGCTATCAAGGTAACAAGTTGGGTGACAATTATTTTCGGGCTAGCCTTTTCGTCACCATAAAGTGGCCACTATTGTACTGAAAATTACGTGTGATCACTAACAAAAATCTATAATTTACGTCTTCCCCTGTTATAATTGCCCGCCAATATTCGTGTTTACGTATGCTTGTCTACCGGTTTTTGGTCTAAGACGATTAAAAGGAATACCTCTATGACAGCCCCCAGCATGTCAGTTAATCATTATGCCGAGCAATTAGCGACTAAGTCAGCTGCCTTAGAAGCGCGTTTTACTGAACTTGGTGACTGGGCAACAGCGCCAGAGTTGGAGATATTTCCATCTGCGCCAGAACATTTTCGAATGCGCGCAGAATTTCGTGTTTGGCATGCTGATAACGATTTATTCTATGCCATGTTCCCCAAGGGGCAAAAATTTAATCCCATTCGGATTGAGCAATTTCCTACGGGCAGCTTGCGCATAAATGAACTGATGCAGCCTTTGCTAGAAGCCATAAAGCCCAATGCCTCCCTGCGCCAAAAATTGTTTCAGATGGACTTTTTAACAAGCCAAACTGGTGAGGCTGCTGTGAGTATGCTTTATCATCGGCAGTTGGATGCCGAATGGGAGCAGGCAGCCGCAAGCCTTAGCCAACAGTTTAATATTAAAATTATTGGTCGGGCGCGCAAGCAAAAGCTAATTATTGGTGGTGATAGTATTATCGAAACCTTGCAAGTGCAGAATCGAAAATTTTATTATCAGCATGTAGAAAATGCCTTTACCCAGCCTAACGCTGGCATTAATGAGAAGATGTTAACTTGGGCTTGTGAGCAAAGTGCTGGCGCTAAAACTACAAGCCAGCCTGACTTATTGGAGTTGTATTGTGGCAATGGTAATTTTACTATTCCTCTAGCGGCTCATTATGGCAAAGTAATGGCCACTGAAATTGCCAAATCGTCGGTTAATTCCGCCCAATTTAACCTGCAAGCTAACGGCGTTAATAATGTTATTATTGCGCGATTGTCTAGTGAAGAAATGACCGCCGCATTAAACCGCGAAAGAGCCTTTCGTCGGCTACAGAATATTGATTTGGATGACTATCAATTCGGCACTGTATTAGTTGATCCACCAAGGGCTGGGTTGGATGACAATACCTTAAAATTGGTGCAGCAATTTAAGCGTATTATTTATATTTCCTGCAACCCTGTTACCCTTATGGCTAATTTGCAGCAGTTACAGGAAACGCATCAGCTACAAGCTAAAGCCATGTTTGATCAGTTTCCTTATACTGATCATGTGGAAACAGGTGTAGTGTTAACACGAATTTAATTTGGAGCAATTTAGTATGCAAGCAGCAAATGAATCAGGACTAGCGCAAGTTCAGAATATTATCGCTATTGCTTCTGGTAAAGGTGGGGTCGGTAAGTCAACTACCACGGCTAATATCGCTTTAGCCATGGCCGCAGCAGGCCATAAAGTAGGCGTACTTGATGCTGATATCTATGGCCCCAGTCAGGGTTTAATGTTAGGTATTAAACCGGGCAGCCATCCTGAAACTATGGATGAAAAATGGTTTGTACCATTAACAGCTCATGGCATTAAAGTGATGTCCATCGCTTTCTTAATTGATGAAAACTCACCCATGGTTTGGCGTGGTCCTATGGCTGCGGGTGCTTTGCAACAAATGCTATTGCAGACCCATTGGGGTGAGCTCGATTATTTGTTTGTTGATATGCCACCTGGGACAGGGGATATTCAACTGACACTGAGTCAGAAAGCCAAGTTGACGGGCGCTGTGGTGGTGACCACACCACAAGATCTAGCTCTACTTGATGCGCGCAAGGGTATAGAAATGTTTACTAAAGTCCAAGTGCCTGTATTGGGTATTGTGGAAAATATGAGTACTCATGTATGTAGCCAATGTGGGCACGAAGAGGCTATTTTTGGTGCCTTGGGTGGTGCAAAATTAGCCAAAGAGTACGGAACAGAACAACTGGCTAGCTTGCCTTTAAGTATGCATATCCGTGAACAAGCCGATGCGGGTAACCCAACGGCCATTGCCGACCCTCATGGCACTTTAGCCAAAGTTTATAGTGAATTGGCCCACACCATCACCCTAAAGTTAAATCAAAAACCCAGTGGACCAAGTATTAGTATTGAAGAGTAATTGTGGCTTGCCACATTAAACAAGCAGGATGAAAAAGTAAGCTATGCGATTAAGTGATCAGGATATTATTGCCAGCCTCGATAAAGGCCATATCGTTATTGAGCCGCGTCCAAGTAATGACGTAATTAGTGGCGTAAGTGTTGATTTACGTTTGGGGCGTAGCTTTCGTGTGTTTAAAGACCATGCCCGTCCGTATGTTGATGTCAGTGCTAGTCGGGAAGAAATCAATCAGACCCTAGAAGCCATAATGAGTGAAGAAATAATTGTCGCAGATGATGAGGCTTTCTTTTTGCATCCAGGCGAATTGGCTTTGGCTGTTACTAAAGAATCAGTAACTATTCCTGCTGATTTGGTAGGTTGGCTTGATGGACGTTCGTCACTGGCTCGCTTGGGTCTGATGGTGCATGTAACGGCCCATCGTATTGATCCGGGTTGGAGTGGTGCCATTGTGCTAGAGTGCTTTAATAGTGGCAAACTACCTTTGGCTCTAAAGCCCAATATGACGATTGGCGCGATTAACTTTGAAACCCTTTCTACGCCAGCTATGCGACCCTATAACCAACGCGATAACGCGAAATATAAAAACCAGCAAGGTGCTGTAGCGAGTCGTATTGATCAAGATAGCTAATAAAAATGGGCTCCCTGAGGAGCCCATTGCATTTTCTATCTATTCGTCTAAGAGCCTATCCAAAGCCCCAAGATCATTATCATTGAGACTGCCTACCAACATT
>JBMZUZ010000027.1:0-4559 GCA_049625185.1 Pseudomonadales bacterium | reverse complement strand
CATAAGCCACATCTTTTTCGTCGTTTAGTGATGATTGAACCAGTCCTTTTAAAAGCACGTTATACGCGAATAATGCGCTTTATGCCTGATTCCTTAAAAGGCTATATCCCCATTGTTAAGAAAGCCCTAGGCCGTCCTAATCGTTGGCCTAGTATGCAGAATGCATTTGATTTTCACCGCAGTAAGCGAGTATTTGCTGGCTTTTCGGATAGTGTTTTGTGGGATTATATCCATTCTGGTATCGGCCCTGTGGATAAGAATGGTGAAGCAGGTGAGGTAGAGTTGCTGTTTGATAAGAATTGGGAGGCACTAGTGTATGGAACAGTGCCCAATACTTGGAAAATTTTACGGCAAATGCAGGTGCCCATTGATCTCTTAAGGGCACAACATTCTGATACCGTAGATGATATTAGTTGGCAGCGTTGGCAAGGACTTGAGGGACCTAAAAGAGCTGTTAACTTTCCTGATACAAAACATCTTCTACCCCTAGATCAACCTGAATTAGTGGCTAAAACAGTGCTGGATATGGTTGCGCAAGATCCCATATCTTAAGTGCAGAACAATGAGCCTTTTGCAGATATGATCTAGGCTAGGCACAGTTCAAGGCTAGTGCGCATTTTTAAAGCTCGCCCTTGCTGTTCTCTGCCATCAGTACAAATTACCATAGCTGCCCCAAAATAAGCCTGCAATAATTCATATAGTGCTGAATCTACAGAACCATAGTGTCGTTTATATTCAGCGCGTAGTTTATGCTGCCAATCAATATTTTTTATTCCTGCCATGGCAGCAGCATGCCAATCAATAGCCCATTGGAACTGGTGCTGTTGGTTAATTTGATATGGATCAGTAAAACCATGCAAGATAAGGTATTCGCCGCGCATAGCAGACAACTCACCATTAGCATAACTCTCGTATTTACCTAAATCGAATAATGGGTGACCAGTGCTAACACCAGCCACGGAAATAGGGTCGATTAAGATTAAATGTTCAGGCCAATTTTGGCCTGGATCTGCTGCTGGTAAGAGCATATTTTCAAGAAATAGGTCGCCATGCAAACGAACTTGAGGTCCCTGATCTAATTTATCCAAGATATTACTGTTAAATAGCTTATTTAATTGCTGTTCCAATGCAGCCACAGGCAAACCATTAATACCAATGGCTGGTAGCAATATACTAAGCTGAGTATGAGTTTGCAGGTATTCTAAGGCTTGTGTAAACGTCTCTTTGATATTGTTGCTCAACACTGCCGGCGCTGAAGACGGGGTATGGAGTTCGTTAAAAAGACGCTTTGCCAAATAAACCTGCATAGCATCCGCTTGTTGTTGGCTAAAAAGCTGTTGTTTTGCGATTTGTCCCACATCGATATAGTTTGCCATATAGCCCATATCATAGCCGGTAGTGGTTCCATCCCAATGATCAAGTAGTGGCGGAAAAAAATCCTGCAGATTTGGCTCTAAATTAGCAAGATAAAGTGCCTCAGCACGTAAATTTTGGATACCCCAAGGGCCAGCAGAATCCAAACCTTTGCTAATTTTACGCACGCGCTTACTGTTGTCAGCAAGCTTTATTATAGAAGTGCGATCCCAATAACCATCACGAAGTAGTTGGATTTGTTGGGCTGGTTTGGGATTACTCATATTCAGTTTTAGTGATCAAATTGGAGTTTACATAGACGTTGGTATAGATCTGAACTGGCCAGCAATGCCTCATGCTTACCTTGGGCAATAATCTTTCCTTTATCCATTAATAAGATACGATCAGCATACATTACCGTTGCTAATCGGTGGGCAATAATCAAAGTCGTGCGGCCTTGCATTAATACCTGTAGGGCAGCAGTGACTTTGGCTTCACTTTCCGCATCCAAGGCACTTGTGGCTTCATCAAGCAGTAATATGGATGGGTTTTTTAACATAGCACGGGCGATAGTGATGCGTTGCCGTTGACCGCCAGACAAACGTACTCCTTGCTCACCTAAATAACTGTTATAGCCAGCAGGCAGGGCTTCAATAAATGGGTGCGCATTAGCCTGTTGGGCAGCCAAATAAACTTGATCATCAGTCGCCTTAGGGTTGCCATAGCGAATATTGTGCCAGACGTCACTACTAAACAAGGTAGATTGTTGGGGAACAACACCGAGATGACGACGTAAGTGCTGTGGATCAAGTTCAGTGATTGGAATGTCAGCAATAGAGATATGTCCTTGTTGTGGATCATAAAAGCGTTGTAGCATTTCAAACACAGTGGTTTTGCCAGCCCCAGATGGGCCTACAATGGCCACAGTTTCACCAGCCGCAATAGTAAAATCAAGTTTATCTAGGGCGCTTTCATCGGGACGAGAGGGATAAGCAAAACTTACGTGACTAAAGCGCAGGGGCAGGGCGCCATTTGGAAGGCTTTGTGTTTCTGCTGGGGCTTTTATTTGAGGCTTAGAAGATAATAAATCCATCAGGCGTTCGGTGGCACCAGCGGCTCTTTGTAGTTCACCGTAAACCTCGGAAATAGTGGCTACTGCCATAGCCACTAAAATGGCATAAAAAACAAAAGCGGAGAGCTCACCAGCAGTAATCACACCTTGGATCACATCCTTTGCACCTACCCAAAGCATAATAGAAAGGCCTGAAAACACCAGCGTCATAGCAACAATAATTAATAGGGAGCGCTGTAAAATACGGCGTTTAGCCACTGTAAATGCTTTTTCTACTTCTTGGCCAAAAGCCTGCGTTTCTTCTGACTCTCTGGTAAAGCCTTGCACTACTTTAATATTTTGAACTATTTCTCCTGCGTAGGTACCTACTTCTGCGACGGTATCCTGACTTTGGCGTGATAATGAGCGTACTCGACGTCCATACATCAGCATGGGCACAATGATTACCGGTACGCTGGCTAGGACTATTAAGGCAAGCTTAAGGTTGGTGATCAACATCATGGCTAAACCACCAATAAAGGTCAGGCTATTGCGTAATGCCATGGAAATAGAAGAGCCAATAATTGACTGTAGTAGTGTAGTGTCTGTGGTTAAGCGAGCATTGATCTCACCACTACGATTTTCTTCAAAATAATGGGGGTGAAGGGTGAGTAGATGCTTAAACACCGCCATACGAATATCATTGCTGACTCTTTCCCCCAACCAAGAAACGAGATAAAAGCGGATAAAAGTACCACCGGCTAAGGCCAAGGTGATGACGCCCAAGAAAAGCATAGCTTGATTTAGTAGGGCTGGATCAGCAGCACTAAAGCCTTGGTCGATTAAGATACGAATACCTTGCCCAAGAGCGAGGGATACCCCAGCCGTAAATATAAGGGCAATAATGGCGCCAAACACCATTTTTCGGTAAGGCGAAATAAACGGTACAAGCTGCAATAGCAATTGCATGCCGGCCTTATCTTTGCTGGTGTTTTGTGGCTTATTTGCTGAATGGTTCATTCTGTATGCTTGTCTTAGATATGATGTTTATTTGCAACCAACTGTCCTCAAAAAACAATGGTAGGGGATTCTGTTGGTATATACGCAGGTTACCATATTTATATATAAGGTTACGTGGCCTTCTTTTAAATAACCTGCCTAGATATTGTGCTATTGCGCAGATGCAAAATAAATCATTTTACTGCTGGCAAATTTGTGTTGGTCATCATTTTATGAAATTTAACTTGTGACAGGTGGCTTGATATAATAGCTTGGATGGTATTAATTGGGTCTGTTGGTTATGAGTAATTCTCTGGATTTAAATAAATTTTTGCCATATCGCTTTAATCGTATGGCGCATAATATTAGTAATGATATTGCGACCATATATACAAAGCGTTTTGGAATTACTAAGGAGCAATGGCGGATTGTTGCACTGTTAGGGCAATATGGCCCTATGACAGCTAAACAAATAGCTGACTTGACCTATATGGATAAAGTAAAAATATCTCGTTCCGTATCTGGATTGTCTGAGCTTGAGCACCTCTCTCGTGAGACAATTGCAGAGGATAAACGAGCGGTATTATTGCATTTGTCGGCAACTGGCCAAGAGTTGTATGACAGTATTACGCCCCTTATGCAGGCTTGGGAAGCTGAATTATTAGCCCGTTTAACGCCTATTGAGCGCGAGCAGTTAGCTATTATTGTCGACAAGTTAGACCCTGTTACTGAGGAATAAGGGCAGTTATAGAAGCAGAGTTATTGTGCTGCTGATATTAGATGGTATTTTCTTCTAGGTTATCAATATGTTGTGCTAGCGAGGTAAATAAGGGATCTTCGATACCTAATGACTCTAATTGGTTGTGGGTGTTTGTAAAATAATCAATATTTGGTCCGCGTTCGCCATGAGCATGATGAATCATATGAGCCATCGTATCATCATCAAAGTCGACAAATTGTTCGCTCTCCATATCCGCTACAAAGGTGATGGCCTTGATGGTGCCTTTTGCGGTCTCTACATCACACCATTTAGGTTGATAAAATAATGACACCATTTCTCTTAGCCAAAGATTGGTAAAGTCTGCATCACGGGTTTCGCGATTTACTCTAAATACCAGCCCTTCACGATCTCTTCGGGGTAGAGAAGATCGATGGG
>JBMZUZ010000026.1:0-4915 GCA_049625185.1 Pseudomonadales bacterium | reverse complement strand
AGAAGCCAAAGGGGCTGTTTCATTATTTTTCCTATCTGTTAATACCGAGTGACTAAGGGCAACTTGGCATGATATTGTATTCAATTCTGAGACCACTAGGGACGCTAGAGGTTCATAGTTTTTATATTATTTGTGCCATTTCAATAATGATGAAATTGTAGCAGGAAATATAAGCCACAATCATATAAATTACGCTAAAATTGACTTTCAAACACCAACACAATATCAAGGGCCTTATTATGAGCGACGCAAATGCCAACACCAGCCTCAATATCGGCGATAACCTACCAGCTATCAGTCTTCCCATGACTGGTGGTAGTGACTTTAATAGCCAAGATTATCAAGATCAAATATTAGTCATCTATTTCTATCCGAAAGATTCCACCCCGGGTTGCACCATCGAAGGTAATGATTTTAATCACCATTTAGACGCCTTCCATGCTGCTGGTTGCCAAATCTTTGGGGTTTCTCGCGATTCAATGCGTAAACATGACAATTTTAAAAGCAAAGAGTGCTTTAATTTTGAACTGATTAGTGATGCTGATGAGAGCCTTTGCAACTTACTGGACGTGATTAAGTTGAAAAAGCTCTATGGTAAAGAATACCTTGGCATTGATCGCAGCACTTTTGTATTTGCCCAAGGCAAACTAGTAAAAGAGTGGCGCACAGTTAAAGTTAAAGGTCATGTGGAAGAAGTTTTAGCCTTTGTCCAAACTTTATAAACAGTTGGGTAACTAAGTTACTTCTTTATGTTCGTTGTGATCATTTCTGGGCCATGCGTTAAGGATGGCCTTCAGCAGAGTTGCCAATGGAATGGCAAAGAACACGCCCCAAAAGCCCCATAAACCGCCAAATATTAATACGGCAATGATAATCGCAACGGGATGCAAATTAACGGCTTCGGAAAACAATAAGGGCACCAACACATTGCCATCTAAGGCTTGCAAAATAAAGTAAGCAATAATCAAGGTATAGAAATCGGTGCCCAATCCCCACTGCACATAACCCACTAAGGCCACAGGAATGGTTGCTAGGGTGGCGCCTATATAGGGTATCAATACTGACAAACCAACAATCATGGCTAATAAAGCTGGGTAATTAAGACCCAAGATTAGAAATAGCACATAAGCAGTAACGCCAACAATGGCTATTTCAACTACCTTACCGCGTACATAATTAGCCAGTTGATCATCCATTTCATGCCAGACATTACTTAATACCACACGTTTATTGGGCAAGAAATCAGTAAACCAATGGACTATTTTCTGACCATCTTTAAGAAAGAAAAACACCAATATAGGTACTAAAATTAGGTACACCAACAATACGATTGATTGGCCGATAGAAGCTAGGGAATAGCTCACTAGCAATTGACCTCCATTAGCCAGCTCCCCTACCATGGTATCAATTAAAGTTTGCATCTGTTGTTTTGATACCAGCTGTGGGTATTGTTCAGGTAGCAAAAACAGCACCCCTTGTAGCTGTTGTGCCATCACCGGCAATTCACCCAAAAAGCTACTTGCCTGGCGCCAAATCAATGGTACAAGTACCAGCACAAAGGCACCTAAGCCAATGAGAAAGAGTGTATAAATGCCCCACACTGCTGGCAAATGGCGAATGCCAAAACGTTGCTCTAACCATTGCACTAAACCCAAGGTTAAATACGCCAAAATCATACTGGCAAATACCGGTGCCAACATAGACCCAAAAAATGCCAAGATCACCGCCCCAGACAACAGCAATACAACCAACAATAATGCTTGCTCATCAGCAAACAAGTGGTCTAACCAGGCGCGAAATATTTTGATCATGGGCACTCCAACTAAGTTAGGTGTTATTGTTTACTTAATATTTAAGTAAAATTTAATTTTTACGCAATAAAAAATGGAATTCATCGGCAACTTGTTCCATGCTTAGTAGCTCATGTTTAGCAATACTAGCCCAAGCTTTAAAGTCATCTTGTGATGACGGGTCTGTTACCAGCACCATTAATTGCTCACCCACAGCCAATTCACTAATAGCACGCTTGGCTTTTAGTAACGGCAAAGGACAGCGCAAGCCACGGGTATCTAAAATCTCATATTGCTGATGCATCAAAATCCAGTAAACTAAAGTAACTCAAAGCATTATAAGGCAAAGCATGATAAACACCTACAGCAGACTCATTCTTATTCATGGGTCATATTGTTTACGGGTCAGCTTCCTAAGCGCCTTGTTACTTGTCTTTGGCTGCAATATCAGTTTTGCTCATAACAGTAATTTACCTAATATTGCTAGCAATCAAAACCAACTTATTAGTCTAGCTGAGGAACAACAAATCGGTCAGCTAGTAGCTGGTAGCCTTAATCAAGTCACCAATAGTCAATCTTTAGCCATCAAATTATGGCTTAATGATATCGTACGGCCGTTGATTAATCATAGCAGCCTTGATGATAAACAACTGCAAATTTTTTTGGTTAATAATAAAAATATTAATGCCTTTGCTGCCCCTGGAGGCGTTATAGGTGTGCATAGTGGGTTAATTCTGGAAGCCCAACAAGTAGATGAGTTGGTGGCCGTATTAGCCCATGAAATCGCCCATATCAGTCAACGCCACTATGCTTATCGGATTGCTAAGGAAAAACGCCAAGCCCCCATCTACCTTGGGGCTTTTTTGGCTTCTATCGTCTTAGCTAGCGAAGTAGATGGCGATATTGGTGAAGCTGGACTGCATGCAACCCAAACAGCCCTTATGCATAGCCAGATGGGGTACAGTCGTGAGCATGAGAGGGAGGCTGATCGGGTTGGTCTCGAGTTAATGCATACGGCAGGCTTTGATGTCCGCAAAATGTTGACTATGCTGGATTTGCTGCACTCACCTTACACCCAACAAGATCCGAATTGGGCTTGGGCAAGAAGTCATCCTGTTTCAGAAGAACGAGTTGCCGATATAGCTGCTCGCATTGAGCAATTACCCACCAATGAAACCAGCACCCATTATCAAATAGACTATCAATTACTGCGCATCCTGTTAGCCACTGATTTAACTGACACCACCAAGCAATCTTTAGCAAGTATTAGTCAGCAATTGGATCCTCTGGATAATGAATTTGCCTTATACCAAGATTTTGCTCTGGCCATGGCTTATTTAAAACAACAGCAATGGCAGGAAGCTGAAGCCATTTTGGCAGCACTTGTTAAGTTGTATCCAACCCATGGGTTTATTTGGGATCGCTGGATGCATAGCCTTTTACAGCAAGGCAAATACCAAGATGTAATTTCTTACGGCAAAGAATTTATGCAGTTAGGTTTTCATCGCAACCTTGCACATTATTACTTGGCAACGGCAAGTTTTGCCTTACAAGATATGCCCTCAGCAATGAAGTTCTTAGATAAAATAATGCAAGCTCAACCTTTATGGATTGGTGGCTGGGAAATGCTAGCACAATGGAGTGGCCAGTCAGCGGATTTAAGTACTCATCGTTATGCTATGGCGCAATGGCATTTATTAAGGGGAGAATTTGAGCAGGCTAAAGAGCAAGCATTTCTTGGTCAGCAACTTGTCACCACCAACAGTGAGCAGACCGAAAAGCTCAATTTAATTATTAGTAAAGCGGAACAACTCGCGAGGCTGGATGCGGGACTTTGAACAGGTTACTAGTTTCGACAAAGCTGGCTTAGAGTAGAATTATTGGTAAAACTTACTGAGGATTAAATTCCATTAAGCGTTTTAACGGTTTAAACGCTGCTGCGCGCAGGCTTGGCTCAATCTTAATTTCGTTATCACCCGTGCGCAGGACATGCTCAATCTTTTGCAAGTCATTCATGGCCATCCATGGGCAATGAGCACAACTGCGACAGGTGGCACCATTACCACCAGTAGGCGCCTCTAAAAAGGTTTTACCAGGCGCTGCTTGCTGCATTTTATAAAAAATGCCACGATCTGTAGCCACGATAAAATGCTGATTAGGCATCGCTTGGGCGGCTTTAATTAATTGTGTGGTTGAACCAACAGCATCGGCTATATCTACCATGGCTTGTGGTGATTCAGGGTGAACTAGCACAGCGGCATCAGGGTATACCTGTTTCAGATCATCAATACCTTTGACCTTAAACTCTTCATGCACAATGCAGGAGCCTTGCCATAAAAGCATATCAACGCCCGTTTGCTGGGCAATATAACGACCTAAGTGCTGATCTGGCCCCCAAATAATAGGCTTGCCTTCAGTAGCCAAATAATCAATTACTTGCAAAGCAATACCGGATGTCACTACCCAGTCAGCACGGGCTTTTACCGCTGCTGAGGTATTGGCATAGACCACTACTGTATGATCTGGATGGGCATCACAAAAGGCGCTAAATTCCTCTGCCGGGCAACCTATATCAAGGGAGCAGGTAGCTTCCAGTGTGGGGACTAATACGCGTTTTTCAGGATTAAGAATTTTCGCCGTCTCACCCATAAAGTGAACGCCAGCAACAACTAGTGTAGAAGCATTACTTTGATTACCAAATCTTGCCATTTCAAGGGAATCTGAAACACAGCCACCAGTTTCATCGGCTAGTTCTTGCAAAATAGCATCGGTATAGTAATGGGCGACCAGCGCTGCATCTTGGTCAATTAACAATTGCTTAATGCGTTCTTTTACTACCGCCGTATCTTCATCCTGATGTTGTTTGGCAAGATGCTTATGGGCCAAATGCTCTTGCACCAATACGCGGTCAGCAATCGTACGTTCACTCATTAACAAATTGTCATCTTGGACTTTAGTCATGATCAATGTCTCTGCGTTAAGCTAAAGTATTGGCTGGCTGTGGAATTGCATAAAGGAAAGCACGTTAGGGCGATTAATCCCTATTGTCGAAGCTCTCGTGCCAAGCGTGCTGCAGATGATTCAGGGTAGGCGTTAACAACCTGCTCTAACATTCTTTGGCCTTT
>JBMZUZ010000025.1:0-9643 GCA_049625185.1 Pseudomonadales bacterium | reverse complement strand
GCCCCAGAAGTTTATGATTAAAAAGGCCACTAAAAAGTGCGCCAAATCTCCTGCCGGCTTTTTTTATGACTAGTAATACAACATCGAGCAATCGCATCTCGAAACTATGGAACGATAAAGACTCGCGTTCTGTTATTTTGCAAATAGTTTCCTTTGCCATTATCTTGGGTTTCTTTGCCTTTGTGGTCAACAATGCTGTGATCAATATGGCGGACCAGGGTAAAGATATTAACTTCACCTTTTTATTCGATACTGCATCCTACGATATTAACCAAACCTTAATTGCATACGACTCACGCTCAACCCATTTTATGGCAGGGCTAGTAGGGTTACTCAACACTCTTCTTATTGCAGTATTTGGGGTTATTCTAGCGACCATATTAGGCTTTATTTTGGGCGTAATGCGCCTGTCTAATAACTGGCTCACCCAAAAGCTTTCTTACGTTTATATTGAATATATGCGTAATGTGCCTGTCTTGTTACATATCTTGTTGATCTATGGCGTGATTGTGCATTCTATGCCCAAGACCAAACAGGCCTTTAACTTTAATGACACCTTTTTCCTCTCAAACCGAGGCTTAATGTCCCCAACTGGGACCTTTGAAACCGGTATGTGGGTTGTCCTAGGGACTTTTGTCATCGGTATTTTGTTTAGTTTATGGTTCCGTGCATACGCTAAACGCACACAAGACACGACTGGTAAAACTTACCCAGTCAATTTGATTACCTTTGGTGCCGTCATTGTTGCACCAGTATTAATTTATTTTGTTATTGGCAGCCCTATTACCTGGGAAGTGCCAGCACTAAAAGGCTTTAACTTTAAAGGTGGTATGGTTATCCGCCCAGAGTTTATTGCCCTGCTACTTGCCCTTTCCCTATATACGGCCGCCTTTATTGGTGAAATTGTGCGTGGTGGTATTTTGGCTATTAGTCATGGCCAAACTGAAGCTTCATATGCTTTGGGCATGAAGCCTTCTCGCACTCTAAGCCTAGTGGTAATCCCCCAAGCTTTGCGGGTAATTATTCCACCACTTACCAGCCAATATCTAAACCTTACTAAGAACTCATCCTTAGCCATTGCTATCGGTTATATGGACATTACGGCAACTATAGGGGGCATTTCACTTAACCAAACAGGGCGTGAAATGGAGTCCTTTGCCATCGTCTTAACAATTTACCTAATTCTATCGTTATTGATTTCTTCAATTATGAATTGGTATAACAATCGCATTAAGCTAGTTAGCCGTTGAGTAATCAAATTATGAATATGACAAACTATACTCCCGGTAATCATCCTGATTTACCACCCCCGGCTGGCACTGTAGGCCCAATGCATTGGCTGCGTACCAATTTATTCTCGAGTCCAGCCAATATTATTGTGACACTAATCGTTGTTTGGGTACTCTACAAACTACTGCCACCCATGGTTGATTGGTTTTTCCTCGACTCAGTGTTAACTGGTAGCAACCGTAAAGAGTGTGCCGCCCAAGGTGATGGTGCCTGTTGGGCGTTTATTTCTGAGCGCTTTAAATTATTTGTTTATGGATACTACCCAGAACATTTGCGCTGGCGCATCGACCTAACCGTGGTGTTGCTGGCCGTTGCTATTGCCGCTGTCTTATGGGATCGCTTCCCAGCACGCAAATATGGTTTTTATTATGCTTTAGCATTCCCATTTATAGCGGCTTGGCTATTGATTGGTGGCGCCGGTCTTGAGTCTGTTCCCACTTCTGACTTTGGTGGCGTTATGCTAACCCTTGTTGTCGGTGTAACTGGTATTGCTTTCTCCTTACCATTAGGCATATTGCTAGCTTTGGGTCGTCAATCAGAGTTGCCTGTTATCCGCATCTTCTGTGTCACCTTTATTGAGTTTATCCGTGGTGTACCACTGATTACATTGCTGTTTATCGCATCAACCATGCTGAGCTACTTCCTACCACCAGGTACGACATTTGATTTGTTAATGCGCGTATTGATAATGGTGGTGTTATTCTCGGCAGCCTATTTGGCAGAGGTTATTCGTGGTGGTCTGCAAGCTTTACCCCAAGGTCAACAGGAAGCTGCCGAGGCTCTGGGTCTAAATTACTGGCAATCGGTGCGCTTTATTATCCTACCGCAGGCTCTTAAGATTTCTATTCCCGGTATCGTCAATACCTTTATCGGGCTATACAAAGACACCACCTTGGTAAGTATTATCCAGTTAATGGATCCCATCGGTATTGGTAAACAATCTCTTGCCAGTAGCGAATGGTTTGGTTTATCTACTGAGGTTTACCTATTTGTCGCCATCTTCTTCTTTATTTCGTGTTTCGGTATGTCGCGTTACTCCTTGTACTTGGAGAACAAACTCAATACCGAACACAAACACTAATAATTACGAGGTTTCTAAACCATGTCAGAAACACAAACTAGCGCCAACAACGATATTTGTATCGAAATTAACAATATGCATAAGTGGTATGGCGACTTTCACGTATTAAAGGACATTAATTTAAAGGTTCGCAAAGGTGAGCGTATCGTTGTATGTGGCCCTTCTGGGTCCGGCAAATCCACCATGATACGCTGCATTAACCGTCTTGAGGAACATCAGCAAGGGGATATTATTGTTGATGGTACCGAGCTAACTAACGACCTAAAAAATATTGATGCCGTGCGGCGTGAGGTAGGCATGTGCTTCCAGCACTTTAACCTATTCCCACATTTAACGATTCTTGAAAACTGCACTTTAGCGCCAATTTGGGTACGCAAAATGCCTAAGCAAGAAGCGGAAGAAATTGCTATGCATTTTCTCGAGCGGGTAAAAATCCCGGAACAGGCAGATAAATACCCTGGCCAGCTTTCAGGTGGTCAGCAACAACGTGTGGCTATTGCTCGCTCCTTATGTATGAAGCCAAATATTATGCTATTTGACGAACCCACTTCAGCCCTTGATCCGGAGATGATCAAAGAAGTTCTCGACACCATGGTGGAACTGGCTGAAGAAGGTATGACCATGATATGTGTTACCCACGAAATGGGCTTTGCCAAGCAGGTTGCCGATCGGGTTATCTTTATGGATGGTGGGGAAATTATTGAAGAAAATACACCTAATGAGTTCTTTGAAAACCCACAACATGACCGGACTAAACTGTTCCTTAGTCAGATTCTGGGTCATTAATATCAGAAACTAAGAACAGCCCGCTCTATAGCGGGCTTTTTTCTACATGCTTAATAGTGACTCAGCAAAATTTAGGTAAATTATTAGCTCTCAAGGATCACTCTCCAGTAGAATACACCCATAGCAATTTACTTGGCACTTTCTCTTGTCACTGCACCTTCAACTCCCCTCACCCATGCAAGCATTACCGCAGCTGCCAAATGTGGATTTGTGGATAAAACGTGATGATCTTATTCATCCTGTGGTATCGGGCAACAAGTGGCGCAAACTGGCTGGCTTTATACAATCATTAGCACCAAAAACCACCGTAGTTACTTTTGGTGGCGCTCACAGCAACCATCTGGCGGCAGCCGCAACCTGCCTACAAAGCGCTGGTCATCATGGGGTTTTTGTTGTGCGCGGCGACGAACTTAAGGCTTATAGCTCAGATGTTTTAAGGCATTGTCATCAGGCGGGTATGCAGCTGCGGTTTATTGACCGATCAGCATACAGACGACTAAGAGAAGTGGCCTGGCAGCCCAGTCAGCAACAAAGACTAGATTGGCAATTACCAGAAACCTATACACTACTTCCTGAAGGGGGTAGCGGCTCCTATAACCGACTTGGTTGTCAGCACTTATGGCAAGAAATAGAAGCTGAAGGCCGCCCCGACCATATTTGGCTAGCTGCTGGCACAGGCAGTACCGCGCGAGGATTGCTACACGCTATGCCAATCAATAGCACCACCCATATAACCGTGGTTAGTGCGGTAAAGGGAGCCAACCAAGAGGCTAAGGAAACCACCGCTGTTGCTAAGCATAGAGGCATTCCCCTAACTTGGATTGATGAAACGACATTTGGCGGCTTTGCTAAGACCAACCCTCAACTCGAGCAAAGCCGGCACGCATTCCAACAAGCCACCAATATTTATTTAGACCCCGTATATAATGCTAAAGTTTGGTGGCACCTTGAGCACAACCAGTCACCCCCATCTGGTAAAATAGTATGGATTCATACGGGAGGTTTTCGGCCACCCATAACCACAACCGCATAAGGTCAACTATTTATGCCCGTTACCACCCAACAACGTCAAATGATACGTGAACAGATTGGCCGTGAGCCCCATGGTTTACGTGATATTGCTTATGCGACTGTCAATGGCATACCCGTGGTATTGCGCATGGCGCCAATTGTTCAGAACAAGCCTTTCCCCACACTCTATTGGTTGTGTTCTAAAGACTTGCACAAAGCCATCAGCCGTTTAGAGGCTAGTGGCCTAGTAAAACAGTTGGAACAACGCCTGCAAGAAGACCCTGACTTTATGGCTGCCTATCAAAGTAACCAAAAGGCCTATGTGGCTGCACGCTGGGCTAATTGCACTGCGGAGGAAAAACAACAATTACAGAGCCTTGGCTTTAGCGACCTATTTGACACCTATGGTATTGGGGGTCTTAGAGATTGGCAGCAAATCCGCTGTTTGCATATGCAATATGCCCAGCACCTATGTGACCAAAATGTCATTGGACAGTGGCTGGATGATGAATATCAACTGCATAAATTAGTAATCACTATTTAATACCAAGGCGACTGCCCAAGGCCTATTATCTAGTGCTACAATGCTCCACCTTGTCAATAAGTCTAACAAGCAACTGGTTCAGCAAAGTGCCTATCAAATTTCTCCACCAACAACGCCCTTACCCAAAACGATGGCAGCACTTCCGTCGACCAATGGCAACTCGTGTTCCGCGGCAGTGGCAAGCATGGTTATATGACCGAGGCTCACTAACCCAGCGCTTAATGCAAGCTTCAAATGGCCACTTTCAAGTCAAAGTAACACGCAATAGCTGGGGTACACCTAGCCCATCAGAGCGCATGGCAACAAGCCTGAAACCAAGACAAAAGGCGATCATAAGGGAAGTACAGTTATTGTGTCATAATCAACCTTGGGTATGCGCCCGAAGCATTATTCCAACACAAACTTTAAAGGGCCGGCAAAGACGCTTTAAAGATATTGGCAATAAACCTCTGGGGGCTTTATTGTTTGCACACCCCAATATGCAACGGGGGGTGATTCAGGTTGCCAATTTAACACGCTCTGACAGCCCCCAAACCCATTGGGCAAGGCGCTCTTTATTTCACCTTGATAAGCGGCCTATATTAGTCACTGAGGTATTCCTACCGCCCATGCTTGATTTCACCCCAAGTCTTAAGACTTAAACCGTTGTTTTAAAGCCTGCTCCAAATTGTCCATACAGCGACGATAAGAATCCAAACTTTCGCCATAAGGATCAGCAATATCCATGGCAGCAGATAAGCGCTCAACCTGAATATTTGGGTGATTGATTTGCGCCAATATAGTCTCAACACTTTGTTGATGTTGCTCCGTCATCACCAACACTAGGTCGCTGTTAAGCAGTAGCTCTGAACTTAAACGCTGGCTTACACCTTGCCAGGCAATACCACGCTCCAATAATAAGGTGACAGCATGCCTACTGGTAGGTTGGTTAGCGATGGCCTTGGTCCCTGCAGAGATAAACTTACTTGAGGCAAATAGGTGCCGTGCTAACGCCTCTGCCATCTGCGAACGACAGGTATTACCACTGCATACAAACAAAGTTGTTTTATCTTTCATAAGACTTCTCTAATCGGCATCTAGGCCTGCTTGTGTTAGCATAAGCGGCAATGCAAACCACCACAAGTATGTCATGTCCTTAATCAGTAATTGGCCCGCCTACAAGCAACTAATGCGCCTCGATAAGCCCGTGGGTACTTATCTGCTTTTATGGCCCACCTTATGGGCACTATGGTTAGCTGCCGAAGGGCTACCGGAGTGGCATCTATTGTTTATTTTTATTGCTGGCGTATATCTGATGCGCGCCGCCGGTTGTGTCATTAATGATTATGCTGACCGCCATATCGATAGCCATGTAGAACGCACTCAGCAACGCCCTCTGGCTACTGGACAAATTGCTGCAAAGGCCGCTCTAAGGTTATTTGCCAGTCTCTGTATGATGGCGTTTATATTGGTTTTATTTACCAATACCTTAACTATCCTACTGTCGTTTGTGGGTGTGGCTTTAGCTGCTCTATACCCATTTATGAAACGCTATACCCATTGGCCACAGCTGGTGCTCGGCTTAGCCTTTAGCTGGGCTATACCCATGGCCTTCAGTGCCCAAACAGGCAGCGTGCCCATGGTTGCTTGGCTCGCATATATAGCCGTGGTATTGATGACCATTGCTTATGACACTTACTATGCCATGGTTGACCGCAATGATGATCTATTAATTGGCGTTAAGTCGACAGCGGTTTTATTTGGCCAATGGGATAGGCATATTATTGGCCTACTGCAATTAGGCACCCTGTTGCTACTCGGCTATATGGGTCAGCTTTTAAGCCTTGGAGGCTTCTTTTATATTGGCCTATTAGTCATGGCCAGCTTATTCGTTTATCAGGCTATGATCACCCACGAACGGGATCGAGACGCTTGTTTTAAAGCCTTTTTAAATAACCATTGGGCGTCATTTGCGGTATGGATCGGCCTAGTTATAGAATATTGGTAACTATAACTTAAGTCGCCTCCACTGCTACCTGTGTCCCATGTTCATCTACCCATAAAGCAGTTGCACCCACTACGGCCAGAGGCATCACAAAAAAATTAACTACTGGCACTAATAACAGTAGGCTTACTCCCACACCAAAAGATAAGTGTAATAACTTGCGCTGACGCAAACGCTTGCCCATAGCTTTAAAACTAATGCCATTATTATCCATTGGGTAATCAACATACTGCACAGCCATCATCCAAGCGGCAAAAGCTAACCACAACCAAGGTACAAGTAGATTAATACCGGGAATAAAACTGAGTATAAATAATACCAATACCCGGGGCAGATAATATAACCATTTGCTTACTTCCCGCCCCAAAGCACCGGGTATCATGCGCAAAAAATCCCCCACACCACCAACCTCTTGGGGGGCGCCAGTTAATAACATCTGCGTTCGTTCTGCCAATATGCCATTAAATGGTGCCGCAATCATATTGCCCACCAAATTAAATCCCCAAAATATACTCATCACTAATAGCAGACCCAGAAGTGCCCATAATAACCATGCCGCCCAAGCTAACCAGCTCGGTAGATGGGACAATATTTCATCGACCCAACCACCGGCATAACTAAAAATTAATACCGCACCAAGGGTAAATAACAGGAAGTTTATTAATAAAGGTAGTAGCACAAAAACACGCAGTTGTTTATGCATTAATAAGCGCGCGCCACGCCCCAAATAAATAAATCCGTTTACCATGTCCATAATGACCTCAAGTTATATCTATCTTTGCAAGCTGAAGGTATATTGTAGTCTTGTTGCCGTCAACTCCCAAGGAGCTTCAATATGGAAGCCATGTTGTTAAATGCCTTTGCTAACCCCGCAATTTTTGCACTTGGTCAGATACCAAAACCAACGCCAGGGCCTGGCCAAGTACTTATTCGTAATATCGCTGCAGGCATCAACCCTATCGATTGGAAAACGGCAAGTGGCGGTGGGCCGGCGGCACTGCAGGGTGAATTTCCCATTATTCTAGGCTGGGAGTGCGCAGGCGTGATTGACGCTGTTGGCCCCAACGTAAAGGCTTTTCATATTGGTGATGCGGTAGTTGGTTTATTAAATTTTCCCCAACCTGGTCGGTGTTTAGCTGAATATGTTATTGCTGATATAGATCATATTGCGCCTAAGCCCGACGCGGTAAGTTTTTTAGAAGCTGCCGCTATCCCCTTGGCGGGGCTCACTGCTTTACAAGCCCTTAGTAAGACCAGTTATGATCTGCAAGGGCAGCGGGTATTGGTATTAGCTGGCGCTGGCGGTGTTGGTCATTTGGCTATTCAGATTGCCAAGCTACAAGGCGCAGATTATGTGGCTACGACGGCTTCTCCACCACGGCATAAATTGCTTCAAGAACTGGGTGCCGATGCGTGTTATGACTATCGCGATGCCGCAGCAATACATGGTATTGAGCCATTTGATTTAGTATTAGATGGTGTTGGCGGTGAGGCTGGCTTGAGCCATTTACCTTGTCTAAAACAGGATGGGCTCTGGGTTACCTTACCTTCCGTTACCGCAGATCTGGTTATTCAAACTGCTCAGCAACAGGGCAAACAGGCTGTTGGGATGGCCGTTAAGCCCAATGGCAATCAGTTGCGCAAGCTTACACAGGCTTTGACTGACAGCAAGTTAACGGTATTGATTGAGCGCAGCTTTACCTTGGAACAACTTAATAACGCTATGGACTTGAGTCGCTCTGGACATGTACAAGGCAAGCTCGTTATCGAATTTAGCTATTAGGTCCACACAGCTGCTGGCGCTGGCGCATTAGCTGATTACAAATATTGGTTTCAGGATAATCGAAACATACATCGCGCAACCAGTCCTTAGTCGCCCTATCCTTTTTTTCTGTATAAGCTGGCACAGCTTCACAAAAAGCCGCACTTTGTTGTGCTTGGCTTAAACAGGCTTTAAAAAAACGCCCATGCACAACACCACAGCTAAAGGCTGAGCAGCCTTTAATATTTACCAAAGACTGATTTAAACAGCCTAGCTGATCATGCTCTAGGCCAAAGGCTGCGCCTTGAGCCTCAGCTTGGGTGATTTGGGTATTTAATTCACTGTTTAAGTCTGCCTGATATTGTTTAAGTAACAGATACCCAATAAGTACAACAACAATCAACAAGGGCCACTTCAATTTTCTTACCATGCCCATTTATTTGTCCACACTGATGCCAATATTACTTACACCATCGGCTTGACCCAAAGCTTTGATAACATCTAGTTCGGTTGCTTTGGGTGTTGGCATAGCCATTAATTTTTCCATTAGCTCAACATGGAAAGCCAACTCTTGTTCCATTAGCTCATGGGTGGCAATATGACGCACAAGCTCATCATCATCCATGGAATCATCCACATGCATTTCTAGATACTTAGCAATTGCCTCCCTTGCTAAATGGGCAACACCCGATGCATCAGCAATACTAGCGGACTCTAAACAGTGAATAGTGGCCATAATAGCGACTAGAGAATCAAAAGCTAAGCTAGCACCAAAACTCGTATCTTCCTCATCATGGACGATGCCCTCAATCTTTGCCATTTGGGTTTCGGTATTGCAGCTGCCACGGGCGGCTAAGTTATCCCAAATTTTATCAAGGGCCGTTCTGGCCACACCCACATTTTGGTTTTCTAGGAGCTGGTCATAGAGCGCAAAATGGGGAAAGATTCGCTCCGTCAGTGCCGCTGCGAAAGCCGTTACCTGCCACTCTTCCATATCCCCAAGCGGGGCATAAAGATCATCAAAGTACATGGGATTCCCCTTGTCTATTTGCTTGGCATTATATGCCTGTTCTCTAATGAGGTCATGGTATTTAGGATAAATTTTACCTTGGCAATATGAATTGGCCATAAAAAAAGCCCCACCCATAAGGGTGAGGCTTATTCATTAGACGCTTGGCAATGACC
>JBMZUZ010000024.1:0-11292 GCA_049625185.1 Pseudomonadales bacterium | reverse complement strand
GGACCGAGCGCCTGGAACCAGCAGCCAATTACCAAGTCACCATGCAATCCACAGCCGTATCCTCGCAAATGGATTCGGTGGATGCCAAATAGATGGATTAGTCTAAAATCCGAGCTAAGCATGGACGCTAAAAAATGCAAAACACTCAAAACACTTAAAGTTGACTAAGGTTTAAAGATACAAAAAATAGTTTAGATTATTTTTTAGACCACTCTTTGGACTTGATAATAAAGTAATCTTATAAGAGACTATTCGCTTTTTTTATCAATACCCACTATAGGAATGAAAATGAAAATTGAAACCCAAGCGATACACGCTGGATTCGAAGATGACCCAACCACCCGAGCAGTCGCTGTCCCCCTTTACCAGACAACATCATTTAGCTTTCGTGATACCCAACATGGCGCGGATCTATTTAATCTAGCCGAGGCGGGCAATATCTATTCCAGAATTATGAACCCCACTTGCGATGTGCTAGAGCAGCGTATTGCGGCAATGGAAGGTGGTGCTGCGGCGTTATGTGTTGCTTCTGGCATGGCAGCGATTACTGCATCTATGCAAACCCTATGTGCCGCTGGCGACAACTTTGTTAGTGTTAGCCAGCTATATGGTGGTACTTATAATCTATTTGCCCATACCTTCCCGCAACAAGGTATTGAAGTACGTATGGCTTCTGGCGATGATATCCCTGCCTTTGAAGCACTAATCGATGACAATACCAAAGCCATTTTCTGTGAATCCATTGGTAACCCAGCTGGCAATATTATTGACTTGGCTGCGGTATCCGAAATGGCCCACAAATACCAAATTCCTGTGGTAGTAGATAACACTGTTGCTACGCCATATTTGTGCCGCCCATTTGAACATGGCGCTGATATTGTGATTCACTCACTAACCAAATATATTGGCGGCCACGGCACCACTGTAGGCGGCATTATTGTTGATTCGGGTAAGTTCCCATTTAAAGACAACCCACGCTTCCCACAATTTAATAACCCCGATCCTTCCTATCATGGTGTGGTCTATGCCGAAGCCTTAGAAGCACCCTTTATTGGTCGTGCCCGAGTTGTGCCATTACGTAATATGGGTGCGGCACTATCCCCATTTAATGCCTTTATGATTTTACAAGGCTTAGAGACATTGCCTCTGCGTATGGATCGCCATGTTGAAAATGCTTTAACTGTCGCCAAGCATCTAAACGATAATCCACAAGTATCATGGGTAAACTATGCTGGCCTAGAAACGGATAAGTATTACGACCTAGCCCAACGTATGACCCAAGGTAAGCCTTCCTCTATTATCAGCTTTGGTATTAAAGGTGGCGAAGAAGCCGGTGCTAAATTTATTGATGCCCTGCAAATGATTAAGCGATTGGTAAATATTGGTGATGCCAAATCCCTAGCCTGTCACCCAGCCAGCACCACTCACCGCCAGCTAAACGAAGATGAGCTAAAAACAGCCGGTGTAAGTGCTGACCTAGTGCGCATTTCCGTGGGCATTGAGAATGTTGCCGATATTATTGCGGATATCGATCAGGCATTAGCTGCTTTGTAAAAAAAACAAGCACGATCCTGAGTATAATATTCTCATTGATAAAGGCTTTGCGTTCAATTTTGGTTTAAATAATTGATTGCATAATGGGCAAATGCTCGTTAATATGCTAGTTAAATATAGTTAGTATAGAGGTGGGCATGTCCAAATCAAATGGAGCTCTTGATGCGCGGTTAGAAGATGCTGCGAGGGCCGGTTGGTTATATTATGTGGCACAAAATACTCAGGATGAAATTGCCAAAAAAATGGGTCTGTCCCGCCAATCAGCCCAGCGACTAGTATCATTGGCAATGACAGCTGGTTTGGTAAAAATTCGCTTAGATCACCCAGTGGCTAGGTGTATGACTCTTGCCATGGATGTAAAGCAAAAGTATGGGCTTGATAGTTGTGAAGTCACCTTAACAGATCCCTCATCAAATGACCCAGCATTGGGAATAGCTCAGGTAGCAGCAGCAGAAATGGAGCGCTATTTTTTGCGAAAAGAGCCAACAATTATGGCCTTAGGAACTGGCCGAGAGATACGAACTGCTGTAGATGAGCTCCCCAGCCTAGATTGTTCTCAGCATCGTATTGTTTCTGTAGTGGGGAGTCTAGCACCAGATGGATCTGCGAATGATAACGATCCATTAAATCATATTGGTGATGTTACTCATGCACCACGACACCCGTTATCTGTTCCGGTAATTGCTTCTAGTGCGGAGGAGCGGCGGGTTATTTGTGCACAGAAACCGATTCGTCGTAATTTTGATTTGGCACAAAAAGCTGACGTAGCTTTTGTGGGTATTGGCGAGTTAAATGATTCACCACCATTGCTTACAGATGGTTTTATCACTTGGGAGGAGCTCAAATCAATACAGTCCTCTGGAGGTGTAGGAGAAATCGTTGGTTGGAGCTTTGATGCACAAGGGCAGTTAATAGATAGTGATATTAATGAGCGTGTATCAAGCGTTAGCCTTGAGACTTTGGCGTCAATCAGAACAATCGGTGTTGCGAGGGGCCAAGATAAACTGCCAGCAATTCGAGGGGCATTAGCTGGTAAGTGGTTGTCTGATCTAATTACGGATGAAGCTACTGCGGAACAGCTCTTAAAGTGATTGAAATAAATTATTCCAATATAAGGCGACCAATAGGTCGCTTTTTTTTGGCATTTATTTAAGGATCAAATAAATATCTGAATTGTGTTGACAAATGCCCTGGTCGTGGGCAATAATTCATTCGTTGTTGAGCAAATGACAATACGTATAGCAATTGCTCAGCAGATAGAAGAGTGGTTCTATTTGGTGTACCATCCCATACAGACCACTAACTTTAAATGATTTGCCAACGGGAGTTAGCATGAAAACAATTAAAAAAAACCTGTTAGCGACTGCAGTACTGGCCAGCACTTTGGCCACATCTGCAACTGCTGAAACTATTACTGTAGCAACAGTCAACAATGGTGACATGATCCGCATGCAGGGTCTTATGGAAGACTTCTACGCCAAGAACCCTGGAATTGATGTTGAGTGGGTCACTTTAGAAGAGAGTGTGCTGCGGGAGAAAGTAACTACTGACATCGCAACTAAGGGTGGTCAATACGACGTAATGACAATTGGTACTTATGAAGTACCAATTTGGGGGTCTAATGGTTGGCTTGTTCCGCTGCAATTCGATGCATCTTATGACGTTGATGACCTTTTGCCAGCTATTCGTGGCGGACTGACGGTAGACAACAACCTATACGCTGCACCTTTTTATGGTGAAAGCTCCATGGTCATGTATCGTCAAGATCTAATGGAAAAGGCAGGACTTACAATGCCTAAGGCGCCTTCCTGGAACTTTATCCAAAAAGCGGCTAAAGAAATGACTGACAAAGATAGCGGCGTCTATGGTGTCTGTCTGCGTGGTAAAGCCCACTGGGGTGAGAACCTTGCCTTTATAACAGCAACAGCTAACTCTTTTGGCGCCCGTTGGTTTGATGAGAACTGGAACCCACAGTTCGATTCTGCTGAATGGTCCGATACCCTTAATTTTTATTTGAATCTATTGAACCGTTATGGCCCTCCAGGCGCCTCTTCCAACGGCTTTAATGAGAACTTAGCCCTGTTCCAGCAAGGCAAGTGCGGAATGTGGATTGATGCCACGGTAGCAGCATCATTTGTAACCAACCCTAATGACTCAACTGTCGCTGACAAAGTTGGTTTTGCTTTGGCTCCGGACAATGGTCTAGGTAAGCGTGGTAACTGGCTATGGGCTTGGTCTTTGGCTATACCAGCTGGAACCGAGAAATCTGAAGCAGCTAAAACATTTGTACAATGGGCTACTTCTAAGGATTACTTGGAGCTTGTAGCAAGTAAAGAGGGTTGGGCTAACGTTCCTCCAGGTACTCGTACTTCCCTATATAACAACCCTGAGTACGCGAAGGTACCATTTGCACAAATGACCCTAGACAGCATCAACGAAGCTGATCCTAAGAACCCGACAGTAGATCCAGTTCCCTATGTAGGTGTTCAGTTTGTAGCAATACCTGAATTCCAAGCTATTGGTACTTCTGTGGCTCAGGAATTCTCAGCTGCTCTTGCAGGAGATAAGACTGCTGAAGAAGCGTTAGCTGCTGCACAAGCTTTAACTGAGCGGGCTATGGAGAAAGCCGGTTACTAAGTGTAAGTAGATAGGTTATGACTAGTTTGTCCCTAAGCTAAGGCTTTAAAAGACAAACTAGTTCATAGCTCTAGAGTAAACTAATTTTTCTCTGTAATACTCATGGTTTTGAGTACTTCGTTGGGGCGGCTTGCCGCCCTTTTTTTTTAGCGAAAATGATTTCATAATAAGGATAAAATGGCCACAATACATTCAAAAGCTGCAGCCAGAGTGATGATCTCGCCCTCAGTGATATTACTATTCCTATGGATGGTTGTACCTCTGGGCATGACTATCTACTTCTCTTTTTTACGCTATAACCTGCTAAAGCCCGGAACTTCCTATTGGGGATTTAAGAACTACTATTACTTTTTAACCGACCCTTCATTCACCGAGGCTTTAATCAACACCTTCTATTTAGTCAGTGGTGTGATCATTATTACAATTGTAGGTGGCGTATTGCTTGGCTTGTTACTGAACAAGGAATTTTGGGGCCGTGGTATTGTAAGACTGATGGTGATCGCCCCATTTTTTATTATGCCTACAGTGTCTGCGTTGGTATGGAAAAACATGTTTATGAACCCAGTGAATGGGTTGTTTGCCTATGTGGCCAACTTGGTTGGCGTGGAACCTATTGATTTTCTTGCGCACTATCCACTAGCTTCTATTACCGGCATTGTGGCTTGGCAATGGCTGCCATTTGCTACTTTGATCCTGTTGACTGCTTTACAAAGTCTAGACCAAGAACAGATGGATGCTGCAGAAATGGATGGGGCTAATGCCTGGAATCGTTTCTGGTACATCACAGTCCCTCATTTGGCCCGACCGATTACCGTAGTAATTTTGATCGAAACTATTTTCTTAATGGGTGTTTTTGCAGAAATTCTGGTAACCACTAATGGTGGACCAGGTGCCGCATCAACGAATCTAACCTACATTATTTATCGAGTTGCGCGCTTAGGTTTTGATGCTGGTGGTGGCGCTGCAGGTGGGGTGATTGCAGTGATTCTGGCGAACATTGTTGCACTGTTTTTGATGCGAATGATTGGTAAGAATTTGGACAAGTAATTATGCCTAGAAAACTCTCAACAACTAACAAACTCTTTTGGACAATCTTTGCTTGGATTATAGGTAGTACTATCTTCTTTCCGATTTTATGGACGATTTTGACCAGTTTTAAGTCAGAAGCCCAAGCGATTGCCATTCCTCCAGTAATGTTTGATTTTGACTGGACCTTTGAAAATTATGAAACCGTTCAAGAGCGATCAAACTACGGTCGTCATTTCTGGAACTCTGTCGTGATTTCTATCGGATCTACTCTTTTGGGATTGTTGGTAGCCATTCCTGCTGCATGGGCCATGGCCTTTGTTCCGGGTAAGCGAACCAAGGATGTCTTAATGTGGATGTTATCCACAAAGATGATGCCAGCAGTCGGAGTAATGATTCCGATCTATTTGATGGTGCAAAGCGCTGGCTTACTCGATACTAAAACAGCATTGGTAATTATCATGATGCTGGTGAACCTGCCGATTATCATTTGGATGTTATACACCTACTTTAAAGAAATACCCGGTGACATTCTGGAGGCGGCACGAATGGATGGCGCTAACCTAAAGAACGAAATAATTTACATTCTTACACCAATGGCTGTCCCAGGTATCGCATCGACTATGTTGTTAAACATCATATTGGCCTGGAATGAGGCATTTTGGACACTAAATCTTACAGCAGCTAAAGCTGCACCGCTTACAGCTTTTATTGCTAGTTATTCCAGCCCGGAAGGCTTGTTTTATGCAAAGCTTTCGGCGGCCTCAACCATGGCTATTGCACCAATCCTGATTTTGGGTTGGTTCTCCCAGAAGCAATTAGTTCGTGGTTTAACATTTGGCGCCGTGAAATAGGTTGCAGGCTTATTTCATAATAATAGGAAAGAATAATGGGACAAATTAATTTAAAAAACATTACCAAGGTATTTGGAGATACAGAAGTTATACCTTCTTTAAACTTAGATGTTAAAGACGGCGAATTTGTGGTGTTTGTTGGACCTTCTGGTTGTGGTAAGTCCACGTTGCTGCGGTTGATTGCAGGACTCGAAGATGCAACTGCCGGAGACATAGTAATTGATGGAAATAATGTTACTGAAGCAGGTCCCGCTGACCGCGGATTGGCCATGGTATTTCAGTCTTATGCGCTATACCCACATATGTCTGTGCGAAAAAATATAGCTTTTCCTTTGAAGATGTCCGGCTTATCAAAAGAAAGAATTGACGCAAAAGTCGAGGCCGCTGCAGAAGTCTTAAATCTGACTAGATACTTGGACCGTCGCCCAGGCCAACTATCAGGTGGCCAACGTCAACGTGTGGCGATTGGTCGCGCTATTGTTCGTGAACCAGCTGCATTTTTATTTGATGAGCCACTTTCAAATTTAGATGCTGCTCTGCGTGTCAATATGCGTAGTGAAATTATCGATCTTCATCATCAACTAAAAACCACAATGATTTATGTGACACACGATCAGGTAGAAGCTATGACTATGGCCGACAAAATTGTGGTCTTAAATGCTGGTGTAATTGAGCAAGTAGGTTCGCCTTTAGAATTATATCGTAGCCCAATTACCCGCTTTGTGGCTAGCTTCATTGGTTCGCCAAGAATGAACTTCTTACCGGGCTCAATTATTGGTGATGAAGCCTTTGAAATTGGTATTCGCCCAGAACATCTAGATGTTGTAAATGAAGGTGGTGATCTGCGAGGCAATGTGGCCTCTGCCGAACACTTAGGAGCTGACACTTTTGTTCGTGTAGATGTTCCGGGTGTCGGCGAGGTAAATGCCCGAGTAAACGGAGATATCGATGTGAATTATGGTGATGAAATTGGTTTAAATTTCAACGGCCAGGTTTACCGTTTCGACGCAAACGGATTAACAATTTTATGATGAGTAGCCCTTTTGATCGAAACTGCGGATTTATTGGTGATTTTGGTCAAAATAAGATGAACAGATATGAAACTAAATAATAACAACTTGGTTGAGTTAAAAGGAGCGATCTTACCATCATACGATCGTGATGATCTCAGCGCTGGCATTCTGCATATTGGCTTGGGGAACTTCCACCGGGCACATCAAGCTTGGTACTTGCATCGCTTAATGCAGCAACGAATAGATTTAGATTGGGCCATCGTAGGTGCCGGTGTGCGCAGCAGTGATGAACAGATGCGTGTAAAATTGGCACAACAAGATTTTCTGACTTCTCTAATTGAACTTGATCCGAAGTCTACTGTTGTTGAAATTGTGGGCTCAATGATTGACTTTGTGCCAGTTAATCCTAGAAATCAGACGCTTATTGAAAGGATGGTACAAAACGATATTCGTATAGTTTCCTTAACTGTCACAGAAAGTGGCTATTTTTTGGATGGTCCAAGTAAAGGTTTTAATGCCTCACATATTGATATCATCCATGATGTTGCTTATCCACAGCAGCCAGTAACTTGCTTTGGTGCCATTATCGAGGCCTTACGTCAGCGTCGTCAACATGGCCTCGGTCCCTTTACCATTATGAGTTGTGATAATTTACTTGGTAACGGTGACATAACTAAGCAAACAGTATTATCTTTAGCTAGGCTCCAAGATGCTGAACTGGCAGACTGGATTGAGCATCAAGTAACTTTTCCAAACTCTATGGTGGATTGCATAGTTCCAGCCACTGGTCCTCAGGAAATGCAATTGATTACTGAATTAGGGATTGACGACCAAGCTCCAGTTACTCATGAACCCTATCGACAATGGGTAATTGAAGATAATTTCTGTGCTGGTCGTCCGCAGTGGGAAAAGGTCGGTGTGACTATTACTGAAAATGTGCATGCCTACGAGACTATGAAACTTCGTATTCTCAATGGTGGACATCAGGTCATTGCCGCTGCAGGTGATTTAATCGGCATCGAGACTATTGCCGGTTGTATGTCGGACGCCAAAATCAGTGGTTTGTTTTTTGCTGTTGAACAGGAAATAGCACCTCATGTGCCTGCGGTACCAGAATTTACTCCTCAAGCCTATATTGAATTAATTGCTCAGCGCTTTGCAAACAGTAAAATCTTTGACACTACCCGTCGTGTTGCTTATGACGGTTCGAGCCGGCAACCAGGGTTTCTGATGGATTCTATTAGGGATAGCCTGAAGCTGCATACAGGTGTAAATGGTTTAGCTTTGGTTTCAGCTATTTGGGCTCGATACTGCCAAGGTGTAAGAGAAGATGGCAGTAAAATTAAGCCCAATGATCCCCATTGGTCATTACTTTGTGAGATAGCTCTACGAGCTAAAACGACGCCGATTGTTTGGCTTGAAAATGTCGATGTGTACGGTAATTTAGCTGAAAATAAAGAATTTTCTAATGCGTTTTGTCAATGGTTGGAGATGATAAACAGTCAGGGGTTAATATTGACTATAAACAATTTTTTGCCTGCTAAAGCATGCTAAGACTTTTAATCAACTTATAGGTTTAAAAATGATTATTTGTTGTGGCGAAGCGCTAATTGACATGATTCCCTTACAGGGAGTAGATGGTAGGCAAGGCTTTCAGCCCATGGTAGGTGGCGCCATATTCAACACTGCTATAGGTCTTGGTCGTTTAGAAGTTGATGTGGCCATGATTACAGGTATTGCCACTGATATGTTTGGTCAGCAGTTGAAGGCTGCTTTAGCGGATAGTCAGGTGCAAACCAACCTAATTGTTCAGTCGGAACTACCTACCACTTTAGCTTTTGTTAGTCTGAAAAATGGCAATGCGACTTATACATTTTATGATGAAAATAGTGCTGGTCGTAGCCTTAAATTAAGCAGCATAACAGATTTACCAGCCAATTCTAGCTGCTTATACTTTGGTGGCATTAGTCTAATTAGTGAGCCATGTGCTTCGACTTATTGTGCATTAGCAGAGCGCGAAGCAGTTAAGCGAGTAATTATGCTGGACCCTAATATTCGTCCTAACTTTATCAGTGATGAACAAAACTATCGTGCACGAATTTTACGTATGATTGCAGTAGCGGACATTATAAAAGTATCTGACGAAGATTTAGATTGGCTAGTGCATGATGGTGTTGACCTTGCTGACAAGGTGAATCGAATACGTTATTCATCTAATCAATTAATCATTGTTACCCGGGGTGCTAAATCCTGCCTTGGTTTTGGTGCCAATGGTTTGATTGTTAAAGAGCCTGTTCAGGAAGCAAAAGTTGTCGATACAGTTGGCGCTGGGGACACTTTCAATAGTGGCTTATTGGCAAGCTTAAGTGAGCAAGGCTGTTTGACTAAGGCTGGTATTGTAAATTTGTCAGCACAGCAAATCTCTGAGGCCTTAATCTATGGAGCAACAGTGGCAGCTGTGACTGTTTCACGTGCAGGTGCAAATCCACCTAGATTAGAAGATCTTTAATAAGGACGAAAAAGTCTATATAAAAAATCTATGGGTATGCAGGATCAATATAGGCTTTAGAGGTTTAGGTAAGCAATTTATTCTGCAGGCTTTGATCATTTTGACAAAAAACCTAACCAATATTGCTAGATTGGGCTTGTGAAATTTGGTGGTGATCTGTGGAGTCAGATAATAAACTTAACTGCATTATTTAAAAATGAATAGTGTGCTTTTTGTGTACCAAAGCGTTTGCCAAAAAGCATCCAGCCAACTGTTTTTCTTCAAAGACTTATAGTCCACCAAAAAACAAGCGTAAAAAGTAGATACTCACAATCCCCACCATCATAGTAATAGGCAAACTATTGGTAACAACTGCCACCCCTAGAGCAATTGCAGCGGCAAGCCATTCCAGCCACCCACCGGAGGCCACAGATACCGTAACCAAGGCTATTAGCAGGCTACCAGGTAAGGCTTGTAAAGCTCTTACCCAAGGGCCTGATTGCGGAATACGACGCCCCAAAACAATACCACTCAAACGAATAATAAAGGTCAACAGCGCCAAACCTATAATAATTAACCAGCTATCCTGCATGTTTTTGCACTCCAGCTGTAGCGGCACCACCAATGCCACCTATGATCAAAGCCCATGAAGCATCTAGTTGCAATACTCCAAGACAGACAACAACTAGGCCAAAGGACACTAACCATGGCGCTATGTCAGTCTTACCTCGCCATAGAGAACGGCTCATAGCAATAAAAGCAGCCACAAAGGCAAAATCCATACCGATGGAACGAGGTTCTGGAAACGAGCTAGCAAAAAACACCCCGGCCACTGTGGCAACAACCCATGCAACGAGTATTAAAACGCCCGCTCCTACAAGATACCAATAACCTACATTCTCGCCCTTAGCACGCCTTGACAACATGAGGGCCCAATTTTCGTCAGCAGTCAGGTGAGCTCCTAAAGCCACCTGCCAAAAGGGTCGATCTTTAAATACATCGCGGATAGAAGCGGTAATCAACAGCAGGCGCAAGTTGAGGGCTATGCCGGCTAGAATGGCAAGCAAGGCGCCACCTCCTGCCATCAAACGCTCTACGGCCACGATCTGTGACGAGCCAGCAAACACAATGCCGCCCATCACCCCTACTTGTAGGGCATCCATATTAGCTTGACTAGCCAATAGACCAAAAGCCAGGCCATAAATAGCGGCACCAAAAGCCAGAGGCAAAATTTCTAGGGCACCACGCTTAAATTCATGCACTGCAGAATTTGATTCAGACATAAATGCAGATATTCCCAAGTAATATAAAACGATGGTCATCAATAATTACGACATCATACCCGTGGACGCAATAATTCGGTATCCCTATTAACAAGCATATAGTCACCGTCATAACGATAAGGCTACATTTTCCGCTTTGATGATAGAAAAGAGAAAGTTTTGCAACTAGGCTTGGTTTATATGTACGTGTAATATCTGGTCGATAACCATAGGAATATTAATTGCCTTGCTGTCAGTGTCTAGAAGCAGTTTGATTTCTACCAGATTGCATTAAATTAACAATCTAGTGGCATAAGTTGTGGCAAAAATAGGCATAATTTTATGCCACAAAAAAAACCCAGCATTCGAAGTATCTGAATTAGCTGGGTTTTTTATCGCTGTATGGTGGAGATGGGGGGAGTCGAACCCCCGTCCGTCAGTCCTCTGCCATTGGCTCT
>JBMZUZ010000023.1:0-12321 GCA_049625185.1 Pseudomonadales bacterium | reverse complement strand
ACCGCTGACCTCAACACTGCCAGTGTTGCGCTCTCCCAGCTGAGCTAAGGCCCCATATTGGGTGGGATCAAATCACTTACAATCCTACTTGTGACCTGATGGAGGCGTATTATAGAGACCTGAGGCAGGATTGCAAGCGCTTTTGTTATAAAAAGAATTACTTTTTAATCAATAACTTCCAGCCTATGTTAAAGCTACTTAGACCTACCTGCTTCCTAGAGAGTACGATATTCTTTATCCCAACGTTTCGCTTCTTTCTTTGATGGTGTTCCCATTAACTGTAAAGCATGTCGCAAGCGGGCACGGCTTAGATCTGGACCTAAAATGACCATAGCGTCAAAAACAGACACAGAATTGGCATTACCCGTAATGGCAACAAATAATAATGCAAATAAGTCTTTAGGCTTTATTTCCATACTTTGCGCCATACTTTTACAAATAGCGAAAATATCGTCTTTATTCCAGCTACGCAAAGCCTCCAAATGCCATAAAGTAAACTGCAAGGTTTTACGTAGCAGATAACTATCTACCTTGGAGTTGACTAAATCATCAGTACTGATATCCGGCATACCGGAAAGAAAGAAACCAGCGAGCGGGATAACATCACTAAACTTTTCCACCCTAGGCTTAATTAACGGCACAACTGGAGCCAAATAATCACTATTGACGGCCCAGGTTTGCATTCGCTGCATAAATTCTGCGTCACTTAAGTCTTCACGTAGCCACATACCATTAAGCCAAGAGAGTTTCTCCTGATCAAAAATAGGCCCACCCAAAGACACACGCTGAATATCAAAGTGTTCAAACATTTCTTGACGGGTAAATTTTTCCCGTTCGTCCGGCATTGACCACCCCATACGGCCAAGATAGTTCAGCATCGCTTCTGGCAAATAACCCATACGCTGGTAATACAAAATACTGGTAGGGTTTTTACGTTTGCTAAGCTTGCTCTTATCTGGGTTACGCAGTAATGGCAGATGACATAGCTCAGGCATATCCCAACCAAAATATTGATATAGCAAGATATGCTTGGGAGCTGAGTTAATCCACTCTTCTCCCCTTAGCACATGAGTAATACCCATCAAGTGATCGTCAACTACATTGGCAAGATGATAAGTAGGCATACCGTCATTTTTAAGCAATACCTGCATATCCACTTGTGACCATTCGATCTCAATCTCACCCCGCAGCATATCATTAAATTTGCAGCTACCTTGGTTTGGGATTTTCATTCGAATAACATAAGGATCACCAGCATCTAACCGAGCCTGCACTTCCTCTGTTGATAACTCTAAGCCGCGGCCGTCATAACCGATTGGCAGCTTATTTTCCGTTTGATAGCGACGCAGCTCATCCAATTCTTCTGAGCTAGCAAAACAATAAAAAGCATGGCCATCACGCACTAACTGTTCAGCATAGTCTTGGTAGATGCTTCCACGTTCACTCTGTCGATAAGGACCGTGTGGACCACCAACATCTGGGCCCTCTGCCCACTCAATGCCCAACCAGCGCAGGGAATCCAAAATGGCTTGTTCCGACTCAGGGGTACTTCGTTGCTGATCAGTATCTTCTATACGCAGAATAAATTCACCACCATGCTGGCGGGCAAAAGCCAGATTAAACAAGGCAATATAGGCGGTGCCTAAATGGGGGTCACCCGTGGGTGATGGTGCAATACGAGTACGAACAGTCATGGTAAGCTTTAAGCCAATTACGAAAAGCGGCATTATACCCCTTCGGGGTCAGGTGATAAAGCAACACCGGAACTGACAAACAATAAAAAAGCCGCCTATAAAGGCGGCTTTTTTGGATTTTTCAGGCGTTCTTTGGGGGCCTAGAACAAACCCACAATATCACCGTTATCATCAATATCGATTACTTCTGCAGCTGGCTTTTTAGGCAAACCAGGCATCGTCATTACATCACCGGCTAGCACCACAATAAAACCAGCACCAGCAGATAAACGTACTTCACGTAGAGGCACATCAAAACCTTCAGGTCGGCCTTTTAAAGCTGGGTCAGTAGAAAAAGAATATTGCGTTTTCGCCATGCAAATGGGTAATTTACCATAACCATCTTTCTCTAATGCAGCGATGCGATTGCGGAGCTTTTGATCAGCCATAATATCATTGGCACCATAGATCTTTTGGCATACCGTTTTGATCTTATCCCAGAGGGGCATATCTTCTTCATATAAGAAATTAAAATCAGGTTTATGATTTTCAACCAAATCAACTACGGCTTCGGCTAACTCAGTAGCACCAGCACCACCATGCTCCCAGTGCTCCGCTTCAATGACTTGCACACCGAGATATTCACATTTATCTTGTACCGTTTGCACTTCCATGGCCGTGTCAGTAACAAATTTATTAATCGCTACTACCACAGGCAAACCAAACTGATGGATATTTTCTATATGTTTCTTTAGGTTTTCTACACCAGCAGCCACAGCTGCTTGGTTTTCCTGATTCACATCAGCTAAAGCAACACCACCGTGCAGCTTAAGCGCACGGATAGTCGCTACAATAACCACTGCATCGGGGGCAATACCCGCTTTCCTACATTTGATATCAAGGAATTTCTCGGCGCCTAAATCGGCACCAAAGCCCGCCTCAGTTACCGTATAATCACTTAGCTTCATTGACAACTTGGTCGCCGACACAGAGTTACAGCCATGGGCGATATTAGCAAATGGGCCACCATGCACAAATGCAGGGGTATGCTCCAAGGTTTGCACAAGATTTGGGCTAAAGGCATCTTTCAAAAGAACGGTCATAGCGCCATGTACATTTAAATCTGCAGCAGTCACTGGGGCTTGGTCATAGGTATAACCAATAACAATGGCGCCTAGTTTCTGTTTTAACTCTTGCAGGCTATTGGCTAGACAGAAAATTGCCATAACCTCCGAGGCCACAGTAATATCAAAACCAGTCTCACGAGGCACACCATGAGCGGGACCACCTAGACCAATATTAACATTACGCAAGGCACGATCATTCATATCCATAACCCGCTTCCACTCAATGCGGCGCGGATCAATTTTCAGGGCATTGCCCTGCTGTAGATGATTATCAATAGCAGCAGATAGCAAGTTATGAGCAAGACCAATAGCGTGAAAGTCACCGGTGAAGTGCAAGTTAATATCTTCCATCGGAACAACTTGCGCATAACCACCACCAGCTGCACCCCCTTTAATACCAAAACAGGGCCCCAGAGAAGGCTCTCGTAAACACACGGTGGCTTGCTTACCAATACGATTTAGGGCGTCTCCTAAACCAATAGTGGTGGTGGTTTTGCCCTCACCTGCTGGGGTTGGGTTGATGGCTGTGACTAGAATTAATTTTCCATTATCACGGTGTTGCACACTATTGATAAATTCAGGGCTAATTTTAGCCTTAATTTTGCCATATTGCTCAAGATCATCAGAGGCAATATTTAGCTTGGCAGCGACTTCTACAATGGGTCGTTTTTCAGCAGCGCGGGCTATTTCTATATCGGAAAGATAAGTCTTAGACATAATCGTACCTTGTGAATTTGGGGTTTTACACGCTATTTGCAAAACAGCTTTACAACTTAGCGTTATATTGGGGTCGCACTATACGCCTTTGCAACCACACTAGTTACTTAAAAACGACACCAGCTTAGCCTTGTTCGCTATTAAAATTTAATACTCAAGAAACCTTAATCCATAACATTTCCTTTAGGAAAAGGGTTTCTTATAAGTCACTATTTATCCTATAAAATCAATAAAACAGCACACTTAAGCCTATTTTAACAGACCATTCTTTAACCCGTAAGCGTCAATTTAATGGCGTTTGGTATCAAGTTGTAACTGAGCACCTTCAGGCATAGTTAGCTAAAAATAAAGTCGACTAATGACCGTATTGGGTGTTGGCTGATGATCTCAGCACTGATGCCTTAACCACTTTATTAATATTAGGATTTTTGTCTTAAAAAGGTTCCACAAAGCATTAAATAAGCAGTGAGGTTGTGACGATGGAATTTAGCTTAAGTAATGAGCAACAAATGATTATTGATACCGTTAAAGCATTTGTTGAACAGGAGCTTTACCCACATGAAGCAGAGGTGGAAAAAGCAGGACAGATTAGCTCAGACTGCCATGCAAGTATTAAGGCTAAGGCCCTAGAGCTGGGTCTCTATGCAGCTAATATGCCTGAAGAATATGGTGGTGCCGGCTTAGATACACTGACATTAACCTTAATGGAAAGAGAACTTGGTCGGGCTAATTTTGGCCTGCAGTATATTGTTGCTCGCCCATCTAATATTCTGCTTGCCTGCAAACATGAGCAAGTGAAAAATTACCTGCTGCCAACCATACGTGGAGACAAGCTTGAATGTTTAGCCATGACTGAACCCAATGCTGGCTCCGATGTGCGCTCAATGCAGTGCCGAGCCGAACGTGATGGCGACCATTATATTTTAAATGGCACCAAGCATTTTATTAGTCATGCCGATATTGCTGATTATGTGATTTTATTTGCTGCATCAGGAGTGGAAGAAACCAGCCGCGGGCCAAAAAAGAAAATCACCAGTTTTCTTGTTGATAAAGGTACCCCAGGTTTTACTATTGAACCCGGTTACAATAGCGTCTCTCACCGTGGTTATCATAATGCTATATTAAATTTTGATAACTGCCGCATTCATGAATCCCAAATACTTGGCGAAGAACACAAAGGCTTTGATGTGGCCAATAAATGGTTAGGCGCAACTCGTCTATCCGTTGCCGCTATGTGTTTAGGTCGTGCCGAGCGTGCTCTTGAAATTGCCACTGAATGGGCGGCTACACGTAAACAGTTTGGTAAAGCTATCAGTCAATTCCAAGGCGTATCCTTTAAGCTAGCTGACATGGCTACAGAGCTAAAAGCAGCTGAGCTACTAACCCTCCACGCTGCATGGAAAGATACAAAAGGTGAAATGACCGACGCCGATGCCGCCATGGCGAAGCTAAAATCATCAGAAATGCTGGCGATGGTGTCTGATGAAGCCATTCAAATTCTGGGAGGTATGGGACTGATGGATGAATTGCCCTTGGAACGTATTTGGCGAGATCATAGAGTGGAGCGTATTTGGGATGGGACTAGTGAAATACAACGCCATATTATTTCTCGGTCTATGTTACGACCATTAGAAAATCAGATCTAAAATGAGCATGGATAAACAGCGTCTTCAACGGTTAATGGCACCCAAAAGTATTGCCGTATTTGGTGCCCAGGGAGCTGATTTCGCCATTAATGAAAGCCAAAAGCTAGGCTTTACAGGGCCTATATATGCTGTTCACCCCACCCGTGAGCAAGTAGCAGGCCTCACTTGCTATCAGAATGCTGCACAATTACCTGCGCCACCTGACGCCGCTTATGTAGCAGTCAACGCCGAAGCGAGTATCGATATCGTCGCCGCATTGAGTGCTATGGGTGCTGGCGGAGCTGTACTTTATGCCTCTGGGTTTGGTGAAATAGGTGAACTCGGCAGGCAACGGCAACAGCGCTTGCTGGCTGCGGCCGGTGACATGCCAATCATTGGGCCAAACTGTTATGGGGTGATAAACGCCCTTGATAAAGCCGTACTTTGGCCAGATCAACATGGCCTTAGTGCCCTTGAAAGAGGTGTTGGGATTATTACTCAAAGTGGCAATGTTGGTCTTAATATGACTATGCAACAAACGGGGCTACCCATTGCCTATATGGTGACTTTGGGTAATCAAGCACAAATGAATATAGCCGATATTATCAATGCCATGCTTGACGACCCCCGAGTCAATGCCATTGGCCTTCACATAGAAGGTATTAATGATTTATCTGCCTTTGACACAGCGGCACGTCGCGCCCTAGCACAAAAAGTGCCTATTGTAGCCATTAAATCAGGCCGCACAGCCGCAGCAGCAAAAATCGCTCTATCCCATACCAGTTCTTTAACAGGAACCGACAGCTTATTTGATACTCTATTTGAACGTTTGGGTATTGTCCGAGTAAATACCCTGCCGGCTTTCTTAGAAACCCTAAAGCTATTAAGTCTAATGGGGCCATTAACCAGCAACCGCATTGCCTCTATGAGCTGTTCAGGTGGTGAAGCTGGCATGATGGCCGATTTAATTGCCAATACCCAACTAGAATTTGCCAGTCTTAGCGCGAGCCAACAAGAGGCTGTAAAAGCTACACTTAATGACTATGTAGAGGTCTCTAACCCACTCGATTACCACACCTTTATCTGGGGTAATCGGCAGGCTATGAGTTCTACCTTTGGTGCCATGATGGCAGCTAAATTTAGCGCTACTATATTGCTTTTAGACTGGCCTAACTATCCAAATGCCAATCCACAACAATGGGATGATGCTCTTTTAGCACTGGCAGATGCCGCTAAATTAGGAAATCATCCAGCTATTGTTCTATCATCACTGGGCGAGTGCTTACCCCCCCATGCCATCGCACTGTGTCAAGAGCATGGTGTTATTCCCATGACTGGATTAGATATTTGCTTACAGGCACTCGACGCTGCCTATGGCGTACAGTTGGCTTTTTCGCGTTCGGAGCCAGAACCCCTAGTTATTAGTCACCCTGCTGCAACTAAAGCACCACAATTGCTTAACGAATACAAAGCCAAGCAGGAACTTAAACCATATGGTATTCCTGTGCCGCCAGGAGACTTAGCCAATAGCCTTGGGGAAGCCATCGCAGTAGCGAACAATATTGGCTACCCTGTGACTATTAAAGCAGTCAGCGACCAGCTAACCCACAAGACAGAACAGCATGGTGTTTATCTAAATATAACTACGCAACAGGAATTAGAAGCGGCTGTGCAACAATTGCAAAAATTAGCCGATCAAGTGCTAGTTGAACGCATGGAGACAGGTGTTCTGACTGAGCTAATTGTAGGCGTAAACCATGACCCACTGTTTGGTAACTACCTACTTGTTGGCGCTGGTGGGATACTGGTGGAGTTGCTTAAAGATAGCCAACTATTATTACTGCCCTGCACTCCAGAGGATGTCCAGGCAGCACTGCAAAAGCTTGCCATACAACCTTTGCTAAGGGGCTATAGAGGGCAAGAAGCTGCTGACGTAAATACGATCGTCGAAGCGATAATGGCTGTTCAAGACTATATTCAAGACCACCCAGTTAAAGAACTGGATATTAATCCATTGTTGGTAAAAGCCCATAGCTGTATTGCGGTAGATGCACTGATTAGCCAATAACTGCTTGAATGGCAACTGCATTATTCGCTACTATGCCAAAAAACAATAATCATAAGATTGGGTATGCCTATGGCACAGAAAATTGGTTTTTTACTTTTACCACGCTTTTCTATGCTGTCACTCATGAGTGCACTGGAGCCGCTGCGGGTTGCTAATAGGTATATCAACGACCACTATGAGTGGCAATTTATTGGTGCCAGTAATACAGCAGTGACGGCAAGTAACGGTATTCCGGTATCGGTTATAGCTATGTCCGAGGTAAAAGACTTGGGTCGGTTATTTGTTTGTGCTAGCTATGCCCCCCAAGCTGGCGTAACCCCTAGTATTACTCAGTGGCTTAAACATCGTGGCCGCACTGGCGCTCATATTGGCGCTTTGGAATCAGGGTGTCATGCCTTGGCCGCTGCTGATTTGTTACACAATCACAATACTGCTTTGCATTGGGAAAGTCAGGCCGCTTTTCAGGAAACTTACCCTCACTTAAAGTTATCTAATGATATCTTTAATGATGATGGCAAACGCTTTACTTGTGCTGGAGGCTCAGCATGTCTTGATCTAGTACTGCATCAGATTACCCAGGATCATAATCGTGATATAGCTGATCAGGTGGCTAGATGCCTTATTCATCAACGCCAAAGTGAGCTAGGAACAGGACAAGATTCTCTGGTTATGCACACCCTCCAACAGAAGCGACTTAGTCCCGTTATTGATGCCATGGCTGCGCATATTGAAGATCCCCTTGATGGGCCTGAGTTAGCAGCTATACAGAAAGTATCGGAGCGCACCTTGCAACGCCAGTTTAAACAAGCTTTTGGTATGCCACCTCGCTCCTGTTACCTACAAATGCGTTTACAAAGAGCCCGCCAATTGTTACACGAAAGCAATCTATCAGTAATGCAAGTAGGTATTGCCTGTGGTTTTGGTAGTAATGAAAACTTTTGTCGGCAATATAAAACCATGTATGGGCACCCACCCAGCCGAGATAGGAAGATGGATATTGGCATGGCTGCCTATGGGCCTGTTAGCTAACCACCAAACTGGCTGTTTATACTATTTTATATATTAAGGACAACCCGATGCGCACCCTGGAAACAACGATTATAAAAGACTGGATTGACTACAACGACCACCTCAATGAGGCCTATTACTTAGTTATCTTTAGTCATGCTACAGACGCCTTACAAAGCCATTTAGGCATGACTGTAGAAACCATTAAAGAAACTGGCTTCACTCTTTTTACCGTTGCTACGCAACTACGTTATCTACAAGAAATAGGCCTTGGTAAAAACGTCTATGTCACGACTCAGTTACTCGAGCATGATAGTAAACGTCTACGTATTTTTCATACAATGTACAATGACCAGCATGAAGCCCTAGCCACGGCCGAAAAGTTGTTTTTAAGCTATCACTTAAAACAAAAAAAAGTGATTGATTTTAATGGGGATTTCCATTATCAACTTGAGCAATGGCAGAACCAACAGGGAGAAATCTCCATGCCCAGCACTGCTGGGCAAGGAATTAGCTTAACTAAGCAATAATTAGCGTCGACGTGAGCGGCGCTTGGTGGTAATGCCACTGGCGGAACCACCAGCAACACTTAAGTCACCTTGGTACTGGGCAGCACCACCCTTGGAAACCTCACCTAGTTCAGTGACAATTTCTTCTAACGAAGGCGCAGCGCCCTTGGTGTGCTTATCCAAAGCCGCTCGCATAACAGCTATATGATCAGGGGAAGTACCACAACAACCACCCACAATATCAGCACCTGCATCCACTACCATACAGGCATATTTCGCCATCAACTCAGGCGTACCATTATAGTGAATAGCGCCGTCAATATATTCTGGTATCCCACAATTTGCCTTAGCCACAATAACCGCCTTATCGCCACCTGGAGCCTTACGCATATTGCGCACTGCCAAGACTAATTCAGAGGCACCAACGCCACAATTTGAACCGCAGGCATAAGGTAATTGACCATGATCATCGCAGGCCGCCACCATATCAGCTGGCGTTACGCCCATCATGGAACGACCATTGGTATCAAAACTAAATGTGCAAACTATGGGCAAACCTGATTGGCTAGCACCTTCCATAGCCCATTCAGCCTCCGCCAAAGACGACATAGTTTCAACCCAAGCCACATCTGCCCCACCGTCTTTTAAAGCTTTAGCTTGTTCAGCAAAAGCCTCTACGGCTGCATCTTTAGATAAAGTACCCATAGGTTCAGGGAGTTCACCAGATGGACCAATAGAACCCGCCACAATCACTTGGCGATCAGTTGTGGCATCAGCAATCTTGCGAGCAATTTGTGCCCCTGCAACATTTAATTCTGCTACTCGCGTAGCAGCATTATGGAGTGCTAAACGAAAGTGAGTACCACCAAAAGTGTTGGTTAAAATGATGTCAGAACCAGCATCAACAAAACTCTGGTAATGGGCTCTGATGCGCTCAGGAAAGTCAACATTCCATAATTCTGGTGCATCTCCTGTTTGTAACCCCATGGCAAACAGGTTGGTGCCAGTGGCGCCATCAGCTAGCAAAAAACCTTTATCCTTAAGGGCTGCCGCCAATATATTTTCACTCATAGTGACTCTCGTTGATAATATTGCTAATTAAGGCCTAATTTTAAGGCTTTGCAGGTTATTTCACCAAGTATTTAACGGCTAAAAGCCAAGAGATATTTTCAAACCTATATGAATTGATTTCATGTCAGCAGATTTGTCCATTTAATGCTCGCTAATAGACCAAACTAGCTAGCTACATAAACAAAAATAAACTCGTTCTAAACAATGACGTTTTAAAGTAGATGCAAGTCGCCAGCCCGTCAGCACCTAAAGAGCCCACAGGTCACAATTTATAAAAATGGTCCCAAGCATTATATCTAATTGGGAAACGATCTTTTTAGGAGCTAAAATATGAGTGAAGCCCGTGCACGTCGACGTAGCGGTGGCGGTAGAGCCGCCCGTCAAGAAAGTCGCGCAAATCAAACCATCACCACGCCTGCTTTTATTACGCGTAAACTAACGCCTTTTGCCGTTTTAGATGATGCGGCTTTAGCCCAAATTGAAGAAAATGCAGACACTATTTTGGCTGAAGGTGGGATTGAGTTTAGGGATGACCCAGAAGCTCTAGAAATATTTCGCCAAGCCGGTGCCACCGTTGAAGGCCAGCTAGTTAAATTTCCTAGAGGCATGTGCCGTGAGATTATTCAAAAAAATGCTCCAGCCGAATATACCCAGCATGCTCGTAACCCCGAAAAAAGCGTTCAAATTGGCGGTAACAACACTGTTTTTGCTCCAGGTTACGGCTGCCCATTTGTAAGAGATTTGGACGGTGGCCGCCGCTATGCCACTCTCGAAGACTTTCAAAACTTTGTCAAACTTGGCTATATGTCACCCTATATGCACCATTCTGGTGGCACCGTATGTGAGCCTGTAGATGTGCCCGTCGAAATGCGTCATCTGGATATGCTTTACTCACATATTAAATACAGTGATAAAGCCTTTATGGGCTCAGTTACTGCCCCAGAGCGCGCGCAAGATACAGTCGATATGGCGAAGATTGTTTTTGGTGCCGAGTTTGTTGAAAAAAATACCGTTGTTACCAGTCTGATTAACGCGAACTCACCCATGACGTTTGATGACACCATGTTGGGTGCCGCTAAAATCTATGCCCGTAATAACCAAGCCTGTATTATTGCTCCCTTTATTTTGGCGGGCGCTATGTCTCCGGTGACCAGTGCAGGCACCTTAGCGCAAATCTTAGCTGAGGTTTTGGCTGGTATGAGCTTTGTGCAATTATATGCACCGGGAGCACCTTGTATCTTTGGTACTTTCGCCAGCTCTATTTCTATGCAATCTGGGGCCCCCACTTTCGGCACCCCAGAACCGTCATTAGTGACCTATGGCGCTGCTCAATTAGCACGTCGCTTAGGTGTGCCTTTCCGTAGTGGCGGTTCTCTACCTGGTTCCAAGATTCCCGATGCTCAGGCTGCCTATGAAAGTGCAAATACCCTTAATTCCACAGTAATGGCTGGGGTAAACTTTGTACTTCATTCTGCCGGCTGGATGGAAGGTGGTCTGGTAATGGACTATGAAAAGTATATGATGGATTTGGATCAGCTGGGTATGATGCATACTCTGACCCAAGGTATTGATATGAGCACCAATGGCCAAGCCATGGATGCCATTAAAGAAGTTGGTCCGGGTAACCACTTCCTAGGTTGTGCTCATACCCAAGCAAACTTCCAAACCGCTTTTTATATGTCTAATCTGACCGACAATAATAGTTTTGAGCAATGGGAAGAGGATGGCAGTCTTGATATGCGTCAACGTGCCAATGCCCTATGGAAAAAGCAATTAGCCGCCTATGAAGCCCCTGAGTTAGACCCAACCATTGATAATGCGCTGCAGGATTTTATTACTAAGCGTAAGGCCGAATTAGCTGGCACAGGTGATTTCTAAGGATATTCTAACCTTATAAGTAGAAATGCTCTGACATTCTATTGGTCAGATTTGCTACCACCTAGGCAATTAGGGGCTGCCGGCATACCTTGCTTGGTAGCCCATTGCTGTGGTGTATAGCAGTGCAGCGCCAGAGCGTGAATAGGGTTGCCCATCAGGTCACCAACTAGCTCGTAAACTAGCTGGTGACGCTTTACTGGCATTAAACCAGCAAATATTTCGGACACCAAGAGTAGACTAAAATGACTATCTTGAGCGGGGCCACTATGCATATGGCTATCGTTCGTTAGCTCATGATGTTCCACTTGCAGTGGTGATAAAACAGCCTGCAAAAGTTGCTCGTTTATGCTCGACATCTTGACTCCCTTGCATCAACTACGTCAGTACTTCAATCTGCTTCAAAGTTTACCATAACAGGCTATTTTATGCTCTTGAGGCTGATTTTTAAAAGCTTAATCATGCCAATCTTAGAACTAGTAGACTGGCTGGCAGGAGACGATAAAAAAAATCCTAAGTTATTCAGATAAAATAAAAAAATGCCCTTGACGAAAGGCCCCTTGATCTTTAATATTCGCCTCCACATTGAGTGTTTCCCCGATAGCTCAGTTGGTAGAGCAGTAGACTGTTAATCTATTGGTCGCTGGT
>JBMZUZ010000022.1:0-12715 GCA_049625185.1 Pseudomonadales bacterium | reverse complement strand
GAGCAGTAGACTGTTAATCTATTGGTCGCTGGTTCGAGTCCAGCTCGGGGAGCCACTTCAACCGCTCCTTCCCTCTTGTACACTCAGCTACACCTTTTGTTGACTTAACAGAGCTCTTATCAAAAGACCTTTTGGCAAGGCAATAATCTGTTTACCTATTACACTTTTGGATAACGATTGTTAGACTCAACAATGTTTAAATCCATATGATTACGCATAAAGCGATCGCGACCATTCACTGGTGGCTCAAAGTCCCACGGGGTAAAGTGGCCTTTACGATTTGCTCTGTCTACTAAGGTTCGACATCGCTGACTATGCATTACTTCTTGCTTAAAAGTAGCCAAATCCCAACGTTGGTGCATTTCTTCTGTAAAACTATCAACTAAATTTTTGTACTCAGGAGCAGAGGCTAAATTAGTTAATTCATTTGGATCCTCTACTAAGTTAAATAATTGCACTGGATCCGAGACCGAATAATTAAACTTGTAATCACCCTTGCGGATCATCACCATAGGCTCAATAGAACCCTCGGCACAATACTCTGAATAAGCGCTGCGCTGGTCATCTTCATGGCCTTTAGCTAGTTCAATAAAGCTTTTTCCATCAATGTCACAAACCAATTGATTTAGATCTCCTTGCGCCAGCTCAATAAGACTAGGAAGCACATCACAGTTACTAACTGGGGTATTAACCTCACGGGGAGAAAAGGTGTTGGGAGAATATAGCACCAGCGGTATACGACTTGAATATTCAAAGAATGACATCTTATACCAAAGGCCACGCTCACCAATCATATCGCCATGATCAGAGCAGAAAAGCACATGGGTATTTTGATCAAATTCACATTCTTCTAATACCTGTAATATTTCACCCAGTTTGTCATCTAAATAACTAATATTAGCAAAATAGGCGTGTCGGGCATTACGAATATGTTCTTCATTAACCTCAAAGCGCCTAAAGTCATTAGCATCATAAAGTCTCTGTGAATGAGGATCCTGATCTTTATAATCAATAAAAGGAACTTTAGGCATGGGAATTTCACCATGGTCATATAAATCCCAATATTTCTGCCGAGCTAAATATGGGTCGTGTGGGTGGGTAAAACTAACAGTTAAACAAAAAGGTCGTGTATCAATGCGTCGAGCATACTGATAAAGCTTGAGTTTAGCGTTATAAGTAACTTCATCATCAAACTCCAATTGATTAGAAATCTCGGCAATACCAGCTTCGGTTACTGAACTCAGATTGTGATACCACCAGTCAACACGCTCGAGTGGATTCTCCCAATTTGGTGTCCAACCAAAGTCAGCCGGATATATATCTGTAGTTAAGCGTTCTTCAAAGCCATGGAGTTGATCAGCACCCACAAAGTGCATTTTTCCCGACAATGCGGTTTGATAGCCCATATCCCGAAGATAATGGGCAAAGCTGGGGGTGGTAGATTTAAACTCGGCAGCGTTATCATAAATGCCACTGCGTGAAGGCAACATACCCGTCATAAAACTGCCACGTGAAGGTGTACATAAAGGACTAGGGGTATAACAGTTATTAAATTTTATGCCCTTAGCCAATAATTTGCGCATATTTGGTATATGCAGAAAGTCAATCATATCTGGATCCAGCATTGGACCATTCATTTGATCAACCATGACAATAAAAAAGTTTGGTTGCATTTACCAACCCCCCATATTAATTATGTTATTTTTATTTATTAATCAATATTTAACTGCTTGTTAGGCCTTAATTTAACTATGTGGGAAAGTAGCACAAGAAGTTAGAAAAAGACAACGGAAATAAATGCTTATTGATGAAAACACAGGAAGTATTTGATTTGGGGATAACTTTTTTAATGGCCAAAAGATCAATGCAGGGCAGCCATAAGAGACTGCCCTTAGCAATAGCGCAGTTACTGACTAAAACGAATATTTTGCATCTGGAATTTCACCCCTGCTTGAGTATTTGCCCAAGCTGGAAATATTTCCACTAGATTGATCGTTTCAATAAAGAAATCACTGGTCATTTGTGCTGCAATAAGTGACATAGGTATAGAGATTTCTTGCCACTCTCCTACCAGTAACCTCTCACCATCCAATTGTGGTACGAAGATATCACCTGTCTTACTGTCAGTATTGCCCACTTTTATTACCAGGCCAGTTTGATCATTTGCCGGCTTCTGTGAACCTAAAGACTCAACAAATAAATCAAATACTAGAGAGCCATGCTCCTTAAATTCACGCAAATTTTGCGCTGCAAAGTTTAATTTTAAATGGCCTTTGTAACTTTCAGGACTATCATCATTATAAGCAGCAAAAACCTTACCTTGATCATTAATGGACGCTATTAGGTGACTATCACCATGCGGAATACCACCCCAATCGGCCGTGTTATATTGCTCACCAATATCTATCTTGGCATCAAAATCGCTAACAATATTGTAACTACTTCCCGTTAATGCTGGCGGTGACTTACCACGCATATCGACACAGGTTACGGCATCATTAGGTATGCCATTAGGTTGCGGCACCATGCGTACAGCACCTAAGTTAAATTCAACTGCATCTGTGGTGAAAAACAAGAAAGGCGTATTCATCATTTGATAAACCATACCTGTTTCCACTAAACATGCTAAGGGTACCTTTATTGTTTTCCAGTCATCACCGGGAGCGGGTAAAACTCTATTTATCTTTACTTCACCGCGGCATGGATAGACACAATGCACAGACAAGACCAAGCTTTCTGGCGCCTTGGATAACATTTTAATATCAAACTCCAAGGTACTGTCTGCATTTACATAGCGGTTAAAGTCACCACCCACACTATTCGCAGTTTGCATATAAATTTGGGCAGCACTATTGCCAGCATAACTACCCGTATTGCCGGCAAACTTTACGTTTACAGCAGATTGTTGCATACCTTGATAATCTATTCCCTTGGTGGTTACAGAACCAATTGTTGTCGTGCCTTTACCAACCGGCACGCCAGCCCAACCATTAATACTACCTGATATTCTGGCTACAAATTCACCTTTTGCATGTTTACCGAATATTTCTAGAGGCGACTCAGCCACGCCCGCATCAGGGGCTTGCATACCACAACCATAGTCACGTGGATCAAGATGGATATTATCCAAATCTTGTTCAGTAGCTTGAACGCTTGCGTTTGAGCCATAAGACAAACCATAACCATAGGGGAATAGTGGTTTATGCTCGCCATTGACATCTTGCTCAATCAGCTCACCAGTTAAGCCATCAACAGGCGTTTGATAGTCTGGAATATTGGGTGCATGACGATTAATCGTGGTTGAACATTTTTGTTTTGGCCAAGAAAAAGAAAGCCGCCCGGTAAAATCTCTGCCGCCTTTAGCAAATAGTACATCAGTTATACCACCAGCCTCAGTACCTGGTAACCAAGCTGCCACAAAGGCATCAGAGTGGTTTATTTCTTCATTCACATAGAGTGGACGACCCGAATAGAAAACAGTTACCACTTTAAAGCCAGCATTCTTAAGCTTTTTAATAAGGGCTAAATCCTCAGCATAAGAAGCTTTTAACTGGGAAAATTCTAAGGTTTGGGCTTTGCTAATATCGCCAAACATCTCTGCATAGGCATCCTCTCCAATCACCACAATAGCTGTAGTCCCTGCTGGAGCTTGATTTATATCTGTATATACATTTTCAGCACCTACTTCTGCATGCAGAGCACCTAGCATGGTTTGTGCGCCAGGAAAGTCCTTAGCAAGCGTATTATTGTCACCCTGCCAAGTTAGTGACCAACCGCCTGTTTGCTTTTGAATACTATTTATCGCACTACCCACCAGCAGATATGCATCATCAGTTGGTAAAGGAAGCACATTATTGTTGTTCTTTAATAGCACTAAAGATTGACTAACTGCTTCCCGCGCCAGTGCTCGGTTAACAGCACTACCTAACAACGCCGTATCACCTGCATTTTTTCGCGCCGAAGGTTTAGGTTTTTGCCAAAGATTTGCCCGCGCTTTAACACGCAAAATACGCGTTACTGCATCATCAATACGCGCCATGGGAATAATCCCACTCTTTACTTGGGCAATAACATTACGATAGAAACGCTGCCAATCAGAACGGTTGGTCACCATAAATACATCATTGCCAGCAATCACCGCTTGGGGACAGTTACTGGGTGAGCAGCCATTAATCTCCCCTTGACCGTTCCAGTCCGTAACAACAACGCCATCAAAGCCCATTTTGCCTTTTAACACATCATTAATAAGATATTGACTACCATGAATTTTTTGGTTGTTTAAATAAGCGCCACCAGAGCGCATCGGATCGTAATTATTTGCATTCCACCAAGAATTGAAGGAACTCATCACCACTTGCGCACCTGCTTCCAAACCACCAAAGTAACCAGTAGCGTGAATATTGCGTAAATAGTCTTCGGTGTAGCGATTCTGACCATGGTCAACACCGCCCAAGGTGCCACCATCACCAACCCAATGTTTGACATTAGAGATAACGTTGTCTTCGCCTTTCAGACCGTCAACGCCACCTTGCAAACCATAGACCATTTGTTTGGCATATTGATAGATGATTTCTGGATCTTCAGAATAACCTTCGTAGACTCGACCCCAGCGGTAATCGCGGGGAGAGGCAACGGTTGGCGCAAAGGTCCAGTCCAGGCCCGTTGCCACAATTTCTTGGGCAGTAGCTTTACCAATTTCATAAATTAAAGCAGGGTTGTTAGCCGCTCCAAGACCAATATTATGGGGAAATACAGTGGCACGAAAGACATTATTATGACCATGTACGGCATCCGTCGCCCAAATAAACGGAATGCGAAAACCGCGCCCCTTATATGCATCTTCCAAGGCGTCCCAGTATTCATCTGATTTGGCAGCCCAGGCTTCTGCAGAGGCATATTTATTATTATTCGGCCAAGCCCCACCACCATTTAATAAAGAACCTAGCTTGTATTTCTTGGCTTCTCGAGGGGTAACATTGCGCAGATCGGGTTGGATCATCTGCCCTACTTTCTCGGCAAGGGTCATTTGGCTGAGGATATTAGCTATAAAGGTTTCCATCTCAGCATCTTTTGGCACAGCACTGGCAATTTTAGGCCAATCGGCATAGTAAGGGACTTTAGATTTAGATGTGTCGTTGTTTACTGATGGGTTATCTTGACTGCTAGCGTAAGCTAAATTTACTGCCGATATCATGGTTGCAAACAATAACCATAATGTAGTTCTAAAATACATAATTGTTCCGTTGTTTATTTTGATTTGTTGGGTGAAGCTTGAGCATAGAAAAAAGGTTTGTAGTTTATAAAGCTCATCTATCTAAAAATAATTTATTTGCCCTTTGAAGTACTGTTAAATGGGCTGCTAGATAGGCTGGGAAAAAATAACATAGATACTTAACTTTTTACACATACCTAGGATCAATTTGATTGCTTCGGTCGGCAAAAAATACATTGTTGGCAGTTTTTGATATTTTCACCATTGATTCGTTAAAATCATCAACAAATAAGCTCACTAGCTATTGATTTCATTAGATGCCTCTATATACTTGCCAGCGACTGATAAAGGTCTTCTCATCCTACTATGGCCAGTAAACAATATTGTTAACACGAAGCAACTATTTGTAGCACTAGTTAAATTTACTAAGGGCAAAGACAAAAATGCCCTTTAACGCTTTTCATAAGGCATAATAACGGCAAAGTTAATGCTTTATATGACGTTTTATATTGCATTTAAGTAATCTCAGGAGTCTATTTTGAGCCACAACATTGACGGCAAGGCATTCCGTAATGCACTAGGATCTTTTGCAACTGGTGTCACTGTAATTACCTGTTTAGATACCGATGGCAAGCCCGTCGGCGCAACAGTTAGTAGTTTTAATTCCGTATCCTTAGATCCGCCCTTAATTCTTTGGAGTATTAACAAAACTGCCAATAGTGCCGATGCTTTTATCAATGCCAAAGAATTTGTCGTCAATGTACTGTCCTCAAGTCAGGTTGCTTTATCTAATCAATTTGCTCGCAGCAACGAAGATAAGTTTGTGGGTGTAGACACTGAAAATGGGATTGGCCAAGTACCTATGTTGGTGGGTGCCGTTACTCATCTTCAATGTCAGACGTGGGCGTCTTACGATGGTGGTGACCACCAAATTATTGTTGGTGAAGTGGTGGCCATGGATACCAATGATGATGAAGGTTTGGTTTTCTATCGGGGTGATTATGCCAAACCTGAAAGACTTTAAATGACTGTCTTTAAATGATCAGGCTGACAAGCTGTATAGCTTGTAATTTAAGTACCAAGAAGCCAATTTAATTAGTCGGGTTTAGCCCGACTTTTTATTACTTGTAGGAAAATAAATTATCTAAAACAATCTAAAATCAACACGTTATTCCATTTAATTATATCCTTATAATTAATTTGATTTATGTATAAGAGATTCATATAATATCTCCATAAGCGGTCTGTTTATGGAGCTAATAATGCAAAAAGCCAAGATCACCAAATTTTTTGATTCTGAAACCTCTACTCTTAGTTATCTTATTACTGATCCAAATACTAAACAGTGCGCCATAATCGACTCTGTACTGAATTATTTTCCTAATTCGGGAGAATTAGCCACCACCCTTGCTGATAATATTATTGCCATCATCAAAGACCAAGGCCTAACCTTGCAGTGGCTACTTGAAACCCATGTCCATGCTGATCACTTATCAGCAGCGCCCTATTTGAAGCAGCAGCTAGGTGGCCAAATTGCTATTGGGGCCAATATTAAAACTGTCCAAAACAAATTTGGTAGCTTGTTTAATGCCGGAAGTGATTTTGCTATGGACGGCAGTCAGTTTGATAGGCTATTAAAAGATCAAGACGTGCTGCAACTGGGCGATATAGAGATTCTTGCAATAAGTACCCCAGGCCATACCCCTGCCTGTATGAGCTTTTTAATTGACGACGCGTGCTTTGTTGGTGACACCTTATTTATGCCTGATTATGGCACCGCAAGATGTGACTTTCCCGGTGGTGATGCAGCCACTCTATGGGACTCTATGCAACGAATTCTCAGCTTACCGGATCAGACGCGATTATTTATGTGTCATGATTACCCTCTTGCAGGCAATGAACACCAGTGGCAAACCACTGTTGCTGAATCCAAAGCCAAAAATATTCATATTGCGGGTAAAAGTCGTGACGAATATATTGCCATGCGCACAGCTAGAGATGCTCAGTTACAGGTACCAAAACTGTTAATTCCTTCAGTGCAAGTAAATATGCGCGCTGGCCATTTGCCACCAGCAGAAGATAATGGTGTGCACTATCTTAAAATCCCTATCAATACATTGACCTCTACCTAAACTACATGCCTAATCTTTTTAAGCGAATTTGGCGCGCCTGGCCCGCCCATATTTGGCTAGCGAACTATAACAGAAAGAGCTTTAATGCCGATTTGCTGGCTGGCTTAGTCGTAACTATGATGTTAATCCCCCAAGGGCTAGCCTATGCCATGCTCGCTGGCTTACCCCCTGTTACGGGTCTTTATGCCAGTATTTTGCCATTATTTGCTTATGCCCTATTTGCCTCAAGCCGGACTTTAGCTGTGGGGCCGGTTGCCATTATTTCATTATTATCCGCTAATGCCGTTGCCATAGCCCATCAGAAAACCAATATAGATGTGATTAGTCTCTCCGTGACATTAGCCATGCTGTCAGGTCTACTCATGCTGATTATGGGCATACTTAAATTGGGCTTTATAGCCAATTTATTATCAAGACCAGTGTCAATAGGGTTTATTACAGGTGCTAGTATTGTCATTGCTTTGGGCCAATTAAAGCATATTCTTGGTATTAATATTAATGGTCATAACTTGCCTCAACTAGGCCAAAGCATCATTGTCAATATAAGCACCCTTGATAACATGACTAGTCTAGTTGGTTTGGCCACTGTCAGCTTTTTATTTTGGAGTCGACATTATTTAAAGAATTTAATGCGTGCTTTTTGCTCCATTAATTTCGCTTATGCCATCAGTAAAATAGCACCCATTTTGGCTGCCTGTGTGGCCACTTTTGTGGTTAGTTATTGGCAACTTAATACAGCTGGGGTAAAAGTAATTGGCGAAATAGCCGTTGGTTTACCCAGCTTACAATGGCCAAACCTAGCCCAGGATGTCGTTTTAGCCTTGCTACCCGCGGCCATAATTATTAGCTTAATTGGCTATGTTGAGTCTATTTCTGTGGCCCAAACACTAGCTAATAAACGCCGTCAGCAAATTAACCCTAATCATGAACTACTTGGCTTAGGTGCGGCCAATGCAGCGGCATCTATATCGGGTGGTTTTGCGGTAACTGGTGGCTTGTCTCGCTCAATAGTCAATTTTGATGCTGGTGCTGTAACACCTATGGCTGGCATATTCAGTGCCCTAGGCATTGCTTTAGCCAGTTTATTTTTAACACCCCTATTTGCCTTACTGCCCAAAGCAGTATTGGGAGCTACTATTTTTGTTGCTGTTCTGAGCCTTATGGATATACATGAATTTCGCTTTACTTGGCGCTATTCGAAACAGGATTTTATGGCCATGCTAATTACTCTTAGCAGCGTTTTATTCGTCGGTGTTGAAGCAGGTGTAATAGCTGGTGTGATGGCCAGTGTGGCTCTACTTTTATGGCGCACCAGTCGCCCACATACAGCCATTGTTGGCCCTATTTCTGGTACCGAGCACTTTCGTAATGTAGAACGCCATGCTGTTGAGCAATGTGATCAGTTAGTTACCTTACGCATAGACGAAAGCTTATTCTTTGGCAATATACGTTTTTTAGAGAATCAAATTAATCAAATCTTGGCCGCTAAAAAAGACCATTTACAACACTTGATATTAATGGCCTCAGGTATCAACCATATTGATTCGACCGCTGTGGAAAAGCTATTAGACTTCAATCAACAGCTCAAAGGTAGAGGCATTACTTTACATATGTCTGAAGTAAAAGGCCCGGTGTTAGACCGTCTAGAAAAGACCCACTTTACCAGTCACCTAACTGGCCATGTTTTTCTCAGTCAATACCAAGCTTGGCAAACTTTAGCTGTTGATCAAAATCAAGCCACAGTGTATAGCCAATCCAGTATTTGAACTATATATTTGGTATTGTCCAATTAATTTCTGACTGACCTTGTTGTTGCAGATAAAGATTTGCTTGGGAAAAGTGCCCGTTACCAAGAAAACCTCGGTGAGCAGATAATGGCGACGGATGAGGTGATTGCAAAACACAGTGCTTATCACGATCAATTATTTTACCCTTCTTTTGCGCATAACTACCCCACAACAAAAACACTAAGCCCTGTCGTTGGCTGTTTAACTCCTGCACAATGCAATCGGTAAAATGCTCCCAACCCTTCCCTTGATGAGAGCCAGCATTAGCTTGCTCTACGGTAAGGGTAGCATTTAACAATAACACCCCTTGTTCGGCCCAGCTTTGCAGATAACCGTTATTGGGCATTGCCAAACCTAAATCACGTTGCAGCTCTTTATAGATATTTAATAATGATGGTGGAATTTTTACGCCGGGTTGCACGGAAAAGCTAAGGCCATGGGCTTGCTTAGGCCCGTGGTACGGGTCCTGCCCTAAAATAACCACTTTTACCTGCTCAAAAGGGGTAGAATTCAGGGCATTAAAAATATCTTTACCCGGTGGAAAGATAACTTTACCCTGCTGTTTTTCCTGTTGCAAAAATGACTTAAGGTCTTGCATATAGGGTTGCTGAAACTCGTTCTCTAAACGACTTAACCAAGTGGGATGAAGTTGAATACTGGTGCTGTTCATTTGCGTTTATCTATTATCTATGTTCGTTTCAGTATGATGAATAATCAACCATATCGTCAGTTAGTTTTATTATAGCCAATAACTAAGATTATAAGGACACAATAGTATCACCTTAAACAAGCCGATAGTTTGGTGACCATTGTTGTTTCGATTAACAGTAAAGACGATAATTTACTTAAGTCTATATTTACGATTGGATTATATTGAAAAATAGCTATACTCGATCAATCTACAATAGTTAACCAACCTGTGAGTGATCAGCACTGATGTTTAAATTTTTTGAAAATCTTGCGCCTCCCTACCCGCAGGAAGAACCGACCCAACCTCCCGCCACTTTAGTCGCTTTTATTTGGCATTATTGCTCTGGCTTAAAGCGTTATTTGGGCTTAATGGCAATTACTTCCGCCAGCCTCGCCTTTCTTGAGGTTTTGGTATATGGATTTATGGGGCAATTGGTTGATTGGTTAGCTGGGCTTTCACGTGCTTCTTTCTTGGCAGAACAAAAGCATACTCTGTGGATGTATGGCATTTTATTGTTGGTCATTATGCCCTTGATGTTGGCTGCCAATAATTTGTTCCGCCATCAAATTCTTATGGGCAACCTACCCATGCGTATGCGCTGGCAAGCCCATCGTTATTTGCTCAAACAAAGCATGTCCTTTTACCAAGATGACTATGCTGGACGCATTGCCACCAAAGTGATGCAAGGCGCACTGGCAGTGCGTGACACGGCTATCAAGTCCTGTGACACCTTTGTTTATGTGACTGTCTATTTAATCTCCATGGTCGCCGTTATTAGCTACACCGACTGGCGTATGGCTATCCCTATGATGGTTTGGTTGGCCTGTTTTGTGGCTACGCAATTATTTTTTGCGCCACGCCTAAAAAAAATCTCCGAGGCGCAAGCTAATGAGCGAGCCATCATGACAGGCCGCGTGGTCGATAGCTACACCAATATTGCTACGGTCAAACTTTTTGCCCATACCAAAGGTGAAGCTGAATATGCTCGTTCAGCCATGGACGGCTTTATGGTTACTGTGTATGACATGATGCGTAAGAGCACCAATATGGATATGGTTGTTAGTATCCTGAATAACCTGTTAGTTTTTGGCACTGCCGCTATTGGCATCTATCTATGGCTTGGTGATACGGTCAGTATCGGAACTATTGCAGTTGGGGTTGCTTTAGCTCTTAGATTACAGGGGTTTTCCGATTGGATAATGTGGGAAATCTATTCTTTATTTGAAAATATTGGGACAGTTATTGATTCCATGACTACCCTAGCCAACCCCCATACCGTGGTTGACGAAACAGATGCCACACTGGAAGTAACCAAAGGACAAATTGAATTTGATAATGTGGGTTTTCACTATGGTAAGGAAAGTGGCGTTATTGACAATTTTAATCTCACCATAGCGGCGGGTGAAAAAATAGGTATTGTTGGCCGCTCTGGGGCCGGAAAATCAACCATGGTAAATCTCCTGTTGCGCTTTCATGATGTTGAAACAGGTGAAATACGTATTGACGGCAAAAATATTAGCCAAGTAAGCCAAGATAGTTTGCGTGCTGCCATTGGTATGGTTACCCAAGACACCTCCTTATTGCATCGATCGGTGCGCGAAAATATTGTCTATGGCAAACCTGATGCCAGCGATGCTGATATTGCCTCAGCCACTCGTAAGGCCGAAGCAGATAGCTTTATTGATGATTTAATCGATCCACATGGCAATAAGGGCTATATGGCACAGGTGGGTGAACGTGGCGTCAAACTATCGGGCGGTCAACGGCAACGTATTGCTATTGCCCGCGTATTACTTAAAGATGCGCCCATCTTGGTCTTAGATGAAGCGACATCTGCCCTTGATTCTGAGGTAGAAGCTTCAATCCAACGTGCCCTGTATAGATTAATGGCTAACAAAACCGTTATCGCAATCGCTCACCGTTTATCCACTATCGCTGCCATGGATCGTCTGATTGTGATGGATGAAGGTCAGATTGTCGAACAAGGTAGCCACCAAGAACTATTAGCTCTTGAAGGTATTTATGCCAAACTATGGCGCCATCAAACAGGTGGATTTATTGGTTTTGAGGATGATATCTAGCCCAAATAGGCTTTACGCACTTCCTCTGCAATTATCTTCAAACCCTGTTCTATGCGCTCAGGGCTTTGGGCTGCATAATTGATACGTATGCACTCATGGCGATGCCGCCAATCATCTTGGATACCCATAAAGAAATGGTGGCCAGACACCACAATTACATTGCGCACCTTAAGCCGCTCATATAACGTCTGACTAGAAATGGGTAGATCTTTAAACCACAACCACGCAAACATAGTACCTTCGGGTTTATGCATATGCCAAGGAATTTGGCTATCCATTTCTCGGTTTAAAATACGTTTGGCAAAATCTAATCGCTCTATATAGAATGGTTTTACTACTTGCTGACTTAGGTCAATAATATCGCCCGTAGAAACCAAATCCTGCGCTAACAGGGCACCAAAATTACCACTCGCTAAGTTAATGATGGCGTTGGTGCGCGATAGGGCCTGAATAACTTCTTCGTTGGCAATCACTATACCCATTCTGGCACTGGGCAAACCCAATTTGGAAAGACTTAAACACACAATAGTATTGGGATTCCAAAAAGGAGTGGCTTGGGTAAAAATCAACCCAGGGAATGGCAGACCATAGGCACCATCAATAATCAGTGGCACATCATTTGCCTGTGCTAGAGCATCTAGATGCTCCACTTCCTCATCGGTAATAACATTACCGGTGGGGTTGGTTGGCCTTGAAACACAAATAGCACCTGTATCTGCGCCCACTTTTAACTCATCAAACCGTACTCTATATTTAAATTCGCGGTCATCTAATTTATCAATTTGGGGATGAGCTGCCGTGAAAAAATCTGC
>JBMZUZ010000021.1:0-16914 GCA_049625185.1 Pseudomonadales bacterium | reverse complement strand
GATAAGCGTTGGCGTGATAAACAAAAGGATATTATCTGCCAAAGCCGCTGGCACACCACTGAACAATTAGTGGCCTTGTTTGCCCGCAGTAGTAACCCTCCTAAAGTCTTTATTAGTGGTTCAGCTATTGGTATTTATGGTGATCGAGGGGATGATGAGCTGCCCGAAACAGCAGCGGTATCAGCCTCTGATTTTCCTTCTACCTTGTGTTCGACATGGGAACAAATAGCCACTAAGGCCTCCCCCTATACCAGAGTGGTTACCTTGCGCACAGGTATCGTGTTGTCTACCCAAGGCGGCGCGTTAAAGAAGTTGTTATTGCCATTTAAATGTTTTGTTGGTGGCCCTATTAGTCATGGCCAGCAATATATGTCTTGGATCCATTACCAAGATATGATCCATGGGATCTATTTTCTACTTACCGCCGATGAGGTAAGTGGTCCAGTTAATATGGTGGCACCAGAGCCACTACCCAATCGTGTTTTCACCCAGACTTTAGCTGGCGTGTTAAACCGGTTTGCTATTATTCCTGCTCCTAAACTTATGTTGTGGTTGGGTTTAGGTGAATCATCATGCTTGTTGCTTGATAGCCAGCGGGTAGTGCCAGAGGTGCTAGTTAAGCATGGCTATGATTTTAAATTCAGTAATTTAAAAGCAGCGCTTAAGAACTTATTAATTAAACAATAGGAATTGATACCATGCAGCATGCCAATATCGCTATTTTTGGTGCTTCCGGTGGCTTAGGGGCCGCTTTCGTTAGGTTGTTTGCCGCTGAGCCAAGTAACACTGTGCATGCCTTTTCGCGCTCGCAGGTGGATTTTGCTTTAGATAATGTTTATAGCCAGGCTATAGATTTTCTTGACGAGGATGCTTTGCAGCAAGCTGCACTTAATTTCTCTGCTGACCAGCCTTTGGATTTGATTATTGTGGCCACTGGATTATTGCATGATGGTGAATTACAGCCAGAAAAATCCTTACGCCAGCTTAGTGTGGACAATTTTGAAAAGAGTTTTCTAGTTAATACTATTGGCCCTGCAATGGTAGCCAAACACTTGCTACCTAAATTATCGAAAGATAAACGCGCGGTATTTGCTGTGCTATCGGCACGGGTTGGCAGTATATCGGATAACCGCTTGGGGGGCTGGTATGCCTATCGTGCCGCCAAGGCAGCCTTAAATATGTTGATTAAGAGCATCAGTATTGAAGTAGCGCGCCGCCAAAAGCAGGCGATTATTGTCGGTCTGCACCCTGGCACAGTGAATACCAGATTATCGGAGCCATTTCAGTCCCGTGTACCCAGTGGTGGTCTGTTTACTACTGATTACGCTGTGCAACAACTTGCGACTGTGCTAGATGGCCTTGAGGCAGAGGATACAGGCAAGGTATTTGCTTGGGATGGCCAGCAGGTGCCAAGCTAAGTTAGAGGTTTATCTGGACGCGACTATGCAGCCGCGCCTAATTTAGCGATTTTAGCTATTGCGGCCACAGCACTTTTTAAACTTACGACCATTGCCACATGGGCATGGATCATTGCGCCCTACTTTTGGTGCTAAGCGCGTAGTTGGCATAGCGGGCGGGCAACAACTGGTATTTGTGCAGCGGCCAGTACTTTCTTCTAACTGACCCTTATGATTTGCTTCAGTCATGGGCTTTCCTATTTGGTTATTAGGCTTCTGGCATCTGTGAAGAATGATGCTCCACAATCAACCATTGCTCACTGTCCCAACGATATACAAAAGTATAACGGGCTTGCACGACGGCACCGTCGGCAAAAGTAAAGGTATAAACACCAGAATTAATAGCTAAGTCGCCAAAAATACGGATATTGGCTTCGTCTATCTTACCAGCTGGACCCTTGGCTAGGAAATGTACAAAGTAGTCTTCAATTTCTGCCGGATTATGACGCACCTGATTGGAAACCGTGGGTAGAAGGATGCCATCTTGTGCATAAAGGGCGGCAACCTGCTTAGAGTCTCTAGTTTGTAGTGCTTGATTCCAGTTATCGAATAGTGATGCAATTTCTTGCTGGCTCATGGTTATATCCTATTTGGAGCAATAAATATAAGATTTCAGAAGGCGTATTTTACCTTGGTTCCTAAAATCGAATCTACTCCTAAATAATACCCGTTTAGGCCGTAAACTTTTGATCAATTACCACTGCGTTATGGGCGTGTAGGCTTTCTTGATGCTCTACTTTAAACCAATAGTCCTGCACATAATCTAATGCTTCTAGACCAAACTTTATGCGCCTTGCAGCATCCTCACAAAACATCAGGTTCTCAGCGTTAAGTTTGGCAAAAGCTTGTTCATCAATACGTTTTACAGCTGTTTGCACAGGTGTGCCTATCATGGCTTCCAACTGCACAATAAGTGCCCCTAGATCAGGCCAGTTATTATCACCAATGGCTAGGCGGATATAAGCATAGGAACGCTGACTATGGGGGGTAGCCACAGCGCCAGCTTGGGATTGGATCCAATCCATTAATTCAGCTTTATCAATAGTTTCACCGGGGAAGCTCTTATGAACAGCCTTAGCATAAAGTTGTTGGGCTAAAGAAGCAGAGCAAGGACAGGTACTGGAATAGGCCACGGTGACTTCTAGCTCATAGCTATAGCCTTGATTATTTTTCTCGGCATGAATGATAATCGGGTATGACTGAAAACCACTTTCATCACTGAGTAAAGCTGGCTTGTTTAACATTAGGTCAAATGCCAGTTTGATCTTAGCTTGCTGGCTGATAGCGCCTTGGCTGGCCACCATGTTATCTAACAATTGATCAATATTCGCTTTATTGCATTCTAGCTCTGCTAAATTATTTAGCATGAGATGCAGGCGCGACATATGGATACCCTTGGCCTTAGGGTCAGCAAGGTTGACATAGACGCCTGCCTTGGCCGTAGTGGAATAAGGTTTATTATCCTTGCTTGGTATGGCCACGGGGACAGCGATAGCTTCCATACCTACCCACTGCAAAGTGGCAGCTGTTTCAGCGTGTTTATCGGAAGTAACATCCGGAAGGGGTTTTATAAACACTGATGACTCCTAAATTTCTGGTTGAGCATATGCCTTGGGCATAATTAAATTTTGTGGCCTTGCACAATCACTGCGTCTTGTTCGATATCGACGTTTAAGTAAAAGCAGGAAGTTCTGCCAGTGTGGCAAGCAGCGCCTTGTTGTTTCACCTGACATAGGATGACATCGCCATCACAGTCAAATGACATATTAATTAATTCTTGGGTATGGCCACTAGTGTCGCCCTTTACCCATAATTGTTGTCGGCTGCGCGACCAATAGGTAACCCGTTTGGTGGCTATAGTCTGTTTAAGCGCGTCTAGATTCATCCAAGCAAACATCAATATTTCGTTGCTACTGACATCTTGGGTAATAACGGGAATCAGACCTTGTTCATTAAAAGCTAATTCATTAATGACGTTAGATAAGGCTAACGGTTCCTGACTGCTATGTTGTTCCAAGGCGGTAAAAAAGGTGCGCTTCATAATGCTATGGTCTGTTGTTAAGTGGTGCCATTAAGGTGTGTTTATTGTTTAGCTCTGCAGAAAGAATCTTATTTCGGCTTAGGTTGCTAATAATGGCATTGCCTTGAGGTTGGAGTAGAAGTAATTGCTTAGAGCTTGGTTTGATAATAGGCAGTCTAAGGTAAATTTCAAATATGTTATAACATAACAATTTTCATGGGAAGAGCTATTTTAAACTCAACCAACTAAGGGCACGAAAAATGACTTTTATTTGCCATTTTCATAGGCCAGAACCTAGATAATTTTGCTAATAAACAAAAATCACATATACACCCGTTCTCAACATAGTTATAGTCAGTGCTCAATACTGGCAAACGGGTCTTGTTAATCTACTTGTAAGCCAAAAAATAATAAATACAGCTTTCGCTTTATTAAAAAGGTATACAGCCTTATGACTAGTGAGCAGTTTGCTAAGTTGTTACTTCTATCTCTAGTCTGGGGTGGCTCTTTTTTGTTTGCCGGCATGGCCGTTGAATATGTACATCCACTATGGGTGGTGACTGTCCGCGTCGGGCTGGCTGCCATCGTCATGCTATTGGTCTTGCGCAGTCTTAAATTGTCTCTGCCAAATAAACCATCTATGTGGCTGAAATATATAGGTATGGGACTGCTTAATAATGTTATTCCCTTTAGTGCTATTTTCTATGCCCAAACCTATATATCCGTTAGTTTGGCATCGATCGTCAATTCCATGACGCCAGTTTTTACTTTTGTTGTCCTTGCCAGTTTCGGTGTTGAACGCCTGTCTGCCAATCGGGTGCTTGGCGCTTTAGTTGGTATTGCTGGCACGGCGCTACTATTTAGCCAAAATCTATCTTTCTCCGACAGCCTAAATATGGGCTTATTGTTAAGCTTAACTGCCGCCCTAAGTTATGCCTTTTCTGGCTTCTGGGCCAAGTTATTTCTCGCCAATCAAGCACCCGTTACTGCCTCTACCAGTCAATTACTCTGTTCTACAGTGGTGATGCTAATACTGGTGTCAGTATGGCAAATACCCTTACCAGAACAGACACCACCATTCTCAATAATCGCTGCTCTAGTGGGTTTGGCCGTTATCTCAACGGCATTCGCTTATGTGCTATTTTTTGATATTTTAAATAAATCTGGGCCCAGTAATGCGAGCTTGGTGACCCTTTTAATACCCATATCTGCTTGTCTATTGGGCTGGATAGTGATGGGGGATCAACTTACCCAAGTACAAATCTTGGGAGCCATTATTATCAGCTTAGGTTTGGTGATTATTGATGGCCGTTGGTGGCATAAAGTACGCTCTGTTATAAGTACTCCTGGTCCTAACTAAGGATCAAGCTACATAAGTTTTGAAAAAACTGCGTTAGTCCTTAAGAAGCCAACATTAGTCAGTAGTTGTGGCTTTTATTTTACGCATCCTTTTATCTAGCTCCTTTAACAAAAAATTTTTGTCATAGGGCTTGATTGATGACCAATTTTTGCTTTCTTGCCGTGTACGTCCGCAGCCTAAGCACCATCCTTTTGGCCCTGAGTAATCACATATATTGATACAAGGGCTTGGTTTGCGTTTCACTATCTGGCCTTGGTCTAAATCACACTAGCTAAAGCCTTTGTAGGACTTGCTCAACACTGGCTTCTAACTGGCGCAGGCGATTAAGTTCCTCAAATAGCCGGTCTTCTAGATTTTTAAAATTTAGTGGCAGGGTACGCTGACAAATATGGTAGCCAGAGCCAATAGTTTTGTAGCCTTTCCAACTATTGATTCGCTTTGCTTCTAAAGCCAGAAATTGTTCGATAAATTCAGCTTGGGCTGGGCAATCTTCCTCTGCGTGCATACATACAGGGAAGGCTTTTTGTTTGATCTGTGGCCCTTCAATAAAGGTCTCAAAATGGATGCCACCTTGCTGCTGATTATGCCAACTTGATTTGTAGAGTTGCAGATAAGCACCGCGGTTATAGATTTCCCAGTCATCCTCAAACCAACTTGATTGCCGAAGCTTTTTTTCAAGATTACGGAAAATATTTTTTATATCTTTCATAATATCAGGCCATTTATTGAACTACTTACGCTTCTTCCCAGATAGGGAATGGGTCCTTAAGTGTTGCCCAATAGGCTTTGCCTTGCAATAGCTCGGCATCCGTTAATAGGCACTGATCCAGAGCCTCAATCATGGCAGCTTTATCTAAGCTTTGACCAATAAACACCAGCTCTTGGCGCATATCGCCAAAGGGTTCCACCCACTGTTTCTCGATCGATTCCAAATATTCTTTATCTGTAGGCCAGCGGTTTTTCGGTGTCGCTTTCCAAAACATACCAGCGAAACCATAGCGCGCAATACCACCGGCTTGGCTCCATTGGCCAGCGAATTCAGGGCGCGTTGCCAGCCAAAAATAGCCCTTCGAGCGAATCAGTTTGCCAAAGCGGTCGGTGCTATGGAGGAGTTGATAAAACTTTTCGGGATGAAAAGGCCGGCGCGCTCCATAGCTAAAACTACCAATCCCATATTCTTCAGTTTCAGGTACATGCTCACCACGCATTTCTTTTAGCCAACCCGGTGCTAGTTGGGCGCGCTCAAAATCAAATAGGCCTGTACTTAAGACGTCATCTATATTGACCTGACCTTGAGCAATAGGGACGATTTTGGCATCTGTATTTAGGGTTCTAAGAATTGCAGTTAAACGATCAATTTCCGCTGGCTTAGCAAGATCCGTTTTACTAATTAGAATCACATCAGCAAATTCAACTTGGTCAACCAGCAAATCGGCGACACTGCGTTCATCTTCTTCACCTAATGATTCTTCCGTATCCTGTAAGTATTTAGCTTCATCATAATCCTTAAGGAAATTGATAGCATCGACCACGGTCACCATGGTGTCTAAGTTAGCGACATCAGATAGGGAGACGCCATCTTCATCAGCAAAGGTAAAGGTTTCTGCCACTGGCAGAGGCTCTGAAATTCCCGTTGATTCAATAACGAGGTAATCAAATCGGCCATCTTTGGCTAGTTTGGTTACTTCATCTAGAAGGTCTTCGCGCAAGGTGCAGCAAATACAACCATTACTCATTTCTACCAGTTTTTCTTCACTACGGTTTAGTGATACTTCATTTTTGACTATGGCAGAATCAATATTGATCTCACTCATATCATTGACAATAACAGCCACTTTGCGGCCTTCGCGATTGTTTAAAATATGGCTAAGCACAGTGGTCTTACCTGCGCCCAGAAAGCCAGACAGAACAGTGACAGGTAGTTGGTTCATATGGAGATCATCCCAAAACAAGAGGTACAAAATAAATCAATGTTATATTATAACATGTTTTTGTTGGCTGCTTGCCTGTCAGTTTTTTACTTGTCATATTAAAAGCATGATGGGCATAAACCATACTTAGAAATAGCAAATACTGTTTGTAAGCCTATTGGTAATGGTTTACAAACAAGGCGACTCAACTTCTAACCTGTCCCAATAGGGCTGGTCGCCAAACTTTAGGGTCAAGAAATCAATAAATCGTCGACAACGTTCTGGTAAGAAACGGTTTCTTGGATACACAGCATATGCTTTCATAACTGGCAGCTCATAATCACAGAACAAAGGAATTAACTTGCCTTCTGCTCGTTCCTGATAGGTTAGGAAGTTTGGTAAGTAGGTAATTCCATGGCCTGATAAAGCCATTTGTTTGAGAAAATCACCATTGTTGGCCGATATTTTCGATTTAACCGTTATATTGTGTTGGCGTCCACTTTGGTCACGCAACTGTAATTTGCTATCTTGCATTAAGCCATATTGTAAAAAGGTATGATCCTTTAATTCAGACGGCACCTTGGGCGTCCCAAATTCAGCAAGATAATCAGGACTTGCTGAAATTACATGCCGGATACAGGTAATTGGCTTGGCTTGAAAACTTGAGTCGGGCAGGTTGCCGATACGAATAGCCATTTCAAAGCCTTCCTCAATCAAGTCCACATGTCGATCGCTAAAATCAACTTGCAAGCCAAGATCGCTATATTCCTCTGCATATTCACTGATTAAAGGGCTTAAATGCAGTAAGCCAAATGATAGTGGGGCAGACATTTTAAGTGTGCCCTCAATACGCGCCTTATTGTCTGCTGTTTGTTCATTAAGTAGAGATACTTCGTCAAGAATATTTTGTGTGCGTTGATAATAAAGCAAACCAGCATCAGTAAGACTATAGGTGCGTGTAGTCCTATTTAACAATTGTGTTCCAAGCCGTTTCTCAAGGTCAGAAAGGCGTCTACTCACAGCTGATTTAGCGATATTGAGTTGCTCTGCAGCTTTGCTAATTCCACCTGCGTCGACAATTCTTACAAACATGGTCATATCTTCCAACTGACCCATATTGTTCTCCTAATAAGAATATTAATTTGAGATTATCTATGTTTATTCGTTAATGAGCAACACTTAGAATGGCCACCATATCGAAAATCATTTGAGGTAAAAGAAAATGAATCAATTACAAATATACGCAGCACCCGTAGGGCGCTTATTTTTATCCTTCATGTTTATCATGTCAGGACTAACTAAGATTGGTGGTTATGCTGGCACCCAAGGATGGATGGATTCTATGGGTGTACCTGGGGCCTTACTACCATTGGTTATTGCATTAGAAGTACTGGGTGGTTTGGCCATACTGGTTGGATATCGGGCACGTTTGGTGGCCCTTGCTATGGCTGGTTTTTGTGTTCTTAGTGCGATTTTATTCCATGCAAATTTTGCCGACCAAATGCAAATGACGAGCTTTATGAAAAACATAACCATCGCTGGTGGCTTTTTGATGATTGTGGTTAATGGTGCGGGCGCATATGCCCTTGATAATCGCCGCTAAGTTAACACTCAATAATGGCTGATGAAATATATTTCTGTGTTTCATCTTGCCAGCTAATAATGTTCAAAAGAGGGAAAAAAATGAATAAGCCCATTGTTGCAAACATCAAACCAACAAAAGTATCCCTAATTGAGGGTAAAGATTATTATTTTTGTCAATGCGGAAGATCACAAAATCAACCATATTGTGATGGTTCACATGCTGTTACAGATATAACCCCCATGCCCTATAAAGCCATTGAGAGTCGTGATGCTTTTTTGTGTCAGTGTAAGCATTCTAGTAATTTTCCTTTTTGTGATGGCACTCATAATCAATTTGATGAAAACCATATTGGTAAAGAATACTGATAGTGCAAGCACCAACCTAAATGTGCTGTTATATTAATGGTTTAAATAGTAAAAAATAATAACAAGAGATACATATATGAGTAAGCCCATTATTGCTGCAATCAATCCTAAAAAAGTCGCATTAGTTGAGGGCAAAGATTATTATTTTTGTGCTTGTGGACGCTCCCAGAATCAGCCCTTTTGTGATGGCTCCCACGCTGGTACAGACTTTAAGCCCAAAGCCTTTAAAGCCCAAAAAACCGGTGATGCCTACTTATGCCAATGTAAGCATTCTTCCAATCAACCCTTTTGTGATGGGACTCATAAACAATTTGATGCCAGCCATATTGGCCAAGAAGGTCCAGGATCAACACATAAACCTCAGCAAATTCCCCTTGCCGCAGCAACAAAAGAAGAACCAACAGTTGAGCTGATTCATCAGTTAGCCCGTGAAGGTTTGTCTACTATGGGGCACCATGGTCCCATGACTTCAATGGGGGTGCCACGTCATACTCTACCTCACTGGGATGACCTCCAAATTATGGTTGCTCAAATGGCAACCAAGCCCCTGATGGAAGATCAAGCTGTGGCCACTGAATTAGTTATCGGGCCACAAGCTAAAAAACCATTAAAATTAACAATCCCTTTATTTGTCTCTGATATGAGTTTTGGTGCTTTATCCGAAGAAGCAAAAGTTGCACTGGCTACTGGGGCAGAACTGGCTGGTACGGGCATTTGTTCAGGAGAAGGAGGCATGTTGCCTGAAGAACAAGCAGCAAATTCACGTTATTTCTACGAGTTGGCTAGTGCTGGCTTTGGTTATGATGAGAGCAAGCTTAAACAGGTTCAGGCTTTTCATTTTAAAGGTGGTCAAGGTGCAAAAACAGGCACAGGTGGCCATCTGCCGGGGAATAAAAATATTGGTAAGATTGCTCAAGTAAGAGGTATTGAAGAGGGCACCGATGCCGTCTCACCACCTACATTTAGAGATTTGCATACGGCAGATGACTTTAAACATTTTGCTGACCGTGTGCGTGAGGTTACTGGTGGTATTCCCATCGGCTTTAAATTAAGCGCCAATCATATTGAAGAAGATATCCAATTCGCCTTGGATGCCAGTGCTGACTATATCATCCTAGATGGTCGTGGTGGTGGTACCGGCGCTGCCCCAGAAATATTTAGGGACCATATTAGTTTGCCTACTATTCCTGCTCTTGCAAGAGCGAGACGTTATTTGGATCAACAAGGTGCGAGTGGACGAGTGACATTAATTATTACTGGTGGCCTGCGAGTACCAATTGATTTTGTTAAAGCCATGGCCCTTGGCGCTGATGGCGTAGCTGTTTCCAATAGTGCAATGCAAGCTATAGGTTGCGTGGCGGCTCGTATGTGCAATACTAATAATTGCCCAACGGGTATTGCCACTCAGGATACTGAGCTTAGGAAGCGCCTAAATGTTGATAAATCAGCCCAACAACTGGCTAACTTCTTTACAGCTTCAGTGGCACTAATGCAGGTTATGGCTCGCGCCTGCGGCCATAATGATTTGGCCAAGTTCGAAGCCAAAGACCTCGCCACTTGGCACCGTGATATGGCCAAATTATCCGGGGTTAAATATGCAGGTTTGGATCTATAACACCTTCATCTTATGGTTGAGATTTTACCTAAGGTGCTAAACTTAGTTGGCTGCTAAATATAATAGAGAATTAGCATCCCTACCAATAACAGAGCCACCCAAAAAACCATGGTTTCCGTTGGCCATAACTGGGCAAAATAACCTTTGGGTTGGCCTTTTTCCTTATCGTAGGAATGATCAATAAGCTGTTTAATGGCGCCTTTTGCCTTGGCTTCCAGCTTATTGATCGTGCCACTAATGGCTGCGTAGATTGGCACCACAAAGCTGGGTGCCCATTTCCTATACAGCCAATCCGCATCCAAATTAGTTGATGGTAACTCGGGTGGGTATAGATGGCGTAAGTTAAGCCATACAAAGGCCATAGCAGAGAAGAATAATAACTGCAGTTGCGTCAGTACATGCGTTATATCATAGGGCTGATAAGTGGCTTCCCAAGGTAATAACGCATATACAGTATGGGCAGGGAAGGTGCCAATCAACACACAAATAGTGGCGGCAATACCCATGGCCAAGAGCATATTCTTAGGTGGTTCCGTAGTGCGAATGCCGGAATCGTGAGCGAAAAAGGCAAAATACGGAATCTTAATACCGGCATGATGGAATACCCCAGCCGCAGCAAACAAGAGTAATAGCCAGACTATGTCATAGCCCTCGGCAATCGCCGCACTCATAATCATCGACTTAGAGACAAAGCCACTAAACAGTGGGAAGGCAGAAATAGAGGCCGCCCCAATAATACAGAGAATGGTGGTTTTGGGCATACTTTTATATAAGCCACCCAATTCTGAACCATTAATACGCCCTGTCATATGCAACACGGCACCCATGGTCATCATTAACAAGCCTTTAAAGATGACATCATTAAAGGCGTGGGCCACCGCGCCATTGAGGGCAAGTGAGGTACCGATACCCACACCTACCACCATAAAGCCAATTTGGTTAATCATGCTGTAAGCCAAAACCCGGCGTAAGTCGTTTTCGATCACCGCATAAAAGATGGGGAAACAGGCCATGACAATGCCAATCCACACCAGCAATTCAGTACCTGGGAAGCCACGGGCTAAAGCGTAAACAGCTACTTTGGTGGTAAAAGAAGCTAAGAAAATAGTCCCCGTAGGCGTGGCTTCAGGATAGGCATCAGTCAGCCAGTTATGCACAAAAGGAAACGCGCATTTAATACCAAAGGCTAAGAATATTAGCCAAGCGCCAAGGTTAAGTATGCCTTCATGGCCTAAACCAATTTCGGCAAAGCGCGCACTACCTGTTTGCTTAATCAATATAATGGCGCCAGCTAGTAGTAATACGCCTGATAGCACCTTAATCAGAATATAGCGCATACCCGCCCCATAGGCGCGGTCAGTGCGTCTGGCCCAAATTAGAAATACCGAGGTAAAGGCCAATAATTCCCAAAATACAAATAGAGTCAGCAAGTCGCCAGCAAACACGGCACCCACGGCACTGGCAGCGTAGCTTAAACCAGACACATGTTGCAGAGTGTCTTTAAGATGCAGGGCATAGATAACCGCAATCAATGCCGCGAGGTGGAACAGATAACCAAACAGCATACTGAGTTTATCCACCCGCACTGGCTCAAGGGTGTAGCCCATAAATTCCATAGTCCAATATAGGCCTGGTTCCATGGCAGTAAGCTGTAATGCACCCCAAATAGGCGTTAATAACATGACTGCACTGCGTAGATGACCACGCAGCACTATGGCAGCAATAGCACCAATTAACAGGGGCAGAAAAGGCGGTAATAAGGGCAGGCTACTGATCATAGTAGTCTTCCTTTTTCATCAATACTTTACGCATGGCCTTAGCGATCAAGACCAGCACCACACAACCCACAAAACCATAGATGGCGTAAAACGCAGGTAACTGTTCCCAAGCATGATAAATATGTCTATGCACAATAAAGTCAGCCACTACCAACAGAATGCAGATGGCATAAAACACCTTCAATATCTTACTGATATTCTCAGGCTTATCGAAAAAATCGGGTTGCTGTTGATCATTTTTCATTTATGACAATCCTGTAGTATCCGTCGATACACTCGGTATCAAATTGATTAAATCAATAATGGGCTGAGGATAAAAGAACAGCACTAAGCAAGCAGCCGTGGTCACCCCAATGGCAATCAACATGGGCAAGGGTGCCTCTTTGGTTTCTGACCATGACCATGGTTGTTGCCCTGTTTCAGTATTAAAGAAGGCCTTGATGGGAATAGGCAATAGATAAGCCACATTTAATAAGGTACTGATAGTCAGCACCCCAACAATAATCAGTTTATCGGCCTCCAAAGCACCTACCATTAGATACCATTTGCTCCAAGTACCTGCCATAGGTGGCAAGCCAATAATGCTCATTGAGCCCACAGCAAAAGCAATCATGGTCAAGGGCATCTTGCGCCCTAGGCCAACCATATCGCTAATATTCTTTTTGTGGGCCGCCACCATAATAGCGCCAGCACAAAAGAACAAAGTAATCTTACCCACGGCATGGGTCACTATATGCAAGCTAGCACCTGCCGCGGCAATCGAAGTGGCTAATAAGGCACCAACAATAATATAACTTAGCTGACTGACAGTGGAATAGGCCAAGCGGGCCTTTAAGTTGTCTTTGGTGATGGCCACACAGGAGGAAAGCAACACAGTAGCAGCGCCGATATATAACATCAGATCAGTGGTGGCAATTTGACTAAGATTATCAATACCAAAGATATAGATAACAATTTTCAGAATACTAAATACACCAGCCTTAACGACCGCTACTGCATGCAATAGGGCACTAACAGGTGTGGGTGCCACCATAGCAGCAGGCAACCAACGGTGGAAAGGCATCAAGGCGGCCTTACCAATACCGTAGCAGAAGAGTACTAATAAGAGGGCAACTAGACCACTGGATTGGCTACTGGTAAATACCCCACCAGGCGTAAACTCAAGGGTGCCAGCTGTCACCCAAGTGCCGAGAATGGCAAATAATAAAAAGGCTATAGATGTGCTTAAAAGAATGCCTAGATAAACCCGACCGCCGCGTTTGGCATCCTCATTGCCTGCATGGGTTACCAGAGGATAAGTGGATAAGGTTAGCAGTTCGTAAAAGATAAATAGGGTTAAAAGATTGGCAGAAAAACAAATCGCCATAACTGTACTAATCGCTAGGGCGAAGCAGCAGAAAAAGCGGGTCTGGTTTTCTTCATTATGCCCACGCATATAACCAATGGCGTAGACAGTGGTGATTATCCACAAGAAGCTGGCCACCAAAGCAAATAAAACACCTAAAGGCTCAACTAAAAAGGCAATATCCAAGCCGGGCAGGAGTGCCACCCAGCTTGTCGCCATTTGCACATCATTAAAGGTATGGTCAGTAATGCCCAAGACTAAGGTAAAAAGAACGATCGCCGTACCAATAGAGGCTGTTTCGCGCAGATTGGGGTACTTGCCCAATAGCACCACCAAGGCAGCGCCTATCAGTGGCACAATAATCGCCAGATTAATAAGCTGAGAGGGCTCTAAAGCTGACCAGATATTCATTGTGCCGCCCCCATATTGGGTGTGGTTTGGGTCAACCATTGCGCGGCTGCATCAGCGGCACTGACACTTAAGGATGTGTCGATACCAAAATAAATATTCGCTAATACCAGTATCCACATGGGAATCAGCATTAATAAAGGCGCTTCTTTAATGGTCTTATCAGCGGTAATAGCCGAGTGCTTCTTAAGGTAAGCTGCTTCTAAGATACGGCCGATATATACCACAGCCAGCAAAGAACCAACCAAAACGATAAATGCCACTAGCCAATGTTGCTGTTCCAGTGCGGCAGTCACTAAATACCACTTACTTACAAAACCTGCGGTCAATGGCACACCTATAATACTTAATCCAGCAATGGTAAATGCCGCCATGGTATAGGGCATCTGCTTACCCAAGCCCTGAAAGGCTTTAATATCCACGGAGCCAGTGCGCAATAGTACAGCACCCACAGCCATAAATAGGGCGCCTTTCATCAGTGCATGGTTAAATATATGCAGCAGACCCGCCATAAGGCCAGCGCTAGTCACCAGACTAATGCCCAAGATCATATAGCCAATTTGGGCCACACTACTATAGGCCAAAACAGTTTTAATATTGCTTTGCACAGTGGCCATAAACGAGCACTTAAAGATGGCAACAATCGCCAGGCCGAGCAAAATAATATCCATGCCCATGGTGAGGAACACATACTCTGCACCAAATACCGTAAAGATAAAACGTACCATCACATATACGGCAACCTTGGTAGCGGTACTGGCTAAAAAGGCACTCACCGCAGAAGGTGCATGGGTATAAGCAGGGGGCAACCACATATGTAATGGGAATAATGCCAACTTAATACTTACGCCCACTAAAATAAACGCCAGCCCAGTATTAAGGGTGCGGCTAGTATCGTATTCAGCAATGCGTGTGGCCAAATCCAGCATATTTAGGGTGCCGGTTTGCATATAGAGCATACCTACGCCAATCAAGATAAAGGTGGCGCCAATGGTACCCATAATCAAATAACGGAAAGCGGCGGTTAGGCAGCGCTTGTCTGCTGCAAGGCTGACTAAGGTATAGGTAGCTAAGGAAGAAATTTCCAAAAATACAAAGAGGTTAAAGGCATCGCCAGTACTTAAAATGCCCGATAAGCCAGCTAAACAAAGCAAATGTGCCGTATAGAAAAGGGTATGCTGGCTCGGGTCAATTTCTTGGGCAATACTGTCTTTGGCATAGACCAAAACCAATGATGAAATGCCCGTGACGATACTGAGCACCAGAGCACTAGCTACATCAATACGCACTTCAATACCCCAAGGTGGTTCCCAGCCCCCTACAGCATAACTTAAGACACCTTGATCCAAGGTGGCCAAGAGTAAATACACAGACACACAAAAACTAAGGCCGCTGACCAAAATAGAAAATAGCCAAACCCATTGACGATGGCCAAGTAGAATACACAAAGGTGCCGCAATCAGGGGCAGAATTATCGGTAAGATAGGGAAGTGCTGTGCCAACATCAGATTAAATCTTCCTTATCTTCAAATTCACTTTCTTCAACGGTGCCATAAGCACGCTTGATTCTGACAATTAATGCTAGTCCCACGGCAGTTGTAGCTACCCCAACCACAATTGCTGTCAAAATCAGCACATGGGGTAAGGGGTTGGAATAACTGGTGATACCTTCAGCAAGAATAGGTGCACTACCACCTGAGACTTTGCCCATGGTGATATACATCATAAACACGGAAGTCTGGAAAATATTTAGCCCCACTACTTTTTTTACCAAGTTGCCTGCTGAAATAACCAGATAAAAACCCGCCATCATTAAAAATACGGCTACCCAATAGTTATAATAGTCGACGATAAAACTCATTGGATATTCGTCCTTTCAGCCTGCCCAGCAAAGGCATAAAAAATACTTAGCATGGCAGCAAATACAGTTAAGCCCACGCCCAGTTCAATTAATATAATACCAATATGTTGCCCAGCCACGGGGTCACTAGCCAGTGGGTTATAATCAAGAAAGTTGGCACCTAACAACAAACCTGCCACACCGGTACCGCAGTAAATTAATACCCCTAGTGCGGCTAGGCCTCGCAATAAAGTCGGCTGCAATACTTTGGTAGCATTGGGTAAACCAAATACCAAGGTATAGAGAATAATGGCGGCAGCACCTATGACTCCGGCCTGAAAGCCACCCCCTGGACCATAGTCACCATGAAACTGCACATATAAGGCAAATAAAATGGTCAAAGGAATAATCAGTTTGGCCACCACTCTTAATACCATATGTTGCTTTAAGCCTGAGTTGATGGCGGCTCTATCCCGCTTAGGTAAGCCCAGTAAACTTAACACACCAATCGCTGCCGCAAATACCACCACCGTTTCGCCTAAGGTATCAAAGGCCCGATAACTGGCTAAAACCGATGTCACCATATTAGGCAAGCCAATCTCTTGCGGTGAATCTTGTATATAGCGAGGCGCCACATGTTGATGGATGGGGTTATTAGGGTCACCAAAGGGTGGCATATCTAAAGTGCCATAAACCAAAGCCGCACCGGTAATCACTACCACTAGTAATGGCAGTATGGATTTATGGGTATGGGTTTTTTCTTTCCGGCCGGTTAGTGCCAAGGTGCCTAGCATTAGCACCGTGGAAATACCGGCTCCAACCGAGGCTTCCGTAAAGGCCACATCCACAGCATCAAGATTGACAAAAATCAGGGCTGACAAAAAGCTGTAGATACCAAATAGCATGACTACTGCAAAGAGGTCTTTAATAACGATAACCCCTATCGCGGTTATCCCAAGCATACTAAAAAGCACTAGGCCGATAAGCTCTGGCATTAGTCGTTTTCCTTTTTAGTAGTTGCTGGTTTCGTTGAGGCTTGGGTTTCCGCTAGGGCCAGCAAGCCACCATGACGCGCCGATTTGGCTAAGGCATGGGATGCAGTAGGGCTGGTAAGTAATAAAAATACCAAGATAAGCAGTAACTTCGCTGCTACCAGATCAAACTCGGTACGCAGAATTAAGCCCAAAATAATTAATATCGCAGCAAGGGTATCCGTCACACTGGCGGCGTG
>JBMZUZ010000020.1:0-18060 GCA_049625185.1 Pseudomonadales bacterium | reverse complement strand
ACTATTCAACAAAAAATAAGCCAAAGCCAGATTAGTATTATTATTAGATCCAATCTTTGTAATAAAAAAACAGATACTAATTTAATAGCAAAAATGAATAGCTCATAGTCAGAATAGACCCATTAGTATCAAGACGCAAGCGCGCTTATTGCTTAAAAGCGACCTATTTAATACTTTGTAAATTAAAACTAAACCTATGGCATACTTATATTAATTTACAAATATGGATCAATTGGTCAGCTATTGAAGAAGGACTTTTTAGAACACTATTAAGGGGTTAATTACACCCAAAGAAGATTTAAAATTATCCAATGGTGGCGCTAATTGAGACTAAAAGTGCCAATAAAGTACTAGCAAGGGAGTAACTTTCTAGACTCGTTGTTGGCCATGCAATAAGCGAACTACGTGGCGCGCCTCAGCAAAAAATAACCAACGTTCAGTCAATAAACCAGCCATCATAATGACAAATGCTATGGCTAGAGTTAAGGCATTTGGCAGCCAATAAAGCAAAGCAAAAGGAATAACAAAGGTTGTTGATAACATTAACCAACGCATACGAAGCAATTTCACTTTGGCAACGTCATAGATAAATTCGTTATTTAAGAAGCTAGGTGCAGAATGACCCGCATCAAGAATCCTTACTTTCTGATTTAAGAAACTTGTAGCAGTCTGAATACTACTTCCACCTGGTACTTTAAAAAGCCAGAAATAACTAAGCTTAGTTAAGGTAGTAAAGGCAACCAGTGCGCCAAGAATTTGTATCAGTAAGCCTAATTCTAAATCATTCCACGCGAGTAAAAAGGCCCAAGCTAAGCCACCACTCATAGCTGCAAATAACAGGTACAAGATAGGTACTAAAGGATGATGCCACTGTCGAATAGTTTTCAAACTAGCATAAATCATGGCGGTGACAAATACGATAATAAAACTAAACAGCAAACACAGACCAGCCCAGATACCAATACTATCCCACTGAAAATAAATAGCGGCAGCATACAGGGCCGCAATGGGGTATAACAAAATCGCAAACACAGCCTCCCTAGATAACCAGGAGGTGCGGAAACAGCTAAAGGAACGCCATGCATTCTTTGGGTTAGCTAAATGCCAAGTAGAGGCTGAAAGGCCAATACTAATAAGCACCATAGCAATAACACCAATGCTAATTTGCATAGCAATAGATAAGGCCCACCAAGCAAATAATTGATTCGCACTTAGCCAGCCCAGTAAACCGTAGCCAGCGCCAGCAGTAACTGTAAAGATCAATACAGAAAAAGCAGGATGCATAATAAGAGCCTCTAACGATGAATAATACGATTAACGATTTGTTTAACCTTACCTAACACCTTGCCTCCCTGAGGCCGTTCTATAGGCTCACGCGGGGGTAAATAGGTATTAACTGGGTTATATCCCAGCTCAGGCATTAGCGGCTTACCTTCTCGCTGTTTTTGTAGTTTGGATACTTCAGACTCAGGATCATCAAAATCGCCAAACACACGAGAATTTGTTGGACAAGTTATCACACAGGCGGGCTGACGCTCGGACTCGGGTAATTGCTCATCATAAATACGGTCAACGCACAAAGTACATTTTTTCATGGTACCAGAGCCGGGGTCCAACTCACGCGCACCATAAGGACAAGCCCAGGCGCATAGATTGCAGCCCATACACCGATCTTGGTCAATCAACACAATACCATCTTCATCGCGCTTATAAGAGGCACCAGTAGGGCAAACTGTGACACATGCCGCGTCTTCACAATGCATACAAGAAAGGGGCATATTAACGGTCTTACTTTGTGGACTTTCATCCACCTCAAATGTGCGAATACGATTTAGCCAAGCGCCATTTGGGTCTTTACCATAAGGATTGGTATCCGTTAACGGACCAATAGTGCCTGACGTATTCCATTGTTTACACGCTGTGGCACAAGCGTGGCAGCCAACACAGGTATCAAGATCGATTGCTAAACCTAATTTCACCTACTTTACCTCACTTATGACGAGCGGCGGCCAAAAATATCAGACCAAGGCCGTTTTAAATTAACATTTGTATGGCTAGTATAGCCTTGCTTAGTCGGTGCCGGAGTATAACCTAGCGGTGACTTAAGGGGCGCAAATTGCGGCCAACTGCCCTCTTCACCTGCTGTGGCTGGCGTTATCTTAACTTGTAAATCATACCAAGCAGCCTGACCGGTTATGGGGTCAGAGTTGGTCATGCGAGAACCATCCTTATCACTGGGTAATAATTCGCTAATTAGATGGTTCATTAAGAAGCCCTGCTTAGCCTCATTAGTGTCATCACTTAAGCCCCAGGCGCCACCTTGTTTGGCAATGGCGTTCCAAGTCCAAACAGTATTTGGATTTACCCCTTCCATATGCTTAACTTGCACACGAATTTTGCCAGAACGTGATTCTACCCAAGCCCAATCAAAATCATTTATACCCATATCCAATGCTGTTTGACGATGCATATAAAGATAATTTTGCGACATAATTTGCCGCAACCATGCATTTTGCGAATCCCATGAGTGATACATAAACATTGGACGTTGCGTAATGGCATAAAATGGATATTCTTCGCTACTCACAGATTGCTGTTCTAAAGGTGAGTAGTAACTAGGTAAAGGATCAAAGTAGCGCACCAAACGCTGTTTTTGACTTTCTTCAGTGGGCTGCGGCCCATCATATAGGCCCTGCCCAGCTAAACGGAATTTTTGTAGGGTCTCTGAATAGAGCTCAATAACAATCTGCTCCGTACTACCCACCCAAGCTGCTTCTTTAGCTAGTTGCAGATAATCTAAATTGGCATGGCGCATATAACGTTGGTTGGGTGCCAATTCGTATTTAAAGAAACACTCATTTTCTTCGTAAGCTTCCCACTGCTTGGGGTTTGGCGCGCCGCGTAGGGATTGATCGCCATTTTCACCACGCCAACCAGCCAGAAAACCAATACCTGGAGCACGCTCAAAGTTGATAATAAAATCTTTATAATTTTCGTATTTAGGTTGACCTTCAGCATTGGTAAAGGCCGGCAGCTTAAGACGTCCAGCTACCTCAACCATCACCTCTTGCCAACTTAATACATCACGATTAGCATCCACTACAGGGATGCGCACAGCATCACAAGCGGCATCAGGCTCAGATATAGGCCGGTCTAGCATGGAAATGGTGTCATACCGTTCCAAGTAAGTTGTATCAGGTAAGACTAAGTCAGAAAAAGCCACGGTCTCTGAGTTAAAGGCATCACAGGTGACAATAAAGGGGATTTTATAATTACCCTCGGCATCCTTCGCCCGCAACATATCCATGGTCTCGGAAGTATTCATACTTGAGTTCCAGGCCATATTAGCCATAAACAACATCAAAGTATCAATAGGATATGGATCACCAGCCACTGCATTGCTAATTACCATATGCATCAGGCCATGAGCGGCTATGGGCGCATCCCACGAATAAGCCTTATCAATGCGCTGCGGCTGCCCTTGCTCATCAATAAGCAGATCTTCTGGGCAAGTAGGAAAACCCAAAGGTGCCGATTCAAGAGGCGTATTGGGCGCATTTACCTTGGCTGGCTTAATGGGTGGCACAATATGTTTAGGGAATGGTGGTTTCGCTAAATGACCACCCGGGCAATCAATGGTGCCTAACAATATTTGTAATAAATGAATCGCTCGGCATGTCTGAAAACCATTGGAATGGGCAGACACACCACGCATAGCGTGCATAGAAACAGGCCGGCCAATAAACTGAGTTTGTTTGCGTCCAGCCCAATCAGTCCATTCAATATCAAGGGTAATGGACTCTTGAAAAGCCACATGGGCCATTTCCAAGGCAATACGTTCGATGGTGGCAGCATCTATACCACACTCTTTGGCAACGGCTGCAGGGCTATACTGAGGATCCATATACTTGTCTAGCAAAATGCTAAACACGGTGCGCACGGGCACCCCATCTGGCGTTTCAAACTCACCCATTAAAGCTGGGGCAATATCCGCCGACATGGCTGGAGCAAAGCTTTCAGTTAATTGATCGTAGACCTGAGTAGCATCATCTCCATCACGCCATAATAATCCATCCCCAACTTGCCCTGGGGTATTTACGACTAGTTGCGGTGCATTGGTATAGCGAATCAAAAACTCATCATCAATTTGCCCATCACGCAATAACACGTGAATCATGGCCAAGGCCAATAAGCCATCAGTTCCTGGCTTTAGGGCTAACCATTCATCGGCAATGGATTGATAACCGGTTCTAACTGGATTTACTGCAACAAATTTAGCGCCCCGCTCTTTAAGTTTTTTAAGGCCAATTTTGATGGGATTAGAAGCATGGTCTTCCGCCACACCCCAAAGCATAAAATACTTAGTTTGGTCCCAATCTGGATCGCCAAATTCCCAAAAAGCGTGGCCCATAGTATAGAGACCAGCAGCGGCCATATTCACAGAACAAAAACCACCGTGGGCGGCCCAATTATAGGTACCAAATTGTGATGCCCACAGACCGGTTAGAGCTTGCATTTGATCGCGCCCAGTAAAATAGGCTAAACGTCTTGGATCAGTTGCCCGAATATTAGCTAAACGCTCCGTAAGAATATCTAGGGCCCTATCCCAACTAATTTCTTCAAATTCGGCCGCACCACGCTCACTATCGGGTTTACGTAGCAAAGGCTTATTGAGTTTGGCGGGGGACAGCTGCTTCATAATGCCAGCATTACCCTTGGCACAGAGCACACCTTTATTAACAGGGTGATTAGGATTGCCTTGAATAAAACGAATTTTTTCGTCTTCTAGGGTGACTTTAATACCGCAGCGGCAGGCACACATATAGCAGGTTGTATATTTGTGCGTCTGATTTTGGTGATTTTCAAATTGAGGTAAAGCAGAGGCTTTAGTCATGGTCTCATTATCTAATGACGGCAAAGTACATTAGCATAAGCGAAGACGTTTAGGCTGCCAACAACCAACCTGAGCTATTATTTAGTGCCAGTATAATTAACAATTGGTCCAGAAGGACAATTAGCCGGCGATGCCAACAAATGAGGAGATAAGTTCCGACTTAGATAAGCTTTTCTTATCCGCAGACTTAACTAGGTGGACAGGTTTAGGGGTTTGCTGAGCAGGCATAGCATAATGAGCATTAGCTTGTTTATGACTAGCTAAGGTCACACTGGGTGATGAAAATTCAACTTGGGCTGCTGATGAGATGCTCATAAATACCTCTGACACATTGTCAGTTTAGTTTCTTGGCACCAAGGAGTTAAATAAACTGGCACCATATGCAATCTACTATAGCACCAGTTATTAATAATGTAATGGAATAAATAATAATTATATTATTCTAAATTGGAATATTAATTATGTGGCTAGAATTAACCCAGTTGGGGCAACTAATGCAGCTACATCCACATCAGCAGTTTGTGCACGCGCCCAAACATTCACTGAACGCGTACCAGAACGACAAAAAGCCAATACCTTGTCGTGATTTTCTAGAATAGCCTGCACTTCGGCGACCGTTTCTGCTGGGAAATTCATGCCAAAAATAGGCGTATAAAAATATTTCAGGCCTTCAGCCTCAGCTGCTGCTTGTAAATCTTTATTACTACTTGGGTGGCCGGGTTCGCCATCAGGTCGATTATTAATTACTGTGGTATAACCCAAGGCTTTTACTGCTGCCATATCAGCTGCTAACAATTGTGGGGCAACGCCAAAATCATTGGTAACGGGAATAACTGCCATCTTGTATCCGAAATAAAAAATGTGAGCGGCTATATTATATTGGCTTCTGGCCATTCACAAGCACAAAAAAAAAGCGGCCTCTGCAAAGAGAGCCGCTTTTTCAACATTGCTTAAATCTTATCAAGAGACACTTGCTAAAGCATGATCAATGGCCGATACAATTTCATCAATCTCATTAGTGGATGCAATCAATGCTGGACTTAAACACAAGGTATTATTGTGGCGTTCAAAACTGCGATTAGTACGACCAATAATAACCCCCTGAGACATACAGTGTGCGACCACAGCTGCCGCTACAGATTCCTCAACTGGCTCTCGAGTGTTGCGATCTTTGACTAGTTCCATACCTTGGAATAAACCTTTACCACGCACATCGCCAATCATTTCATGTTTTGCAGCTAACTTATGCAATTGCTGATTCAAATACTCACCCATAACCGTTGAATTATGCAGCAGGTTTTCTTCTTCGATAATGCGCATATTTTCCAAAGCTGCAGCTGGCCCCGCTGTACATCCACCAAAGGTAGATATATCACGGAAATAGCCCATAGGGTCATTAGCATCATCTTTAAAATCATTAAATACTGCTTCCGTGGTTACAGTACAAGAAATGGCGGCATAACCACTGGCAACACCTTTGGCCATAGTGACAATATCTGGCACAATACCAAAGTGCTGATAGCCAAACCACTTGCCTGTTCGACCAAGACCACAAACCACTTCATCAATATGCAGTAAGACATCGTATTTGTCACAAATACGTCTAACTTCTTGCATATAACCCTCAGGCGGCACAATCACACCACCACCGGCAGTAATGGGTTCAATAACAACACCACCTACGGTATCTGGGCCTTCACGGAGAATCGTTTCTTCGATAGCCTGTGCAGCTTGAATACCAAAATCAGCATCTGCACCATTCGCCGAGTGATAAGCTGAGCAATGGGGGAACTCAATAAAACCAGGGGTAAATGGCCCATACTGACCCTTACGTTGTAATTGCCCAGTAGAACTTAGAGCGGTAATAGTGGTGCCATGGTAATCCCGATCACGGAATAAAATTTTGTGCTTTTTACCGCCGTATTTTTTGTAAGCGATCTGACGGATAATTTTATACGCCTTTTCATTAGCTTCTGAGCCTGAGTTGGAATAGTAAACACGACTCATACCTGGCATTTTTTCAATTAATTTTTGGGCAAATAACGCCCCAGGCATACTACCCGCACTATTAGCAAAGAAGTTAATCTTTAATAATTGGTCACGCACAGCATTGGCCATAGATTCACGACCATAGCCAATATTAACTGTCCATACACCACCAGCAACAGCATCCAGATACTCTTTACCTTTAGTATCCATAACGCGCATGCCCTTACCTTCAATAAACATTAAAGGATCTTGGGTCTCCAACATCTTATGCTGGGTTAAATGATGCCAAACATGATGACGATCATCAGTTAAGGCCTGGTCCATAGTGTAATTATTGATATCGTAAGACATAATCACGTACTCATTACTAGTTAAGTTATTGGTTTCCGGTAAACTACTGGGCACCTCATAATAGCGCCTACTTTATGCCTACATAGGCTATTTCCCTTAGAACCAATTTTGGGCTAACTGTTATGCCAATAATAAAACTTCTGGCATCAACAACAAATACTCCATACAATCTGTCTGACGATCGCTTTTGATAACTGGAACGCAATATATGAGCCACCCTCTTTTTCATTTAGATGCTGGTCTATCTGCTAGTCTGCAACAACAATTACGGCAGCAGATTGCGCAAGCTATTTTAGCTAAACATATCCCACTGGATAGCCCTTTACCATCCAGCCGCAAATTGGCCAAGCAGCTAAATATCGCCCGTAATACCGTGGTATTAGCCTATGATCATCTACTTGATGATGGCTATCTAGTAGCCAAAGAACGCAGTGGATATTATGTCAACCCTAATATTCTTGAAAATAGTGTCGTAGTTGAATCAATTCCCGCTGACAGAGACACCTCTGGCCAAGCGCCTGATTGGCAACAGCGCTTTAAATTACGCCCCACCTTACAAAGTAATATTATTAAACCGGCTGATTGGCAGCAATATGATTATCCCTTTATTTATGGCCAATTTGACCCCAATTTATTCCCTACCAATCACTGGCGGGAATGCTGCAAAGATAATGTGAGTGTGCCAGCGATTCGCAGTTGGGCTGCTGATCATTTTGTTGATGATGATCCCATGTTAATCGAACAGCTGCATACGCGAATCCTTCCACGCCGCGGGGTATGGGCGGATCCGCAGGAAATACTCATTACTGTAGGCACCCAGCATGGCTTATATATGCTAGCCAAACTGCTATTAAACCAAGATAGTGTTATGGGTATCGAAGACCCTGGATATGTGGATGTGCGTAATATAGCTAGTATTAATCCCGCACAAGTCAAACCACTACCAGTAGATGACGAAGGCCTTATTATCAGTGATGCCGTTAAAGACTGTGATTGTGTCTACACCACCCCCAGTCATCAATACCCTACTACGGTTACCATGCCCCTTGACCGCCGCCGCAAACTGCTGGAAATGGCCAATGAGCATGATTTTGTCATTATTGAAGATGACTATGAGTGTGAAACTAACTTTAAACAAGCCCCCTCGCCAGCACTGAAAAGTCTAGATCAGCATGGCCGCGTTATTTATATAGGCAGCTTTTCCAAAACCCTTGCTCCAGGTCTGCGATTGGGCTATCTAGTAGCGAGCAAAGAATTAATTGCCGAAGCCAGATCATTAAGGCGTTTAATGGTGCGTCATCCACCAGCCAACAACCAGCGCTCCATTGGCCTATTTGTGGCACGTGGCTATTATGATTCCCTCGCTAGCACCTTGGTCAATGCTTACAAAGAACGGCATCAGATAATGGCAGAAAGCCTACAGAAATGTATGCCAAACGGCTTTGAACAGCCCACCTTTGGTGGCTCATGTTACTGGATAAAAGGCCCAGATAGCTTAGATGCAAGAGAGTTAAAAAAACTTGCAGCGGAGAATGGTATTCTTATTGAAGCTGGGGATATTCACTTTTTAGGTGATAATCCACCGCGTAACTACTTCCGTTTGGGCTATTCTTCTATTGATACCCATAAAATAGCGCCCGGTATCGAGAAACTCGCGAAGTTAATTAGCCAACTGGTGCCAAACTAAATACTAAGCTAGCCCTGCTGCTTTAACCAATGGGCGTAAATAGAACCTAAAGCAGCAGACGCCAAGCGTGCCGCCGGTGGATCTGCCCGTGAAGTTAGTATAATCGGTACCTTAGCCCCTAAAATCAGACCAGCTGCGGTAGCGCCACTAAAATAGACCATTTGTTTAAAAATGGCATTACCCGTCTCAATATTTGGCACCAATAACACATCCGCCTCACCCGCACCATCAACATCAATACCCTTAATGCTTGCCGCCGCGGGTGAAATAGCCCCGTCTAAAGCTACGGGACCAAAGATTTGCGCACCTAATTGCTCATCGGCAACACTTACTAAGAGTTCCTTAGCTAAGATGCTAGAAGGCATAGCTGGCGTGGGTGTTTCCGTAGCTGATAACAAGGCAATATTGGGTTTTTCTATAGCTAAGGCATGCATTAAATGAATGCAGTTACGCAAAATATGTTGTTGTGTGGTGAGATCAGGGGCAATATTGATAACAGCATCGGTAATACAGAGAGCTTTATCGCTATTAGCCACTGTCATATAGAAAACATGACTTAATCGTGCTCCAGTGCGTAAACCTTTGTGTTTATCTAATACAGCACGCAGTAAAGTATCGGAATGAATATGCCCTTTCATTAACATTTGCGCCCGTTGGGCGTGGACTAGAGCCACAGCGGCTTCTGCGGCGGCTTGTTCACCATCAGCCGCAACGACCTGATTATCAGCTAAAGCCCAGTCCATATTGGCCGCAATAGATCGAATTTGATCCTCATCACCCACCAAAATAGGCGAAATAACCCCCTCTAGCTCTGCTTGACGGGCACTTTCCATAGCCAATTGATTGCCTGCATTAATTACCGCGGTAGCCATAGGGGGCAACCCTTGAGCCTGATTTAACAAGGCAGCTGGACAAACTGGGGACTGATCACTAAGCATAATAATGGGCCTTAGGGCTTATCTGTAAATAGGTATAAACACTGTAAAACAATTATTAGAGCATTAAACAGCGCCCTAAAATCTAGTGGTTTACCCATCCTTAATATAGAACCAATTAGTATATATGGCAGGTTCCAATTAGCAATTAGCTTTTACTAATAGCAAACTAAGCTTTACGTGCAGGCCATAATTGCGACAGCAACATACCGGCCAACATAAGCCCACAACCCAATAAACCTTGTATGGGTAATTGTTCACTTAAAAATAACCAGCCACCCAACACCGCAAATACCCCTTCGGAGCTAAGGATAATAGCCGCATGGGAGCTATGGGCATGTTGTTGAGCCACAACTTGTAAGGTATAGGCCACGCCCGTTGACATTAGTCCAGCATAAGCCAGTGGTATAGCCGTATCGACAATCATTTGCCAAGTAATGGTTTCTGTAAAAATGGCGACAATAAAAGCCAAAACGCCTGCCACTAAAAACTGAATAGCAGAGAGTTTAATGGTGTCATAACGGCCTGCAAGATAGCCTATAACCAATACATGGCCCGCAAAAGCAATGGCACATAGTAATTGCAAAGTATCGCCACGGCTAAGGGTAAAATCATCCCGTACCGACAATAAATATAGACCCCAGATTGCCAGCAAAGCCCCTAACCAAGTACCTAAACTGGTGCGCATACCAAAACAGAGGCCAATGGCAGGTACAAAAAAGATATATAAACCGGTAATAAAGCCAGCCTTACCAGCCGTTGTGTATTGTAAGCCTACCTGCTGCAAGGTCGCGCCAGCAAATAAAAAGCTGCCTGCTAGTAATCCAGCTAGAAGTAATTGCTGTGTGCTTGTGGTTATCTGCTCATTGCGCTCAGGACGGCGTTTACTTAACCAATACACCACAGGCAATAATACTAGGCCACCCATAATAAAGCGCACACCATTAAACAAATGCGGCCCCATGGTTTCCATGCCTACCCGTTGGGCAACAAAGGCAAAGCCCCAAATAGCCGCTGCCAGCAGCATTAACACATTGGCCAAAGCCACTTTATTATGCATCTTATTCTCCATCCACAGCACCACTGGCGACTGTCGGTAAACCACTATGAAAGCGGAATTGCTTATCAGGGGTGTTTATTAACTCAGTTTCTTTGGCTCGAAAAGCCTCAACACGTTGCCAAAAGGCTGTTTCACCCGGCCCTTTTGGGCCTGTTGCCTCTGCCAAAGCTAAGTTTAAATAGTCTTGGTAGTGGCGGGCTTCTGACTTTAACAGCGAGCGATAAAAAGCCTTAAGCTCAGTATCTAAAAAAGGAATTAGCGCAGCAAAACGCTCACAAGAACGTGCCTCAACAAAAGCCCCAATAATCAAGGTATCCATTAACTTAACGGGCTCATGGGTACGCACCATTTTATGCAAGCCAGCCGCATAACGAGAGGCTGGTAAATGGCCATAGGTCACTCCGCGCTCCTGCATCAAGCGTAATACCTGATCAAAGTGAATAAGCTCTTCTCTGGCTAAGCGTGACATTTTGGTCAACAGAGTGCTTTTTTCGGGATACCGAAACATTAACTGCATGGCCGTTGAAGCCGCCTTTTTTTCACAGTGGGCATGGTCAATTAACAAAATATCTTGCTGTTTTATAGCCTCAGTTACCCAGGCTTGGGGAGTACTGGAGCCCAAAAAAGCCGTTAGTTCGGCTAGAGATTGCTCAAGATGATTGGCAGCTGTTGGCATAAGGTAGTAAAGATTAAAAAATAAAGATAAAAATTAAAGACGGCATTCTACTTTAAAACACCTAGCCTGAATACCTATAAACTATAACCCATAACCTATAACCTGTGGGTTAGCTAGCTATAGGCCGCAATGATTAAAGTAGTCTCAGTGAATAAGCTAGGCTATTTGGCTTGCCATTGCTCAGCCGTAATAGAATATAAGGCATGGCGCAGCAGTGTGTGCTCAGAGGGTAAAGCGGGATGATCAAAATCAGCCTGCATATTGTGCATACCTATACGTTCCATCACCGCCATAGAACGCGTATTAGACAGGGGCGTAAAGGACATCACCTTAGCTAGCTCTAATTGCGTAAAGGCAAAGTCTAGGGCTGCCTTGGCAGCCTCTGAGGCATAACCATGCCCCCATGTATCACGGGATAACCGCCAACCAATTTCGACACAAGGGCTAAAAGTAAAGTCATCAGTGGGCTCATGTAAGCCTACAAAACCTAAAAAGCGCTCATCAGCAATACGTTCTACAGCCCATAAACCCCAACCTTTTGCCGTAATAAGGGATTGGATACGGTCGGCCATATTATCACTTTGCTCAGCTGTTAAGGGCGCAGGGAAAAAACGCATGACTTCTGGGTCTGCATTCATCTCGGCAAACACTTTATAATCCCGCAGCCGCCACTGACGTAAGCGCAGGCGTTGCGTCTGTAACTGTATGGGATTTTCAAACGTCAATGTTTGCATAAGGTGGCTACCTGTAAGTTCGTCTTAAAATCAATAACGTAACATTACAATGTAGCTGGCTTAACGCCCAGCGTCAATGCAAGTAGGTAATAAGCAGTATTATAGAATGGCACTTAATTGGTGGTAGAGACACCATTATTGCTGGACAAAATCACCACAAACATCGGCAATAATATCCGCTAATAGTTGGCAATCAGCCAAATCAAAGGTTAATGGCACCCGCATATCCAAGGTCTTTTCCAAGACTGCCAAGGTATTGGGTAAATGCTGCGGCTCCACATAGTGCCAACTATCATAACGACTAGTAAAGGCTTTGGGTTCCGCCTCACCAAACCATTTTAGTTCTACTCCACGCTTGGCACATGCCTGCACAAAGTCGGGTAAATGTGCCAAAGCAATACCTTGGGCCATAAACTGAATAGAACTGCCAACATAAGCCTCATCAGCGTGGCGTGGCGGTATATAGAGGCCTGGCACCTTATTTAATTGCTCAGCTAATAAATCATAACGTTGATTCCAGCGCTGGCAGTTTTCTTCTAAGCGCGGGAGTTGCGCTAGGGCTAAGGTGGCACGCATATTATCCATACGCCCAGACATATTAGGGCTGGTATAACGAATATCGGTAAACGCCTCCGCTTCTGGTGCCGCACCATGGCGTTCATAGAGCATATAAGAGCCAGAGTGCATAATGGCTTTAGCCATCATCTGCTTATCATTACTAACTAATAAGCCCCCTTCTCCCGTATTAATATGCTTATAGGTTTGCAAGCTAAAAGCCGCCATCACACCGAAGTTACCTGCACGTATACCTTGCCATTTGGCACCCATGGTATGAGCACAATCTTCTAATACTTGGATACCTAACTCATCACAGATCTGCATCAATTGGTGCATATCCGGCATATGGCCGCGCATATAAGATAATACCAACATCTTGGCTCCAGAAGTCTGGGCTTTATGGCGCAAGTCATGTAAATCCAGATGGTAATGATCATTGACCTCAACCAAAATAGGCCTAGCGCCCACATTGGCAATCGCCCCTGGAACCGGCGCCAATGTATAGCCATTGGTTAGCACCCCATCCCCAGCAGTGACGCCCATGGCCCGTAAGCCAATATGCAGAGCATAACCACAGGAAGTACAGGCCAAACAATAATCACGCCCTTGCCATTGAGCATAGTCTTGTTCCAATTGCGATGCTGGTGATAATTCATCTGCGACCATATTATAGCGATGCAGCCGCCCTGTGCGCAGCAGATCTGTAACAGCCTCAATACCCGCCTCGGGCATGGCTTCTTGCTGGGTAAAAGGTTTGGTAAATATCTTTTGCATATTGATCATGCCAACGAGTTTAAAAATATAACAAGACGTTTATTTAGCTTGCCCAATATTGCCTTGCCATGGACACTTATAATAGCGCCAATTAAGCTTTGTTAATGGGCCAAAGCCCTATTCTACAATTTACCATAATCTAAACTGGTAACAGTGACAAATTAACTGGCAAACAGTCATTTTTAGCGTATATTGATAAGGTATACGAACAAGCAAAGCATAATATAAAAATACTTTATTGGGAGGGTAGCAATCATGACACAAGAAGATTATGTCTTAATCAATAAGCAAGACCAGTGGATTGAACTTACTCTTAATCGCCCGCAAAACTTAAATAGCTTATCGGAAAGAATGATGCAGGCCCTGCAACGTGCACTGCATGATATTGCCGAGCAAGATGATATAACTTGCGTGATTTTAAAAGCCAAAGGTAAGGCATTTTCGGCTGGTCATGATATTAAGGAAATGGTGGCTAATGTTAGCGATACTTATTACCAGGGCTTATTCCAGCAATGTAGCCAATTAATGCAAAGTATCGTTAATCTACCGGTGCCGGTTATTGCTGAAGTACAAGGTTTAGCCACAGCCGCTGGCTGTCAGCTAGTCGCCTCGTGTGACTTGGCTGTAGCCGCAGAAAACGCCCAATTTGGCGTATCCGGTATTAATCTGGGCTTATTCTGCTCCACACCCGCCGTCGCCCTCAGCCGAGCTATTGCGCCTAAACACGCTATGGAAATGTTATTAACCGGTGAATTTATTAGTGCAGCCGAAGCCCAACAAAAGGGCCTGATTAACCGTATTGCCAGTGCTGAACAACTGACCCAAGCTAGCCGCGCCTTGGCCAGCACTATTAGTGAAAAATTACCTGCCGCCGTCAAAACCGGTAAAGCAATGTTCTACCCGCAGCAGGAAAAACCCTTAGCGGAGGCCTATAAATTTGCCAGTGATTATATGATTTGCAATATTATGGCCACAGAAACCCAGGCCGGAATGGCAAATTTTGTTAATCGTAAGAAAACCCAGTAAACACATTAAATTAGCTAATCTTTTCATAGATTAAATAGAAACCAAATAGAACCCAGCTTATGCAAACCGACTCTATTGCAGCCATTGTTGCTTTTATTATGGAAACCGACAAACTTAAGGCAGTGATTCGTAAAACTCGCCCGCAAGGTTTAGATCGCTATGAAAATTCTGCCGAGCATTCTTGGCAAGTGGCCTTGGCTGCCCTAGCCCTGCAAAAGTATGCCAGCCGGCCGGTGGATATTAATCGTGTATTACGCATGTTGCTGGTGCATGATTTGGGTGAAATTGATGTGGGCGATGTAATTGTATATGCAGCCAATAATCCAGCCCATTTGGCCGCAGAACGCCAAGGTGTAGCGCGTATTTTAGCCTTATTACCTGACAATATGGGTGATGAGTACTTGGCCCTTTGGGATGAATTTGAGGCCGCTGAAACAGCTGATGCACAGTTTGCCAAAGCCATGGATCGCGCCTTACCGCTAATGCATAACCTCTATGATGGTGGCCATAGCTGGCGCCAAAATGGTATTCAAAAACACCAAGTTGACGCCATTAATAAACCCAAAATCATCAAGGGCTGCCCTGCCTTATGGGAGTTTATTGAGCCGGTACTAGCCAAAGCAGAGGCCGATGGCTGGTTTGAACTTTAATTTATAAAACTCATTGACCATGTAATATATGATTTACCAACTCCCTCAACATTCAAATTCAAATGTCTCCATACTGGACTCTCTTCAGCAATATAAAGCTGATCACCCTTACTTAAATAATAAATTGAAGAGTAATTATAATCATAATATCCAGAATTTTCTTCAACCCTTTGTCGTACAACTCGATATTTTTTACCATTCAAGTATAAACCCACATCTAAAGCCATCTTTTCAGGATAACCTAAATTACTCCATGGTTTGGCTGTGAAAATCTGATATAAGACAGACATAGAGTACACTCCTTCACGTGGTGCTGTAAAAATACCATTATTATTATTAAATGAATCACTAGAACGATCAAATAGAACCTCCCAACAACCTTTCAGAGCACTTGCATTTCGAGTGTTTGTTGGAGCATTATAACACTTTAATTTAAATGCAATTCTATTATTACTTGTTAGTTGCCCATTAACATGAAGATTTTCTCCTATTACAACATCACCGCTTACATCTAGCTTTTTACCCACGGTTACATTACCTTCAGTCGAAATATTCGCACCGCTTAGATTACCCGTGGTGGTCACATTCTGATTAAATTGTGGAATAACCTTGCTGCCAGCTATACCCGCTGTAACACTGATATTTTCATCTTTAATAACGCCCTGCGCTATCTTGTCCGAGGTCACCGCATTCGGAACCAACTCTGCCGTACCAATCGACTTATTGGGTAATATTACTTTATTGTCTCCCTCACCCGTACTAATCACTTTCAGAGTATTATTTCTCAGGTCAATAGTTCGATTAGCTGTTAACGCTTGATCAGCAGTAGCCAAACTAGTATTTGTATCCACTGCCGCACTGACCCAGCTTAAGTTACCCTTGCCATCTGTTTGCAATACCTGCTCTGCCTCACCATCATTATTGGGTAAGGTCAAGTTTACATCGCTATCAATAGCTGGGACTTTTAAGGTCACATATTTACTGCCAGCAGCATTTTTAAACTTCAAACCTTTGGCATTATCCACTGTCACATCACCTTTGACCGTGATATTCCCACTTACCTCTAACGCGGTTTGATCTCCTTGATTTGTATCTATTTTATTGATTCTGACCATCCCGTTTTTTTCAATTTGCATACGAGGTTTTCCTGATGTTTGAAATGTCATCATGCCTTTATCATTATTGAAATCTAACCTTCCAAATTTATCGTCCTCTTTGCTAGTAAAAATAATCCCCGATTCTTGAATTTTTCCATCAATTTTTAACTCTAAAAATGGTCTTTTTTCGTCCATTTTTATTAAAACTTTTGTGTTCTCTGATGCGTTTTTATTAATATCGCCTCCAATAGCTAATGTTCCATCAACAGTCATATTCTGTTTTACAGTCATATTCTGTTTTACAGTCATATTGTGTTTAGCCTCGATCATAAGATCTTTGTCGATGGTCAATGCTTCTCTTTTTTTATTGCTAAAGGCCAACACATGACTATCCGATGAATATGTATGATTAAGTGTCGTTCCATTCTTGTCATGAATGATTTCAAATTTAGGATCTTTGCTATCATCGTCATCAGTAAAGAACTCAGCCATAATAATACCTTCTCCTTTTGAATCAGAAAGGGTATCGTTTTGTACAGATAACTTTCCATTAGAAGTGATATTCTCACCACTAATATTACCCGTGGTAGTGACCAACTGGGCACCAAAATCGGGCGCTATCTTGGTACCCGCAATGGCCGCCGAGGCGTTGATGTCGGCATTAACAATCGTGTCATCCGCCAGCTTGGCCGAGGTCACCGCATCGGAAGCCAACTCTGCTGTGCTGATCGACTCATCAGGTAATATCAGATTAGCACCCGTACCCGTCACTTTCAGGGTGTTACCACCTAATTCAATGGTGCGATTAGCCGTTAACGTTTGATTAGCCGTGGACAAGCTGGTATCCGCTACCGCACTGGCCCAACTTAACATACCTGTCCCGTCTGTTTGCAGTACTTGACCATCAGAGCCTGCGCTAGCGGGTAACGTCAGGGTTGTATCCAAACCCACACTGTTCGGGGCTTGTAAGGCTACGTAATTACTGCCGTCATCATCTGACAGTTTCAGACCCTTGGCATTACCCACTGTCACATCACCTGTGGCCGTGATATTCGCACCGCTCATATTACCCGTGGTGGTGACCAACTGGGCACCAAAATCAGGCGCTATCTTGGTACCCGCAATGGCCGCCGAGGCGTTGATGTCGGCATTAACAATCGTGTCATCCGCTAGCTTAGCCGAGGTCACCGCGTCAGTTTGTATTTTGTTCGTAGTTATCGCATTGGGGGCAATTCCTTCTGGGCCAATGACCATATCAAGGTTGTTATCTGTTACTGTTAATTTGCCTTCTACATGAAGTTCACCACCTATGGTAACTTTGCCTTGATGGTCAACATGCAAACTTTCTTTATCATCAACTCGAAGAATAAAAGCCTTATTAGCGGTGGAATAATCGTTATGTTTAAAATATAAACCACTATCTTTATTTTTATGAAAGTGCTCAAATTTTATACCATGTTCAAAAGTTATATCTTTGCCTGAAGTTCTTTCATCTTTTAATATAATTGAACCATTATCCACTGTCACATCACCTTTAGCGGTGATATCCGCACCACTAATATTACCCTTGGTAGTGACCAACTGCGCACCAAAATTAGGCGCTATCTTGGTACCCGCAATGGCCGCCGA
>JBMZUZ010000019.1:0-19651 GCA_049625185.1 Pseudomonadales bacterium | reverse complement strand
GGTATAGCCATTAGTCGTCGATAAGATTGTGCTGTCGTGCAAATTGTATAATTTCTAAATGCGTTTCCAAGTTTAATTTTTTCTGTATATTAGCCTTATGGGTATAGATAGTTTTATGACTTAAATGCATTGAGTTGCCTACTTCTATAACACTTTGACCACGTGCCATTAGGTCAAATACCTGAAATTCACGACTTGATAACTCAGCCAAAGGATTACTTTGATCCAACTTTGCTTTAGCCATTTCTTTACGCACGCTTTGACTAATATATGATCCACCGGCATAGGTTTCTCTAACAGCTTGCACTAGTTCTTCTGGTGCACAGCGTTTGGTCAAATAAGCTTTTGCTCCAGCTTCCATAACACGGGTAGGAAAAGGTTCTGTTTCATGCACAGTTAGAGCAATAATGCCGGCTTCTGGTAACCGTGCAGAGATCCGAGAAATAGCTTCAATGCCCCCAATCCCCGGCATATTGATATCCATAACCACGACATCGGGTTCTTCTTGCAAGGAAAGCTCTATGGCCTCTTCCCCACTACAAGCTTCTGCAATAATGCTGATATAATTAGCGGTGCCGAGTAATTGTTTAAAGCCAGCGCGCACAATGGCGTGGTCATCGACAATTAAAACCCTGATATTCTGATTGCTCATTGACTTATTCTCCCTCGGCCTTATTATTTTCGCTTATCGATAACCAGGCTGCCTGTAAGTATACAAACATCGACCAAAGAGTTAATAAAGAAGCAATATAAAGCAGAATCAAACCCGTCCACATGTATTTATGATCCGGCAGGAAAGCTAATAGCAACGCAATAGCAATCATCTGTGCTGTGGTTTTAATTTTTCCAATATAAGATACCGCTACATTTGCTCTTTGCCCTGCTTCAGCCATCCATTCTCGCAACGCAGAAATAACAATTTCACGGCCAATGATGACAATAGCAGGTAAAGTAAGCCACCAAACAGCATGCACTTCCACTAATAAGGTTAGGGCTACAGCAACGGTTATTTTGTCCGCCACAGGGTCCAGAAACGCCCCAAAAGCTGTGGTTTGATTCAGTTTGCGTGCCAAATAGCCATCTAACCAATCGGTTAAAGCAGCCAGTCCAAATAAAGCGCAAGCAATCAAGTTAGCATGTGCGATGGGAGCATAGAAGACACCAACAATTACAGGTATAAGAAGGATACGTAAAAAAGTTAATAAATTGGGTATAGTGAGCATAGATTGTAAATGAATATATCGGTGTCAATTGAAGTTAGAATCATACCCGATTACGGGCTAGTCTTCACCCCGTAAAGCTTTATAAATTGAATCTGCTAACGCTTCATTAATACCCTTAACTTTACTAATTTCAGCGACACTTGCTTTTGATAGTTCTTGCACAGATCCAAACTGTAATAAAAGCGCTTGGCGTCTTTTCGCGCCAACGCCTTCAATCTGTTGTAATGTTGATTTACCACGTTTTTTGCCTCGTTGGGCACGATGGCCACTAATTGCAAAGCGATGACTTTCGTCTCTTATATGTTGTAGTAAATGGAGAGCCACGGATTCAGGGGGTAAAGCTATCTCTGCACCACTCCAACCCTCAATAAGCTTTTCCAAGCCAGCTTTTCTAGTTTCGCCTTTGGCTACCCCTAATAAATATACATCCTGTAACTGTAATTCCGATAATACCTCTCTAGCCTGTGTAAGCTGCCCTTTACCACCATCAATAACCAAAATATCAGGAATAATGCCGTTATTTTCTTTTAATCGGGTGTAGCGTCGCGTTAATGCTTGCGACATAGCAGCGTAATCATCGCCGGGCGTTATATCTTTAATATTAAATAAACGGTAGTCGGATTTTTTTGGGCCATTTTGATCAAACACCACACAGGAAGCAACGGTCGCTTCACCACTTGAGTGGCTAATATCAAAGCATTCAATACGCTCTGGTAATTGATCAAGCTGTAAGGCAGCCTGTAAATTATGCATACGCTTTAATTGGGTTTGCTTATTAGCTACATAACTAAGTAGGGCCTGATCTGCATTGGTTTGAGCTAACTTTAACCACTTAGCTCGTTGCCCCCTAACTTTACTCGTCAACCGATAAGGTCGGTCAGTTTTACTCGCAATTGCCTCGCCTAAAGCGTTACCCTCATTTAAATCACTAGCCAAACTTTCATCAGGAATGTCATGGCGCCGTCCAGTAAGGTAAAACTGACCAAGAAAAGCACTCATCAAGTCGGCTTTGTCAGCGACAATAGTCCATTTTGGATAATAGTTTTTACTTCCGGTAACACGGCCATTGCGAATCATTAAATGATGAACGCACTGCCCTGCAGATGACATGGCAACAGCAAATACATCCAAATTGCCACGTTCTGAAACCACGTGTTGCTGTTCTTGCAAATGACGTAAATCAGTTAATTGATCTCTTAACACAGCGGCACGCTCGTATTCTAAAGATTCGGCAGCGGTGGTCATCTGGCCAGCAACCTCAGTTAACAAGGTTTGATTTTTGCCTTCCAAATAAAGAATAGCACTACGTACGTCCGCAGCATAGGCTGTATTGGATATTTCACCGGTACAAGGACCAGAGCAACGACGTATTTGGTACTGCAGACATGGGCGTTGTCGGTTTTGAAAAAAACTATCATCACACTGACGTAAACGAAATATTTTTTGCATCAAATTAAGACTTTCGCGCACAGCCCCAGCACTAGTGTAAGGACCAAAATAGCGACCTTTACGCTTTGGTCGACCACGAACATATTGTAATGCTGGATAAGCATCCTTATCAGAGACAAACACATAAGGATAGGATTTATCATCTCGTAAGATAATATTATAGGTGGGCTTAAGTTGCTTAATAAGGGTGTTTTCTAGCAACAGGGCTTCGGTTTCACTGTGAGTTATAGTGACCTCAATGGACGCCACTTTGCTAACCATCAGTTGGGTTTTATTATCATGACTACGGCCGCGAAAATAACTTGTAACGCGATTTTTTAAGTTAACCGCTTTGCCCACATAGATAACCACCTGAGACGCATCCAACATGCGATATACACCTGGTCGAGCTGGCAATTGCTGCAAAAAGGCATTGATATCAAACGCTGTTTCTGTGGTTGTATCTGTCACTGGCAAAACCCACTAAAAGATTCTACTGCGTTTACTTTCACCCATATGAAAATGCGTGGCTTCATTGTATATGGTTTTTATCTGTTCATGAGTATCAGCAGTAATACCAGCTCCATGAGAAAGCGATACCTCCATATATACCCCTATCTCAGCATAATAATAAAGCCGTCCATTAAATGACTGGGCACGCTTTAGTTTACTAAAAGCTATTTGCGCACCATTGACCAAAATATGATTAATATCCGTATTCATTAAGCAGTTAACTGTCTTAGTTCAATTATTTTGTATTCTACCCTATTCTAACCAGCTGCCAAAAGGCATGATTTGTATTGATGTTAAAGAAAAAAATTATTAAATTTTAATAATTAGCTAACCGAAGGAAGAAACCTGACTAAATGGTCAAAATAAACTGGTTTGACTATTTTGGGATGCGTATAATAAAAAACACCTAAACCAATAAAAGACCATCTTATGAGTATTACCTACGAACAAGCCATCTCTGTGCATGAAGAAGCCGATCAATTGATTACCGGTGAGCAAATAGCTACGGCCATTGATACTATGGCAAACCAAATAACGGATGCTATGTCAGAAGATATGCCTCTAGTGCTATGTGTCCTTAATGGTGGCCTAATTCCTATGGCGCAGTTATTACTAAAATTACAATTTCCATTAGAAACAGATTATCTACATGCTACACGCTATGGCAAAAAAACGGTGGGTACTAATTTGTCTTGGTTGGCTCGCCCAAGTATAGATTTTAAAGATCGTACGATTTTGGTTGTAGATGATATTTTTGACGAAGGCCATACGCTAGCGGCAATTTGTGAATATTTGGAAGAAGCAGGCGCTAAGAAAGTTTATGCCGCCGCGTTGCTAAATAAATTACATAATCGCAAAGTAGAGTACCGCCCTGATTTTATTGGTTTAGATGTGGAAGATCGCTTTGTATATGGTTTTGGTATGGACTATCACGGCTATTTCCGCAATGTAGATGGTATTTATGCAGTCAAAGGTTTATGAGCAGAGTTTAACTTGAGCCAACTATTCGGTAATTAATTGCCAAGCCTTAAACAAAAAAAGCAGCCACATTGGGCTGCTTTTTAGTTTACGTTTTATCGTTTTTGTTGGGCGTTAAAAACGTTCTACTTCAGCTTTATTATTAAGCTCAGCTTCAAAAGCGACAATATCAGACTGCCCTTGGATATTGGACAATGCTTGGGCAAGAGATACGAGTTGATCTTCACCAAGATCATCTGTATTTCCATCAGTCACTGCACGTAAACGGATAATGGATATATCCCCAGTAAAGTCTAAGCTAGTACCAAACACGTCACCTTGTTGAGGACGTGGCAATTTAAAAGCAGCTTGCGTAAGCATGGGGCTAACATCGGTACTAAAACGAGCTAAATCATCAAAGCTCTGCCACTCAGTTTGGGTTTGAGCAGCGATTGCCTCCACACTAGCACCACCATTAAGCTGTGTAACATATTCATCAGCAACTAGCTGTAGATCTTCTAGCGCTTGTTGTTGGGCAAGTTGCAAACGAATACCCTCGCTAACTTCATCAAGTGCCAATGGTGCAGATGGCTTATGTTGCAGAAGGCGAACAACCAATAATTCGTCAGAGGATAATTCAATCACTTCTGAATTATTGTTTTCTACCAACACTTCATCAGCAAACGCCGCATCAGCAACTCGCTGACCTACTTCGCCAAACTCTTCCGCACCAGAGCGACCAAACCATGCCGATTGTTTAATTTCGAGGTCAAATTCAGCACTTAATTCTTGCAGGTCTGAGGACGAGAAGGCAATATCAGCGAAGCTTTCACTGGCAGCTACATACAGGGCTTCTGCACCTTGAGATTGCAGATTCGCCTTAATACTGTCTTGTTGCTCAGCAAACGATGGATAGCTTGTTTCTACGATTGATTGTAACTTGATTATTTGCACACCGAATTGTGTTACTACGGGTTTAGAATAGTTACCTTCTTGCAAAGCAAAGAGTGTTTCGTCGAAGGTGTCACCAAAGTCACCTGCCAAAACAATACCCAATGAACCACCGTCGTTTGCAGTACCAGTATCCTGAGAGAAGTCAGCAGCAACCTGAGCAAAATCAGTGCCCTCTTCTAGAGCCTGATAAGCCTGTTCAGCTAGAACCAATGCTTCAGCCTCAGTCTGATCAGTGTTGACGTTAAACAGGATATGCGCGACCTCTCGCTCAGCTTCAGCTTCGAATTGCTGCTGAGATTCATAATAGGCTGCTTCTATGTCTGCATCAGTAACAGTAACTTGGCTAGCAAACTGATCTTTATTTAGCAGTACATATTCCACTTGCATTTGTTCAGGGGAAATATACCGGTCTTGATTATCGGCAAAGTGATTAGCTATTTGCTCAGCTGATATTTCGGTATTTTCTAATTGCTGGGCAAAGGACAAAACCAAAGTATCAATGGAACGTGTTTGACCATCAAGCTTGGCAATTAAATTAACTTGTTCAGGTAAACTAAATGCGGTTGCCGTGACGCCTTGATTGATTTGATTTAATAAGTTGTTTTCAATTAACTGTTGCTTATAAGTATTGGCTGTTAAACCAGCTCCACCAATCAAACTTTGAAAACGCTGTAAATCAAATTTGCCATCAACCTGAAATTCTGGTGTTTCTACAATCAACTGATCAACAGAACTAGTGCCAAAGGCCATAGAAGATTCGGCAGCAAGCTGTAAGAAAATTTCTTGTTTAATAAGTTGCTCAAGGGTATTAGCTTGAATCGTCTGCATATCAAGTGTAACCGGGTCTAAATCCGGGTTACTAATCAACAATTGTCGACGATTTAATTCACTCTTCTGAGCGAGTTTTTGCAAACTAATATCTTCGCCATTTACCGTGGCAGGTGCACCACTGTCAGTAGAAAAGGTAAATAGAGAATCAGCTCCCCAGATGACGAAGGTAAAAGCAATAAGACCTACCAGAATTTTTGATACTAGCCCTTGGGCATTATCACGAATACTTTGCAGCATGAAATTGGTATCCATACACCTTTTAAAGGTGACTATCAGTACTGACTTGCTGTTGGTCAGTTTGTAATATTTATAACAAAAAACGCATTCCTGAGAATGCGTTTTGTATTATGCTCTTTGCTCCGCAGTTGGGATGCAAATGAGCATCTTCTGTTCGTACAGAAAGTTAAATTAGTTTACAGCGTCTTTTAACGCCTTACCAGCTTTGAAGCTTGGAATGTTAGCTGCAGCTATTTGAATAGTTGCACCAGTTTGTGGGTTACGCCCAGCGCGAGCAGCACGAGCTTTTACAGAGAAGGTACCGAAGCCTACCAAAGAAACGGACTCACCGTCTTTCAGTGCACCAGTTACGGCGTTGATTACGGCATCCAGTGCGCGGCCAGCAGCAGCCTTAGAAAGGTCAGCATCTTGAGTGATTGCGTCGATTAGTTCAGATTTGTTCACATTAATCCCCTTTAATGGTGTATGTAGTTTGTGCCTTGCGTTAAATACCAGACAAGTTAGTAATATCTTGCTTATTGTTGTTATTTGTACAACGGGTTCAATTTATACCAACTAGCCTAAAGCCTTGTCAAGCAAGGGTTTCAAATAATTTTGCCCTAATGCGTATTCATAGGTTCACTATCGTCTTTTACGACAGCTTTTTTACTAGTGCCTGTTGATTCTATCGCCTGTGGCTGAGGTGCGAATTGTAACGATAAATCAATAACTTCGTCGATCCATTTAACTGGTTTGATGACTAAGTCGTCTTTAATATTATCAGGAATCTCTTTTAAATCACGTTTATTTTCATGGGGAATAATTACTGTCTTAATTCCACCCCTGTGAGCGGCTAACAACTTTTCTTTTAGTCCACCGATAGGCAGAACTTGTCCGCGCAGGGTTATTTCGCCTGTCATGGCCACATCAGCTCTTACTGGAATACCAGTAAGAACAGAAATCAATGCGGTGCACATGCCTATACCAGCAGATGGGCCATCTTTGGGAGTAGCGCCTTCTGGTACATGAATATGAATATCTTTTTTCTCATGGAAATCACCCTGCACACCAATAGCTTCGGCTCTGCCTCTAACAACGGTCATGGCAGCCTGAATGGACTCCTGCATTACATCACCCAAGGAACCAGTCTTAATAAGGCGCCCTTTGCCCTTAACAGCAGCAGCTTCAATGGTCAGAATATCGCCACCTACTTGGGTCCAAGCAAGGCCATTTACATGGCCTACACGATCTTCAGTTTCAGCTTCACCGTAGCTAAATTTGCGAACACCCGAATATTCTTCTAGTTCATTGGCGGTAATGGTCATTTCAGTATTAGTAGCTGATTTCTGCAGCAGTAATGACTTCACAACTTTACGACATACCTTGGCTATCTCGCGTTCTAGATTACGCACTCCGGCCTCACGGGTGTAATAGCGTACCAAATCTTGCACTGCACTAGTGTCGATGGTCAATTCTGATGGCGTTAAGCCATTTAAAGTTAACTGCTTGGGAATCAAATAACGCGCAGCAATACTGACCTTTTCATCCTCTGTGTATCCTGGGATACGAATGACTTCCATACGATCCAATAATGGGCCCGGAATATTCATCGAGTTTGAGGTGCACACAAACATCACATCAGAAAGGTCATAATCAACCTCCAGATAGTGATCATTAAAGGTATTGTTTTGTTCTGGATCCAAAACTTCTAACAAGGCAGATGCAGGATCACCGCGATGATCCATACCCATTTTGTCAATTTCATCTAATAAAAACAGCGGATTTTTAATGCCAACTTTGGACATCTTTTGCACTAACTTACCAGGCATAGAACCAATATAAGTTCGACGGTGACCGCGAATTTCAGCTTCATCTCTTACGCCACCTAAGGCCATACGAATATATTTGCGGCCGGTAGCCCGAGCAATAGATTTACCCAAAGACGTTTTACCTACACCAGGAGGTCCAACCAGGCAAAGTATGGATCCACGAACCTTCTTAACCCGCTGTTGCACAGCTAGATATTCAAGAATACGCTCTTTTACTTCCGTAAGGCCATAGTGATCAGCCTCCAATACCTTGCTAGCAGCGTCTAAATCGTGCTTCAAGCGGCTTTTCTTCTTCCAAGGTACCCCAATCATCCAGTCAATATAACCACGTACTACATTGGCTTCTGCGGACATGGGTGACATCATCTTTAGTTTGCCGAGCTCGCTCATGACCTTATCTTTGGCCTCAGTAGGCATTTTGGCTTCATCAATTTTTTGTAGAAGCTCTTCTAAGTCATTGCCAGCACCATTTTCATCAATGTCGCCAAGTTCTTTTTGAATGGCCTTCATTTGCTCATTCAAATAGTATTCACGTTGACTCTTTTCCATTTGTTTTTTAACCCGGCCACGAATGCGCTTTTCAACCTTAACAAGGTCTATTTCACTTTCCATCTGGCCCATCAAATGTTCTAGCCGATCCTTAACTGATGGCATAGCTAATAAGGTTTGTTTTTCTTCAAGCTTAAGGTTCATTTGCGCGGCAATGGTATCAGCTAAACGCACAGGATCTTCAATATTATTTACTGAAGACAAAACTTCAGAAGGTACTTTCTTACTCAGCTTTACAAACTGTTCAAACTGAGCAATTAAAGTATGGGATAAGGCTTTGCGTTGATTATCTGTTAGCTCGTCTTCAGTAAAAGGTGTCACCTCAGCACGGAAGAACTCATCACTCGTATCAATAAGCTCAATTTTTACCCGTTCATCCCCTTCTACTAGGACTTTAACCGTTCCATCCGGTAACTTTAACAGCTGTAAAATACGTACTGATGTACCAATATCATATAATTCTTTAATTTCAGGGTTATCATCGTCGGCATTACGTTGCGCTACCACTACAACCACTTCATCATTTTTCATTGCGTACTCAAGGGCAGCAATGGATTTTTGGCGACCGACAAACAGCGGTATAACCATATGCGGATATACAACAACGTCACGAAGCGGAATTAAAGGCATTTGATTACGCATAATATTTTTCTCTGGCTGTTAAAAGCATGGACGATGAATTGACCATCTGGTGATTACATTAATTAATGCGGACTGAGATTAAAATTGCAAGTGCGAATGTAAGCTTGTTGTTAAAAAGTTAAAAAAACAAATAATCAAACAGCCAAGCAGATAAAAAAGCAGACAAAAAAGGCCCAAAGTATTTATTAACTTTGAGCCCTTTAATCATTAAAGAAAGTGACGCTATAGATTATTCATCACTCGCCGCTTGAGCTAATGCTTGATCCTGTTTGCCATGGATTAACAGTGGTTCAGAGCTACCTTGGATAGCATTCTCATCAACCACAACCTTTTCCACATCAGCCATATCAGGCAACTCGTACATAGTCGGCAACAAAACTGACTCTAAAATAGAGCGTAAGCCACGGGCACCTGTTTTTCGTTCCATGGCTTTGCGTGCCACGGCACGCAGGGCTTCTTCACGAAAATCAATCTCTACACCTTCCATTTCAAACAGCTTGTCATACTGCTTAGTTAAGGAATTCTTAGGCTCTGTCAGAATTTGTACCAAAGCATCTTCATCCAGTTCTTCCAGAGTGGCAATCATGGGCAAACGACCCACAAATTCTGGAATCAAACCAAAACGGACTAAATCTTCCGCTTCAACTGAATGTAATAGTGTGCCTATATCTGTATCATCCTTGCTATTAACAGAAGCAGAAAAACCAATACTACTTTTGTCAGTTCGATCTCGGATGACCTGATCTAGGCCGGCAAAAGCCCCACCGCAGATAAATAACACATCACTAGTATCAACTTGCAGAAATTCTTGCTGTGGGTGTTTCCGCCCACCCTGAGGTGGCACAGAAGCAACGGTGCCTTCAATTAATTTGAGTAAGGCTTGCTGCACACCCTCACCTGATACATCACGGGTGATGGAAGGATTATCTGATTTGCGTGAAATCTTATCAATCTCATCGATATAAACTATGCCTTTTTGGGCTTTTTCTACATCGTAATCACATTTCTGTAGTAATTTTTGGATAATATTTTCGACATCTTCACCAACATAGCCAGCTTCCGTTAAGGTAGTAGCGTCGGCAATGGTAAATGGTACGTTTAATAGTCTAGCTAAAGTTTCAGCTAATAATGTTTTACCACTACCTGTGGGTCCAATAAGTAAAATATTACTTTTACCAAGCTCAACGTCTTCTTTTGTGCCATCGTAGCGTAGACGCTTGTAATGATTATAAACAGCTACTGCCAAGACCATTTTGGCCTTTTGCTGACCGATTACATACTCTTCTAGAGCAGCGCGAATTTCTTTCGGTGTAGGGAGGTAATCATCATTTGGAGCATCTGTCTGCTCCAAAATTTCTTCACGAATGATATCGTTACATAGATCGACACATTCATCACAGATAAACACCGAAGGGCCGGCGATTAGCTTGCGAACGTCATTTTGGCTTTTCCCACAGAAGGAGCAATAAAGTAGTTTACCCTTATCGCCATTTCCATCATTGCTGGTAGTCATTTTGTTCCACCACTTTTATAGACATTATTTAAGCTTGTTTTTGTTAAGAAAATTTATACTGGACGTTTATCTAGCACACTGTCAATTAAACCATATGCTTGAGCTTGCTCCGCTGTCATAAAGTTATCACGATCAGTATCCTGTTCGATTTGTTCATAGGATTGACCAGTATGCTCCGCCATAATGGTATTTAATTTCTTACGAATACTTAAAATCTCACGAGTATGAATTTCAATATCTGATGCTTGGCCTTGGTAACCACCTAAAGGCTGGTGAATCATCATGCGAGAATTAGGCAAACAATGGCGTTTGCCTGCTGCCCCACCAGTTAAAAGAAGCGCTCCCATACTGGCTGCTTGGCCGATACACATAGTGCTCACATCAGGCTTAATAAACTGCATAGTATCATAGATAGACATCCCAGCAGTAACAGAGCCACCAGGTGAATTTATATACAAATGGATATCTTTATCTGGATTTTCAGCTTCTAAGAAAAGCAGCTGAGCCACCAGTAAATTAGCCATATGGTCTTCAACCTGACCCACCAAAAATATTACCCGCTCTTTTAATAAGCGAGAATAAATATCGTAGGAACGCTCACCGCGAGAGGTCTGTTCGATGACCATTGGAATTAAGGCATTTAGTTCAGGACTGAGGGCCGGATTGTAAGGCACGTTAAGGCTCATTAAAATGATTGCTCCATGATAGATAAAGCTTTTAGCTTATGGTGTTTACTTAAGATACACTTCCTTTATAGTATCGACAAGTCGCAAAACCAAGGATGTTTGACAAAAAACATAAAAAAACGGCAAGGTATCAAAAGACGCCTTGCCGTTTTTAACAGAAGCCTATCTAAATATTAGCTAGTAGCTTGTTCTGCTGGCTTTACCGCAGTTTCATAATCAACTTCGGTATCAGTCACAGTGCCTGCAGCTAATAAATGCTCAACAACCATGTCTTCTAATACAACACCTTCAAGTTGAGAGCGTTGTTCGGCATTATTTAAGTAGTAGTCAACAAACTCTTTGGGGTCTTCATAACCTTGAGCCATTTCTTCCACTAGGGCTTTGACTTTATCTTCATCAGCCGCCATTTCGTTGGCTTTAATCACTTCACCAGCTAACAAACCAACCTTTACTCGCTTGTCAGCTTGATCTTGGAACATTTCGTCAGGCAGGATGCTTGGATCAAGTTGCTGATTTCCGCCACCGAATTGTTGTAAAGCTTGCTGCTTTAAGCGACCCAATTCTTCCTTAACTAAAGCCTTTGGCACGTCAAATTCATTTAATTCAACATAGGCGTCTAAAACAGCGTTTTTCAATTTGCCTTTAAGGGCTTGAGTCATCTCGCGTTCCATATTGGTGCGAATTTCAGCTTTAAAGTCGTCTTCACCTTTACCCTTAGGGCTAAACTTGGCATAGAACTCATCGTTTAACTCAGGCAGGACTGATTCACTAACTTTATGAGCGGTGATTTTAAATGTCGCCTCTTTACCAGCTAAATGTTCAGCCTGGTAGTCTTCTGGGAAAGTAACACTAATGTCTTTCTCTTCGCCTGCTGACATACCAGTGATGCCATCTTCAAATCCAGGGATCATGCTACCCGAACCAATCACTAGATCGTGACCTGTGGCTTCACCGCCATCAAAAGCTTCACCATCAACAAAGCCTTTAAAGTCAATATTCACCTGATCACCGTCAGCAGCAGCACGAGCAACTTCATTCCACTCAGACTGTTGCTTACGTAGCATTTCAATCATATTGTCGACGTCGGTATCAGTAATCGAACCTGCTTGGCGCTCAATGTTTAAACCACTGGCATCCGCTAGTTCGATCTCAGGATACACTTCAACCACAGCAACGTAGCTAAAATCACCTTCGCCAGCATCTTCTTTAGGTTCAATCTCAGGCATCCCAGCAGGATTAATTTTTGCTTCTTGTAAAGCTTCAAAATAGCTAGTTTGAATAACATCACCAAGCACCTCTTGACGAATGCTCGCACCGTAACGTTTTTTTACTACTTTAGTCGGTACCTTACCTTTACGGAAACCATCCAAACGGATAGTTTTGGCTGTTTCTTGTACCTTCTTATCAACTGCACTGTCGATCTTTTCAGCAGGGACAGTAACGGTTACACGGCGCTCCAAGCTAGTAGAAGCTTCAACTGAAACTTGCATTTAAATGCCTCATTAAATTTCGAAATTACAGGCCCTATTTGGCCCCAATAAATTAATTGCCTGCCATACTCCATAAAGTACATAATTTTACAGGCAAAAATAGCAGACGGAATTTTCCGGCAAAGGCCGCTCTGAGTCAAGTAAAAGCAGCATAAAACCCTGACAATCCTAAGAAAACGTAAGCTTTTATAGATACTATGATGCTTTACACTAAAATCATCAATCCACTGTGAAAAGATAGGCTTTGTTATTGAACTTAGCGCAATGACTTGGCAAGCAATTATGCTTGTGGGCCATTACTGTTCTGATAGACAGTATTGTGATACTTTGGTTTTTTTATTTGTGGCGATATTAATATGAATCGTTCATTGTTAGCAATCATTATCTGTATGCTCTTTTTTATGCCCTCAGCTCAGGCAGAATATGTAAGTAAGGAAACTTTTTCTGAAAATGATCTGATTAAACATACAGATTGGGGACTTTGGGTAACCAAATACGATTTAGCTTTGTTTGATGAAGTAATATGGAACCCTGCCCAAGATATGGCCACAGCATTAAGGGCTTTAGGACATATACGCCGTGGTTATAGAAACGACTATAGCAAAAGTGAAAGACGTCAAATTAAGCAGCAATTAGAGGCCGCGAAAAATAATTTAGTCTGCATTACTGAATACCCCAATGTAATAGGCAACACCGAGTTACAACGTATTAATGATGGACAGAAAGTTTATGTGCCTACAAACCTAGAATTTAGCGATAACCGCTTACGTGGTTGTGAGCAAATTATCGCTGTGCCAGATAAGCCAATTGTTTTTAACGATTTAGATTGCATTTATTATAACGGTAAGTGTCATTTACAATGGGTTTATAACAATAATCAGACTGGTGAAGAAGAATTTTTAAAGATTTCCTTAAGTTTTCACTATCCTGATTATCAAAAAAACTTAAATGTTAAATTTTATGATCTCGATCTAATTCGAATTAGTGGCGCCATAGAGTTTTTTGATGATTATTGGTATCGAGAACTGCCATTAACTCAATTAACAAATGTTGAAGTATTAATTGAAGAAGCAGTAGAAGTCGCAAATACAAACTACGAGCTAGATAAAACCAAACAGGCAAAACTAAACGACGTTTTAAAGCTTCTAGGTAATAAAAGAATTCAAAACTATTACCAGAAAACAGAATATAAATCGGGTTACTTAATGATCCATCCTGAGGAAGCTATAAACGCAGATTGGGGGCAAATTGCTTACCAACGGATTGTCGATTTAATTCCTCAGCCAAAGCCTGTGGTGGACGCAGAAGTACGTAAGAAGTTTGTCTCTGATAGTGTCAGAGCCCTTAGGATGGCAGAATTTTGTGTGGATTATAGGTTGCTGACTGGGTTTGACAAAAAGTACATAATTAAGCAATTCGCCAATGATCCAAAAAATGATCTAACAAAAGATGAGCTTAACTCCCTCGGGGTGCCGGAATTAGCCCTCTTAGAAATGCTTATAAAAGGCAATGATGGCAATGACTATTGCGCAATGATTCAATTGCTATTGACGTCCGGTAGTAGCTTTTTTGAATAACAAGTAGTTACAGCCTAATAGATAAGCACTAGCCTAACTGAATCAAAATTGAAGTTCTAGAAATAAGACAAGAATGGTGCGGACGGAGAGACTCGAACTCTCACACCTTGCGGCACTGGAACCTAAATCCAGCGTGTCTACCAATTTCACCACGTCCGCTATATGCGCCAAAACGCAAATAATTTGCAATGGGGTGGGCGATGGGGCTCGAACCCACGACCACCGGAATCACAATCCGGGGCTCTACCAACTGAGCTACGCCCACCACTGCAATAGGGTCATTTTTCAAACTTGGACGATGGCACGCCCTGCAGGATTCGAACCTGCGACCTACGGCTTAGAAGGCCGTTGCTCTATCCAACTGAGCTAAGGGCGCACGATACACTTGTATAACAAGCATCCCTTGAAAAATGGTCGGGGTAGAGAGATTCGAACTCCCGACATCCTGCTCCCAAAGCAGGCGCGCTACCAGACTGCGCTATACCCCGATTTTTCTTCTACAAACAGCCCATTGGCTGTGCTGCTGAAGTGGTGCGCATATTACCGATATGCTGATATTTCGTCAAGCAATTTGTTAATCTTTTTTCAATAAAATTAAGCTCTTAACTTAATACCTTATATCCGTTATTTAAGACCAGTTAGCAACCCTAAAAAGACTGTTTAAAAAGTGTTCATTAAAGCCCACGTCGCCAACGTGTGCCAGTGTGAGAATCTTCCAAAACCACGCCAGCTGCTTTTAATTGATCGCGTACTTTATCTGCCAAGGCGAAGTCCTTATCAACTTTTGCCTGCTGGCGCTGCGCTACTAATTGGTCGATCTGCGCGTCACTTAACCCACCCTCCTCGGCTTCGCCACGGAGAAATTCGTTGGGTGCTTGTTGTAACAAACCAAGTATAGCAGCAAGGGCCTTTAATTGTGATGCTAAAGCACTGGCTGCAGTCATATCTTCTTGCTTAGTACGATTAATTTCTTTGGCCATTTCAAATAATACCGTTAGCGCTTCTCGGGTATTAAAGTCATCATCCATAGCCACATTAAAGCGCTCAACATAATCACCTGCCAAGGTAACAGCTTGGGTTGGCACATCCAATAAGCTGGTATATAAACGTTCTAATCCACTTTGCGCCTCTACTAAACTATCTTCGGAGTAATCTATTTGGCTACGATAATGGCTTGCGGTGAGCAAATAACGAATCACTTCAGCTGGATATTTTGCTAATACTTCACGGATGGTGAAAAAGTTACCCAAAGACTTGGACATCTTTTCCTTGTTTACGCGCACAGCACCGGCATGCATCCAATAATTAACAAATTTTGTATCGTTAGCAGCTTCCGATTGAGCAATTTCATTCTCGTGATGTGGGAAAGGTAAATCTGGCCCACCACCATGAATATCAAAATGATCTCCCAGGCAACACTTAGTCATGGCAGAACACTCTATATGCCAACCCGGGCGACCTTCACCCCAAGGTGATGTCCAGGATACCTCCCCTGCCTTGGCCGCTTTCCACAGCACAAAATCAAGGGGATTTTCTTTACTCTCGCCCACCTCAACTCGTGCTCCTGCCCGCAGATCTTCAAGCTTACGGTTAGTTAAAGCACCATAATTAGCAAACTTTTCTACACGATAATAAACATCACCATTGCTCGCGGCATAAGCAAAGTCTTTATCGATTAAGGTTTGCACCATATCAATAATGGCTTGCATATGCTCTGTAGCACGTGGCTCTTGATCTGGCGGCAAGACATTTAGAGCCCGCTCATCTTCATGCATGGCTTGAATAAAGCGTTCTGTGAGTGCCTGTGGGGTTTCACCATTCTCGGCTGCACGTTTGATAATCTTGTCATCAACATCGGTAATATTACGCACATATTCAACTTCAAAACCACGATAACGCAAATACCGGGTTATCACATCAAAAGCGACCATCACCCTAGCATGACCAATATGACAAAAATCATATACAGTCATACCACATACATACATGCGCACCTTACCCGCCTCGATGGGGACAAATTCCTGCTTATCATTAGCCAATGTATTATGTATTTTTAGCATCATCATTATCCGTTTTGCTTACCCCAAGAGTCCCTAAGGGTGACTGTACGGTTAAACACTAATGACTCATTGCTAGAGTCAGGGTCAACACAAAAATAGCCTTCACGCTCAAACTGGAATTGTTGACCAGCTTGCGCAGTTGATAAACCTAGTTCTGCATATGCTTTGCTAATAACCCGCAGTGAATCAGGGTTTAAGCATTCAGTAAAATCACGCTCTTTATTACCATCAGGATTTTCATCATTAAACAAACGATCATAAACGCGCACTTCTATCGGCAAATTATGGCTCGCACTCACCCAATGGATAACACCATTTACTTTATAACCTTCCGGTTTTTTACCAAGGGTATTCTCATCATAGCTACAAACCAGTTCTATAACTTCTCCCTCAGCATCAGTAATGACTTCATCACAAGTCACTATAAAGCCGCCACGTAAACGCGCAGACTGCTGAGGCGCAAGGCGTTTCCACTTGCGCGGCGCCTCCATAGCAAAGTCAGCCCGATCAATAAATACTTCTCGCGACATAATCAGATCACGGCTACCCATAGTGTCATCTTTTGGATGCGCTGGCACAGTTAATGTTTGGGTCTTATCAGCCGGCCAATTACTGATAGTAACTTTAATAGGATCTAAAACACACATAGCACGTGGCGCATGGCTATCTAAATCATCACGAACAGCTGACTCTAGGCGACCTACATCAGTAATACCCTTGCTCCGCGCTACAGGTGTAGCTGCACAGAAATTGCGTAACGCTGCAGGGGTAAAGCCACGGCGCCGCATACCGGATATGGTGGGCATACGTGGATCATCCCAACCCGATACAGCGTGGGTGTCTACCAGCTGTTTTAATTTACGTTTACTGGTAACAGTGTAGTTAAGCTCCAGACGGGCAAACTCATATTGCTGTGGCTTACTTGGCGCACTAACATTGTCTATAAACCAATCATAAAGTGGACGATGATCTTCAAATTCTAACGTACAAATAGAATGAGTAATGCCCTCAATGGCATCTGACAAACCATGGGTAAAGTCATACATTGGGTAAACACACCAGTCACGACCCGTTTGGTGATGTTCAATATGACGAATACGATAGATTATTGGGTCACGCAGATTAATATTCGGCGACGCCATATCGATTTTAGCACGCAGTACTTTTGCCCCATCAGCAAATTCACCCGCCGTCATGCGAGCAAATAAATCAAGGTTTTCAGCAATACTACGCTCACGATAAGGACTATCAGTGCCGGCTTCAGTTAAGGTACCACGATACTCTCTGGCCTGCTCAGGGTTTAGATCACAAACGTACGCTAAGCCCTTTTCTAAAAGTTCAATAGCAAATCCATGCAATTGCTGAAAGTAACCAGACGCGTAACGTTCATCACCATGCCAAGTGAAACCTAACCATTCCACATCACGTTTAATCGCTTGAATATATTCGTCACTTTCTTTTTCTGGGTTGGTATCGTCAAAGCGTAGATTACAGCTACCAGAAAAATCTTCGGCCAAACCAAAGTTCAAACAGATGGATGTAGCGTGACCTATATGTAGATAACCATTTGGCTCTGGTGGAAAACGAGTGGCGACTAAGCCGTTATGCTTGCCCTGATTAACATCTTCCTGAATGATATTACGGACAAAATTGGAAGCCTGTACAACAGTTTTTTCAGCCACTTTGGCTCTCTCCTGAATCACTTGAAGGGTCAGTATGCCAAGGTTAGTTTGTTTCAATCTAAGAAATACTAACCATGATATGCAAAACCGATAATTATAGCCTCTTGTTCCCCCTGCTTACCAGCTATCTTGATAACAATTTCACTATCACCAACGTTGCAACAAGTGGCCTAGAGCCTCATAATTGACTTGTTCAAGGTATAAGACCCAGAATTGTCGACTACCATAAACTCAAATGACTTATTTAACAGGAAAGCAATATGTCTAAAGTACTGATGACCACCAACTTTGGTAACATCACTATCGAACTGGACCATGATAAAGCACCCATCACTGCAGCCAACTTTGCCCAATATGTAAAAGATGGCTTTTATGATGGTGTTATTTTTCACCGCGTAATTGATGGATTTATGATCCAAGGTGGTGGTTTTGATGCCAATATGCAGCAAAAATCCACGCGAGAAAATATCGAAAATGAGGCTGATAATGGCTTAAGCAATGATATTGGTACCCTCGCTATGGCGCGCACCATGGACCCTCATTCTGCTTCCGCACAATTCTTTATTAACGTCAATAATAATGGTTTTTTAAACCATACTGGCAAAGACCCACAAGGCTGGGGTTATGCCGTTTTTGGTAAAGTCGTGGAAGGTATGGAAGTCGTCAATGAAATTAAAGGCGTTGCCACAACAATGCGCGCTGGCCACCAAGATGTGCCTGCCGAAAATGTGGTTATTGAATCCGCCACCTTGTTGGAAGCCTAAGGCCTAACCCATGCGTCACTTGTTTATTTCTGACCTCCACCTAGATCCTGCGCGCCCACATCATGTGCAGTCTTTAAGGGATTTTTGTGATAATAAATTAGACTCATCATCTCACCTCTATATCTTAGGTGACTTATTTGAGGCTTGGTTAGGTGACGACATGGGTGTTATTGCTTATGCGGATGTGGTGAATTTGCTAAATCACCTGACCAGCCAAGGAACCAAGGTATTTATCCAACACGGTAACCGCGACTTTTTATTAGGTAAAGAGTTTGTAGCAGCAACGGGTGTCATTTTACTTGGCGAAGAAGAAGTCATAGAAATAAATCAGACCCGCGTTTTATTAATGCATGGGGATAGTTTATGCACCGATGATATTGACTATCAAAGCTTTAAAAAACAGGTACGTGATCAACAGTGGCAACAAGAATTTTTAGCCATGCCTGCCGCTGCGCGAATCGAACTGGCGCAAAAGTATCGTCAACAAAGCAGCAAGATGACTGCCGAGAAAGATAGTGAAATTATGGACGTTAACACTGATACAGTGTTAAAAGTTATGGCAAAGCATCAAGTAGATACCTTAATCCATGGCCATACCCATCGCCCTATGGTACACCAAAATCAAGGTTTAACTCGGATTGTTTTAGGCGACTGGCAAGGGCACTTCGATTACCTTGACTGGCCCCAAAATGATACCTGGCATTTTCTTCGTCAGCCTATCTAATCCGACTTACAAA
>JBMZUZ010000018.1:0-36610 GCA_049625185.1 Pseudomonadales bacterium | reverse complement strand
CTACGAATAATACTGGGATATAGACTTTTAAAATCGAGTATCAAGACATTGCTATAGAGCCCGGGCAATGAATCCATAACAAAACCACCTGGGCTTTCTCCAGCCATACCCGAAGCATAGGCCGGTGCTACCCAGCCGGCACGATGCAGTCTGGGTAAATATAAATGGTCAAAAGCTTGCGCGGAGCCGCCAATACGATCCATAGGTAAGCCAGTCAATTGACTGCGGGCAATGACAAAATTTAGTAGGTCAGCTTTAGCAAAAATATCCCATACCAATCGACAGTCTTCTAAATTATAGGCCACCAGTAGATGGGGCTCTTGGGCATACATTCGCTGTATTTCTGCCCCCCGCTCATGGGGTTTAGTGATTTCCTTGCCCCGCCCCAGTAGCTGTTGAGCCACATTTTCCAAGGCAAAGGATTCAAATTGCCAAGTCGCTGCGCGCATTACTTCAATGCCATCTAAGGCAATACGCCCAGGCATATATAACCGGGCTGGGCGGCCATTATTGCCTGCGCGCCAGTGTATTTCTTCGCCCCCGCGTCCTAAGCGAAGCCGTACACCTAACTCTTTAGCTCGACGACATAAAATACGAAAATCAAACTGCACCAAGCTCCAACCCATAAATACATCTGGATCATAATTTTCTAGCCAGTGCACGAGCTCACGCAGCATCTGCCGCTCATTAGGCATTACCTCTGTATAGTCGGGCAGACTGTCTGGCTTATGTGGCATGGGCCAATGCAACCAAACCTTGCGCACCGCTTGCTGTTGGTCCTTGGCATAGACAGCAATACTATGAATATGGCGACCATCCAAAGAGGTTTCTATATCTAAAGAGACACAACGCAGTTGCGGAACAAATTCACTGGTTTTAAGGCGTGCATTGACCAGCAGGCCATAACGGTTATTTATCTTAGTCTCTGGAGCCCTATCTAACTGCATAGCGCCAGTGATAAAACGCTCCATAAGAAAACGTTCTTCGGGCCGCAGATCAGCCTCCATTAACTCCACGCCCTTGGCTTCTAATTGGGAACGTAATTGCCGCCACACAGCATCATTGTCGGTATATAAGGCCATAGCGTTTTGACCAGAAAAACACTTCAACTCGATGCGTTTCAGTTGGCAATGCTGTTTGGTTGGTGGAGACTGTGCCAGTATTTGCTGGACCAAATCGTGTTGCTGACTATCAAAAAAGCAAACTCGCTGCTGCTGGCTTTGTTGCACACATACTGGGCCTTGCTCCGTTGCCAACCAGTAATCCAACTGTAAACCATTGGACTGATCACTATGGTGGCGGGTCAACAGAAAGCCGTGCATGGCTAGCTTGGATCAGCAAAGGGTTGGATGACTTCCAGTGTAGGAAAGTGCTGCAGTATAGTCGCCGTATTGGAGGCTTCAAATAACAGTTTTAGATTAGGGCCAGCATCCATAGTGAAATAAACCTCTAGGCCTTGTTGCCGTAGCTCCCATACTTGCTGCATAGCGGCTAAACTTTCTGGTTGCCAATAGACCAATGGTGGCCAAGCGGCCTGCATAGTGGCGTGCATACTCATGGCATTGTGTTCGGCCCTTTGCCCAAGAGCCACAAAGTCATTATCCATAATGGCCTGCTCAATATGTTGCATATCGCTTGCGGCTTGGGTTGGCCATTGTTTAAATAATGCCGATGTTTGTACTGTGCGCCCCATGCCTTCTCTGGAGGAAACCGACTTTTTGGTATCACTGACGGTTAATATACCTACCCTTAGTTGTGGCCAACGCTCTGGTAAAACATAAGCCACACTATCATGGCCATTTGCTGCCTCTCCAGCCTGCCACTTTACAAAGCCATGCCATAAAGAACGACTAGCACTGCCACTGCCAAGCCGCGCCAAAGCTGAGAGGGACGTATAGTCTAAGTGCCAGCCACAAAGCTCATTACAGGCCAGTGCCAAAGCACCATAGCCACTTGCCGACGATGCCAAACCAGCTGCCGTGGGAATGGTATTACGGGTCTCAATACGCAGACGAACACCAGTTGGTAAGAATAAGCTTAACCAGGCTTTTAACTGCACAACAAAAGCTGATTCTCCAGCTTGCTCAACACCATTTAAATAGACTTGGTGATCAGCAGCATCAATCAGGCTAAGTTGGGTATGTGTACCATGATCAGCTAGAGACACAGAAAGAGAGCCAGTCAGGGGTAAATTAAATTGGCTTTCGCGCTTACCCCAATATTTACTTAAGGCAATATTTGCCGGCGCATAGGCTGTGGCCTGTTCTTGGATTGGTTGCAAAGATCGGCCCGCCAAAAGCTCTTCTTGCACCCATTGTGCTGGGGAAATTGCTGTCATAGTAACTCTAGTTTATTGTTCACCCACTGGCTGATTAGTGCCATACTAAACCCTGCGTGCCGATGTGCATAGAAAATTGTCTATGAGGCCAGTCTACTAGTTCTGGTACGGCAAGACCAAGTATACAATCGCCTAGTCCTGAGCCAGATATTTTTACTGCCGCTAGCTGGTTGTCTGTTGACACTTGTAGCCAAGCAGCATCAATAGCCTTCTGTGTCCCTTGATCACAAACCCCCAACGCAACCATTTGTTGCTGATAGGCATTTATGGCCTTAGCAAAGGCAGGCCAATCGGCTTGTAATATAGCCGCCTCAGCACTAGTAACCAGCTCACCCATGGATTTATATATGTCTGCATAAGCTTGTGGTTTAGCCTGCGCCCATTTTGTCACCATGGCTATAACATCGGCCGTTGGCGTCTTATAACCGGTGTAAATTAGGCGTAGAGCCGGCATGGCTCTATTGGCATCTAATTGCAAAGGTTGTGCTTGTTTTGAGTCTGCATCATAACGCACCAAACCACCATAGCAACTAGCTGCAGCATCAGCACCGGAACCTCGTCCTTGCACTTGGCGAATTAGCGCTACGGCCTCAGCTAAAATAACCGCAGGCGCCGTATCCAAGTTTAACCAGCGGCGCAATACGGCCACTAAAGCCACACTCAGAGCAGCTGAAGAACCTAGCCCCATAGTGCTATCAATTTCAGACTCAATGGTGATCATCAAGCCAGTTGGTAAATCTGCCTGCGCAGCTACTCGTTGTATGCCAGCAAAGATAAATCGTAAGGGATGCCCAGCGATGGGGAGATCAGATAATTCGCTTAGAGGTGACTGCCAATGACCCAAGCTAGATTCTATATGCAATTGCTGGCTTGCAAGTGGCGTTAATTTCACTTTCAGCCTAGTATTCAAAGCCGCCACTAAGGCCGGATAACCATGCAGCACAGCATGTTCACCTAACAGCATAGCACTGCCGGGAGCAGAGCAAATAATCCCTTGCTTAGCCATACATTACCCCCTGGTGGTTACTTTCTAAGGGCCAATATTGATAACCTGTGGCCTGACAAAGCTTTTCTAAGGGTTCAATATTAACACCCGCAACCAATATCAGACCGCCAGCCTCACCACGAATACTGCCAGCACCGCAAATTTTACCAGCACCGCCTGCCAGCTCAACTTGGGCAATAAACTCAGCCACTGTTTTGGGCACCACTGACAATGTTTGTAATAAACGATGGTTGGCTTTTATAAGCTCCACCAAAGCGTCACTATCGGCTACTAACAAGGCACCTTCCATAGCTTTAGCAACCTCACCAAATTGCTGCCAAAATGACTCGGAATGTTGTTGCTGTCGCACCAGCTCAACACATTCACCAGTACTGCTTTGGGGTTTGCCAGAAGACACCAAAAACCATTGTGGAGGAATAGAGATATCCAATTGCCGATATTGCCCACCTTGGAGGAAATGCATACCGCCATACACACACAGGCGAGGATCCAAACCACTTGAACGACCATGTTGCCAGTGCTCGATAACCTGTACCTGTTGATAAAGACTATGCTTATCAAATTGGCAATGATTGGCGTGTAGCAAAGCTGCCAATAGTGCAGCAATGGTAGAGGCAGATGAACCCATACCGCCACCCATTAAGAGCTCACTATGTAAGGTAAAATCCAGATGCTGCTGCACAGCAAGCTGATTAGTAGAGATACCATAGCCTAATGCTGCAAGCAGTAAATCCTCAGGATCAGAAAATAGACTAGACAAAGGTATCTGCCCGGCCAAAAACGCTTTATGTTGCTGAGCCACATGGTCAGCTAGTTGCTGGGCCTGATGGACAGAGAGAGTCCGTTTTTTGTGTAATTGAGGTAACTGCAAAGTCAGCATAGCCTCAGTATTGGAGGCAACTGGCTGACAGCTTAAGGTGGCTTTCGATAAACGATTAATGGCAACGCCAATAGCTGACTGCCCGAAGGCCACAGCATATTCACCGGTAATAATCACTTTACCGGGTACTGAAGCCCAACAGTGACTTTGGGCAGCAGCAGGCTTAGTCATCGCGCCTCATATTGGCGTTTATGTTGGCTAATACCAGCTAGACGGAAGCGACCGTTGGTTTGACGTGGAAAATGATGCGTACCACCATCTGTTGGCACTTCAAAATCATACATTTCCACATATTCTGCATAGCTAATAGGTTGTCGATCTGCCAACATGCTCTGGTGGAGTTGGGTATGCAGCATGGCTTCATAACCAGCTACCAGTTTACCAGTAAAAAACTCACCCACACTGCCAGAACCATAACTAAAAAAACCAACGCGTTTGCCGACCATATCCGCTACATGATCGAGCAGGGAAATAAACCCAATATAAAGTGCAGCAGTATAGCTATTACCGGTGATACGATTGTAAATCAAGCTGGCATCAATTTGCTCTGATAAAGCATCTTGGGTCATATGGTGCTTATGGCCATTGGCCAAATGCGTGTGGGCTTTTTGCGCCATGCGACTAAATGGCAAGTGATAACAGAAATAATCAAAGTCCTTAAACAACAAACTTGATTGGCGCTGAAAATCTTGCCAAGCGGCACGAACACTCCGCAAGTAGACCTTGGTGGAGTATTTACCGTCAACAATAGCTGAAGAACGATAATTAGGCCGCCAAAAGTCCATTACATCTTCAGTATGGACACCCGTTTCAGGGTCTAATTCGATAATCCGTGGCTGGGTAGTGACTAACATAGCTGCAGCACCGCAGCCTTGGGTCGCTTCACCAGGAGATTGGCGTTCATAACGGGCAATATCTGCGGCTATAACTAGGACTTTTTCTGCTGGTTTACGCGCCACCATAGCCGCTGCCATTTGTAAGGCAGCCGTCGCACTATAACAGGCATGTTTGAGTTCCACGACCCGACAATGGGATGCTAAGCCCAAGAGCTTATGCAGATACACACCTGCCGCTTTAGATTGGTCAATACCCGTCTCGGTGGCAAACAGCACGCTAGTAATAGTATCAATCTGCTCACCCCGCTCGGCCATACCTTCTAGTAGAGGTAGGCAAGCGTTGGCCGCCATCGTAACCACATCTTCATCTGCTCCAGGAATACTCATGCGATCCTGACCAATACCAACTGTATACTTGGCCGCATCAGCACCATTATTCGCTGCTAATTCTTGCAGATCCAAGCAAAAGTTCGATGTGTAAAAACTGATGTCATCAATACCGACAGACATAAAAGATCTCAATTATTTCCGCTTTCGCGTTATTTCCGTATACGACAGTGGCTTGACTGTCTGCCACACTATTTATTTATACCCTGCTGCGGCAACAACAAAGTATCGTTAAGTCGCAAGTCTGCTATATTTTTTGCAGATAACAAGAACATGGCGGTAACAAATTCTTTTTTCAAGGACTCAATGGCGGCAACAACTGCCTCAGTCGATTCCATAGCGGGTGCTAACAATGGTTTGGCAACACCGCCTAAATAGCCGCCCATTATAACACTCTTTATTAGGTCTAGCCCATCCCGCAGGCCGCCACTTGCAATAAAGTTAGCTTCTTGCATATAGGGCCTAGCTTGTTGCAAAGAGACAGTGGTGGGAATACCCCAATCCTGTAAGGTAAAGCCAAGCTGACTATCATCTTTACGACGATGTTGTTCAATGCGCGCCCAAGATGTACCACCTCGACCAGCGACATCAAACCATTTAATACCTTGGCTTAGACCCAGTTCAATATCCTGTACACTAAGACCAGCACCCACCTCTTTAAGGACAACTGGGTAATCAAGTGTTGTTTGTAACTCGCCAATACGCGCAGCTAAGCCAGCAAAATTGGTATCGCCCTCAGGTTGGATGGCCTCCTGTAGAGGGTTTAAATGCAGGAATAACGCATCAGCCTGCACCTTAACAAGCATCTCTTTTACTTGTTCTGGGGTCACTCCATTATTGAGCTGTATGGCACCTAGATTGCCCAACAATAAAATATCTGGCGCCACATCACGTACTTGAAAGCTCAGCTCTGCCTCTGGTTGCTGTAACATGACGCGCTGGGAACCTAGACCCATGGCAACACCAGTTATTTGTGCGGCTTCAGCAAGATGACGATTCACTTTCTTAACCAATTGATCGTCACCACCGGTCATAGAGGATATTAATAATGGGAAACTTAAGGTTTTGCCCATTACGGTAATACTTGGGTCTACATCTTGCAGATTAATTTCTGGCAAGGCCCGATGTTGCAAATGAATAGCATCAAAAAAATGGCCCTGTCTATCAACCATTGGATCACGGTTGATGACCTCTATATGCTCACGTTTACGCTTAGAAATGGAATTGCTCATGGTGCTTTACGCTCTAACTTTAAATGGGCTTCCATTAACTCCCCGGGGTTCGTTTGTGCAGCCAATAAGGACAATTCACCACACAATACTGTAGCAGCACAAATCTGGGCTAAACGGCGCGAGTTTTCACCTGCTGCCCGCTCCTCTGCACAACCTAAGCGTGCTAGATTTTCACTGACAAAATCCAAGCCTTTACCATTGCCAACAGTGCCCATGATTAAATTGGGCAGTGTACAAGAGAAGTACAAATCACCATTTTTGACTTCAGCATGGGTAACACCCTGAGAACCTTCAATAATATTGGCAGCATCTTGGCCAGTAGCCAAATAAAAACCCAATAGCATATTGGCATAATGGGCATTGGCACTGCGCACACCACCCGCCATTAGAGTACCAATCAGGTTCTTTTTGATATTTAGGTCTACCACCTTTTCGGGCGTGGTCAGCAAACGCCTTTCACATAACGCACGGGGGATAGTGATCTCGGCGACAACGTACTTACCACGTCCAAGAATACCGTTGACCGCTGTGGCTTTTTTATCACTGCAATAATTTGCTGAAATAGAACAGTAGGTTAATTGTGGATGCGCAGCCAAAACCCAGTTCATTATATTGTCAGCCGCCTGAGTAACCATATTATGGCCAGAGGCATCACCCGTAGTGAACTCTAAGCGCAGATACAACAAATTACCCACAATTTGAGCATGCATATCAACCAATTTGGCATAGCGACTATGTTGGCTGACCACCTCTTGCATTTGCGTTTGGCTATTTTGCAGAGCTTGCCACGCCGATAAAGCCTCTGTCGCCGTATCAGCTTCCAGCAAAATGGACCGGCTCATACGCTCATCAATCAAGGTGGTTTTGATACCATCACACAATACCGACACCCTGGCGCCTCGCCCTACAGAATGCCAGAGGGGTGTTTCATAGGTAGCCAATGGCACAGACACCTTATCTTCCCAACCTTGGCCTTGGATCTTTAGTGGCCCAACAAAGCGCATAGGTACAGGGGCTTGGGTGACTTTAGGACTGTTTTTTGCCATTCAGTTTACCTGTGTTTATAGAGTAGAAGCGCTTGTGGCTGGAGAAAAGAGGCCAATTTTACCGACCCCCATTCGCTTATGCAATGAATGCCGTATGGACAATAACAAAAAACCCCGCCTAGACAAGTCTAAACGGGGCTTAGCGTGAACATCCTAACACTTAAGCTAGTATCATGGCTTGACCAATTGGTCAGCCAAACTCACTTATAGTTTGTCGGCATTGCCACTTAGGTAAGAAGCTACGCCAGAAGCAGACTCTTGCATACCAGAGTCACCTTTTTGCCAACCAGCTGGACAAACTTCACCATGTTCTTCATGGAATTGAAGAGCGTCGACCAAACGTAATAGCTCATCCATATTACGACCTAATGGTAGATCGTTTACAATCTGTGAACGGACAACACCATCGCGGTCAATCAAGAAAGCACCACGATAAGCTTTAGTGCCATCTGCTAGTTCCACATCGTAGGCGCGGCAAATGTCGTGAGCCATGTCAGCAGCCAAGGTGTACTTAACAGGGCCGATACCACCATCATTGATGGCTGTATTACGCCAAGCATTGTGAGTATGGTGCGAGTCAATGGACACACCAATTACTTCTACATTGCGGGCTTTAAAATCATCCATACGATGATCCAAGGCAATCAACTCTGAAGGACAAACAAAGGTAAAGTCCAATGGATAAAAGAAAACTAGACCATATTTGCCTTTAATGTTTTCAGATAGATTAAAATCACTAACAATAGTGCCATCACCTAGTACTGCTGGTACAGTAAAGTCAGGTGCTTGCTTACCTACTAATACGCTCATGTTGTTACTCCTTGATTGTCAGAATATAAGAGGCGTGCACCTCTTAATTTAATTCAATTATTCTGCAGCAGGGGCTGCAGCAGAAATCATTTCAGTTAATTCTCCTGATTGTGACAACTCCATGATGATGTCACAACCACCTACCAATTCGCCTTTAATCCACAACTGTGGGAAAGTTGGCCAATTAGCATACTTAGGCAGTTCAGCTCGAATATCAGGATTTTCCAAGATATTAACGAAAGCAAAACGCTCGCCACAGGCCATCACCGCTTGCACAGCTTGGGAAGAAAATCCACACTGTGGAAATTTTGGGGTACCCTTCATATACAGCAAAATATCGTTATTGCTGATTTGATCTTTGATGACGTCAATAGTATCCATTAGCTTATCCTATTCAAGCAGTGCCAAATCTGCAAACAGACGTGGCCATATAGTGATTCACCTTTTATAGCATCGCTTTGCTATTTTTCAAGGTCGGCTGATAAAACAATTAACAATTATTATAACAAAGACCAAGTCATTTAATCAGTTATTATTTCACAAAAAAATGGCCTTTAATCTGACTAAAATAACAGCCACGACAGAAGCAACCATGTTGGCTGTAACAACCTCGCCCTCGGAGTCTCTATCATAGCTTTATGGGCTCAGGTTGCACCTATGTCTGGAAACACATAGAATGCTCGTTTTGCTTAAGCAAACACTATGATCAGCAAGCAACCACGTCATTTTCTTACACTGCTAGACCTTAACCCTAAGGAATTAAACTGGGTTATGCAGCGGGCTATAGAACTTAAAGCCATCCGTAACCAAGGCGATATTTACGAGCCTTTTAAAAATCGTGTCTTGGGTATGGTTTTCAGCAAGTCATCAACTCGGACTCGCGTATCATTTGAAGCTGGTATGGCCCAACTGGGTGGTCATGCCATCTTTTTGTCTCCCCGAGATACCCAGTTGGGACGTGGCGAACCCATTGATGACAGCGCAAAAGTGATTTCCAGCATGGTTGATATCATTATGATTCGTACCGATGAACATAGCATTGTGGAAGATTTTGCTGCTAACTCACAGGTACCGGTTATTAATGCGCTTACCGATGATTATCACCCTTGTCAGCTATTAGCCGACATGCAAACCTTTATTGAACATCGGGGTAGCATTCAGGGTAAAACTGTGGCTTGGGTAGGTGATGGCAATAATGTTTGTCAGTCCTTTATTAACGCGGCTCGGCAATTTGATTTCCAACTACAAATTGCCTGTCCAGAGGGCTTTGAACCATCATCTGAGCTAGTTGCGGCTAATCAAGATCGCATCACAATCAGTCGCATCCCTGAGGAAGCAGTTAAAGGGGCTCATTTGGTTGTTACTGACACATGGGCATCCATGGGCCAAGAAGAGGAAAAGCAAGAGCGTGAGCAAGCATTTGCTGGCTATCAGGTTAATGAAGCGATGCTCGATCTGGCAGCCGATGATGTGCTATTTATGCACTGTTTGCCCGCTTATCGCGGTATGGAAATAAGCGAAAATCTGTTCAGCGATCCTCGCTCAGTGGTATTTGAGGAGGCAGAAAACCGCCTCCATGCACAAAAGGCTTTAATGGAGTTTTTGCTTCTTAAGCCTGCCATCTAATTACCTACAAGCAATTTAAACTCCCTGCGCTTAGTTATTCGGGATTAACAAAGCTGGGCGCGGGGACATTAAAGCGTTGCAATAACCTGGGCAACTCTTGCTCAGACTGGTTAACATCAATTACCAATTCAAACTCATTTTCATCTACCAAAGATAAATAGGGCTGTTGATTATTGTTAAGCAGCTTCACAAACTCTGAGAAGTTATCAAAGCGCTCTCCATTTACTGACTGTACCAGTCTGCGACTATAATCGTGATAACCCGTATTGACATCACCAGATAAGACCCGCAAGGCCACTACCCTCTCTTCACCAGAGAATTTCGCAATTTTATTTAAGGAATGTAAAAACGATACTGGCGCACCTTGGCGCCAATCACTGCCCCAACGTTGCATCAGATTAACCGTCAATGGGGTAAATACTATACCACCGACAATATGATATTGCGGTAGCACATCATATTGTTGCAGCGGTACTAGCCGATGATCATTGGCACTTTCAAACAAAGGCACTTCAACCTGCACTGGCTGGCCTTCTCGCAACAAAGACAGTTCAACAGCACCACCCATTTGTTGGGTATCCACTAGATAGCTCCATCGCGTTCGCTCACCCTCACGAAATTCAATAGTTTGATCTTCAGCAATGGGATAGCCGTCCACAGCCGTAATAATATCCCCCGGTAACACCTCAACCAATTTATCTAACCGAGGGAACACGCGTTTTACTAGGATGCCGTCTTTATCAGTAGCCAGTCCCAAATACGTTTTCATACCTGGATTTTCCAGTGCTTGACTAACAATGCCTAATTCAGGAATACCATCAAATTGGCCATCCCCAACATCCGTTAAAAACTGTTCAATCATTACCGGAGGTACCATATATCCCAGATTGTCGGCACCCGGTATTTCCTGCATCACAATACCCACAATTTTATTGTCTTTAATAACTGGCCCACCGCTATTGCCAGAATTGATGGCCGCATCAATCTGCCCAGCTAAAAATGTTCTACCAGAATGCACATAGGAGATATGCTCAATACGAGACAATACCCCTTGGGTAACACTTAAACTTTTACCACCGACAGGGTAACCAAGCACAATCACTTGCTCTTGGGCTTTTGGCAGCTGACCCAAGGCTAATGGATCTACATTGTCAAAGAAACTCTGATCTTCAACCTCTAATAAAGCTAAATCAGCAGCATGGGATACAAACATAACATTGGCACGATACTTTTTTGCCTCTCCATGCTTGGTTACTTGAATATAGCGCTCGTCTGCTACCACATGGGCGTTAGTTAACACTCGGTTGTTATCAATAATAACCCCTGATCCAGTTGAATTACGAGGATTCATTAGACTCCATGGTTCGTAATAATCAGGTTCCACAGACGTTACATAGACTTTAACCACGGCGGCTTTAGCATCCTCAAAATCCACTGCCTGAGATGCACTACTTAGCAAAATCCCTAACATCGTCAGCACAAATAGGGTTGTTGTTTTACTAACCTTCAATATCTTGATTACCCACTGAGTATTTAAAATCATCATAGAATCTCTACTTTAATCTTCACTTACTTTCTCAAAATAACCATACAAAATTACCCAAGAGCTGTTGAGCAATTAATCTGCAGCTATCTTAGCTTGGCTATCAGTCTAGTCCAAAATTGGCTTTTGTTAGGTCAAATAAATACATCACCAAAGTAACGCTCATAAGTCACAACATCAAGCTTTGCTTAAGCTATTTACAAACAACACTATTTGATTGGTAGGAAAAGCAAAAAATAAAGTCAAAACAGCTATTTTAGTGAATTAAATTCAGCAAAACATATCAAAAAAGGCATTATTTATGAATTTTATTTGTGTATAATACGCCTTTTAGCCATTCCATATCACTATTCACACATGATCGATTTACGCCATTTGCGCACTATTACTGCCCTCCGTGATACTGGCAGTCTGGTGGAAGCATCCGAAAAAGTATTTCTTACCCAATCCGCCTTATCCCATCAAATCAAAGATTTAGAAGCCAAATTGGGAACACCGATTTTTATCCGCAAGACCAAACCCGTTGAATTTACCACCGCTGGTAAGCGCCTTATCTTGTTAGCCGATGAAGTGCTACCGCAGATTCGTAATACAGAGCGGGAAATTGAACGCCTAGCCCAAGGTGGTTCAGGTCGTTTAAATATAGCTATTGAGTGCCATAGTTGCTTCCAATGGTTAATGCCCACTTTGGATAACTATCGTAGTGCCTGGCCTGATATTGAGTTAGATATAGCTAGTGGTTTTAGTTTTGCCCCCTTACCAGCTTTGCGCCGTGGGGAATTGGATCTAGTGATTACCGCCAACCCTAAACCGCTATCAGGTATCAGCTATGTGCCCCTCTTTACCTACGAATCGGTATTGGCCGTTAGTAATCATCACGCTTTAGTGGAGCAAGCCTTTATTAAGCCAAGTGATTTAGCTCATGAAACTCTCATCTGTTACCCAGTCGAACGTGAAATGCTTGATGTCTTTACCCATTTTTTAGAACCGGCTGAAGTGGAGCCCAAGGCCATTCGCCATGCTGAATTAACCATGATGATGATGCAATTAGTGGCTAGTGGTCGTGGTGTTTGTGCACTACCTAACTGGGCCTTAAATGAATACTCCAGTCGTGGCTATGTTAGTGCTAAGTCACTAGGTGCTGAGGGCGTTTGGTGTACGCTCTATGCCGCAGTGCGCTCTGATCAATTGCCTATGGATTATATGCAAGCATTTTTACAATCAGCCAAAGAAACCTCAGCGCGAGCCTTGGTGGGCATTCGCCCAGCGGTTGACGATATCGATTAATTACCACAAACAAATTTTAGTGCATGACTAACCTTGATTAGCCATGTTATAAACCCCTATTGGTTTTAACCTTAATAGAAGAATACAAACATTATGAATAACTGGACTCCTACCAGCTGGCGTAACTTCCCTATTCAGCAACAGCCTCAATACACTGATGCTGAGGCCCTTAACCGCGTGGAACAACAACTGGGTAATTTACCCCCACTGGTTTTTGCTGGAGAAGCCCGTGCCCTGAAGCGACAATTAGCCGAGGCGACCCAAGGCAAAGCTTTCTTGCTACAAGGAGGTGACTGTGCCGAGAGTTTTGCGGAGTTTAATGCCGGCAATATCCGCGATACTTTTAAAGTTCTTTTGCAGATGGCTGTAGTACTCACTTTTGCCGGTAGCTGCCCAGTGGTTAAAGTGGGCCGTATGGCTGGTCAATTTGCTAAACCCCGTTCTGCTGATTCAGAAACCATCGATAATGTCACCTTACCTAGCTATCGTGGAGATATTATCAATGATCTGGATTTTACTAGCCAAGCACGTGTACCTAATCCAGACAAGCTTGTGCAGGCTTACAATCAATCAGCGGCTACTTTGAACCTATTACGGGCTTTTGCTCAAGGTGGCTTTGCCGATCTCAATAAAATCCACCGCTGGAATCTTGATTTTGTCGGTAATAGCCCTCTAGGTGAACGCTACGAACATTTAGCTGCTCAGATAGATCAGTCGCTAAACTTTATGGCGGCCTGTGGTATTAATGCTGAAACCACACCGCAACTTCATGAAACGAGTCTCTACACTTCCCACGAAGCTTTGCTACTGAATTTTGAACAAGCCTTAACCCGTCAAGATAGCCTGTCTGGCGACTGGTATGATTGTTCAGCTCATATGCTGTGGATTGGCGACCGCACTCGACAGGTTGATGGTGCCCATGTCGAATTTCTCCGTGGTGTCAAAAACCCTCTCGGCTTTAAGGCAGGGCCAAGTATGCAGGTAGACGATTTACTGCGTTTACTGGATATACTTAACCCAGACAATGAACCCGGTCGCATCAATATTATTGCCCGCATGGGTGCAGACAAGATAGCTGATCATCTGCCAGCATTAGTGAGGGCTGTGAAAGCAGAAGGCCGTGAAGTGCTATGGAGTTCAGACCCTATGCATGGCAATACTATTAAGTCCTCATCTGGATATAAAACCCGCTTAGTCAGCGATGTATTACGGGAAGTAAAAGGCTTCTTTGATGTACATGCTGCGGAAGGCACTTATGCTGGTGGGGTGCACTTTGAAATGACTGGCCAAAATGTCACTGAATGTATGGGCGGAGCTCATGATATTTCTGCCGAGGATCTGCATAACCGCTATCATACAGCTTGCGACCCTCGCTTAAATGCAGATCAGGCCCTTGAGCTGGCCTTTTTAATTGCCGATACGCTTAAGCAAGCTCGCATCAATCGATAATTTATCCACCCATGGATTAGCTCGGACTATTAACACTAAGCTGGGCTAATCCACTTCAATACTTATGGGTCCATGGGGCACACAACAGCAAGCCAATACTTCGCCTTCCGGCAAAGGCACTAAGCTGTCTTGCACCAGTGTCACACTACCTTTGGTCAACTTGACCTTACACGACCCACAATAACCGCCACGACAACTATAGTTTATAGGCACCTGATGCTCTTCCATGCTATCCAGCAAAGAAAACTCATCATCATAATCAAAGACGATGGTTTTATTTACAGTGACGGTCACATTGCTCATAGGATAATAAACCTAAAAACCTCAGTTAATCGAGTTTATATGGCATAAGATAGTACTGGGGTTAAAGAATGCAATACCCAGACTAGCGGTCACAAAAAATGGGGTCAGATACTAACGACCTGACCCCACTGTAGAAATGCATAATTGACCGACTATAGATCGAAGTCATCAAAGTCAGCATCATCCATATCGCTATCGATTGCACCAACTAAATAAGAACTGATTTCTGCTTCTTGAGGAGCCACTTGCACATTATCACTAACCAACCAAGCATTCATCCAAGGCAATGGGTTAGTATTACGGCCAGGGAAAAGCTCGTCAAAGCCGATGGCTTTGATACGGACATTGGTAATATACTCAACGTATTCTTTCAGAATGTCAGCATTTAAACCAATCATGGAACCATCTTTAAATAAGTAGCTCGCCCATTCTTTTTCCTGTTCGGCCGCTTGCATAAAGATATTCTTCACTTCTTCCTTGCAGGACTCAGCGATGGCCGCCATTTCCGGATCATCTTGACCCTGAGCCATTAGATTAAGCATATGCTGGGTACCAGCCAAGTGCAGTGCTTCATCACGCGCAATAAGTTTTATCACCTTGGCATTGCCTTCCATGATAGCCCGTTCGGCAAAGGCAAAACTACAAGCAAAACTAACGTAGAAGCGCACAGCTTCCAGCACATTTACCGAAGCCACAGTAAGGTACATAAGCCGCTTTAACTCATGCATATTTACCGTTACAGTTTCATCATTGAGGATATGCTCGCCTTCACCTAACAAACTGTATAAATGACACTTGGCAATAAATTCATCATAGTAACGCGTCACTGATTCGGCGCGTTTTACAATTTCTGGATTATCGACAATATCATCAAACACTAAGTTTGGATCAGCCACCACATTACGAATAATATGGGTATAACTGCGACTATGGATAGTTTCACTAAACGACCAAGTTTCTAGCCAAGTTTCCAGTTCTGGCAATGACACAATAGGTAGGAAAGCCACGTTTGGCGAACGCCCTTGGACACTATCTAATAGTGTTTGGTATTTGAGGTTACTTAAGAATATATGCTTCTCATGGTCTGCCATGGCCATAAAATCTTTACGGTCAGTGGACAGGTCAACCTCTTCTGGACGCCAGAAGAAAGACAATTGTTTTTCGATTAACTTTTCAAAAATCGCATGACGTTGCTGATCGTAGCGTGCAACATTTACATTTTGGCCAAAGAACATAGGTTCTTTTAAGGCATCATTTTTGGTCTTGTTAAAAGTAGAATAAGTCATTAGGTCGCTCTTTAATATCGCTTAACTTAAATATCTCAATGGCACAACTATTACAGCTTACAAGCGCCGCCTTCGCAGCCATCATCCTGACCATCATCAGCCCCATCCCGCGTATTGTGGTAGTAAAGGGTCTTTACTCCATATTTATAGGCGGTAAGCAAATCTTTCAAGAGTTGCTTCATGGGTACCTTCTCACTTTCAAAGCGAGCTGGATCATAATTAGTGTTAGCTGAGATAGCTTGGTCAACAAACTTCTGCATAATGCCAATTAGCTGTAGATAGCCTTCGTTGTTGGGAATAGTCCACAACAATTCATAAGCCTCTTTTAGGCGCTCAAACTCAGGCACTACCTGCTTTAAAATACCATCCTTACTGGCCTTAACACTCACAAAACCACGAGGTGGCTCAATACCATTGGTACTGTTAGTGATCTGGCTTGATGTTTCACAAGGCATTAGTGCGGTTAGGGTACTATTACGCAGGCCATGCTCAACAATACTGTCACGCAATGCATCCCAATCAAGATGAAGGGCTTCATCACAGAACTTATCAACGTCTTTTTTGTAAGTATCAATAGGCATTTTACCTTGGGCATAGAAGGTATCACCAAATGACGGACAAGCGCCCTGCTCTTTGGCCAAATTATTTGACGCTTTCAGTAGATTGTATTGCACAGCCTCAAAGGTACGGTGAGTCAGGTTATTGGCTGACCCATCTGAGTAACGCACACCATTTTTGGCTAAGTAATAAGCGAAGTTAGTCACCCCAACACCTAAGGTACGGCGCTTCATACTCGCCTCATAGGCCGCCACAATCGGGTATTCCTGATAGTCCAACAAACTATCCAGGGCACGCACAATCAAATCTGATAAGTTTTCCAGCTCATCTAGGCTTTCTAAAGCACCCAAGTTAAACGCCGACAAGGTACATAAGGCAATTTCACCATTAGGGTCGTCAATACTTTGTAATGGTGAAGTAGGTAGCGCAATCTCTAGACACAAGTTACTTTGACGCACTGGTGCTTTGGCTGGGTTAAAGGCACTTCTGGTATTACAGTGGTCAACGTTTTGTAAGTAAATACGACCTGTTTGCGCCCGCTCTTGAGCAAACTTACTAAATAAGTCAGCTGCTTTGACTGTACGCTTACGAACATCAGGATTATTCTCTGCTGCTTCATAAAGCTCCTCAAAGCGATCCTGATCTTCAAAGAAACTATCATACAAGCCAGGTACATCCGAAGGACTAAAGAGGGTGATATTGCCACCCTTAATCAAGCGCTGGTACATCAAACGGTTAAACTGCACACCATAGTCCATATGGCGGGCACGGTTTTCTTCTACACCGCGATTATTTTTCAATACCAGTAAAGATTCAACTTCCAAATGCCAGATAGGGTAAAACAATGTTGCAGCGCCACCGCGCACACCACCCTGGGAGCAACTCTTTACAGCTGTCTGGAAATGCTTGATAAACGGAATCATACCCGTATGGAAAGCTTCACCATCGCGAATAGGGCTACCCAGAGCACGGATCCGACCAGCGTTGACACCAATACCAGCGCGTTGACTCACATACTTGATAATGGAGCCGGCAGTGGCATTAATAGAATCTAGGGAATCACCACACTCTATCAATACGCAAGAGCTAAACTGACGGGTTGGCGTGCGTACACCTGACATAATCGGCGTAGGCAGGGATAACTTAAACAATGAACAAGCGTCATAGAAACGTTTAACATAGTCCAGACGGGTATCCTTGGGATAGCCTGAGAATAGACATGCACCCACTAACATATAAAGAATCTGGGGGCTTTCGTACATATCACCGCTGACTCGGTTTTGTACTAGGTACTTGCCTTCCATTTGTTTGACAGCTGCATAGCTAAAGTTCATATCACGGCTATGCTGAAGGTGGTCGTCTAACTCATTGTACTCGTCTTGACTATAGTCAGTATTTAAGGCGCTATCATAGCGTCCATCGGCGACCATTTTTTGCACATGATCATATAGATGAGGTGGCTCAAACTGGCCAAAAGCTTTTTTACGCAAATGGAAAATAGCTAAACGGGCGGCTAAATATTGATAGTCAGGTGCTTCTTCAGAGATTAAATCAGCTGCTGATTTAATAATGGTTTCATGGATATCTTCTGTACGGATACCATCAAAAAACTGAATATGGGATTTTATTTCTACCTGCGAGACGGAGACATTATGCAAACCTTCCGCTGCCCAATCGATCACACGATGGATTTTATCTAGATCTATTTTTTCTTGTTTACCATTGCGCTTGGTGACCATTAAGTCTTGCATACCGTGCCCTTTTTTGCAGTGATTTGTATATAGCTTTGTTATTGTTATTTTTTTTACTAATGTCGATTAGTGTCGATGTAAAACCTGTCTTTATAGACAAAAATTTAACTACAATACGATAGGGCTTAAAAAAGAGTAAAACACTATATATAGTGCAGGAAATGCCTTATCGACACTAAATATAGGTTTTTGATTTGGAAAAATCAAGCAAAAAAAATACGATTTTTTCACATATCTAACTTGACTTTAAGCAACTATAGACAGGCTGTGGGCTAAGCCCAAAAATAGCCCCTATATAAGCTTTTAGTCCATATCCAATTTAACGTCTTGAGGGACAGAACCCGTGGTCACATAATCCACACACAGGCCTGTTTTGTTGTGAGTGTGGAACCATGTCTCTGTGCGCTGCCAATGGGCAAACCAATCAGCACTAGGCTGGGGCCGAGCTAATACTCTCCGCTTACAGGTAGCAGGTGGTGTTGATACCAAAATACGCAAATCAACCCATGGCCTAAAATCTTTATGGCTTGAAAAGACACCATCAACCAGGATCACCCCCCGCGGCACAATTGTCTTTTCTGCGGACAGTTTCTTAGTTAGCCAATCTTGAGCTTGCCAGGAAATAGACTGCCCCTGCTGCAATGGTTGCAACAGCTGCTGAGCAAGAGCCTGAGTAGGCAAATAGGCTTGTAAAGCAGCCTCCTCAGTTAATTGCGCCCATTGCTTATTAGCTAGAGGCTGATAAAAATCATCAAGAGACATTATCTGGCATGCCGCAAGGTGTTCAGCAAGCCACTTGGCAAGGGTAGATTTGCCTGCTCCCGCAAAACCATCAATGGCCACCACCATACAGTCTCGTGACTGACTCTGCTGCTGTAGCTGCTGAAGAAGTTGCTGAGGCGTTATCATGGGCATATGAGGTGAGTTAAAGTCTGCTAGTCTAACAGTAAATCGTCATGCATAAACCAACTTGAGAGAAATGCTTTTAATCATTAAACTAACATCATATGAGTATGCGTGTTGGTCAGGTTTCATCACCATACATTATCGGGCAATAATCTTTGGTTAACTGAAAGAGCAAAATTATGATCTTGGTACTATCCCCCGCAAAAACTCTGGACTATGACACCCCTGCTCATATCAGTGACTACAGCCAACCCGATATGCTGGCCCAATCCCAAGCATTAATTGACGAATTACAGCATCTGAGCCCTCAGGACCTAGCTAAGTTAATGAAGCTAAGTGACAAGCTAGCGGCATTAAATGTAGCGCGCTATGCATCTTGGCAACAGCCTTTTACTACCACCAATGCCAAGCCCGCGGTATTAGCCTTTAAAGGGGATGTATACACTGGTTTAGATGCATCAAGTCTCGATGCCAAAGATTTAGATTGGGCCCAATCCCATGTGCGTATTCTTTCTGGACTCTATGGCCTGTTACGCCCCCTTGATCTAATGCAAGCTTATCGACTTGAAATGGGTACCAAATTTGCCAACCAAAAGGGCAAAGACTTATATGCCTTTTGGGATAACCAAATTACCGAACAGCTAAATCAGGCTTTAACCAAAGACCCTAAGCCCGTATTAGTTAATCTCGCCTCCAATGAATATTTTAAAGCTGTTAAGCCCAAAAATCTGCAGGCTGACATAATCACCCCGGTATTTAAAGATCAGAAAAATAGCCAATTTAAAATTATCAGCTTCTATGCCAAAAAAGCCCGCGGCCTAATGGCAAGATGGGCCATTGAACAACGAGCTACGGATGTTCAAGAGTTAAAAGGGTTTAACATGGCTGGCTATTACTATAGCCCGGAACAGAGCACAGAAAATGAATGGGTGTTTTTACGCCATGAGGCCGATGCTTAGTATTGATCTCTAGCTACTAGAAGCTGAGAAAATATTTAATCAGGTTATAGCTAGCAATAAAACGCTATAACGCGCTGCCTTGCCTGCCACAATCAATGCCAAACTAAAGCGCCACGACCAACCCAGCATGCCCGCTGCCAAGCACCAAGCATCCCCTACCACTGGCAACCAAGAAAACAGTAATAACCAACGGCCATAGCGCTGCAAATTGACCATAGTCCCGGGACTGGGTGGCTGCACACGAAATCGTTGCGCTAATTTCCAAGCTGAGCCCACCCGCGCCAGTCCCACACCCATAAAAAAGGTGATGGCACCACCCACACTGTTACCTGCTGTAACCGCTAAGCATAACCACAGACCTTGGCTGGGGTTAGCCAAAACTTGCTGCACAAATAATAATTCTGAAGCCCCTGGCAACAGAGTAGCCGATAAGAGGCCAGCCAAAAATAGGCTGCTTAACGCCACAAACATAAAATAAGCCTTGAGAAACTAATAGGGATAAATGGATTCAGCGTAGGTCGCCAATTCCTGCAAGATAGCTTGGCTAGCAGCATCTGTTCGCTCTTGAGCCAGTCGGTTTAATTCTGCACCAAATTGCTCAAAAGTACGCAAATTTTGCTGTTCACCTTGAACAAGACGCTGTTGGCGAAATAGCTCCCATTGCTCAGCTTCACTGGCAGAAAGTAGTTGCGGGTAACAACGCCCTTTCATACGCATCAACATACGTGATAAGCGCTCATCATGAAAATCAAAGGCTTGCTCCTGCCATTGCTGAGGTGGTGTTTTATGTACTTGTTGCTGCATGCGTTTATCATGCTCGTCAAAAAAGCCACCCGAGTACAAGGCGCCATCCACATCCACATCAGACATGGCTTCACGTTGACTATAGGCTGCGACCACGGTATCGATAAAATCCCTGTGCTCATCTAGCCAACGCAAATAAGCCAGACTTTGCTGGCGATCAATCTTGTAGTGGTCAGCAACCTCCTCGGGTAAGGTATTAGCGGGCGCCACGATAGGGCATTTATTAATATGGATTTCTTTTACTGGTAAGCGGGGACTATCTCCTAAAACCTGTTTAGAGGAAAACATAGCCTGCTGCACTGCCTCAACATTTAAGCCCTGCCATTGTTTAGGATTATGCCGCAGATCAAAAGCCAAGACACTTTTTTTATTACTTGGATGAGCAGCAAGTGCGGCCACTAAAGCCAGATTGCCTTGCTTACGTCCATACATTCCCGAAATATGCAAAATAGGCTTTTTTAACTGTAAGTCTAGTTGCCCCCATACCTGCGCCTTATGCTTCATCTGAAAAGCAAAATTATACAATCGCGGTTGGGCTTCACGTATTTTTTTTGCCAAGGCAATGGTGGCTCGCACATCCGCCAGAGCATCATGAGCATCACCATGCGCAATGCCATTAGCAGGAGCCAATTGGTCTAGCTTAAGAACCTTTTCATTATCCTGATTAGTTGGCCAATTGATGCCATCAGGCCTTAATACGGCCGCGGCGCGGACTAAATCCATTAAATCCCAGCGGCTGTTACCACCTTGCCACTCCCGCGCATAGGCATCAAAAAAGTTGCGGTATAAACCATAACGGGTAAATTCATCATCAAAGCGCAAATTGTTATAGCCCACCACACAAGTACCAGGCTCACTCATTAAGGCATTAATGCGGGCCATAAACTCCACTTCTGGCAAACCTTCTTGTAACGCAACTTGAGGTGTAATACCAGTCACCAAGCAAGCACTTGGGGAAGGTAGATAATCATCAGCGGGGCGACAGTACCACATAACTGGGTCGCCAATGGGATTAAAATCGAGGTCTGTGCGGATAGCGGCAAACTGCACCGCGCGATCAACCTTAGGGTCAGTACCAAAGGTCTCGTAGTCATGCCATAGAAGGGTCTTAGTCTGGTCAGGCTGATAGGCCACGGCATTAGCTCCTGAAAGAATAGAAAACTATTGTATAAGGAGATTGTAGTTGATACCAGATGGTTAATAACAATGAATTAAGGATTATTATTCGCTTGAATTTCACAGGCTGGATTACTTTTAGTAAACCAGCCCGCATTTGGTTAATTGAATTAAATGTTCAGCTAACCACGATAATAACGTTGAGGCACAAATGGCATGGGTGCTACCCGACATGGTAGCTGCTTGCCACGCACCAAAGCAAATACCTGATTCTCCAGCGTCGCTTCTACGGTACTAATATAGGCCATAGCGATAGGCGCTCCCAAGGTTGGACTAAAGCCACCAGAAGTAACTCTGCCAATAACTTTGCCATCAGCATCAGCGATCTCAACACCTTCACGCACTGGCGCTCTACCTTCGGGTAGTAAACCAACCCGCAACTGCGTAGGCTGACTTTCTAGTTCAGCAAAGATTGTCTCCGCCCCGGGGAAGCCACCCTCACGTTCCCCACCGGGGCGACGGGTCTTTTGCATCGCCCATAGGAGATTGGCGGCTACAGGCGATGTGGTCTGATCAAGGTCATGCCCATATAGGCAAAGGCCTGCCTCAAGACGCAGCGAGTCCCTCGCGCCTAGACCAATCCATTCAACCTCATCAAAAGCAACAAGGGCGGCTGCTAAAGCCTCAGCACGATCATTAGGCACAGAAATTTCAACGCCATCCTCACCGGTATAACCGGCCCGACCAACAAAGCAATCATGACCCAAAATAGAAACAGGCCTACCATCCATAAAACGCATGCTCGACACTTCTGGCGCCAAACGGGCAAGCACCTCAACGGCCATGGGTCCCTGCAAAGCAAGTAATGCTCGGTCATCAAGTTCCTGCATAACAATATCAGCAGGCAGATTAGCGCGCAGGTGCTCAATATCCTGCGCTTTACAGGCAGCATTAACCACCATATAGAAGCCATCTTCTAGGCGCGTCACCATCAAGTCATCCATAATGCCACCTTGAGCATTAGTAAACATACCATAACGCTGACGACCTTCAGGTAAATCTAAAAAATTAGCTGGAATCAGGGATTCAAGAGCCAAAGCGACAGCTTCTACTGAGGGACCAGTAAACTTTAACTGCCCCATATGGGAAACATCAAATAAGCCTGCCGCTGCTCGACAATGGAGGTGCTCTTGTTTGACCCCAAGGGTATATTGAACTGGCATATCATAACCGGCAAAAGGCACCATTTTGGCACCAGCGTCCTTGTGCATGGCATGGAAAGGAGTAATTAACAGACTATCAGACATAAGGCCCCCACATAATATTTACATCCATTCTGACAAAACTTATGGATAGATCGTCAGTGGCTAATTGCTATATTGTGGGGCGATTATAGGGAAGTTTCCAATAGGAAACAAATTTTCTTGGTAAATTTTATGCTGAGGATTTTTTCAGGCACATCATATTTACCTAAAAGCACCCAAACTTGGGTTGTTGTCTTAGACCTTTATTATATGAGTAGCTGGCTGCCGCAACAGGTTAACTATGCAAATTAATTGCTAACGAGCAACTACCCACAAGACTAACGCATCTTGGGTAGAGAGACTAATCAAACCATGTCCCATATTGGCATCATAGTACATACTATCGCCTTCTTGCAGGGCAATGGGCTCGTAAAATTCAGTGTACAAAGCTACCTCACCTTCGAGTACTAAAAGAAACTCCTCGCCCTCATGACGCACCCAATCAGTGAAGTCATCAAAGCTACGTGCCCGCACCCTAGTTTTAAACGGAATCATGCGCTTATTGGCAAGTTCAGTACACAACAGCTCATGCTCATAAGTACTAGTAGGATGGCTAGTACCCTCGCCGGCTCTAGTCAATACACGGCGACCCGAAGCCATGGCATTTTTGGGTGCCGCAAATAATTGCGGGATATCAATATTTAAGCCATGTGCGAGCTTTTGAACGGCAGTAAATGTGGGTGATATTTGCTCGTTTTCAATCTTTGAGAGAGTTGATCTTGCCAAGCCAGTTTTCTGACTAGCCTCTTCTAGAGTCAATTGCATATTCTTGCGAATTTCCCGTAACCGCTGGCCCAGCTTTAATGGTTCAACATTGGTCTCCGCACCGGAACCGGACTCAATTTTTAACTCTGGCATATCTGGTTGTTCCGCAGACATGATTCTCTCCTAAGGTTCTATCAAACAGGCAATATAGCCAATAGGCATCCTAACACGGGCTGCCATAGAGCGCTATGTAGGGGGACAATATATATCCATTTTGATGTTAGGGTACAATAATTAAGTTTCCTATAGGAAATTTTGTTGATTGAGTTATCCCAAAATGGTATCCTGCGCGCATTCTATTGGTCATTGTAGCCAATGACTCTTATTAACCATAAACAGGAAGGAGCATGCAATGAGCAACATCCCTACCGAACTGCGTTACACCAGTACCCACGAATGGGTTAGCGACAATGGTGACGGCACTGTTACTGTTGGTATTACCGACCACGCCCAAGAACTGCTTGGTGATATTGTATTTATCGAAGCAGTAGACAGTGACCGTGAGTTAGACACCGGCGAAGAATTTACCGTTATTGAATCTGTGAAAGCAGCCTCTGATTCCTATGCCCCAGTTAAAGGCACTGTGATTGAGTTTAATGAAGCATTAGAAGATGCACCTGAAACCATTAACGAAGAACCCTACACCGATGGCTGGATTATGAAAATGCAGTTGGCAGACGCAGCAGAATTAGATGGTCTGCTTGACGCTGCAGGTTACGCAGAAGCTGTCGCCAACGAAGCTTAAGCCATTCATCATTAAATCAAAGCCATTACCAATGGCTACTTTCTTAGCGTGTAAGCATTGATATACGAGGTTTACTATGTCGAACCAGCCGCACCTGTCTGATTTGATTCAAGAGCACGATTTTATTGAGCGCCACATTGGCCCGGGACCAAAAGATACCCAGGCTATGCTGGACTATTTGCAAGTTACCAGCACTGAAGAACTGCTAGAGCAAACGATACCCAGCAGTATTCGCTTAACGCACCCACTCGCCTTACCTAATCCGGTAAGTGAAAATCAGACCCTCGTTAAATTACGCGCGATGGCAGCACAAAACCAAGTTAAAAAATCCTGCATTGGTATGGGCTACAGCAATACATTGGTACCTAATGTTATCTTGCGCAATGTGATGGAAAACCCAGCTTGGTATACAGCTTATACGCCCTATCAGCCAGAAATTGCCCAAGGTCGCCTTGAGGCATTGCTTAACTATCAGCAGATGGTAATGGATCTGACAGGTATGGAGCTAGCCAATGCCTCCTTATTGGACGAAGCTACAGCAGCAGCCGAAGCTATGGCTTTGTGTAAACGCGCCAATAAGAAAAAGTCAGTTACCTTTATTGTGGACGCCAATACCCACCCACAAAACCTATCTGTGATGCAAACTCGTGCCGAATATTTCGGCTTTGAGATAGTCGTTGGTGACCCCGCCACAGAATTAGAGCAACACGACGCTTTTGGGGTATTGGTACAGTACCCTGGCAGTGACGGTGATATTGTTGATCTACAATCCATCTGCGATGCTGCTCATAAGCAAAATGCTTTGGTTGCCGTTGGCGCTGATATTATGAGCTTGGTATTGCTGCAAGCACCCGGACATTTGGGTGCTGATGTTGTATTTGGTAGTAGCCAACGCTTTGGGGTGCCTATGGGCTTTGGTGGCCCGCATGCAGCCTTTTTTGCTAGCAAAGACAAATATAAGCGCTCCATGCCCGGACGTATTATTGGGGTCTCCATCGATAGCAAAGGCAACCAAGCTTTGCGCATGGCGATGCAGACTCGTGAACAGCATATTCGCCGGGAAAAAGCCAACTCCAATATTTGTACAGCACAAGCTTTATTAGCCAATATGTCATCCTTTTATGCTGTTTATCATGGCCCTAAAGGTCTACGTAATATTGCCCAGCGTATTCAGGCCTTTACGGCAATACTGGCTCGCTTATTAGAAGCAGAGGGCTTTGACCTAGCTAATAAATATTTCTTTGATACCCTAACGATCAATACTGGTGATCAAACCCAAACTATTAGCGATCGTGCTGTGGCAGCAGGTTATAACCTGCGTACAGATAAAACTGACAGTCTCGGCATTAGCCTTGATGAAACAACACGCCTAGAAGACCTTACTAAACTTGTAAGTATCTTTACTGATAAGGAATGTCAGGCAGATTTAGAAGCGCTTTACCAAGCTATTAAGACTGAGCATAAAGGCATGCCCACTGACATGCAGCGTGAAGATGCCATACTAAGTCATCCAGTTTTTAATAGTTATCATAGCGAGACAGATATGCTTCGCTATCTAAAACAGTTAGAAAACAAAGACTTTTCCTTAGTGCACGGTATGATCCCCCTTGGCTCATGTACTATGAAGCTTAACGCTAGTGTGCAAATGGCGCCTGTCACTTGGCCCGAATTTGCCAATATGCACCCCTTTGCACCAGCTGATCAAACCCAAGGCTACCAAGCGCTTATTCGCTCCTTGGAGGAACAGTTAGTAGAAATTACTGGCTATGACAAAATTTCCATGCAACCTAACTCGGGGGCGCAGGGTGAATATGCTGGCCTAGTTGCTATTCGTAAATACCAAGCTAGCATCGGTGAAGGTCACCGTAATATCTGTCTTATTCCTACTTCCGCTCACGGTACTAATCCAGCTAGTGCGGCTATGACTGATATGAAAGTGGTTATGACCCGCTGTGATGAACAAGGTAATGTCGATATAGATGACTTACGCGCCAAGGCCGAAGAGCATGCGGACAATCTATCCTGCCTGATGGTTACCTATCCATCTACCCATGGTGTATTTGAGCAAGATATCAAAGATATCTGTGACATCATTCATGACTTTGGCGGCCAAGTCTATATGGATGGCGCCAATATGAATGCTCAGGTAGGTGTCAGTAAGCCGGGGCTTATTGGTTCCGATGTATCTCACCTGAATTTACATAAAACCTTTGCCATACCCCACGGCGGTGGTGGCCCAGGTATGGGTCCCATAGGTGTAAAAGCGCATCTGGCTCCTTTCTTAGCCAACCACCCTGTTATCCCAGTCCATGGCAAACAAGACGGTAATGGTGCCATCTCGGGCGCCCCCTATGGTAGCGCCTCGATTTTGACCATTTCTTGGGCCTATATTACGCTGCTTGGCGCACAGGGACTGCAGCAATCTACGGTTATGGCTATCGTCAATGCTAACTATATGGCTAGTAGATTGGCTGAGCACTTCCCTATTTTATACCGTGGCAATCATGACCGCATCGCGCACGAATGCATTGTGGATATTCGCCCTATTAAGGAAGCTACAGGCGTTAGTGAGGAGGATATTGCTAAGCGACTTATGGACTATGGCTTCCATGCCCCAACCATGTCTTTCCCTGTTGCCGGCACGTTAATGATTGAGCCTACGGAGTCTGAATCTAAGGGTGAAATTGACCGTTTTTGTGACGCCATGGCATCGATTCGTGCTGAAATTAAGAAAATTGAAGATGGTGAATGGAGCCCGAAAGCCAACCCCCTAAAAATGGCGCCACATACGCAAGTAGATTTGGCTAGTCATGGTTGGAATCGTGGCTACTCTCGCACTATCGGAGCTTTCCCAAGCGCGGCAACAAAAGCAGCTAAATTCTGGCCAACCGTGAATCGTATCGATAATGTTTATGGTGACCGTAATCTAATCTGCAGCTGTCCTCCTATGGAAGCCTACGCAGAATAGGCAAGCATTTTAGCGCCCCTTAACAAACTTGTTGGGGGCGTTCTTCCACTAACAGCATTTATTAAGCTGGCAAACGCACACCAAAGCGAACCCAATGCATTAGTATCATTGATATTAATGCGCAAATGGCTAACCCCAGCGCAAGGGGGGTTACACTTTGGGAAATTGACATGCCAATTAGGCCACCTATGGGAATGGATACCAGTGTTGATCCCGTACCCACGATAGAGGCTCCCATCCCCGCCACCTTACCCAACGGCTCCATAGCTAAGGTATTCAGATTACCAAACTGCAACCCGACCCCAGAAAAGATAAAAAATAAGAACGCCATATAGTAATTAAGAGGTGGCACTCCAGCATAAGTCTGGGCATAGAAAAACAAACTAGTTGCCCCAACGAATACCAAAATATTGGTGGTTTGCACCACCCGGTACATACCCAAACGCATAACAAGTTTGGCATTTAGTAATGAAGAAGCCACATTCGGCAAGACGAGAACGGCAAAATACAAAGGATAGGCATCACCAACCAAATAAATATCCTGAAATACCAACTGACTCGAACTTAAATAGCCCAAAAAAGCCCCGAACAAAATACCACTTGCCACGGTATAACCAGCAGCCAAACGATTCCTGATAACAATAAGAAAAGCCTGCCACAAGGCAATGGGGCGGATTGAACGACGATTTTCCGGTGGCAAAGTTTCCTGCAAACGCAAATAGACCCAGATGGCTAAAAGCACTGATACACCAATATACATCACAAAAATATATTGCCAGGGGCCTATCCAAAGAATTGCCTGCCCCAACATAGGCGCCAATAGGGGCACCATCATAAATACCGTACCGACAAATGACATCACCCGCGCCATTGGTCTACCACTAAAACAATCCCGTACTAAAGCAGAAACCATTATACGGGGTCCAGAGGCGCCAACACCTTGCAGAAAGCGGCCTAAAAGCATCGTCTCAAGGGATTGGGCCGACATAGCAATAGCACTACCAATGGCCAACACCAGCAGGCCTGCATAAATACTCGGTAAGCGCCCCCAACGATCAGATAGAGGGCCATAGATTAACTGCCCCAAAGCAAAGCCCACAAAAACGGTAGTGATTACCAATTGAATGTCACTACCGCTAACAGCAAAGTCCACAGCCATATAGCCTAGGGAAGGTAAAACCGCATCAATGCACAAAGCCACAGATGACATCATACTGCCCACCAGCAAAATAAATTCAAGCATGGGGATTCGTTGCGTGGCTAATGAGGATGAGGCCATGGCAGGTTTACATCATAGCTAATTGGGGAGCAGCCATAATACAGCAAAACCCACCCACGTCCATATGGTTTTGCCTTAAAAAAGGCCAAGTAAAGCCATAGTAAAGGCCATAATAAAACCCAAAAAGTATGGCCATATAGACAATAAACTAGTTTTGCATATAACTTGTCTATGTTAATCCCCACTACCATACGTTACTATATTGCTCCTCCAATGCATGCAACGTCATTTTGGACTCCAGAAAATAAGGAAATACCTGTTACTGATCAAGCAAACAGCATGTCGTTGCCAGCAAACAAATACTCTATACCCTTGTAAAAATAAGCCTAATATATGCAGCCTTACTTAGATATTTTTAATCGTGTTGTTAATAATCACCTTAACAAGCCACGTGACGTTATCCAAACCACTCAAATTCAAGATTTAGACACTCAGCTAGATTTGCAACTGCAAGCTAAAGGTGCAGACTTACATACTCTTGAAGCAGTGCTGCAGGCATTTTTAGAACATAGCCCAGATGCAGCCCACCCAGATTTTTTTAAACAACTCTATGCTGGCCGCAATAAAGCAGCAATGATTGGTGATTGGGTGGCCAGCTTAAGTAATGTCAATATGCATACTTATCAGGTAAGTCCCGTAGCTACTTTAATGGAGCGGGAAGTGATCAAAGCTTGGCGTGACCTAGTAGGGTATAAAACAGGTGAAGGCATGATCGTACCCGGTGGCAGCCAAGCCAATTTGGTTGCCATGATGCTAGGGCGTCACCATGCCTGCCCCGACTTTAAAACCCAAGGTGCTGATGGTCGACGCTTGCGGGCCTATGTATCAGACCAAGCCCATTACTCTAGTCAAAAAGCAGCCAATACCCTTGGCCTAGGCACAGATAATTTAATTGGTGTGGCATCGGATAAGCAAGGTCGCCTTTGCACACAAGCCTTAAAGGCACAAATTGAAGCCGACATAGCGCTGGGCTACCACCCCTTCTATATTGGCCTTACCGCGGGTACAACAGTCACAGGAGCCTTTGATCCTGTATTAGAATGTCGTCAAATTGCTGATAAGTACGACCTATGGTTACATATCGATGGCGCTTGGGGTGCACCGGTATTATTTTCACCCAAGCATCGCCATCTACTAGAAAGTGCCCAGCTTAGCGATTCTTTTTCTTGGGATGCCCACAAACTGATGGGTGTACCCCTAACCACAGCAGCCATTCTGGTTAAGCACGATGGTGCCCTCGCAGAATGTTGTGGTGGTGGCGGTAGTAATTATCTCTTTCATGCCGACCAATATGCCCATTTAAATCTTGGCCCAGCATCTTTGCAATGTGGGCGGCGAGCAGATGCTCTAAAAGTATGGCTAAGCTGGAAGAACCTTGGTAACGATGGTTATGCCCAGCAAGTAGACCACCTACAAGAACTACGACAATATTGTGTGGAACAAATTAATGCCAACCCAAATTTTGAAAAGATTGCCCCAGCACCTTATCTGAATGTTTTATTCCAGTTTAAACCAGACCATATTTCAGACGAATCAATTCTCGCCAAATTAAATATCAGTATTTGCCAAACCATGGCCCACAACGGAGGCCCCTTTGTTGACTATGCCAGCTACCATGGTCGCACTGGTATACGCCTTATTCTAGCCAATGAACTTACCACAGCTGACGATATCGACCGTTTTCTTCAGCATTGTAATGCCACAGGGAATAAGCTCCTTACTGAGATGCTTTAGGTAAAAACTGTATCAGTTAGCCTATTCACTGAGATTCTTAATTCATAAAAAAGAAGCTTATAAGCTCCATCAACAGTATTTGTTGTAGACTCAGAAAAGTAGACTAATATTACTGTAAGCAGTTGATATAGTTGACAAGGCTGACAGTATAAAGTGATGGAGCACCAGATCACTGCTATTGACCATTAGCCAACTACTTCCTCTAAAATCAATAACAAGATGGGATTTATTGGCTTATGCTCAATAATATCGAACACCCCAGCCAAGCTGATATTGCGAAGCTTGATATCTATGGACCCACCTTTGACGCTGAGTTAAGTACAGCGATAAAGGCTCGTATGCAGCAATTAGATATTACCCCAACTCAGCTTAACAGACGCATACCGGGTATAAGCAAAACTGCCTGGTGTACTTATATACAATCGACAACGCTACATTCACACGCCCTGCATAATGTTGCTGCTTTTGCATGGCTTTCCCAGTCTAGCTGTTTAGCCTTTTTACATAGCAAACAGGTCCTCGCACAGAGGCCTTATCTATGTGCTAAAACCCTTGATAGTATGATTATCTCAAGTCGCTTAAACGAAGGGCTGTTTCAGCAATTTCTTCAATTGCTAGTAGATAAAATGGATACATGGGGCTACAACACAAAACAGGATGTGGCACCCCTACTGGATACCATACCCATTTTTAATAATGAATTTTTAATGCCAGAAAAACTGGATATCTATGAATTTAAAGCTGATTACTACCAATCTATTGCCCACCAATTACAAGAATTTCGTGAAGAACATCAGATAGATATTGATTTTATGGCAAGTGTACTTAAAGAGCCCATATCTCGAATAGAAGCATATGAAGATCCCAACAACCCAATTACCATTCCAGCGGTTACTGCCATGCGTCTAAAACTAGGATTTAAGGTTCAAGATACATCTATCTTTGCCGCTAGGATGCATAAGTATCGGGCATTTTATAATTACCAACAAATAAAATATGCTAGAGAAGAAATAATTGTTGCCCTAATGCAACCTTTAACACCCGCACAACGCCAGTGGGTTAACGATACTCTGCAAACTATCGTCAAATACTGTTGTGGTATAACAATGATATCTATTTCTGGATTGCATCATCTGCATTAAATTTATGTAACAAATATAACTTTTTAAGCCCTAATAGAGATAAAAGCCCCCATGTTTAATACAAAAACTGGGGGCTTTACAGGCTACTGGTTAAAGTTGGCTGAAAGAATGCCACTTAGATGGTTTTAGGCAGCCTGCTTCAATGGAACTTTACAATCGGCTGTTAGAAACTTTATCGCTAAGTCCATACTTTCCTGTGGTTTATCAATATGAAATAAATGATCCGTATCTTTTAAAGTGGCAAACTCACCAAATGGGATAGCGTTTGCCAACTCCTGACAGAGTTCAGGAGTAGTGTAGGGATCATGTTCTCCAGTAAAACAAAGTGTTGGACAATGGATTTGCTCTACATCAGGTGTAAAAGCAGTTAATAGTCTTAAAGTATTATTAGTAAAACAGCGCCTTTTTTCTGGACTAAATTGACGTAAACTTCTCAAAATAGCCTTTCTGATAGTCTGTTGCCTTTTGGAACAACATCTATCATGACGACACACAAGCTGCACAAAGTGCTCAGCAAATAGTGACTGATCAGTTAATCCCTGCATAGCTAAGTTAAGCATCCTAGGCCAATCTGTATCAGAGATAGTTCGCATTGAACCAGCCAATACTAGACGTTTTATTTGCTCACTATACCTACTTGCGAAGTCTAAAGCGGAAGCCGTACCGTAGGAACAAGCCACCAAATAAAAAGGCTGCCCGATATACTTTCGAGCAAATGCTCCTAGACAATCTCCCAAAAAACTAACCGGTTTATTCGCTGGCAGCGGAGGCAGATCCCCAGTACCTGGCAGTTCCAAAATGAAATAGTTGAAGTGCTCTGAAAACCTACTACTATGATACTTCAAGCTATCAAAATCCATAAACGCTCCAGGCACAAAAACCAGACTGGGCTTTCTAGGATTGTGGATGTGTAAATAGCGTGCTGCATAGCCATAAATTGCCGTTTTATTAATCGTTTGCATTATCTTCTCCTTAAAATAAATTTTTGATTGTGGAGCTCATTGCCTAATGGCCAAACTCACACTACCTAGTAAAGCCGATATTGCACGCTTAGATGCCTATGCCCCAATCTTTAATGCAGAAGTCGGTGGCGCACTACGCTGGGTGATGTGCCAGCTAGGGCTTACTGTAAAAATATTGGAACAGCGTATTCAGGGGGTCAGTAATTCTTCTTGGCGTGCCTATACACAAGCCAGTTATCAGCAAAACCGCCCCTTACATGTGATGGCGGCTTTTTGCTGGCTAACTCAGATAGGTATGTCAGCTGTATATAGGGGTAAGCATATTCAGCACTATTGGCCAACAGTATGTGATCAGACAATTAAAAGTATTATTCTTTCGGGCCTATTACCCGAAGCGCAATTTAAACAATGTTTAATGTTAGTAGTGGAAAAGATGTTTAAGCGGGGTCACAACCTAGAATCCGAGGTAAAGCCCTTATTTAACGCCATACCCCACTTTCAAGATGCGTTTTTAATGCCAGATCAGCTTGATATAAATGATTTTAAGGCTGATTATTATCGTTCCATTGCTCTACAGTTAAGACAATTTCGAATTAATAATCAATTAGATTATAAACTTCTGTCCACTATATTTAATGAACCCATTTCTCGAATTAAAGCCTTTGAAGATCCGGATAATCCTGTAACCATACCCGGCTTTATTGCTGTACGATTAAAACTGGGCTTTAGGCTACAAGATACAGCTATATTTACTTCGGGTATGCGTAAATACCCAAACTTTTACCACTCAAGGGAAGTACAACAAGCTCGGGAAGAAGTGATTCTGGCTCTTATGAAACCTTTAACGCCGTCAGAGCGACAATGGGTAAATGAACTAATTAAGACGGTTCTAAAAATATGATAATTTTGATGCTTTTTTATTAAATGAAAATAATTAGATTATACTTTTATTTTATTTAAATAGCGTTTTTATATTTTTTAACTATTTAAGGCTCTTATATTCTGGCTTAGATAGGTTTAGGTTGAAATAGAACCAAAATGAATTGATCAAATAAAAAGGAGTTTTTTGATTATGACACATAAAATCAGCCTACCCACAAAAGCAGAAATTGAACAGCTAAACCATTACGCCCCCATTTTTAATGCCGAAGTTGGTGGCGCATTACGCTGGGTTATGCGCCAGTTGAATATTTCCATAAAGCTTCTTGAGAAACGAATTCTTGGCGTTAGTGGCTCAGCTTGGCGCTCTTATACCCAAATGAGTTACACACAAAATCGTCCATTACATGTGGTGGCGGCTTTTTCCTGGCTAACCCAAGTCAGTATGTTAGCCATACTCCAAGGAAAGCATATTCAAAACTATTGGCCTGCCGTGTGTAATGAAACCATTAAAAGTATAATTCTTTCCGGCTTGTTACCCGAAGAACAATTTCTTCACTTTATAAAACTAATGACTGCCAAACTTGATCGGCGTGGCTACCAAGTTAGCAGCGAAGTTATACCTCTTTTAGAGACTATTCCCTGCTTTCAGGATAGTTTTTTAATACCTCGAAAACTGGACATTGATGATTTCAAGGTTGATTATTACCGTTCGATATCTATCCAATTTCGAGAGCTCAGACAACAACAGAAGATTCCCATTGAAGTTTTAGCCGCAGTAATAAATGAACCAGTATCTCGCACATTAGCTTTTGAAGATCCTGATAATCCAATTAGCATTCCAGTGTTTGCAGCAGTAAGAATTAAACTTGGCTTTAAGCTAAAAGATACAGTGATGTTTACCTCAGGGATGACCAAATATCAGCATTTTTACCATGCTAGACAGGTTCAACAGGCTAGGGAACAAGTCATTCTGGCATTGATGAAACCTTTAAACTTGACAGAGCGTGAACGTATTAATGGCTTTATTCAAACCATTGTGGAAATTTAATCGGATGATTAGCATAAAATCTTAACTTTGCAATGGCTTATTTTATTTTTATTTTACTATTAACCCGACTAATCACCCAAAACAACTGTTGTTAGACTGTGATTTTTAGCACTAATAATTACAGGTAACAATTATGCACACTCAACCAAAATTTAAATCAAATCAATGTTCAGAAGCGCTATATCTTGACCCACTATCCATTCAAGATATAGTCAACAAGGAATTAAGCCTAATCGGGACTACGGCTGATGAAACATTACATATGGTCAGTAATGTTCTACAACTACTTATGCGCACTGGTGACCCCAATTCCATGACGCTTCAGCTTTCAAGCAGTGAAACCTTGGGGTTTTATAGTATTCTAGGTCTAGCCAATGCTGCCTTGGAATTTGAGCATGACCGTATTCAAGCCCTAGAGATAGAGGCCGCCTAATTCAAACTAATAAGCTTGTTTTTTGGCTAACAACAAAAGCCCTGTATTTTAAGGGCTTGTTCAACTATACAACTCTAAATACTTTAATTGATTAGCACCTTTCCTTTAGAAGCAACAATAACCACACAATTATCCCAAAAGCCCCCACCTTGAACCTAATCCCCAAGATGTTTATTCTACCTAGGCACTTCATCAAACAATAAGTATAAAAAGAGGATCATCTTATGGACACAACAACAGCACTCACTATTATCGGTGGCATTTTGATGGTACTTGGTATCGCCAAAGTTATCTTTCCCAAGCAATTTAACCAAAATATTATGGGTGATTTACATGCCGAAGCTGTTAACCCAGCAGCCGCCATTCGGGTCGCTTTAGGCGGTGCCATTCTGGTCAGTGGGATTGTGGCTTTAATGTGCCGTAATATGCCAGTAGAAGCTGCTAGCTCACTGCTTATGGCTATGGGTATAGGCTTTATTGTGGTAATGGCGTCTGTTGCTAGTAACAAGTTTAGGGGCTTTAGCAATAATATTCCTATGCCTCCTATGGTCATTTTTACAGTACTCATTGTTGTCGCCTTTTCAGCTGCATAAGCACACTGTTATTTATAAAATGCACTAGTATCCGCCAGGGCAATAACATGGCCAGCGGACAAACTATGGATAACCACGCAATCCATCAGTTATGGGACTGGAACGCAAAAAGTAGCTTAACAGCTACTTGCGTAGTTTTATCAAGAATGATTAAGCTATTTGTGTAGCAATCGAGTGTACACAAAAAGCTCTAAGGAAAATGGTGCCGCGAGCCGGAATCGAACCGGCACGACTGTTAGGTCGCAAGATTTTAAGTCTTGTGTGTCTACCAATTTCACCACCGCGGCATATTGATATGGAGGCTGAGGTCGGAATCGAACCGGCGTTGACGGATTTGCAATCCGCTGCATTACCACTCTGCCACTCAGCCAAATTATTGTCGTAAAACAATAATTGGAGCGGGAAACCGGGTTCGAACCGGCGACCTCAACCTTGGCAAGGTTGCGCTCTACCAACTGAGCTATTCCCGCAATCTTCAAATTTAGATGTAATCATTCGCCTTTGAAGGGCGCCTATTCTAACACCCGACAAGGCTATTAGTAAGGCCAAATTTGCAAAACTGAAAATTGGTATCCCGTAGGGGGTTCGAACCCCTGTTACCGCCGTGAAAGGGCGGTGTCCTGGACCACTAG
>JBMZUZ010000017.1:0-60639 GCA_049625185.1 Pseudomonadales bacterium | reverse complement strand
TGGTCGTCATGGTCGTCATGGTCGTCATGGTCGTCATGATCATGTGCGTCAAAAGCACCGCCTTCACGGAATGTTAGTTTCTTAATGCCGTGACTATCAGCTAGTGCTACAGCTGTTGCGTTGACGGCAATACCTTCGATGGATTTTTCCAAAAAGGCTTCTAAATCATGGCTCATCCAAAATACGAGATCAGCATTTTGTAACTGTCTGGCCTGGGATGGCTTTAAGGCATAGCTGTGTGGTGATCCAGCGCCTTCAATAATTAGGCTTGGAGTTCCCACACCTTGCATAACCCCAGCTACAAGAGAGTGAACTGGTTTGATAGAAGCCACAACATTCACATCGGCATGGGCTGCCGACATACTAGCTGCCAGTATTGCGGCAGAAAGTGTGGTTGGTTTGAATAGTTGCATGTTAAACTCCACGACTAAGATTTTTACTTAATTGTTTATAATGTTATAATATAACATAACATATTTTATAAAAAATGAGAATTCGAATTTTCGCTTTTCATTTTTAAAGTTTATCTTTAACCAATACTGTCTCCATAGTTAGAGACTGAGCTCATGCTAAAAGAAGACAACACACTTATATCTCTCGACAACGCAGGCATCAATCGCTCGAACCACTGGCTGGTGCGTGGCGTATCCATGAGTGTTTCAGCGGGTGAAATCGTTACTCTAATTGGGCCTAATGGGTCAGGAAAATCCACAACGGCCAAAATAGCTCTGGGAGTGTTAGATACGGATGAGGGCTTGGTGTATCGAAAGCCCAAATTACGAGTTAGTTATGTGCCACAAAAGCTGGATTTGAACTGGACCTTACCTTTAACCGTGACACGTTTCCTAGTGCTAACCAATCGGGCGAGTAAAACAGAGATTGAGAGCGCATTGTCAGCTACGGACACCTTGCATCTAGCTAAAGCACAGATGCGTAACTTGTCAGGTGGTGAATTCCAGCGGGTATTATTGGCCCGAGCCATATTGCGTAAACCTGAATTATTGGTACTGGATGAACCAGTACAGGGGGTGGACTTTAATGGTGAGATTGAGCTTTATAAGCTGATAGAGGATATTCGCAACAAACTAAACTGTGGCGTGTTGTTAATTTCCCATGATTTGCATGTAGTGATGGCAACCACTGACCAAGTTATTTGTTTAAATGGCCATGTTTGCTGTTCTGGTACCCCAGCATCAGTGGCATCCAGTGATGAGTTTAGAAGCTTATTCGGTAAGCAGGCGACTCAGGGCCTCGCTTTTTATAAGCACCATCATGACCATGAGCACTTACCAGATGGGCGTATTCTGCCAGCGATGGAAGCAGAGGAACATACTCATGTTTGATGATTTTTTTGTGCGCGCCCTGGTTGGTGGCGTCGGTGTTGCTCTAGTCGCTGGGCCACTGGGTTGTTTTATTATTTGGCGCCGTCTGGCTTATTTTGGTGACACTCTATCCCACTCTGCCTTGTTGGGTGTGGCTTTAGGCTTGTTGTTTGAATTAAATGTCACATTAACTGTGTTTGCCTTATCTATTGTTGTGTCGTTGTTATTAATGCTATTGCAGCGACGAGCGAGCTTATCGTCAGATGCCATTCTGGGCTTACTTGCCCACTCAACACTTGCTGTTGGCCTAGTGGTATTGGCCTTTATGACTTGGGTTCGAGTTGACCTGATGGGGTTCCTGTTCGGCGATATATTAGCTATTACCCATCTAGATCTGGCAATCATTTGGGGTGGTGGCATCGCTGTTTTGGGCTTGTTATTTGTCGTATGGCGCGCCCTATTTGCAGCTACTGTTAGTTACGAACTGGCAACAGCAGAGGGGGCGCAGCCAGATCGTGCCAATATTATCTTTATGATTGTTATGGCTGGCTTAATTGCAGTATCTATGAAGATTGTGGGCGTTTTATTAATCACTGCCTTGTTGATTATTCCAGCCGCAACGGCAAGGCGTTTTGCTGTGTCACCTGAGCAAATGGCCGGGTTTGCGGCCTTGGTTGGTGTGGTGGCTGTGGTGCTTGGTTTGATGGGTTCTATGGAGTGGGACACGCCGGCTGGCCCAAGTATTGTGGTTGCAGCACTGGTATGTTTCTTACTATCTCTATTGCCTATACCGAGCTTAGTACTAAGAAAGAACAGCAATAGTCATTGATCAATTTAGCAGTTAATTATTCAACAGCTGCAAAAATGCATCAGGGTGGTTTGAGACTAAACCCTATTCACCCCCCAAGCTTTTGGCTAATCTGCTAGGCGGCTCTCTGGCACAACCATGGCATCACTGGCTGCCCAAACAGATTGATCAAAATTGACTACCGAGCCGGTCATTAGGCCTGATTCATCACTAGCTAAAAACGCTACAGCACGGGCCACTTCTTGTGGATCCACAAGACGCCCGAAAGGCAAGTTGGCACCAGCAGCCTCTTGCCAGCCATCTTCGGCTCCGTGATACTTGCGCTGAACTAGGTCTTCCTCATCGCTATTCATCCAGCCGATATTGAGGCAATTAACCCGAATATGATCGCGCATCAGGGCGTGAGCAGTATTACGTGTCAGACTATTAAGGGCGCCTTTGGAAGTGCAATAGGCGCTTAAGAAAGGCATACCCGCATAGGCAGCAATAGAACCGATATTGACGATACTGCCGGGGTTTTTTGTTTCTCGCATCCATTTAGCCGCTGCTTGCATAAGGAAGAAAGGCGCCCGAGTATTAATATTCATAATGCGGTCATAGAGTTCTGGGGTCGTATCTAAAATCGACCCCCGTGCTGATAAGCCAGCCACATTGACGAGAATATCCAGCTGTTCAAAATGCTCTTTAGCTGCTTGAAAAATAGTTTCTGGGGCGCTTACCTCGGCTAGATCGGCGGTAACAAAATAAGCCTGACAATGGGGGTATTGGGCTTGAATACTTGCAGCGACTTGCTGACCCTTTTGACTTTGGCGACCACAAATTAAAATGCCTTTTGCACCGCGAGCAGCAAATAAATGGGCACAGGCGGCACCTAAGCCTTGCGTGCCACCGGTAATGATGGCCACTTTATCTTTTAGTCCGCTTAGGCTTTGCATCTGTGTATCCTTAATTCCCATTTAACGCTTGAGGTTTTTGTGTTTATTGGCATTTATTTTTGAACACCTTTTGCACACCCACCACCACTTTTTCTAACTATAATCAAATATGTTACATACCTACAATATTTTTATTAGACAAGTTCACGGGGTTGTGACCCTCAATCAGGTTAGTTACAGCACAAAGCAGCACGAATAATATGTTACCTCAAGAGTTGCCAGCCTTTATTTATAAAACAGTTTATTTTGCTTTGCTGCCTATAAAATCTTTGAGACGTTGGGCATAAATCAAGCGTTCCTCTTTTGTCATATTTTCAATATGGTTGATCAGTGCTGTACGCGCTGAACGCTGTCTTGATTTTGCGCCTTCTACTTGTTCATCCAATAAATATTCAAATGCAGTCCTATCAAAGGGGTGGGACTTTAGGATACCAACTGCGGAATTAAAACTTGCTTGGTTTCTACCCTTAACTAATTTTCTACCATCTTCGTTCCTTAAGATTTCCTTTCGCAGGGCCCTTTTGTCCTGAAAGTCTAATGCGCGCATGTAAATAAAACCGGAAGCGAGATGATTTGCCGATGGTCCCTTACCCTCTCGGATCAAAGCACCGCTGAGCACACCAACTATAAGAAGATTTAAGGCAAGTGATATACTAAATAGGATTTTCCAAAGATTCCTCGGTTTTAGATCTGTTGAGTCTGTCATTTTAGGTATCCTCAAAAATTTCGTTAATTCCAAAAAATGAACCAGTGAAGTCCACCTCATTAAAAGTATCGATCTGAAAAACAATTGCTATAGGCTCTGACAAATCAGGAACATACAAACCAATGCAAACTCCTGCCGCCAAGGATGTCGCAAATCCGGCTGCTGATGGGATGCTTCCCAACTCCTTTAAATGATCTAGAGCATACGCTAACCATGATCGGGGCCGTGGCAAATACCTTACCTCATGTGCTTTATCTGCATCTTTTAGGATGCGCACTTTTAAGTCTTGATGAGCCTCTGGGGGAGAGCTTTTGGCTACCTCAAAAAACATCGACAGATCTTCTTCGGGGTTTTGTTTGTTTTTAACCATCGCTATATCCTAATTCTGCTTTATGAGTTTGCAAAATTTCTATCAATTTGCGTTTGCCTCGTGCTGTAAGACTTTCAACTGCTTCAATACTCAGGCCCATGATCTCAGCGATTTGTGGATTGGCAAGTTCATCAATATGCCTTAACTGAACAGCAAGACGTTGGTTTTCAGGTAAAAACGACATCGCACTATAAAGTGCCTTTTGACGGTAATGATCATCAATTTTATCAGCAGGAGATTGGGCTTCATCGGTTGGTTCTTTGGTAAGATCTAAATCTTCGAGCGCAGCTCGCCGATATCGATCTTTACACAAATTACTGACTACACGATAGAGCCAAGTGGAAACTTGCGCCCTATCTTGTTTCCAATTCGGCGCAAATTTCCATAGTTTAAAAAAAGCCTCTTGTGTCACATCTTCAGCATCCGCAATGTTGCCTAACCTGTAATAAGCATGAGCATATATTTTTGGCATAAGTCGTTCCACCAGTTGCTGAGCTGCTTTGCGATCTCCATTTGCAAAAGAGACTAATAGAACACTATCAGTCTCTTTTTTTGAGCCATTAAACATTAAGGCGCCTCAAATAGTTCTAGCATTAGAGTGATCCGCAAATCTTTTAAAATAAGCATTTATCTGTCAAGAAGCTTTCTCAAATCTTTTCTAACTCGTTGGGCTTCATCTTTACTGATATATCCATCATCATTTTGATCCAAACGATCAAACATTTTGCTTAAGTTCCGAGCTCGTTGACTTTTTTTGAGTTCTGAAAAGCTCAAACTGCCATCGTTGTTTAAGTCTAAAATGTTGATCATTCGTTTAACGGAAAATTCTGCACGCTTAGTGCGTTGTTGCATTAACTCTTCTGCACTCAGCTTTTCATCACCATTTAGATCCAAAGATCTAGCCATAATTTCTCTTAGCTGTATGATTTCCTTTTTTGATATTTTTCCATCACTATTGATATCTAAATCTTCAAAGTCTGACATGCCAAGCATTTTTATGCCTGTGGAGGTTTGAGCATTGGACGTGTTTGCTATTGTAAGTGCGAGTAAAACCGCGACCGAATATTTTAGTTTCTTTGACATTAATGACTCCTCAATACGTTTTAAATCACCAACATTTTGTTAGAGATGACTGTTAAACGTATGAGTGACAAATTTCCGTCGCAACTTTATTAAGTTTTTTAAATTTTATTTAGTTAGGAACAAATCAGATCACCGATCTATCCAGATATAAGCTGATTATTGCCCTAGCATCTGGATCATATGTTCTGCTTCGGCCTGCACTTCGAGAATTGCTTTACGCATAAGGGTAAGACGGTCAAATAATGCTGGATCAGCAGCTAATTCGGCGCGAATAGTTTGCCCAAAGCGTTGGCGCAAGACAGTGCCAATATTGAATTTACAAACATTTGATTTGGCTAGCTTTTGGATATCTTCATGTTTAACACCGCTGGTACCATGAATCACTAAGGGTAAATCTATAGCAGTACTTAATTCCTCAAAGCGCTCATAGTTGATATCGACCTTGCTATTTTCTAAGCGGTGAATATTGCCAACGGAGATGGCTAGCACGTCCGGTTGTCCATTAGTGGCCATGGCGACAGCCTCATCCACAGCGGTAAGGGCAGATTTAATATGGTCGCGGCCACTGGCATAGGGTACTGAGCCAACCTCAGCCTCAACAGATACATTATATTCCCGCGCCAAGGCAACCACTTCGGCAACACCCGCTATATTATCGGCAATAGGCAACTGGGAGCCATCAAACATCACAGAGCTAAAGCCAGCCTTAATGGCTTCCTTTACTGTTGCTATTTCATAATGGTGATCCAAGTGCAGGCAAACGGGCACTTTGGCTTGTTCAGCTAGGGGTCGCATCATGCCAGTAATGCTTTGTAAGGGCATAAATTGAGTCATATCCAAGTTGATGGATAAGATAACACTTGCTTGTCTGGCCTCTGCCGCTTGCACCACAGCCAGGGCATCTTCATAGCCAAAGACATTAAAGCAAGCCACGGCATAGCCCTTTGCAAGTGCTGGCTGGGTAACGTCTTTGAGATTCGCTAGCATATCAACCTACTTAAACTTGTTAATCATATCTTTAATGCCAGGAATGGTTTCCAGCTGATAGGCATGCTCGGGGTGGAAATTTTGGTGCAATGGGCGTTGTGATAGGCCAGCTAAAATAGTGAAGTAATACATTTCATAGCCTGGGCCAGCTACACAAGGATGGTAGCCCTTATCAATCTGAATAGTAGAGCCATTGCGAATATGGTAGACATCACCCATTTCATCGCCTTCGCGGGTTAAAAATTGGGCGCCAAAACCATGTTCGGGATTAAACCGGAAATTATAGACTTCATCATGCCGGCTTTCGTTAGGCAGGGCGTCCGTATCATGTTTATGAGGCGGAAAGCCTGACCAACCTCCAGCACCCACAGTAAATAGCTCACTAACCAGTAACTTGCCTACCTGACCACCGGGATTCTTGCCCAAAACATGTTTGATTTTACGGTGTGTTTTGGTGTCATCGGAGCCATATTGTACAGGGTCAATTTGCGCTTCTCTAACCACAAAAGGGGTATACACTTCGTCAAATTTGGCACCAGCCACAAACACTTCAACAGCGTCACTAACACAGGTCATGGTAGCAGCCATGCCCACAGGCACATAAACGCCCTCAGGGTCACCTTCCCATATATGCATACGTTTACCGACGGCGTCGAAAGTATGTTCGCCAACCGTCACATCGATACTACCGGTGGCTGGTACTAGGCAAGTTTCATAACCGTCTACTTGGGACGTAAATGATTCCCCCTTGGTTAGCTTCACAATATTGAAGTAGCAAAGAGGTGTGCGTTGATCATCACAGTCAACAATGGCCTGATTTTGGTTGTCAAAGTGGGGTATATGCATATTAATCTCCTTTGATGGCCATGTTCAGACCCATTTAGCACTTGGGGTCATGGTCATTTCTTGCTGCAGTTCTCGTATTTCTGTGTTTGTTGGCATCACACTAGCACAGCCACGTTTGGCTACCACCAATGCTGCTGCAGCACTACCTGCAGCTACTGCCTGTTCCCAATCTTGGGTATATGTATAGTCAGCAACTAGGTTGCCTAAAAAGGCATCGCCAGCGCCATAGGGCTTTAAAGCGGTAACCGGATAAATACCTGTTTGCAGGTGCTTACCCGGCATATAGATATTGGCCCCTTTAGCACCACCTTTTACCACCATAATTTGTTGCTGCGCAGTAAATTCCTTTATAAATTCTGTGAGCTGGTCCGTTAAAATGGCAAATTCTTCTTGATTGCCCACCACCACATCAGCTAACTCAGCAGCCTGTTGGTAAATTTGCCGGGTCACTGCTTGGTCTGGCCAATTCCACGGCCGATAATCCAAATCCAACCACACCTTACAATGCTTGGCCCTAGCCTGCTGCATTGCTGCTAATGTTGCACTGCGTGAAGGCTCAGAAATTAAACTAGTGCCCGTCACAATCAGGTTAGCGCTATCTGCGATGGCGTCAGCAACAGCGGCATTATACTGCCAATGCAGATCAGCAGCATTATTGCGATAGATAACGACCTCACAGTCATGGTTACGCACCTCTGCTAATGCCAAGCTGGTGCGACCACTTGCTTCACTAGTCTGAATATAGTTCTGTGCAACATTCGTTTCAGCAAGTCGTTGTCTAACAAAGTCACCAACGGCATCGGCTGACAAAGCGGTAATAAGCCCCACTTGCGCACCCGCACGCCCAAGGGCGGCGGCAATATTACCTGCTGAGCCACCCATATCGGCACTAAAGCCAAGGGCATCACGGGTTTTTCCACCCTCTTCAAGAGGATATAAATCCATGCCTGCGCGGCCGATAACCAGGGCTTGCCAGGTTGTTCCCGAATTTGAAGCGGTGGCTTTGGTCACCACCTACTCCACATCCATCCATTGCCCAGCCATGGCAGAACGGTCGATAGCATCCATGACCTTTTCGATTTTTAAGCCATCAGCAAAACTTGGCCAGGTAGTCGTGTCACTATCAATAGCCGTAAGCAGCTGATTGAGTTCACAAGCCTTAACATCAACATAACCAAGACTATGGCCAGCATTGGGTAGAAATGCATCATAAGGCTTGTGATAGGGGCCAGATAAAATAGTGCGAAAGCCCTGTTGGCGTGGATCTTGGTCTTGGGTAAACAGTTGTAGTTCATTCAGGCGCTCTTGATCAAAGCGAATCATGCCCTTGGAGCCATGGACTTCCCAACTTAACCCACATTTGCGGCCCCAGGCTACTCGGCTTACTCTAAGGGTGCCTTTAATACCGCTATTAAAGCGAGCGATAGCCATGCATACATCATCATTATCAACGGCTTTACGCGTTCCTGTTTTGGGGTCTTCACGGTCAGCATAGACGATATCGTATTCCCCTACGACGCGGCTGATTTCACTATCGGTGATAAAGTGAGCAACACTAACTAAGTGACACATGACATCGGCATTAGCACCGGTGCCAGATAATTCACGATTCATGCGCCAGCTATAGGGACGCTCTGGATCCGCTTCATTATCTACATCATAAACACCAAAGAAACCTGTTATATCACCAATCACACCCTCTCTAATCAGATCACGGGCCGAATGGACGAGGGGGTTCTGGGTATAGTTATAACCAACAATAGTTTTTTGTGGGCTGGTTGCAGCCGCATCGACCATGGCTTGGGAGTCAGCTAAGTTGGTAGACATGGGTTTTTCACACCAGACATGTTTGCCAGCAGCCAAGGCAGCGACAGCAATCTCTTTATGCACGGCGTTGGGGACGCAGATAGAGATTAATTCTACTTTGGGGTCATTGATGACGTCCATATAATTACTGGTGCAGCGCTCAAAGCCCATTTCTTTGCGCTTTGCCTCAGCAATTTCTGGACTTTGATCACAGACAATTTCTAACTTTGGGCGCAGGCTGCCACCAAAAACAGTACCAGCTGCCGCGTATGCAATAGAGTGGGCTTTGCCCATAAAGGCGGTGCCAATAACACCAATGCCAATGGTTTTCATATTTTATGCTCTGCATTGTGAACTAACCCGAATAATTCACTGGGGGGCCTAAAACCCTATACCAACAAACTATTCGGGTGAGTGATTGTTAGAAAAACTACACTGTACCTTGTAGCTGTTCATTAAGGTCTTGCAACTCTTTACCACCAGCCATAAGATTTTGTAGCTCATCGATACTAATCTCATCACGGGTATGGGTGCCTAGGGTGGCTCCACGGTTAAGTACCGTAAAGCGGTCACCTACTGCATAAGCATGGCGCACATTGTGGGTAATAAGTATAACGGCAAGGCCTTTCTTGCGAACCTTATCGATATATTTCAATACCATAGAAGTCTGTGCAACACCCAAGGCGGAGGTTGGTTCGTCCAATATTAAGACCTTGGCACCAAAGTGCACAGCGCGAGCAATAGCCACGGTTTGGCGTTCACCACCAGACAAGGTGCCTACGGCTTGATCGGGATCACGCACGTCAATACCAATGCGCTGCATTTCCTCACAAGTGACTTGATTGGCATATTCATGATCAAATAACTTGAAGGGGCCATACTTCTTAACTGGTTCGCGGCCCATAAAGAAGTTACGTGTCACAGACATCAGCGGAATCATACCTAGATCCTGATGGACTGTCGCAATACCCGCATTCATGGCTTCTCTGGGGTTTTCAAAATGAATTTCGTCACCATTCATCATCATGGTGCCACTAGTGGGTTGATGGACACCTGAAAGGACTTTAATCAAAGTCGATTTACCGGCGCCATTATCACCTAGAAGGCCCATAACTTCGCCAGGGTAAATATCTAAAGACACGCCATTAAGGGCAACTACCGAGCCAAAATGTTTAACGATATTGTCGATATGAATAAGGGGTTGTTCGTTCGCCATGTTACTTTTCTCCTGTAGCGTAACGACGCACATATTTGTTGAAAGTTACGGCGATTAGCAACATCACCCCAAGGAAGACTAGATACCAGTCCTGATCAATCTGTGTATAGGTCAAGCCTATGGCCACCATACCAAAGATGATAGCGCCAAAGAATGCGCCAATAGCCGAGCCGTAGCCCCCTGTTAGGAGACAACCACCGATAACGGCGGCAATAATCGCTTCAAACTCTTTTTGCTTGCCACGGGCAGCGTCCGTTGAGCCAGCATCCATAACAGTCAGTATGGCTACCAAAGCCGCACAGCAAGCAGTAAAGATAAAGAGGCCAATTTTGACACGGTCAACAGGCACACCGCTTTTTCGAGCGGCTTCTGGATCGCCACCACTGGCAAAAATCCAGTTGCCTAAAGGGGTTTTGACTAATATTAGAGTTGCAATAAGGGACAAGAGAGCAAACCAGATAATTTCAACAGGAATTCCAGTCACCTTAGGAAGGCCAGACTTAAAGGTGGCTGTATAGCCAGCTTCAGCAAGCCAGTGAAAGATACCTTCCAGGGCATCACCAGAAAACATTTCATTCCAAATACCAGGTTCAATTTTTTCAGCTAATCCACGTTGTTGGGTAGCGCCGCCACCTTGGATAAAGATAGCATGCATAATTTCATTAAAACTGAGGCTTTCGTTCATGTAAGCTGCTTTATCTTGGGCTACCTGTACCCGTGTAGCAGCTTTTAAGCCTACCAGAGCGAGGCCACGCAAAATAAATAGGAAGGCCAGAGTAACGATAAAGGATGGCAGACCTGTGCGATGCACAATTAGTCCGTTAATCCAGCCGATAAAGCCGGCAACAGCAAGGGTAAAGAATACGGCTAGCCAAAGCGGGAAGTTCATCAAGGTAATGCTGGCAGCAAATACCATGCCTGCAAACGCCACCATGGAGCCAACCGAGAGGTCAAACTCACCGCCAATCATCAATAAGGCCGCGCCAATGGCGAGGATGCCTAGATGAGCTGCCGGTGATAAGAAATTCATAATGCCAGACAGTTCAAACATTTTGTCATTGGCAAAAAACGCAAAGAATATAGTGATCACCACAACGCCAGCCAAAGCGCCTAGTTCTGGGCGACGAAGGATGCGAGTGAGAAGGGATGCTTTTAATAAGCGTTCATCGGTATTGGGTGTAGATGTCATGATGGTTCCAATTATCTTGTGCTGATAGTGGTATGTGTAGAGATTTTATTAATTGCTGGCCACTATCAGTAACCAGTAAAACATAACAGGGTGACCGGCGAACCGATCACCCTGTATATCTGACAGTTTAAGTCAGTACAGCTAATTAACGTACGCCAGCTTTGGCGCCAGCAATAGTCATACCTGCTTTTTCAGCAGTAATTAGGTTAGGACCAGAAGGTACGCTACCACCAGGCATTAAGCCGTGACGAGCATTTTGTACCAAGAACAATACTGGTAGGTAACCCTGTAGATATTGCTGCTGGTCAATACCAAAGGCGGCCTTGCCATCAACAACGGCTTGCAAGAAGCCAGGTGATAGGTCAAAACTACCTAGGTTGGCATCAGAACCGATTTCGTCCATAGCGGCTACGGCAGCTTCACCGGATAAGCCAGCACCCAAAGTCAGAACAGTATCAACGCTTGCATCTGATTCAAGAGCAGCTTTGATTTTTGCCTTGATTTCAGAAGGATCATTACCTGTAGGTAATACAGTTACGTTGCCGCCAAAGCCTTCAGCGAAACCACTACAACGCAAGTCTAGCGCTACGTTACCCACTTCGTGGTTAACACAGATACCTTTACTACCACCCATAGCAGCTAGCTTCTTACCAGCAGCCACACCAGCTGGATATTCATCCTGGCCAACGTGTAGGGTAACACCAAGAGACTCATATACATCAGAACCGGAGTTCATGGAGATTACTGGAATGCCAGCAGCAACAGCACGCTTAATAGAAGCGCCTAGTGCGGCAGCATCAGGGATGGTTACTACTAGGCCATCTGGCTCTTGGTTAACAGCTGCATCGATTAGAGATGCCATGGCCACCATGTCAAAAGTTTCTGGGGCACGGTAATCAACATTAGCACCAGTATCTGCGGCGGCTTGTGAAACACCGTTTTTAGCTACCGACCAGAAAGGGTCGTTAGCTTGACCGTGGGAAACCACGATAATGTTCGTTTCAGCAATGGCAGAGCCAGCCAATAACAGGCCTGCGATTGTGCTTACTATACGTTTCATTGGGAGTACTCCTTTTTATTGTTTAAGCCGTGCCTTAGGCACGGGCCAAGACCTATCCAAACGGAGGTTCAAGATAAGTTCCTCTATTTGTAACATCAAAGAAAAATAATTTCAAATATTTTTTATATGAAATAATTGTTCCAAAATTGGAAATGCTACCGTATACTCATTCTGAAGTTGCTCGCAGTTATTATATTTAAAGTTAACTACACGTAGGTTGTCACACTGAAGGTTTGAAAAGTCTAGGCATGACGATAGGCTGCATTTGCCAGCCAACACTTATATAATGTCGCGCGACAATAACAGACTTAAACGAATACTAAGTCTGTAAATGATTAACGGCGTAACTAAATCATGCAAGAAATACAAAACCTATCATTACCGCGAACCTATAGTGACCTAAAGCCATGGTTGCAGGAACACTATCGTGATTTGCCTAAGCGGTTACAAAGTGTGGCGGTATTTGCCTTGCATAACCCAGATGTGATTGCTTTAAATACAGTAGCCGTTATTAGTGAACAGGCTGGTGTGACGCCATCAACGATGGTGCGTTTCGCTAAGTCAATCGGGTATAAAGGCTTTTCTGATATGCAGGAAGTTTTCCAGCAAAGTATGCGCCACGTGCCGCAGCCCTATTCAGAGCGCCTAAGCTCCATGCAAAGGCCGGCAGAGCGGGAACAAAGCGTATTGTCTCAGTTTTCTCAGGCGGCCATGGAATCCATTAGTCGTTTGGAGCAGCAGACCGACGAAGCAGCTATTAAGCAAGCAAGCTTACAACTAGCTGGTGCTCGTACAGTGTATATTGCTGGCCAAGGGCGTGCCGATCCAGTAGTAAACTATCTGCATTACACCTTGGTGAAGTTGGGTATACATGCCACCTTGTTGCAAGGCACGTCACCAACGATTACTGATAAGGCGAGGATGTTACGCCCCGATGAGGTATTAGTGGCTATTAGTTTTAGCCCTTATACAGCTAACACCAAAGAGCTGGTGGATGTCTGCTTGGCCAATGGTGTTAACGTGGTTGCTATTACGGATTCAACCTTAAGCCCCATTGCCCGGACGGACGATTATCATCTGGAAGTGCTAGAGGATGAGGTCAACGGTTTCCGAGGCTTATCAGCTACTATGTGTTTGGCTCTTTGTTTGGCAGTTGAGGCGGGGAAACAGCGTGCAGAAAGGCAGGAATCGTCACATTAGTTAGGTTTTTATTTGCAATAAAAACAGAATAAATATTTTTTTGGCAGTAATTATGAAACAAAAGAGTTTGGATTTAGTTTGCTTTGGTAGAGCAGGTGTTGATCTCTATGGTCATCAAGTAGGTGGCCGGCTGGAGGATATGAGTAGCTTTGCCAAGTATGTTGGTGGTAGTCCAGCCAACACCTCCATTGGTACTGCCAGATTGGGTTTAAAGTCAGCAATGCTCACGCGCGTAGGTGATGAGCATATGGGGCGATTTATTCGTGAAACCATGCAAGCCGAGGGCGTGGATGTGCGCGGGGTAAAAACAGACCCCGAACGCCTAACGGCATTGGTTATTTTGGGTATTCAAGATGAGGAGCGCTTCCCACTTATTTTCTATCGTGAAAATTGTGCCGATATGGCTTTATGTGAGGAAGATATTGATGAGGACTTAATTGCCTCAAGCCGCGCCCTCCTCCTTTCTGGTACCCACTTAAGTACGGATAAAGTTGCGGCAGCTAGTCGCAAAGCTATTGCTTTAGCTAAAAAACATAATACTCAAGTGGTACTAGATATTGATTACCGACCTAACTTATGGGGCTTAGCTGGACATGGGGATGGTGAAAGCCGATTTATTGCTGATGGAAAAGTAAGTGAGCACTTACAACAATTTCTACCTGACCTTGATTTGATTGTGGGTACAGAAGAAGAGTTTCATATTGCTGCTGGTACCGAGGATAGCCTTGACGCTTTAAGACTGGTGCGAAGTTTATCTATGGCTACTTTAGTCTGTAAACGAGGTGCCCAAGGCTGTCGGGTATTTGAGGCTGGCATTGATGGTTGGGAATCGGGAGTTCAAGGACCAGGTTTTAAGGTTGAGGTGTTTAATGTCTTAGGTGCTGGGGATTCCTTTATGTCTGGCCTATTGCGAGGTTGGCTCGGAGGCGAAGACTGGGAGACCAGTTGTGCTTTTGCTAATGCCTGTGGTGCTTTTGCCGTGTCACGCCATGGTTGTGCACCTGCCATACCTTCGTGGCAAGAACTACAGCACTTCTTACAACATGGCAGTGAATTTGAGGCGCTACGTTTTGACCCAACACTAAATCATATTCATCGCACCACTACTCGCCATACTGAACATCAGCGGGTAGTGGCCTTTGCTGTTGACCATCGTCAGCAATTTTATGGCTGGGCCAAAGCCGCTGGTAGCAGCCCTGCGGCAATTGGCAAATTTAAGCAGTTAGCTTTACAAGCAGCCCAAGCAGAAGCTGGGGATGACCCAGGGTTTGGCATGTTGATCGATGATCTTACCGGCCGCAATGCATTGCATAATCTAACCAGTACATCGGCATGGGTAGGTCGGCCGATTGAAATGTCTGGTAAATTTCCTCTACAGCTTGAAGCGCAAGGGGAAATTCAGCAACATTTACATGATTGGCCCATTAACCAAACAGTAAAAGTATTATGTCCCTATCGCTTGGATGACGATGATAAAACCAGAGCACACCATGAAAACTTAATGCTTGAGTTGGATGCCGCTTGTCGTGCCACAGGCCATCAATGGCTGTTGGAAATTATAACCGCCAGAAATGGTAATGGCCCAGACTTTACCCAAGTACCCAATATTATACAGCGCTTTTATGAGTTGGGTATCAAGCCCGATTGGTGGAAACTAGAACCAGGCCTAGATCAGGCCTATTGGGATGCTGTAGGAGCGGTTATAGACAATAATGATGGTAACTGTCAGGGTATTATCGTACTGGGCCTCGATGCTAGTATCGAACAAATTACTACAGCCTTTACTAGTGCGGCCCAACAGCCTTGGGTAAAAGGTTTTGCTATAGGCCGTACTTTATTTGCCGAAGCCGCGCAAGCTTGGCTACAGGGTAATATGGATGATGCCGAGGCCATTGCCTTGATGCGTCAGCAATACCGTTTAACTATAGATGCCTGGGATCAGGCCATAAGCAATAACGAGAGAAGATAGCTATGCAAACTGTTCGTCTAACTGCTGCTCAGGCACTGGTACGCTATTTGGTAAATCAACATATCGAGTTGGATGATGGTAGTGAATTGCCATTATTTGCTGGCGTGTGGGCCATTTTTGGTCATGGCAACGTAGCCGGTATTGGTGAGGCTTTGTATCAGGTTAAGGATCAACTACCAACTTATCGAGGGCATAATGAGCAATCTATGGCCTTGGCGGCTATTGCCTTTGCTAAGGCCAGCCAGCGTCAACAGATTATGGTGGCCACCTCGTCTATTGGCCCCGGTGCTACTAATATGGTGACCGCCGCTGCTGTAGCCCATGTAAACCGTTTGCCAGTGCTATTACTGCCGGGTGATGTGTTTGCCTCAGGCCAGCCTGATCCAGTATTACAGCAAACAGAAGACTTTGCTGATGGCAGTGTAAGTGCTAACGATACTTTCCGCCCGGTTAGTCGTTATTTCCAGCGTATTACCCGCCCTGAACAACTTATACAGGCCCTGCCTAAAGCCATGGTTGCCCTAACGGATCCAGCTTTATGTGGCCCAGTTACCTTAAGCGTGTGCCAAGATACACAGGCCATGGCCTTTGATTTCCCTGAGCACTTGTTTGCCAAACGCGTTTGGCGTTTACGTCGTCAGGGTCCAGATCAATTTGAATTGCAACAGGCCGCACAACTATTACTGCAAGCTAAGCGTCCCTTACTGGTGGCTGGGGGTGGCGTGCGCTATTCACTAGCTGAAGAGCAGTTGCGGCAATTTGCTGAGCGGCATCATATACCAGTGGTAGAAACCCAAGCAGGTAAATCTAGCCTGTTGGCCAGTCACCCACTAAATGCTGGCGCTGTCGGTGTAACCGGGGTTAGTAGTGGCAATACTTTGGCGGTAGAAGCGGATGTGATATTAGCTGTTGGTACTCGCTTACAGGATTTTATTTCTGGCTCTAATACCCTATTTAAAGGCCAAATAATTCAATTAAACGTGCAACCAATGGATGCGGTTAAATACCGTGCTAAGAGCCTAATGGCCGATGCCAGAGTGGGTTTGCAAGCTCTTTCCGAGGAATTAAATGGCTATGCCTCTCCTAATGCTTGGCAACAACGCACGACAACTCAGATAGCTGCATGGGCGGAAACTTGCGAGACTATTTTGCCCGCAGCCGATGACCATACCATACCCTCTGATGCCCAAGTCGTGGCTGCGGTTAATAGCAGTGTCGCTGACCATGCTATTGTGGTCGCGGCGGCTGGTAGCCTCCCGGCCGAGTTACATAAACATTGGCGTGCTGGTGCTGTGGGTGGATACCATCTCGAGTATGGCTATTCCTGTATGGGCTATGAAATTTGTGGCGGTATGGGCGTTAAGCTAGCCTGTCCAGAGCGCGAAGTCGTGGTTATGGTTGGTGATGGTTCCTATATGATGATGAACTCTGATATTGCGTCTGCCGTTAGTTTGGGTTTGCAATTGACGATTGTGGTGTTGGATAACCGCGGCTTTAGTTGTATTAACCGTCTGCAGATGGCAACAGGTGGCGCTAACTTTAACAACCTACTTGAGCATACCTATAACAAGGGCTTAGCCGATATCGATTTTGCCAGCCATGCCCGAGCTATGGGTGCTGATGCTCATCATGTGGCTAACATTGGTGAGTTAAAGCAAGCTGTTGCCGCTGCCAGTCAACATCAAGGCGTGAGCGTGGTAGTAATTGATACGGATCCGCTACATGCTTCACCCGGTGGTTGTTATTGGGAAGTGGAGGTGCCATCGGTATCCGCACGCGAAGAAGTGGTAACACAACACCAAGAGTGGATGGCACGTCGTAAACAGGAACGGGGCTATTAAGTTATGTCGAAATTACTACAAAAACCGGCTGCTGGTGCACAGCGCCATAATATTACCCCCGCTTCAGCTGGCTGGGAGCATGTGGGTTTCGCCCAGTATACCCTGCAGGCAGAAGAACAATTATCGTGTCAGCAAGATGGACGTGAGTTATGTGTGGTGATTCTAACTGGCCGTGCTGATGTGCAGGTAGGCGACCAAAGTTGGTCGGCTATTGGTGGCCGTGATGATCTATTTGCTGATCAACCACCAGCTGCGGTGTATGTGCCAGCTGGTGAGAGTGCTGAAATTAAGGCGACCGAAGCCGCTGAAATCGCTGTGTGTAGTGCCCCGGGGGCTGGCAAAAGTGGCCCTGCGCGGCTCATCGATCCGGCTACTATGTCACAGGAAGTTAGGGGGCAAGGTACCAATACCCGCTATGTGCGTAATATTTTACCGGAGACAGAGCCAGCTGATGGTTTGTTAGTGGTTGAGGTGATTACGCCCTCTGGCCACTGGTCATCTTATCCTCCCCATAAGCATGATCGGGATGCGAGTCCTAGTGAGACCTTATTGGAAGAAACCTATTACCATCGTTTAAATCCAGCTAGTGGCTATGTGCATCAGCGGGTTTATACCGATGATCGTAGTCTGGATGAAACCCTATCACCTGAAGATGGGGATGTGGTTTTGGTGCCACGTGGCTATCACCCTGTGGGTGTGCCCCATGGTTATACCAGCTACTACTTAAATGTGATGGCGGGTCCTTTACGGGAATGGCATTTTAAAAATGACCCAGATCACGAGTGGATCATATCTTAAATCACTGGCAGTCCTAACACTGCGAGTTATTGCTTAAAGAGTAATTATTATGAAGCTAAAATTTGGCATGTCGCCCATCTCTTGGTCAAACGACGATTTACCAGAATTGGGTGGCGACACATCTTTAGAAACCTGTTTGCGGGAAACCCGCCTTGCAGGTTATACAGGCACTGAAACTGGGGGTAAGTTTCCCCGTGACAAAGACGCTTTGGGCAAGGTGCTTAAAGAGCACGACTTGCAGCTAGTCTCCGGTTGGTATTCAGGCCAATTACTGAGTATTAGTGCGGAAGAGGAAATTGCCAATATTCGCAACCAATTACATTTATTCCGTGATCTGGGTGCTGCTGTATTGGTCTATGGGGAAACCTGGAAAACAGTGCAGAATGTCCGCAATGCGCCTTTATGCCATAAGCCCATTTTGCCAGAATCAGAGTTTGCTGCTTACGGTGAAAAGCTAACTAAGGTTGCTGAGTATTGTGCCAGTGAAGGCGTGCCTTTATCTTTCCATCATCATATGGGCACTGGTGTAGAAACTGAGCGTGAGCTTGACCTAATGATGCAAAATACCGGCGCTGCTGTGGGCTTGTTGGTAGATACAGGACATTTAGTATTTGCTGGTGGTGATTTGCTATCTGTTGTAGAACGTTATGGTTCTCGTATTAATCATATCCATACCAAAGATATTCGTGCTGATATTCTGGCCACTGTTGATCGTAATAAAGACTCGTTCCTTGATTGCGTATTGCGCGGGGTGTTTACCGTTCCTGGTGATGGCATGATTGACTACGGGCAGTTTATGCAAGCCTTGGCGCAGCAAAACTATGAAGGCTGGGTGATTGTGGAAGCCGAGCAGGATCCAGCTTTAGCTGACCCTTATGAATATGCATGTATGGGCTATAAGGCTCTGCAACAAGCGGCTACCGCAGCCGGTTATACCATTACCAATTAAGCGAGAATGCCCATGATTAATCTAGCTCTTTTTGGTGCCGGCCGTATTGGCCATATTCATGGCCATAACGTAGCCGCCCATAAGCAGGCAAACTTAGTGGCTTTGCATGACCCCTATCAGCCCAATGCTGATAGCCTAAGCCAAGCCTTGGGCTGCCAGACCATGACGGCAGCAGAGATTTTTGCTGACCCTAGTATCCATGGCGTTCTTGTCTGTTCTGCTACGGATACTCATGCAGAGCTCATCGAGCAGGCTGTAGCTTCTGGCAAACATGTATTTTGTGAAAAGCCTATTGATCTATCCTTGCCTAGAGTTCAGCAAGTTGTGGCCAATGTAGGTGGCGGGGACATTACTTCTATGGTGGCTTTTAATCGCCGTTTTGATCCTCAATTTGCCCAGTTGCAACAACGTATTGCGTCGGGTGAAATTGGTAATGTGGAAATGGTGAGTATTATTTCCAAAGACCCAGCGCCGCCCCCAATTGAGTATATTAAAGTATCTGGTGGCTTATTCCGCGATATGACCATTCACGATTTTGATATGGCGCGGTTTTTATTAGGTGAGGAAATCGAGGAAGTGACCGCTCAAGCCTCTTGTATGGTTGACCCAGCTATAGGTGCAGCGGGTGACTTTGATACGGCTCTAGTTACTTTGAAGACGGCATCAGGCAAGTTGGCACAAATCTCTAATAGTCGTCGTGCTAGCTTTGGTTATGATCAACGTTTTGAGGTACATGGCAGTGAGGGTATGCTTACGGCAGGCAATATAAATGAGCATAGCCTGACCAGTTATACTGCTGAAGGCGTTAATGGGGCCAAGCCAATGCACTTTTTCCTTGAGCGTTATGAGCAGGCCTATAAAGCTGAATTAGATACCTTTATTGCTGCTCTTAATGGTGCTGATGTGGTTGTACCGACTATGTATGATGGCTTGCAAGCCATTCGTTTGGCAGAGGCGGCTTTGCTCTCTGTAGCAGAAGGTAAAACCATTGCCTTAAGTAGTATTGGAGCCTAAATCATGGCAAATATGGCGGCCTTTCTAGCATCTATGGAACAGCGTAATAGTATTGCTGATTATCCCCATGCGGTGGATTTCCAGGCGCATATTCCCATTTACGATGGGGATCAGTTGCGCGCTATGGATAGCCAACAATTGGCTGCTGTGCAAGCTGAATGGGCTCATTGTTGGCAACACCAAGCTGGGGTTATGGTCGTCCGCAATCTCTACCCTCAAGCTGCGGTAGTGGATGCTATGAGCGAGGTCTATTACCAACTACTGCGCAAGCAGGAGGCTAGCCAAGAAGCTCATAATAAGGGCGACCACTTTGCGCCTAAGGGAGCTAATGGCCGGGTTTGGAATGCCTTAGAAAAAGCCGCTGTTTTAGACCCCAAAACCTTTATCGACTATTACGCTAATCCTCTTTTGGCCGATATTTGCACGGCGTGGTTAGGGCCTGATTATCAGCTTACTTCACAGGTTAATCTAGTTTACCCCGGTGGACAGCCTCAGCAGCCCCATCGTGACTATCATTTGGGCTTTACCAGCGATGCTGAAGTAGCACGCTATCCCATGCATGTGCAGATTATGTCGGCCATGTTGACCTTACAGGGGGCGGTAGCGCATATCGATATGCCCGTAGAATCTGGGCCAACTATGTTGCTACCCTATTCGCAGCGCTATGAAGCAGGTTATGGACTCTACCGTCAGCCTGAGTTTATGGCTTATTTTGCTGAGCATGCTGTGCAGCTACCTCTGCAAAAAGGTGATGGGTTATTCTTTAATCCCGCCCTAATGCATGCCGCAGGTGAGAATAAGTCAGCTGATATTCAGCGTATGGCTAATCTATTGCAAATATCCTCGGCTTTTGCCAAACCTATGGAAAGCCTTGATCAACGTAATATGCAACTTACTTGTTATCCCTATTTGGCTATCGCTAATTTATCGGAGCCAGAATTGGCAGCCATCGCCACAGCCATAAGTGATAATTATCCTTTCCCCACCAACCTAGACCGTGATCAATCTGAGACGAGCCTGAGACCCCCAAGTAGTCGTGATCTTCTTCTAGAATCAATCGCCCGCAAAGATAAACTCCAGACATTTAATGACGCACTAAATCAACTTTATTGGCGTAAGCAGAGTAGTTAGCCATTTAATTTTTAAGCCCCGCTTAAACTTCTATTTGCTGGCATAAAATTTAAGTCATTCTAAATCTTTATGTGTCATATTTTATTAGATATGAGATATTTTTGGGTTTTACGGTACTTCTTGGCCGGCAGCCGCAGTCCATAGCTCAAACCAAGTTTCACGATCAATGTTAATATCCAAGGCCTTGGATAATTGCTTAATTCGCTCAGGATTATTAGTGCCAACAATAGGTAGAATCTGGGCTGGGTGAGCTAATAACCAAGCCAAAGCAATATGATCGACACTGGTATTCTGTGCTTCACAAATACGTTTTAAGATGGGGGCTAAACGCTGGGTTGTGACCGAATCTTGAAATAATTGTCCACCAGCCAACGGCGACCATGCCATAGGAGTAAGGTTATCCATTTGCATAGCTGCTAGGGTGCCATCAATCAAACTTTGTCGCTGCAATAAGCTGATTTCAATTTGGTTTGTTAGTAGCGGGTGGCGCATATGCTTTTGTAATAGTTTCCATTCCCAGGGGCCAAAGTTGGAGACTCCGATACCTCGCACTTTGCCACTATCAACCAATGCATCAAGTGCCGATGCTGTTTCGGTGGCATCCATTAAAGGGTCGGGGCGATGCAGTAGTAATAAATCTAAGTAGTCTGTCCCTAGATTGTGCAAACTTTGTTCAACACTGGCGGTTATATATTGAGGGCTGGTGTCGTAATACTTAACACGCCGTTGGGGAAATTTAGCTGATAACAGGGCGATATCACACTTAGAAATAAGCTGCATTTCATGGCGTATAGATGGATCATCTTTTATTGCCTGACCAAACATTTCCTCACAACGATAATCGCCATAGATATCGGCGTGATCAAAACTAGTAATGCCTTGTGATAAACATAGGTCAATTTTCTCTCTAATATGAGCAGTGGCAGTATGTTTAGCATCACTTAAGCGCCAGACACCATAAATAATCTGGCTTAAGGCTATCTCGGATTGGCCTATACAAACTTTTTTCATGTTTTATATTATTCCTGTAACAGCTGTTAAGACTAAACCAACACGGCCATTAGATTGCATCAATAAGGGTATTTTAATGATAAATTGCTATTGTGTAAGCCTTTGTTTTAACTTCTCCTATGACTAAGTTTTTATCAGACTGTTGTCGGCCATGGTTTCACCCTATAATGCCAGCTCTTGACGTTATTTGAGTGCAGGCATGTCCTTTCTGATTACTGGTTTTATAGCAGGTTTGGCCTTAATTGTTGCCATTGGGGCACAAAATGCCTATGTTTTGCGCCAAGGTTTGCGCCGCGAGCATGTGTTAGCTGTGGTGGCTGTTTGCGCCTTGGCTGACGCTGCCCTTATAGTCGCAGGGGTAGCAGGTTTAGGCGCCATTATCGAAGCGCAACCTATGGCGCTAAATATTATTCGCTATGGTGGGGCAGCTTTTCTGATCTTTCACGGAGTGGCCGCCTTACGGCGTATGTTACGCCCTGAATACTTGGTTCCTGCTGAGGATCAAGGTACTAGCCTACAGGTTGCTTTATTTACAGTGGCGGGTTTTACTTTTCTTAACCCTCATGTGTATTTAGATACGGTGATTTTACTAGGCGCCTTGGCTAATCAGGCAGGAGAAGGGCGCTGGTTATTTGCTTTTGGCGCCGTAATTGCAAGCCTAGTATGGTTTTTTGGGTTGGGTTATGGTGCTAGATTATTGGCGCCTGTATTTGCTCGACCTAAAGCTTGGCAAATACTAGACGGGTTTATTGCTTTGGTCATGCTCTCCATCGCCCTAACCTTATTATTGACCAAGCCCTAGCTTGAAGGCATAGTTAAGCCATCGTTTTCTAGTATTGATAAGCCTATGACAGATCCTGTTTTGCGCCAACAGCGGCGCATGAGTCGTTGGATGTATGCCTTAATGTGGTTGGGCATCCTGTTTTTGCTGAGCCTATTTTTTGGTGATTACTTACAAGAGCAGTATAACCCTAACCAAAATCTACAGTTAGAAAGGGTCAATGGGCAGCAACAGGTGATTCTGCAACGTAATCGGCAGGGCCACTATATCGCCTCGGGCACCATTGAGGGCCAGCCAGTGGTATTTTTGCTGGATACAGGGGCCACAGATGTGGCCATACCAGAGCGCATTGCCAAAGAGTTAGGCTTAACATTTGGTCGGGCATCTCAGGTCAATACGGCTAATGGCATGACTCGAACCTACGAGACAGTTCTATCTTCCGTTAGTTTGGGTGGTATAACCCAATATCAGGTGCCAGCTGTGATTGCTCCGGGATTTGTCTCTGACGCAGTGCTACTAGGTATGTCCTTTTTGAAAAATGTGGAATTTACCCAGCGCGGTGAAACCCTTATCATCCGACTTTAGTGTTACTTAAGTTGATCACTTCTCTCGGAATTAAACCAAGCCAATTTATTGTGCAGGGTAACAACTCTACCAACAATAAATAGAGAAGGTGACATCACTGTTTCTCGCTGCATTACCTCGGCCATATTAGTCAGGTCAGAAATGATTACTCGTTGGTCTTGGGTAGTGCCTTTTTCCACTAGGGCGGCTGGCATTTCTGGGTCCATACCATGAGCTATCAGCTCTTTGCAGATTATGGGTAGGCCATTTAGACCCATATAAAATACCAAGGTCTGGTTTTCTACAGCTAGCTTAGGCCAGTCTAGAACAATCTGACCATCCTTGGGTTGGCCAGTAACCAGATGCACAGCATGGGCATAGTCACGATGGGTAAGAGGTATGCCTGCATAGGCAGAACAACCACTGGCGGCGGTAATACCTGGCACTACTTGGAAAGGCACACTGTGGGCGGCCAAGGTTTCAATTTCTTCACCACCACGACCGAAGATAAAGGGGTCACCACCTTTAAGGCGTGCTACGCGCTTACCGAGTTTGGCATGATCAACCAAGAGTTGATTGATACCTTGTTGGGGCACACTATGATTGGCACGACGCTTACCGACATAAATACATTCGGCTGTATCTGGCACTAGCGCCATAATTTCCATAGAGACTAGAGCATCATAGAGCACCACATCCGCTTGCTGTAGCAAACGGAAAGCCCGCAAGGTTAAAAGATCGGGGTCGCCTGGCCCAGCACCAAGCAAATAGACTTCACCATCACTAGTGTGCTGTCCCGCTTGCTGTAAAGCTTGTTGTAGGAGGCTTTCAGCTAATTCATGTTGACCAGAAAATAAGGCCTCGGCAACGGCGCCTTGCAGGACACTACGCCAGAAAGCAATACGATCGCTTTCTTTGGGTAGTGCTTGTTTAACATCATTGCGATAAGACCCAACCAGCTTCGCCAAGTGACCATAGTGTTGTGGCACAAACTGTTCCAATTGTTGGCGTAAGATGCGTGATAGTACTGGTGATGTACCACCATTATTAATAGTAATGGTAAGGGGGCTACGATCTATAGTGGTACCAAAAATTACATTGCCAGCGGTTGGATCATCAGCCACATTGACTAGCAAGCCCTGAGCTTGCCCTTTTTCACCCACTTGTTTATTGGTTTCGCGGTCATTGGTAACGGCTAATAATAAACCATAGTCTGGGGTAATGAGCTCGGGGTCAAATTTCTGGGTTATAACTTTACCACCATGGTTCTCTATCAGTGAGACCAGTTCTGGGAGAATATCTGGTGCTACCAAATCACAGGCAACGCCAGCTTTAACCAGGGCTTTGGCACGTCGCAGGGCAACCTTGCCGCCGCCGACGATTAAGGCGTGTAATTGGTCACTATGATGAAAGAGAGGGAAATATCCCATGTTACTATCCTATACTTGTCAGCCACTCTTGGCATCTTGCCAGTGGTCTTGGTTGGGTTAAATCGATGTTACCAAAGCGTAATAGGCTGGTGCTATCCCCGATGTCTATTGGGCGTATTAGTATACCTGCTTGGGCGGCCTTATGGTGTAATTCCGTAGCCAAATCTGTGGGCAAAGCAAAACTACGAAATAGGGGCGTGTCTGCTTGTAGTTGAGCACCCAGTTTTGCTAATGCCTTATGCCAAATCTGAAGTTGCTGAAATTGTTCTTTAACTAGCCTATCAGCCATGGCTTTTGTCCATGGCAAATCCATAAAAGCATGCTCTGCAATGGTTTGGGCTGGGCCATTAACTGCCCATGGCCCAACAGCAGTTGATAGTTTGTCTATTATTCGACTAGAGGCAATAACGGCGCCTAAACGGATACCAGCTAGGCCAAAAAATTTACCAAACGAACGCAATACAATAAGGTTATCGGGCATCTCTTGGCTGACACAAGTTTGCTCTGGGGTGGCGTCTATAAAAGCTTCATCTACCACCACAAAACCTTGCTGATGGCTGAGTTGTTGGGCCCAGTTATGTATTTGTTGAGGGCTATAACAAATGCCTGTGGGATTATTGGGGTTGATGATCAGTAGGTGACCAATCTTGCCACTAGCAAGGCCTTCGTTAATCCTTTTAGTATCGTCAATAAGGCCAGAATAAGAGGTTATTTCACCTTGCTGTTGCCAAGCTAGGCTATGTTCTTGATAGCCAACGCTGGGTATTAAAGCCGACTTTTGATTGCCAACGCTGGTCAATATTTGGGGCAAGCGTTCAATTACGGGCTGACTACCAGCGGTAACAACAAGTTGCTGGCATTGATAATATTGCTGAGCAGCTTGTAGTAACTGTGGATTTAAATAAGGTAGTTGTTGCCAAGCCGTTTCAGGAATGGTTGGTATAGGGTAGCTGTAGGGGTTAATGCCTGTGGATAGGTCTAGCCAACCTGTTTGGGGTTGACCAAATACTGCGCTAGCCTGAACTAAATCACCACCGTGTAATAACGGTTTTACCATATTACACCTACGGCAATAATGGCGACCCATAGGGTAAGCCCACGCTTAATTAATTGGCAGGCTTGGTTAATAGTTTCAGCTTGGGCTGGCTTACCCTCGCCTAATACAGGGCGATCTTGCATTTCGCCATGATATGCCGCTGGCCCACCCAATTGCACTTCTAAAGCCCCTGCACCTGCGGCCATAACGGGGCCAGCATTAGGGCTTTTCCAAGTGCCAGACTGTTGGCGCCAGCTGCGCCATGCCTTGGTGCGATTGCCACAGAGTGTATAAGTGAGAGCGGTCAGTCGGGCGGGAATAAAGTTTAATAGGTCGTCTATACGTGCAGCAGCCCAGCCAAAGTGTAAAAAACGTTGATTTTTGTATCCCCACATAGCATCAAGAGTGTTGCTTAAACGATATAAAACCACACCTGGGATACCGGCCACCAAAAACCAGAATAGCGCAGCAAAAATGGCATCGGCACCATTTTCCAGCACCGACTCAGTAGCTGCAGTGGCAACACCTTCTTCATTAAGTTGTTTGCAATCACGACTGACAATATAACTAACAGTTAGTTGGGCCTGCTCTAAATCACCCGCTTTTAACGGTTCGTAAATATCTTTGGCATGTTGTTCGAGGCTGTGCCAACCAATAGCAAAATACAAAACAAGGCCATTGACCAAGGTGTGTAATAGCCAGCTATCACTAAGGGATTGGCTTAAAGCAAAGGCAACATAAGTTAATGGCAATACAGCTAAAGCCCATGCCGCAGTGCCATACCAGCGGGCGATGTCGGCCTCACGCTGGTTGTTAAGCCAGTTTTCAATACCATCAGCAAGGGCGCCAAAACCAATCAGTGGATGCAGGCGCTGGGGTTCGCCCAAACGGTGATCTAATAGTAATGCCAACAGGGTACTTAATAGTGTGCTCATGACGGTGGCCAGTTTAATAATTCATGCAGCTTGCTTATCGGTAGTGCGGCTTCAGTGGCATCGGCCAAACGATCGATTTCACTGGCTCTGTGGGCTAGGTAATCGAAGGGCTGAATGGCTTCTACATCGGCCCATATCAAGATAGAGTCAAGCAGGCTGGACTCATCTAGTATACCATGGACATAGGTGCCCATCACGGTATTGTCGGCATTGCGTGCACCATCGGCGCGATGATGATCACCTTCTTGTAAATATACCAGTGGCCGCTCGGTATCAGCACCTGCTGTGGTGCCCACATGTATTTCATAGCCACTTAAATTAGCTTGGGTATCTTGCTTATGCAGGCCAGCCCAGTGACCTTGGACATTGCGTAGTTGTTTTTCCCCTTGCAGGGTCGTTTCAATAGCCAGAAGCCCCAAACCCTGACAACTACCAGGGGCTGATTCACTGCCTTCGGGGTCATGCACCCAGTCACCAAGCATTTGGTAGCCCCCACAGATGCCCATCACTTTGCCACCCAAGCGTATATGGCGTTGCACTAGCTGCTCCCAGCCCTGTTCTTTAAACCACGCCAGATCACCACGGGTATTTTTGCTACCCGGCAAAATAATAAGGTCGGCACCCTGGAACTGATTGATATCACGAAGTAGTTGGCAGTCAACCTGAGGGTGCATACGCAGGGCATCAAAGTCAGTGTGATTACTGGCTCGGGGGTAAACGGGCACCACGACTTTAAGTTGTTGCTGTTGGCTATCTAATTGTTGCTGGGCAACGGCATCTTCGGCTTCAATATGGAGGTTGTGCAGATAGGGCAAGACGGCTAATACAGGCTTACCAGTCTTTGCTTCTAACCAATCTAGGCCGCCTTGTAATAAAGCCAGATCACCCCGAAAACGATTAATCACAAAGCCTTCAACCCGTTGTTGCTCGCTGGCACTTAACAGGGCGTAGGTACCATAGAGATGGGCAAACACACCACCCCGATCAATATCAGCAATAATAATAACTGGGCAATCGACAGCTTCAGCAAAGCCCATATTGGCTAGATCGTGTTCGCGCAGATTGATTTCAGCCGGACTACCCGCACCCTCAACAATTATTAAATCGAACTCTTCGCGCAGCTCATCATGGGCTTTTACCACTTCTTTAAGCAGTTCTGGTTTGTAGTTGTGATAGACCACAGCCTTCATATTGCCAATAGCCTTACCTCTAACAATCACTTGTGCACCCAGATCACTATTGGGCTTTAACAGGATAGGGTTCATCCGCACATCGGGTTCAAGGTAACAGGCTTCGGCTTGCACGGCTTGGGCGCGACCAATTTCACCACCACTAGGGGTAACAGCGCTATTGAGCGCCATATTTTGGCTTTTAAAAGGCGCCACTTTTAGACCTTGGCGAGCCAGTATGCGGCATAGGGCTGTGACTAAAATACTTTTGCCAGCGTCAGAGGTGGTGCCTTGTACCATTAAGGTATGGGGGTTGCGATAGGTCATTGGGCCTGTTCCTGTTGTTGATCCAAATGCAGCAGTAGATCTTGGAGTTGTTCTGCGTGCTCACCGGGCTCTTGCCACATATTGCGTTGACAGGCTTCTAGCATGCGCTCGGCCATTTCTTCCAAGGCGGCTGGATTATGCTCAAGTAGGAATTGCTGGTTTTGGGGATCAAAAATTAAGGCTGCGCTGACCTGTGCGTACTGATAGTCATCAATCAGATTGGTGGTGGCATCATAAGCAAACAGATAATCGACACTGGCGGCCATTTCAAAGGCTCCTTTGTAGCCATGGCGTTGCATGGCACCAATCCATTTTGGATTCAGGACTCGAGCACGCAAAACGCGGTTTAGCTCTTCTTTAAGGGTGCGGGTTTTTGGTGCCGTAGGGTTGCTATGGTCATTATGATAAATAGCCGGTTCAGTGCCACTATATTGACTGACTGCATTGGCCATGCCGCCTTGAAATTGGTAATAATCGTCGGAGTCCAAGAGGTCATGCTCACGGTTATCTTGGTTTTGTACAACCCCTTGTAACTGGCTTAGACGGTGCTGAAAGTCACTATGGGCGGCTACCCCATCGTCTGTTTGTTGGTCTGTGTCGTCACTGGGATTGGCATTAGGATTAGCACTCCAATTGCCATAGGCATAGCCGCCCCAATTCACATATGCTTGGGCTAAGTCTGTGCGTTCTTCCCAGCAGCGCTCGTCAATCAAGCCTTGCAGGCCGGCACCATAGGCACCCGGCTTACTGCCATAGACACGATATGCTGCCTGCCGCCGAGCTTGTGCGCTACTTAGGCCAGTGTTTTCTAGCTCTTGCTGGCGGCGCTCAATATGCTGGCGGATGGTGTTGCCGGTGCCGGGTTCATCATAGTTGGCAAGGGCTAAGACGGCGGCATCGTATAGCTTCATCACATTGGGAAACGCATCACGGAAAAAGCCTGACACACGCAGGGTGACATCGACTCGTGGGCGGCCTAACTGCATAGCAGGAATAATTTCAAAATCGATTACGCGCTGTGAGCCCGGTGCCCAAATAGGTTTAATGCCCATCAGGGCAAAAGCTTGGGCAATATCATCACCACCGGTGCGCATGGTGGCGGTACCCCATACAGATAAACCCAACTGTTGGGGATAGTCGCCATGATCTTGCAGGTGGCGTTCAATCAATGCCTGCGCCGAGAGTTGGCCTAAAGCCCAAGCGGCTGGAGAGGGCACAGAGCGATTATCCAAAGAAAAGAAATTGCGTCCCGTGGGCAAGGTATCTAGGCGTCCGCGAGTTGGGGCACCACTAGGCCCGGGCGCTACTTGTTGACCACCAAGGCCTTGCACAAGGGCCTGCATCTCTTGCTGGGCACTGGTGTTTAAGGCGGCCATTAAGACCTGTTTAGCATAATTAAGCTGTGTGCTGGTGGCTGCGAGACTGGTGGCTAGATCATTTATATCTGCATCGCCAAGTAAGTATTCACTTACTAACTTTAGTGCCATTAATTCAAGCCGCTCACGGGTATCCATATTGGTTCGCCATGGTGCTTCTGTGATAGCTAATAAAGTGGCTGGACGTGCCCCTTGCCAAGGACTAACTTGGGTCTCTAGTGGGTCATAATCGGATAGCCCAAAATCATGGCTGAGATTATGTAGGATACCTTGTTCATGGGTTTGCTCACCTCGTGGTAAACGTAGCAAAGCGACCAAGGTTTCGGCTAGCTCATCGGCTGCAGGTAGTTGCCCCAATATATGTAGGCCATTACGAATTTGTGATTCTTTAATATCACAAAGGTAAGCATCTAGCTCGGCTAATAGCGTATCTTCATCACTGGCATCAGTTAGGCCAAGTTCTTGTTGTAGGTGGCTACTAGCTAATTTGCTCACGATTTGCTCACGCAACCATTGTTCACGGCCTTGATCTAGACCAGTGGCTTGATATAACTCATCCACAAGGAGTTCCAGTGCCGCCATATCACCATAGGCTTCGGCTCGCGCCATAGGAGGCATAAGATGATCAATAATCACCGCCTGCGTGCGCCTTTTAGCTTGGGCACCCTCACCGGGATCATTGACAATAAAGGGATAAAAGTGCGGCATAGGGCCTAAGATCAGATCTGGATAGCAGGTTTCTGAAAGGGCTACTCCTTTACCCGGCAGCCATTCCAAATTGCCATGTTTGCCAACATGGATAAAGGCTTCTACTTGATAAATATGACGTAGCCAAAAGTAGAAGGCTAGATAACTATGGGGAGGTACTAAATCTGGATCGTGGTAATTGGCACTTAGATCTTGGTTATAGCCCCGTGCTGGTTGAATACCAACAAAGGTTTCACCTAAACGAATCCCTGCTAGCATTAACCGCCCTTGACGGCATTTAGGGTCTGCTTGTGGAGCGCCCCAGCGTTCCCAGATTTGTTCTTGGTTAGCTTTAGGCAGCTGGTGGAAATGGTGCATATAGTCGTCTAGGGACAAACTTTGCCAACAGGGTAAATGATGTAGGGTATTGGGATTATTGGTGACAGAATCAAGTAGAGCCTTGATTAAACTAGTGCCATCAGAGGGAATATCGGCAACAGGGTAACCAGCCTCGGCCAAGGCATGCAAAATATTCACTGCTGAGGCAGGGGTATCCAAACCCACGCCATTGCCAATACGACCATCTTTGGTGGGATAGTTAGCCAATACTAGGGCAATACGCTTATGTTTATTGGGCTGATCCTGTAAATGGCAGTAGCGCCGAGCCAGTTGTGCTACAAATGCCGCACGCTCAGGTTCAAGCACATAGCGGGTTAAACTAATCTGGGTGCGCTCCAGCCGCTCGTCCTGACAACGAAAGCTTATGGCGCGGGTCAGAATATGGCCATCCATCTCAGGTAATACCACTTGCATAGCGATATCCCGACTGCGCAAGCCTTGGCTAAATGCTTGCCATGCATCGCGCGTGGTGGAGCTGAGAACGAGTTGCAATATGGGGATAGGCTTTGCAATAGGTAGCTTATAGTGGCTGGGACTCGAGCTAACATCGGGGGCATCAACACGATTATTGGCAAATCCTAAACTACTGATCACTAAAGCTGCATTGACCTGTTCAATGGTGTGATTAATTAATGCCTGAGCAGTGGTATCTTTAAGGGAAGTGATAGCCAATGCCAAAGGGTTTAAACCAGCCTCTTCTAGGCTCTGTAACAGACCATCAAACATAGCTGTATTGCCACTTTGCAGATGGCTGCGATAAAACAGCAGAATAACGCTGGGGGCAGCAGCGGAGATGCCTTTTGTTTGTCCTTGTTGGCGCCAGTCAGCCAAACTTGCCTGCGTTTGCCCTGGCAAATAAAGCAATGCTTGGGGCATGCTGTATGGCTCATGCCAAGTGTCGGTAAGGTCCGGTTGCAAAAGTGCTTGTTGACAATAACGTAGCAAACTAATGCCATTACCAATACCACCATAACGCAAATAGGCCCAGAGCCTGTTATAGCTCTCCGTACTGACACTACTGGCAGCTGACAGCTGTGGGTCAGGGGTGTCATCACCAGGTACCAAAATTAGTTGCCGACCCGGTTTAGCTTGTTGCCAAGCTTGCAGACGTTCAAAACCATATTGCCAATAACTAGTGCCACCTAGCATGGACACTAACACTAGTTCGGCCTGATCCAATACCTTATCTTCATACAGATCATAGGCAGCGGGTTTAAGGAGATGACTCCAGTTAGCTAAGCGCAGGCTAGGTAATTCCTCGGCTAATTGTTCAGCAGCATCAGCTAACATGGCTAAGCTGGTTTCAGCAGCGGCCAGCACAACCATACGCCCTGAGTCTTGACCCAGATCGATAATGCCTTCTTCCTCGACGAAGCCGCCGGGTTGTGCTGCCAATAAATGCATAACTTATAGCCGTTAAATTTCCGCTGGTTTTAGGGCCTCGGTTAATACCTCAGCACTAATATGTTTACCAATAAACACCAGATTGGTGGCCTTGGTTTCTTCAACTTGCCAGAGGCGATCATAATGACTTTCCAAGCGCTGACCAACGGCCTGTAATACTTGGCGCATGGGTTTGCCGGGAAGCGCAGCAAAGCCTTTGCAACGATAGATCAGATGTTGCTGTAATAAATCCTGCAAAATGCCCTGTAGGCGCTCACCATCGACTTCGCCTAAACGAATAACACAGGAATCAAAATGATCATGGGCATGGTCGTGATCATGGCCGTGGTCATGGTGATGATCGTGGTGGGTATGAACATCATTAATGCGTTCTTCAGCAGCCGCTTCTAGACCCATAACCAGTTCTATATTGGCATCACTTTGCCCTGCGGTGGTTTGGCCTATATAAGCCGTTTTTACCGCTGCTGGCACTCTGTTGCTGACCACCTTTTCCACCTGAGAGCGCTGCTCAGCATCTAGGAGGTCACTTTTGGATACTAGTACTAGATCGGCGGCACTAAGTTGATCATCTAGCAGTTCCGCAAGGTCGGGGTCATGATTTAAACTGTCATCGGCAAGGCGTTGTTGTTGCACTTGATCAACATCATGGGCAAAGCGGCCAGCGGCAACGGCAGGGCCATCAATAACCGTAATAACGGCATCCACAGTGCAATGTTGTTTGATATCAGGCCAATTAAACGCCTGCACTAAAGGCTTGGGTAGGGCCAGACCACTGGTTTCAATAAGGATATGGTCAATATCATCACGGCGTTTAACCAGTTCCTGCATAACGGGCAGAAACTCTTCTTCAACAGTACAACAAATACAGCCATTGGCTAGCTCATAGATACCCTGTTGGGTTGAGCTAGGCTGGGCTTCGTCTTCACACTCTAAGGGGCAGTTGCGGAGCAAGTCAGCATCAATATCTAGTTCACCAAACTCATTCACGATAACGGCAATACGTTTGCCTTGTGCTTGGCGAATAACATTGGCTAGTAGTGTGGTTTTACCACTACCCAAAAAGCCAGTCACGACAGTAGCGGGAATTTTAGTTAGTTGCATGGTTAGTTCGCCTTTTGGGAATGGTTTTTTTCACGGAAAATATGGGCTTGATCGATATCATATAGATAAGAGTCAGAAAAGTTATCAGCATCCAGTACATGACCAACAATAATCAAGGCTGTGCGGGTAAACTTTTTCGCCCGCACTTTGGCGACAATATCACTGAGGGTACCTACGACCTTGTCCTGATCCGGCCAGCTGGTGCGATAACAGACAGCTACGGGACAGTCTGCACCATAGAAGGGTAGCAAATCGTCAACAATCTTATGAATCCGCGTAATACCTAAATGAATTGCTAAGGTGGCGCCAGTGGCGGCTAGGGCTGGCAAACGCTCTCGCTCAGGGAATGGCGTTTTGCCCTCATAGCGGGTCAAAATAACGGTCTGAGAAATACCCGATAAAGTAAGTTCTTTACCTAGCCATGCAGCAGACGCCGAGGTGGCCATCACGCCAGGTATGATTTCATAATCAATGCCCAGTTCTTCTAGGCGGCGGATTTGCTCACCGATGGCGCCATAAAGCATTGGGTCACCTGAATGTACACGGGCTACATCCTGACCCTGTTTATGGGCGGCTTCCATATAATCAATAATGGCATCTAAGGCCAAGGCCGCTGTGTCAACAACTAAGGCACCTCGGTCACGTGCTGTGGCCATATTGTCTGAGGGGACTAAAGAGCCAGCAAATAATACCACCGGTGCATTATCTAGTAGGCGTTGACCTTTAAGAGTCATCATTTCTGGGTCACCGGGACCCGCACCAATAAAATAAACTGTCATGGAGGTTCCTTTTAAAGCTTTTTGCGGTAGCCACGAGGGGTATATACCCACTCCTTGCTACCATTAATAATATGGCGTGATTCACTGTTGCCGACGGATACCAAGGTAAACATATCGACATCTTTGGCATCTAGCTGATCAAGCCGAATAATCGAAATTTGCTCGTCTGGGCGCGTGAGCTGGCGCCCAATTAATACTGGTGTGGATGCAGGACGATACTTAAGCAACATGTCCCGTGCTGTGTTTAGCTGCCAATCCCGTTTTTTCGAAACAGGATTATAGAAAGACACCACAAAGTCACCTTCACCAGCCTTTTCAATACGCTTGAGTATGGTTTGCCAAGGGGTAAGCAGGTCGGATAAGGAAATAGTACAGAAGTCGTGTCCTAGCATGGCGCCTACACGACTGGCACCTGCTTGCATGGCAGAGATACCTGGAATGACTTCAATCTCGACATCCAACCATTGTGGTTGCTTTTCCTGACCTTGTAATTGTCTATCTAGTAATTCAAATACCAAGGTAGCCATGGCATAAATACCAATATCACCACTAGAAATTAAGGCTGTGGTTTTGCCACTGGCGGCTAGGTCCAGGGCTAAACGAGCACGTCCAATTTCTTCTCCTAGGGGGAGGTCATGATGTGTTTTGCCATCACATACATCACCCAAAATTTGCAGGTACAGGCCGTATGCCACCAGATCTGAGCTGGCAGCAATGGCTGCTTGGGCCCGCGGTGCCACTAGTTGGCTATCGCCTGGGCCAGTACTTACAATAAATAATTTACTCATGTTGTTTGCTTCTTGTTCTCATGTTGGTATTAATCGAGCATGCCCATGCCGCCAGCGCCCGGTGGATAGGCTCGGGCGATAGCACAAGTTGCCTTCGCTGTTTTTTGTTTTGCCAGCACTAGTTCGGGTTGGCTTTGGGTGGCCTGTTGTGCCGCCCAAAGCGCCGCCGACTCGGCCACACCATAAACCCCAACGGTGTTATAAACATACTTTGAAGGGGTTTGTAATAGATCACTAACGCCAGCTAGTTGCTCTGCAGTAAAGGTTTGAAATAGTTTTTGTTGCCGGCTAGCTAATTCGATGAGGCCCACTTCATCGGCTTTAATATCAATACTGTTAATGCTAACAATATCAGCCATGGTCAGGCCCTTGGTGGCCAAACATTCTGCTAATAAGGCTTGCAAATGGTCAACATCACAATGCCGTTCACAACCCATGCCTACGGTATATACGGGCTGCAGATAGGGTTTGGCCGTGGTCATAACTAACTTAGCAGACAATAGATCACTCACCTGACGCGCCCAATCATTGGCCCCACCTTCATGTCCCGATAATAGAGGGATAACAAACTCACCTTGTTCATCCAGCACCAGCACCGCGGGATCACGATACTTATCAACTAACACGGGAGCGAGGGTGCGCACGGCAATACCTGTAGCACAGATCATGATTAAGCGTTCGCCATGTTCAAAAGCAGTTTGTACAGCAGCGGCAAAGGGTTGTGGGCGCACATTTAATACCACATCTTGTTCAGCCCCTTGCAACGCTTGTTGAAGGCGTTCACCTAGTTGGGCGCCAGCTTCTGTTAAAGCAAAAATACGGATCATGCTGGACGCTCCTGGCGCACAATAACAAACAGGGAAAAGTAAGGCCCTGCTTGATCTTCTAGATCGTCAAGATTACTTACCAAGCGCTGCTGATCACGACCAATATATTCAAGATAATGGCCATCTTGCCAGCGACCCGTTTGACGCAGTAGTGCCAAAATACGCGGGCGAGCTTGGCCAGCTTTCATAATCACCACGCTATCATGTTGCGCTAATGTTTGTTCGATCTGTTGGTCTGTATGGCGACCACTAACCACGGCAAAGGATTCTTGCAATAAGGTCAGTGGTTGCTGCAGGGTAGCCGCCGCGGCATTAACAGAGGTAATACCGGGCACCACTTGGCAAGCAAAGTCACCACCTAAGCGTTGTAATAAATAACTAAAGGAGCCAAAGAATAATGGATCACCTTCACACAGAAAGACCACGGATTTGCCTGCTGCTAAGTGTTGTCTTAGCAGCATAGCAGCCTCGTCATAGGCCTGATTAGCCAGACTTCGGTTGGTGCTCATAGGCATCTTCACCATAACTTCCTCGGCAGCACTGGTGCGAGTCTCGATACTATGGCCAGCAATCTCACGGGCTTGTGAGTGGCCATCAGTATTGCCTATATAGCTAATCACATCAGCGCTTTGAATTAGTTGATGGGTTTTTAATGTCAGTAGTAGGGGGTCGCCGGGGCCTACACCAGCACCATAAAAGGTTGCTGGTTTAGCTTTGTAGGCATATTGATTATTACTATTGTTATTCGACATGGGGCTTGTCCCAACAAATCAGGGTAATGGGTAAATTAGGTCTTAAAAGATCCTGCCCGGCTAGCTTGTCAGCGCGACTAATACTGACTTGCAGCATTTCCGCTATCTCGCATTGTAAGTGTGTACTTAATGCCAACAAATCAGCTTTACTTTGTTCAGTTACTGCGCTGGCTACTAGCCGCCCACCGGGATTTAAAGCTTGCCAAGCGCTGTGCATAATGTCAGTTAAGGCACCACTACTCCCACCCACAAAAACTTTATCTGGGCGGGGCAAGTCAGCCAAGCCATCGGGGGCTGATTGCTGTAAAGGGTAGAGGTTTTGTACAACGCCAAACTTGTCTCTATTGGCCTGTAAACAAGTCATACGTTGTGGGTGATGTTCAATGGCGTAGACCTTGCCCTGTGGATTCCAAAGTGCCCATTCTACTGCCACCCCACCACAGCCAGCGCCAATATCCCAGCCAACTTGGTTAGGGCCAGCTTGGAGTAGAGAGAGGATCGCCAAGCGCACTTCACGCTTGGTTAATAAGCCCTTTCCATCACCCGTTAAAGTTTCGCTATTGGTAATAAATTGGTTATCTGGAATGCCGGGGAAATTTGGGATCACGCCACCTATGCCGCGGGTTTCAATAACTGTTACATGTAAAGGATCAAAAGGATCAAAGATTTCTTGACTGTCTAATAACTCAGCAACCCCATATTCACTATAGCGTTGCTCTGGATAGCCCAAGCGTTCGCATATATGCAGGCGTGAAGCGCTTAGATTAACCTCTGCTAGTTGCTGTGCCAGGTGCTGAGGTTGACTGTGTTGGTCAGTTAGAATCAATAGTGTTCGATTGGCTTGTAAGTGGCGTCGTAAACTACTTAAAGGGCGGCCATGTAGACTAACCAATTGCGCATCTTGTAGTGATAAGCCGGTTAATGTGCAGGCGCCCTGTAAACTAGAGACGCCGCTATAACAAGTAACTTGCTGCGGAAACTGTTGGTGTAGATATTTGCCAATGCCAAACAGCAGAGGGTCTCCAGAGGCAAGTATAGCTACCTCTGATAATGACGCTAGCTGATCTTTTAACTGCGACAATTTAGGTAGCTGACGTTGATCACAGGTGGTAGGTAATAGTTGCGCTATACTCGCCAATTGACGTGGGGAGCCAAAGACCACTCGCGCCTGACTTAGGACAGCTTGTGCCTCAGTTGTTAACAGTGGTGGCTGGCAAATACCTAGACCTATAACACTTATTGAAGGCATTAGTAGTACTCACCTAGATTACAACGTAATAACGCATTAGCTACGGCGGCAGCGGCAGCGCTACCACCCTGACGGCCCAGTAGAGTGATACACTCAATACCTAGTTGCTGGTGTTCCTGCCACAAAGCTTGTTTTGATTCAGCCGCACCCACAAACCCCACGGGTATACCAATAATTAAAGCTGGTTTGGGAGCGCCTTGGCGCAGCATTTCTAAGAGACGAAATAAAGCTGTTGGGGCATTACCAATGACCACCACACTGCCCGACAATGCTGCACCCCATAATTGTAAAGCGGCCATAGAGCGGGTCTCGCTGGCAGCCTTTGCCAACGCAGTGGTGCGCGGGTCATTAAGATAGCAGAGGGGCTCTTGCTCTAGCATACGCTTGGTCAGCCCTTGTTTGACCATTTCCACATCACAAAGAATTGGGCAGTGATTAGCGAGGGCTTGGCGACCGGCAGCACAGGCGTTTTGACTCAGGCGCATATGCTGGGCAATATCTGGATCGCCCAAGCTATGTACCACCCGCATCACAACCTGCTGGCCATCTCGGTCATAAGCATCTAGCTTAGTGAGTTCCCTGATCTGGCGGAAACTCTCCTGCTCTATCCCCTGTGGATCGGGGTTATAGTCATACTGCATGGCTACTTATTGGCCTTCTGGTGATGGCCATAGTTTTCATGGTCATGGTGATGATGGTGGTGATCATGATGATGGTCATGGCCGTGATTGTGGCCGTGATCGTGGTGATGGTGATCGTGATCATGACTATGATTATCTGCATCAGTACCAATGCCCTGCACATGATGGTGATGGCCTTCTTGGGGCATACCGACCTTATGTTCAGCACCGATAATCTGTACGCGATACTGGCATAGCTGGCAGTTCATATTGGCATTGCCCGTGGTGATTTGCTCGAGCCGTTCCACAAAGGTATCAATCACCTTGTCATGGGCATTTAGGTAGGGTGCTTTTACTACTTCAATATCCGGATTAGCTGCGGCAAAATCATCAGCAGCTTGATAGATACGCTTAATTAGGCGACCCGTAAAGAGGAAATAGGGCGCCACAATAACGCGCTTAAAACCAAGTCGTTTGGTGCGCTCCAATGCCGCTGGTACCAAGGGATCGGCCACTCCACTATAGGCCGTTGCTGACCAGCCAAAGCCCATGCCTTCTTCAAGGAAACGGGTGATCTTACTGATATTTGAGTTAGCATCAGGGTCTGTGGCCCCACGACCGACAATAACTAGTAATGTCTCTAAACGATCCTTGTTGGCATCATAGCCTGGGATGGTTGCTTCGGCTTCTTCAATCCGGTCTCGAGCTGCTTGTAGCATCTTGGCATCGATACCTAATTCGGCACCGTATTCGATCTTAATACCATGCTGTAGTTGCAGATTATTTAATTCACTAGGAATATCATTTTTGGCATGGGAGCCAATCATTAACATGCCCGGCACCGCATGAATTTTGGTGGCGCCCTGATCAATCAACTTTTGCACAGCGTCAGAAATTATCGGCCTTACAAATTCCAAAAAGCCCGTTTCTACCAGACGATCAGGAAAGCGTTGTTGAAAGCCTTCCGCCAACTGGTAAAATTCGTTCACCGCATCAACATCGCGGGAACCATGGCCAACAAATAAAATACCTGGTTTTTCATTTTTCATGGTAATTTCCTCAAAAGCCCGGGTGGGCCTTCCATCTCTTATGCCATTCATTGAGCTGGCTTAATAATTGGTCAAAGTGTGCATAGGCCGACCCATCTATTGGTGGGCGTTGCAGCATATACACGGGTAATTGCAGTTCTCGAGCAGCTATTAACTTAGCGCTTGTAGCATCACCACCGCTATTTTTACAGGCCAAGGCCTGAATTTGGTGCTGCTGCAGTAACTTCTGTTCATCAGCTAGAGCAAAGGGGCCGATGGCTTTTATCCATGTAACCTGTTGTGGGAGCTCACAGTGGGGCTCCACGGCAGTCCTTAGCCAAACCTTCGATACTTGGTTTAATAGTGTTAATTCCTCACTCGTAACTTGCCCCATAGTGAGCAATACTCGCTGATGCTTTTGCATAGCCTGTAACAGTGCCTGTCGGTCACTAAAGGTATGCCATTGGTCATCTGTCTGGGGCTCCCAAGCAGGACGCAAAAAGCGCCAATAAGGCATTCCTAAGTTATGGGCGGTTGCTCGCGCATGGGTGCTCATCACAGTGGCAAATGGGTGAGTAGCGTCAACAATGGCATCTATACTTTGGGCGTTACAGTATTTTGCTAAGCCCCCATATTGACGAAAGCCACCACTAATGATTTGTGCGGGTACTTGGGGTATACGTACCAAACCTGCCACACTGTATACTAATTCGGCATCGGGATATTGGCTGTGGAGTAGAGCACATAGTTTGCGTGCATCAGCGGTGCCACCTAAGAGTAAAAGCTTCATACTCTGCCCTCCCTTAAAGGTGGGTATTGGCTTAGTAATTCCCCTTGACGATTGACAGCAATAATTTCCACCTCAACCTCGTCAGGAATACGTTTTCTAGCTTCTTGATAGGCGTCTTGGCAAACCCGTGTGGCTAAATCAATACCCTTGGTCTGACAAGCTTTTAAGGCCTGCAGGCTGGTATTTGCGGAGCGAACATCACTTAATAATGCGGCATTGCCGCCTTGCTCTTGGGCAAGTTTTGCCAGTTGCTCAAAATCAATACTCGAGCGACTAGAGTGAAGATCTAAATGTCCATTAGCCAATTTACTCAGTTTGCCAAAGCCACCGCAGACAGTCAGCTTGTCCACCGTTGCCTGTTTGAGGTATTTGAGTACGGCGCCAGCAAAGTCACCCATTTCGATCAACTGCATTGGGTTCATTTGATAACGTTGTTGTACATAGGCTTCACTGGTATTGCCCGTAGACGCAGCAATATGCTGACAACCATTGGCGGCAGCTACATCCATACCGCGGTGAATAGAAGCAATCCAAGCGCTGCAAGAAAAAGGTCGCACAATACCGCTGGTGCCCAATACCGACAGCCCGCCCTCAATTCCGAGGCGACCATTCATGGTTTTTAGGGCTAGCTCAGCACCGTTATCAATACCAATGCTGATTTCAAAGCCACCTTGATAACCATATTCTAGGCTTACCAGATGCAAGTTATCTTGCATCATTTGCCGTGGTACGGGATTAATGGCGGGCTCACCAACGGCTAAGACCAGACCCACGCGGGTTACAGTGCCTACGCCTTTATCGGCTTTAAATTGTATACCTGTGGTGGGGGTAAGGCGTAATTTAACCCATACTTTGGCCCCGTGGGTAACATCCGGGTCATCGCCGGCATCTTTAATGGTCGCGGCATGGGCAATTTGCTTAGCAGTGTGCAAATCTTCAATATCGAGTTCGACTATTTGGCCTTTTGGCAGCGTTACACTAGCTTGCTGAATAACTTGCTTACCCAATAACAAGTGCGCTGCCGCCACGCAACAAGCCGTCGCGCAAGTGCCGGTTGTTAAACCGGTGCGTAAAGGCTGTTTTTGTTCACTTGATTCGGGCCACATAAGCTGGTTTAGACTCCCTGTTTAACACCAAAAAGGGCAGCCGTAGCTACTGGGTTGGAGGGGAAGAATAAATGCAAATAACTAGCCGTTAAACCTTGCTGACGATAGATGGCTTCGCCAGGCGCGGGGTGCCGTTGACGCTGGCCATGGGCAATTGGCTCTGGGGTATTGTCACTGCGTGATCGATGGTGAGCATGTCCACGAATGCCACCTTCTGGTAGGGGTGCTAATTGCATGCCCTGACAACCACGTTTACCACGCATGGCACCTTGGCCTGCCATAATGGACGCCATGGGCCAAGTTTCCTGCTGCAGATCAGTTAAGCTATCCAAACAATATAAAAAGCCCCCACACTCGGCCAATATGGCTTTACCAGAGGCGTAGAAATCCTGTACTTGTTGACGCATGGATTGATTTGCGGCCAACTGCTGTGCGTGTAATTCGGGGTAGCCTCCAGGCAACCATAGAGCATCGACATCAGGTAGTTGGCTATCATACATGGGCGAGAAAAAGTGCAATTCAGCGCCCATGGTCTGTAATAATTCTGTATTGGCACTATAGATAAAGCTAAACGCTTGATCTTTGGCAATACCAATACGTTTGCCGGTCAGTAATTTGGCTGGTGTGGGTATTTCCTGTGCACTAAAAGCTACGGGTGCAGGCAGTTCACAAAGCGCCTGTTCACCTAACCAAGCTTTGCCCAGATTAAATTTTTCTTCCAACTCATGGCTTACCTCTTCAGCTTGCACCAGGCCTAAATGGCGTTCAGGTAAGGCCACCTCTTCCGAGCGCGCTAAATTAGCCAATAAGGGAATGCGGTCGCCTAGAGCATCACGCACTAATTGAGCGTGGCGCTCAGTGCCACAGTTATTCGCAATAAGGCCAATAACCTCAACATCGTCACGATAGTTGGCCAAGCCTAATGCCACGGCAGCAGCCGTCTGCGCCATACCTTTTACATCCATCACTAGGGCAATGGGAATACCGAAAGTAGCTGCTAAATCAGCACTTGAAGGTTCGCCATCAAAAATCCCCATAGCACCTTCTACCAAGATTAAGTCAGCTGTTTGCGCAGCCAAATAAAACTGTTGCCGGCAATATTCCGTGCCAGCCATCCATAAATCTAATTGGGTGACCGGCTGGCCGGAAGCTTGTTGCAGAATCTGCGGATCCAAATAGTCTGGCCCCATTTTAAATACCCTAACTTGGCGACCCTGATCACGATGGTAGCGCGCCAAAGCGGCGGTAATAGTGGTTTTACCTTGACCAGAAGCAGGCGCCGCTAAAAATAGGGCAGGACAATGGGCAGTTGCGGTCGTGGTCATCAGTATTCGATCCCTGCCTGCGCTTTCACCCCGAGGCGGAAAGCATGGCCATCATCTTTAACCGTGCTAACTGTATCGGCGTACTCCACTAGCGCATCGGGCATAACGCGACCCGTAATAATCACAGTTTGATGCTTAGGGCGTTGCTTAAGGGCTGCCAAAACCGGCTCAATGGGTAGGTACTTATATTTAAAAATATAGGCCATCTCATCTAGCACTAGCATGTCGATACTGTCATCCTGCAACAATTCTTGGGTGACCTCCCAAGCTTTTTCGGCTGCTGCAATATCACGTTCTTTATCTTGGGTTTCCCAAGTAAAACCATGCCCCATAATATGCCAAGGGATATTGGTAAAAGCTTGAAAGAATTTGTGTTCGCCCGTGGCTATTCGACCTTTAACAAACTGCACTACAGCACCGGTTTTGCCATGGCCTAAGTTACGCATCAGGGTGCCAAAAGCAGAGCTACTTTTACCCTTGCCATTGCCGCGCAGCAAAATAACGATGCCACGTTCTTCTGTTGCCTTAGCAATGCGGGCATCAATAACGGCCTTTTTGGCGGCCATGCGTTGTTCGTGTGTTTTAGTGGTCATAAAATTTTTTTAATTTAGTTGTTGGGCTTGCGTTAGGGTGAAATAATCAGCCCCCAAGTGTTGGGCAATTTGTTGACCCTTGCCGCGTTTTATTTGGCTTTGTTCGGTATCAACTAACACGCTCATGCCTGGCAAGTGCAAGCCGGTTACATCTTGTTGCACACGACCGTCGGTAATAATGTAGTTAATAATGCGGGTAGCTGGGTTACGTCTTAATAGCTGATGCCCATAAGTCTGTGCTTGTTGCAAAGCCTGTCTTAAGGGTGTGCCACCACCAGCGCTAATAGTATTTAATAAGGATCGCATAGTTTTCGGTGCCCGCCCCCAAGCCATTAGGGGCTCTACCTTGTCATTACCAAAGCCCAGTACTAGCATGTGCTGGCGGGCTAAATAGGCTTGTTGGCCGATACCTTCCACTAACCCTTTGGCTTGAGACTGGCCTTGGCCTGATAAGGTTGAGGCGGAGGTATCTAGTAACACTAAATGCAGGGTGGGATCAGCTCCGCGCTGGCGCCGATAGCGCAGCTCTGGCTGCTTGCCACGCCCAGCTATAAAACTAGCAAACCAGTTAATGCGTTGCGACCAGCGACTGGTGGTGCGGCCTTTGCCATGGGATATCGTGCCTTCACTAGTTAGCTTACTGGCATGGTCTTTGAAGTTATACTGGGGGTTAGTTTTAACCTCGATACTTTGCGCTTGGCCAGTCAGTTGCGTTTCTGGTTGCATCTGTCCCCAGTCATTATCTCTGGGGGCCTGATTGTCCGCATCAGACAACTGTTGCCGTGAGGGACTATTGTCAAAGGGGCCAGCTGGAGGTGGTGATTGGGGTGGTTGTTGGCGACGATGCATTAATACCAACTCAGCGACGGCATCGACATCCTCTGGGGTTACTTCGGAACGCTGCTGCCAAGCAGCATGGGCACAAGCTGCCCGCAGCCATACCAGATCGCCACGCACGCCATCAACTTGCGCTGCCACACAGGCTTCAGCAATGGCCAGACGCAACTCATCATTTATGGTCACCGAGGACAATAAAGCTTGGGCTTGATGAATATCTGCAACGAGTTGTGTTTGTTGCGCAGCATAGTTGGCAATAAATGCCTCTGCATCATTATCAAAAGCTTGCCGACGACGCACAATTTCAACCCGCTCTTGGGCTGAATAGTGGTTAGCTAATGCCACGCCAAAGCCAAAGCGATCCAAGAGTTGTGGGCGAAGCTCACCTTCATCGGGATTCATGGTGCCCATCAGCACAAATTCGGCAGCGTGTTCATGGCTAATGCCATCACGTTCGATACGATTAATGCCACTGGCAGCGACATCTAATAATAGATCTACCAAACTGTCAGGTAGTAAATTAACTTCATCAACATAGAGCAGGCCTTCATGGGCTTTACTTAATAGCCCTGGGGCAAAGGCGACTTGTTGTTCACCTAAAGCCTGTTGTAGATCAAGGGTGCCGGTGACCATTTCTTCGGTACTACCAAGGGGTAAAGTAACGAGTTTTTTTAGCCCGTTAATGGGTAGGTCTGCCAGACTTCTTGCAAGAGTTGATTTGGCACTGCCCCGGGGGCCACTGACTAAAACGCCACCAATCACGGGGTCGATGGCCAGTAAAGTTAAGGCGAGCTTAACTTGCCCTTGGCCGACCACTGCGGTAAAAGGAAAATTCGGTTTCATGGAGCAGGTCTCCCGCTGCGATTGACATTACACAGGTGCGCGGAAGCCTGAATCTGTAAGGCATATGCCTCAGAAATATATAACAAAGTAAAACCCTCTCGCACCCGCCGTGCGAATTTGGTGTTAATAGTGAGTGCTGGTATCGGACTCCTAACCGTTGCGGGGGCAGTGCTAGGCAACACCGGTTCGCCGTAATGTTGCTGTTGCTTCCCATTAACCACCCTGCCGCAGGGTGGAACATCTCACCGGGGATATTGTAGGCTGTATTGGTAAATAATAATAGCAAAAGTCGCCCTGAGCTTTGTTAAAAACGCCATACTTGGCCTATCTACTTAGGAAATAGAATCCACGGCTGGCAACAAGCCTAATATTTGATTTATATCTGTCTCTTGGGTCACACAGAGCATGATGTTAGCATGGGCAAATGAAAGGCTTTAATGGGCAGCAAATGAACAATGCAAAGTTTATATCCTGAATTTCACCCCTATCGAGAATTTTTTCTTGATGTGAGTGATGGCCATAGTCTGTATGTGGAACAGAGTGGCAATCCTTGGGGTATTCCTGTGTTGGTCGTCCATGGTGGCCCAGGCGGTGGCTGTAGCCCCATGACGAGGCGGTTTTTTGACCCCAGTGTTTATAATATTACAATGGTTGACCAGCGGGGTGCAGGTAAATCATTACCCCATGCCAGTTTAGTAGCCAATACTACAGACAAGCTGGTGGCTGACTTTGAAACTTTACGGACAATGCTAAAAATAGACAGTTGGCTATTATTTGGTGGTTCTTGGGGCTCAACCCTGTCCTTAGTATATGCGCAGATGCATCCACAGCGGGTGCGAGGCATGATATTGCGGGGTATTTTTTTGGGTCGGCCTCGGGATTTCCAGTGGTTATTTGAAGTCGGTGGTGCCAGTCGTATTTTTGCTGATTATTGGCGTGATTTTATTAGTCTAGTACCACCGGATAAGCAGCATAATCTGGTGGCTTATTATTATCAGCTGTTAACTGGTGAGGATGAGCTGCGACGCTTGGCAGCAGCCAAAGCTTGGGCTATATGGGAAGCACATATTTCGACCTTAGAGCCAAGGCGAATTGTTTGCGAAACCCCAAGTGATCTGCGTGATGCTTTAGCCATTGCTTCGATTGAGTGTCATTATGGGTACCATGATTGTTTTTTGACCGACAATCAGATTTTGCAGAATATGGCAGCTATTAAAGATATCCCCGGTATTATTGTCCACGGCCGCTACGATATGGTGTGTCCAATGGAGCAGGCACAATTACTTTATGATCAATGGCCTGCCAGTGAATTACATATTGTCCGTGATGCCGGACATAGCCAAATGGAACCGGGCATTATTGATAATCTCGTCAGTGCTACACGCACTTTTGCCCCGAAATTGGGTTAGTTTTAATTACTATTTGGACAATTATGAAAGCTTTAATTCAACGTGTTTCCCATGCCCAAGTTGATGTTGCTGGCAACACTGTAGGAAAAATTGGGCCCGGCCTATTGGTTCTTTTGGGTGTTGACCGTGGCGATGATAAAAGCACGGCTGATAAGCTTCTGCATAAAGTGTTACATTACCGCATTTTTGCCGATCAAGAAGGGCGCATGAATAATAATGTGCAACAAGCGGGGGGCAGTTTGTTGGTAGTAAGTCAGTTTACTTTATCCGCTTCAACTCAAAAGGGTATGCGTCCCAGCTTTACCAGTGCAGCAGCGCCTGCTTTGGCTGAAGAATTATATGAGTACTTCCATACTCAGGCAGCATTCACACTGCCTGTGCAAACGGGTGAATTTGGTGCGGATATGCAGGTAAGTCTATGTAATGATGGCCCAGTGACCTTTATGCTGGAAGTGGCTAGCTAAAGGTTTTCTAACTTAGCATAGGCCAGCACCAGCCATTTGCTTCCTTCCGTTTCAAAATTTACTTGCACCCTAGCCTGAGGACCTGCGCCTTCGGCATTAACGACGGTACCAATACCGAACATAGGATGACGCACCATTTGCCCAAGGGCAATGGCTGGGGCTTCCAATTCTTGGTGGCGGCCCCAGCGATCATACTTTGGCGCAGTAGAGTGAGCAGCAGTTACTGGACGGCTAATGCTGGACTTTAAGCGTACTTCTTCGAGTAGTTCATCGGGTAATTCGCCTATAAAGCGTGAGGGTCGATTAAAGGTATCTTGGCCATGTAAGCGCCGACTTTCGGCATAGGTAATAAACAGTTTTTGCATAGCACGGGTAATGCCAACGTAGCAGAGGCGGCGCTCTTCTTCTAGACGACCACCTTCTTCCAAGGACATCTTATGGGGGAACAGACCTTCTTCCACCCCAGCCAGAAATACCATAGGAAACTCCAAACCTTTAGCTGAGTGGAGAGTCATTAACTGCACACTATCTTCAGACTCATCAGCTTGCTGTTCCCCTGCATCCAAAGCGGCTTGATCCAGCATAGCACCTAAGGGGGTACTGGCTTGGGGATCAAGATCGCCATCAGGGTCGGCAGATTCTTGCACTGGACTCCAGCCACTGGCAAAGCTTTTTGCTGCACTAACCAGTTCATTAAGGTTATCAATGCGCGTCTGCGCCTTTTCGCCCTTTTCCTTAAGATGATGTTGGATAAGCCCTGATTGTTGAATAACATGGTCGACCAATTCATGTAAATGAGCTTCCGCTGTATCTTCCGCTAGCCTAGCAATTAACTTCAGAAAACTATCAACAGCATTATGGGCGCGGGTCGGTAACACATTGGTTGCTAGTATTTGCTGACTAGCTTCCCACATAGAACAGCCTTCACTACGAGCATGGTCACGTATTTTGGCAACCGTGGCGGCACCAATACCACGAGTTGGGACATTAAATACTCGTTCCATAGCGGCATCATCATTACGACTATGGATTAAGCGCAAGTAGGCGAGGGCATTACGAATCTCTAAGCGGTCATAGAAGCGCTGGCCGCCATAAATGCGGTAAGGCATATTGGCTCTAATTAGGGCTTCTTCCAAAACCCGTGATTGGGCGTTAGAACGATAGAGAATGGCACATTCAGAACGTTGACCGCCACCAGACTGCCATTGGCTAATTTGGTCAACAATAAATCTGGCCTCGTCCATCTCATTAAATGCAGCATAGAGAGAAATGGCTTCACCATCACTGCCTTCGGTCCAAAGGTTTTTGCCTAAACGACCCTGATTATTGCTAATTAAGCCATTGGCGGCTTTAAGAATGGTCCCAGTAGAGCGATAGTTTTGCTCTAGGCGTACGTTAACAGTATGGCCAAAATCACCTTCAAATTGTTGAATATTTTCAATTTTTGCACCGCGCCAGCCATAAATAGACTGGTCATCATCGCCTACCGCCATCACGTGCACATTTTGGCCTGCCAAGACACGTAGCCATGCATATTGGATGGTATTGGTATCTTGAAATTCGTCCACCAAAATATGTTTAAAGCGACCTTGATAGTGGGCGAGTAGGGCTGGATTTTGTAGCCATAATTCATGGCAACGTAGCAATAGCTCCCCAAAATCTACTAAGCCAGCTCGCTCACAGGCCTGATGATAGGCAGCATAGACATTAACTTGGGTTTGTAAATGGAAGTCACCATTAGTATCAATATGCTGAGGTCTTTGCCCTTCGTCTTTACAACTATTTATAAAGCCCTGAAACTGACGCACTGGCCAGCGAGCTTCATCAAGTTGCATTTCTTTACATAAGCGTTTCAGTAAGCTTAATTGGTCGTCACTATCGATAATCTGAAATTGCTGTTGTAAGCCAGCCTCTTGCCAGTGGCGGCGCAATAGTCGGTGTGCCAAGCTATGAAAAGTGCCTACCCATAGATGTTCAGTATTAAGTGATAGTAATTCTTCTATACGCCCACGCATTTCCCGGGCGGCCTTATTGGTAAACGTAACGGCCATAATGGACCAAGGCGATAGGCCGACAGTATCGATTAGCCAAGCGATACGATGGACGAGTACTCGAGTTTTGCCCGAGCCAGCGCCGGCAAGAACCAGAAGATTTTGTTCGGGTGCAGCCACAGCTTCTCGTTGTGCGCCGTTGAGACCGTCCAGTAAACGTGAAACGTCCATTTATCTTTCCAAATTAATTAGCTTCAAGGAACAAACAACTAGCCATAGCTATAATATTGTTAAATCAAGATGCCATTGTACTGATTCAATAACAATTGCACTAGTTATGATTAAGCCCATGCCAAGCCTTTGTATAGCAATAAATTAATCTACTATAGGCGAATACAAAACACAGTTAAATTGGTCGTGATTGGGCTTTGAATGGGTTAGAATAAAACGCATAGGCTGGGCTACGAGGTTTTATTTGGCCTGAAGCTCAATAAAGCAAAATGTAGATTGCTAGCATTAGTAAAATAGCTGTTTGGGTTATTTTGACTCAAAGTTTATATTCCACATTATTAATAATGTGGCTAAGTAGAAGGTAATTTGGTGCCGTGACCAACGACTTATATAAAGTCTTGCAAGACAACTATGATCGTTTGCGCAAATCAGAAAAGAAAGTGGCTGATTTTGTTATGCAAACACGTTCTTCTGTTGTGCAGATGCGTATTGTTGACTTGGCTGCCGCAGCTGAGGTTAGTGAACCAACTGTATTACGTTTTTGCCGTGCCCTTGGCTTTGATGGTTTTCAGGATTTTAAGCTTACCTTGGCACAAAATGTTGCCACCAATAACTCCTATCAACAGTTTCGTTTAGATAGTCGTGACTCAGTAGAGCAATTTAAAGAGAAAATCTTTGATTCTACTGTGGGCAATTTAGTGCGAGTTAAAAACGACCTCGATGCGGATAATTTAGAACGTGCGATTCAGGTATTGGCGGAAACCCAACGGGTTGATTGTTATGGTTTTGGCGCCTCGGCTCCTATTTGTAGTGACGCGCAACATAAATTCTTCCGCTTAAATATGTCAGCTACGGCTTATTCAGATCCCCATCTACAGACTATGGCAGCAGTCACCTTGCAGGAGGGTGATGTTGTTATCGCCATATCCCAAACAGGGCGAACGCGTGATTTATTGCATACTACACAGTTAGCCTTGCAAGCAGGTGCAACTGTTATTGCTCTATGCCCCAGCCATACCCCCTTGGCTGAACTGGCTCAAATCCCCCTATTTATTGATTTAGACGGGGATAAAGAGTTGGGTACCTTAATGTCCTCGCGTATTACGCAAATGGTAGTTATCGATGTCTTAGCCGTTGGTGTTACCATGAAGCTGGGGGCTGAAACTATGGCTCACCTAAAGACCATAAAGCGCTCCCTAAGAGGATTGCGAACACCGTTAAAGCGTAAGTAAATACCACCTCTTTGTAACATTCCGTAACACTTTGTCACAATAAGAATGAAACAACTGTCTTTATAGACAGTTACATTTGTTAAACGAAATATATATCATCTAAATAGGTCTTATAATCAGATATAAATATTAAATCATAATAAATAAAGGCCATAACACCATATAGCGCTGTATTAAGATGACAAAGTAAGTCTGTAAGCTTACATCTGTAGGAGTGGCTCCAATGAATATATGCAAAAGAACTTTGCTGATTTTTGGGTTGTTGATCTTTATTAGTGCTTGTGGCGGTACAACCAATACTATGCCACATTCACCTTCCACCCCAACTAACCAGACCCCAGGCCAATATGACTACACACTGGGTCAACCTTCAGATATGTCCTCATGGGACGCCCTCGCTCCCGTATCACTTCCCTATGACACGCCCTATGGTGCGAGATATTCAAGCCTAGGCCAAGCTCATCAAGATCTAAATGCTGGGGCAAATCCCATTGCTACAGTTGATACACAAGCCCAGTTAGCTTGGTTGGATGGCTGGACAGGAAAAGGTGTCAAAGTTGGGATTGCTGACAGTTTTGATAATAATCAAACCCTCGACACCCACGGGGATTGGGTTTCAATTGTTATAAGTTCCGTGGCACCAGAAGCTACAATGAGTTTGCAACATGTACTAACCGGTGATGTTGCGGATATTGATAATGCTTTTAACTACTTTGAAACTAATGGCTACCATATTATTAATAATTCATGGGGCATGGATAAAGCTGAGCGCAATGCGGCAGGCGTTTACACTGGAAGTTTGGTTGCTGGCTTTGATGATATGATTCAGGAAGCCGTTGCCGCATATGACCCCAATGAGCTAAATGACGCTGTGGGTTTATATATCTATGCTGCCGGCAATGGGGCGGAGTATTGTGATTCACAGCGCATTGAAGACTGTAACTATCTTGCTGGGGTTACAGATGGTATTCGCAATAGTGGTTATGAAGACTATGGCGATAGATTGATTTTTGTGGGAGCACTCGCAGATGGCACTGATTTAATGGCTTCCTATAGTTATCAAGCCGGTAACCTAATGTATGATTTTATTGTGGCACATGATGATGTGCTTACTCTCGGCGATGCCGCGGGAACGTCTTTTGCTGCGCCAAGGGTCACAGGCGCGGCGGCCTTGGTAAAACACAAGTTTCCTAATCTAACCAGCGCTCATCTTAAGCAAGTTTTGCTACAAACGGCAACAGATATAGGCGTTGCAGGTGTCGATGAGGTATATGGTTATGGCAAGCTAAATATAGCTGGTGCTTTAAGCCCCATTGGCACAGTGACGCCAAAATAATGAGGATGCTGATCTATAGGCTAATGATAGCTGGTCTTTGTTGTTGCCTACTGGGTTGTGCCAGTAATGAGCAGCCGCAAGAGAGTAACAGTGGTGGTCCATTGGTGCCCCAACCTATTTTCCCGACGCAATGTGCGTCGGAGGATGTAGAACATGAAGAAGATTGCTTACCTATCGACCATATTGCTCCTGCTATCCAGTATCTTTAATACTGTAAAGGCAGAGGGGCTATATTTGCTATCCATGGAGGCTAGTACTAGCCATATGGCATCCAGCGTGTGGACGGGGAGATTTTCGGCAATCGATGGCCGCCAAATAGATGCTAGCGAACACTATAAGGCTAAGAATTTTATGTTTTCTGCTAATGGTACGGCGGCCTTCGACCTAACCCCTACGTCTAGTATTATCCTGCCCTTTGTTGTAGATGCTGGTTACCAAAGTGACTTGTATAAAGCCCAGCCATTGATGTCACTTGGCATTGGTTATGTTGCGGTAGCAAAACAATTGCAATTTAGTTTGGTTGCTACTGATTTATTGGCGTGGGGAGGAACAGTAACAGAAAGCCCCTGTGTGGATTCCTTTGTGCGGGAGTTTCATTGTGGCACAGGCCTACCTTGGGTTGATTATCGTGTTAATCAACCAACCCGCAATAGTTCAGTGAAATTGGCACTTAAATACGCTTTTTAATGTGCCCGCAGCTAACGTGGCAGACCACCACATTGATTAAATAAGTCCTGCCAAGATTTGGTGTGTTTAGCTATGGCTGCATTAAAATCTTGCCACTCACTATCCTCTGCCGTGTATACCTCAGCCCAAAATTCAGTAAATAGGTCTGGTGTTGCCATATGCTTTTGTAACTTATCTATTAATCCAAATACTGCTTTACCCTGTTGGTGGAGCTGCGCCAGCATGGGCTGCACTTCGCCAATATAGAATTTAAAGAACACATTATTGACTATTTTAGATTGTTGATTGGCTTGTTGGTTATAGCACAGTGGCTTTTGCGTTAAGCGCTGATTTAAAAGGGCATCCGCTTGAGCTAATCTAGACATAGCCATGGCCATGGTTAAACGTAGCTCACCAATATATTTTCTAGTTTCAAATACTTTATAAGCTTGCTGTAATCCTGAACCATTCACACTTGGTTCCAGCAGCCAATTATGTAAAGTTTCCAAAGCGGTAATAAGTTCCGTTGGGTGATTTGATAACTGTAGAGGTGTTAAAGGCTCTGTGCCGAGAGAAAATAAATACCTTAGCTCATTGCCTGCAAAGGTCTCATTCCAGCGTACTTGATTTTGGTATTGCTGCTTATGTTCTATAGCCTTGGTTAATTCATCGTAAAGGCTATCATCTGGCTCCAATGTGGCACGGCATTGCTGTGCCAAGATTAAAAACTCATGCTCATAAAGTAAGGCATGGTAACCAGTCATTAATTTGCCAAGGCTGCTATTCCGATGCCCAACTAAACGCTGTAATTCGCATTTTGATAATTGTAAGAATTGCAAAATATTTATGTCGACACTGGGAATCTCGTTTACCAAAGATGATTTCCTTGGGTACGATGTTAGTATGGCGTCGGGCGCCTTTGTATTTTCTACTTCAATCTCCTCAATCTCAACTTTTAAACTATTTGATAAGCGATTTAGATAATTATCAAATACAGATTGAGCAGTTTTATCTGCACTACAGCTAGTTAGCAGCAAGCTAAAAAAAAGAATTTGGATAAATAAACGCATAATAGATAAGCACCGTGAATGATAAGAAAATACATCACTATGAGGGTTATATTAATGTAACTCGCTTTTGAATCCTTGGGTAGGGTAAAACAGTTTAATTTTTACTTATAGTCAGATTTTGCTGAGGCTTGTTATCTAAGGTATGCTCAAAGCTAAATAACAAAAAAACAAATACCCATTCTTAAAGCAGGGCATGGCATGTCTAAAAAACTTGTTAAATTTATCAGCACTTTCTTACTTCCATGCTTGCTTAGTATCGAGTCAAGTTGGGCTAATGATCAGCAAGGCATTAATAATTCTGAAGGTATGGTCAATATTTTTGTACCAGACGATGTCTTGCACCGTTTCCAAAATGCACCCAAGGCAATCAAATTAAAACATTGTCGTGCCAGCAGTGATTGGCCTTATCAAGAACTAGCCCAGTTAGCACTAAAGCCACCCAAACGTTTATTTGGTTATAACAGCAGAATGGATAATAGGGATGATGTAGAGGGAGCTGAAGAAGCTGACTTATTTGTGTTGCGACTTTCTGAGGTGTATATGGATGCATGGGTGAGTGAAGATAATAGCAAATCCCAAGCGGCACTTGATGCCCTCTACGCTTGGGCCAGAGTGGGTGCTTTAACCGAGACCAAACCTTGCGCCAAAAATGGCTATTTACTTGATACCTGTACTGAATGGACACAAGAGGATGGTCAAGATGCCTCGGACAATAAAGACCACTCAACAGCTCAAATACATATGATGCATCTTGCCTATGGTTATTACCTTACCCTTGCCAGCTTTAGACCCGATGACCCTAAACATGAAATTATCCAGCAATGGATAAATACCTTTTTCCAATGGAACAAAAAGCCTCGAGGCGTTTATATCGGTTTGGATTTAGGTTGGCATTGGCCTGGTGTGCTCAAAGGAACTATTGAAAATGCACCTAAATATTCGGGCTGGAATCCATCAGAGCTGCTGACAAATGCAGTCCAAGAGCTTGATAAAGTCATTCTCGAAGATGGTTCCATTAAGGACAGAACCACGAGAGGTAATAAGGGGCTCTGGTATCATCATACGGGCTTGATAGAAACCATGATCACCCTAGAGATGGCAAGAAAGAATGGCATTAAGATTCCACCATCCCTTGAGCAGCGCCTAGCCAAAGCAGGTGAAATTTTTATCCGTGGTTTTGCAGATCACAGCTATCTTGATCAGTGGGCTAAAGTTGCCCATAACGGCATTTATACACCAGGTAAACAAGATTTTAGAGACAACCTTGACCTGCCTAATGGTAGCTCTTGGTTTTATATATTTTCCTATCGCTACCCAGAGGCAGACTTTACTAAGCAACTGGACAAGATCTTAATGCAATACCCGAGAAATGGCCGCAGAGATGGCTATGTGGGATTTGGTTTAGGTTGTATCTACGCTGTTGCTAAAGAGGTTGGAGGATAAGCGTTAAACAATGCTGCGTTTTGAACGGAAAATGATCAGGGTCCTAATATCTAAATTAGGACCCTGCTGTGATATAGCTATTAGTCTTTCGATTTGACAAATAATAGTATGGCTATAACGGCCATAATCACTGGAGTGCTGATATTTTGTGCACTATTTACCAGAATGCCAGCCAAAATAAAGTAAGCATTTAACAGTGCAAACGCGGCCCATACAGCCGCCGCTAGACGGCCAAACTTAGCCATATTATCAGGCGCCCAGGAAGGGATCATCCAATGTAAGCTGGCTACACCAAAACCGGCCAATGCGGTGGTTTGCATTTGTGCCTGTAAAGGTGCATTAAGTTCAACATTAAACAAGTCGCTTGCCACCATGGCTGGTGCGATTACAAGTAAAAGAATCCAAACGCCTATATAAGCTGCACTGATACGTAAAGCTAGAGATAAAGTCATAGTTATGTTCCTTGTGATTATTATTCTTTGGATATAAACAGGCCTTGCTATAAGAGCCTTATGACCCAGCATACAGTATTGGCAAAAAAATACTAAATTTTAATATCACTAGGTGCTAGTGCTGAACTTATCTCGCATTCGTGCTTTCAAATATTTTGTCCGCTGAGGCAGCAACAAAGCCAGTATATAGTTCGCCATCTGGTTTATTATAGCGATAAGCAAATTCATAAAAACAACTTGGGATTTCCATCTCTTTATCACTAAATTGCACATTAATTTTGTCAGCTAAAGTGGATGATTGTTCCAGTAAAACCTCAGCGCTGCCTTTGATCTCACCACCAGTGGTATTAAGCGCAATACCAGCGTCTTTTATCATTTGGTTGACGGCGGCAATGGTTTTAAACTCATTAAGATGATTAACGCTCACGGTAAAATGGTTAGCACGGTATCCCCAAGCGGCCATCCAAGCTGCATATTCACTTTCTTCTAACAACATCGCATAGGTAGCAGAATCAATAGACCAGTGGGTACCTGAATATAAAAAGTTATCTGCGCTTACAGCGGCTTCGTCAACTTGGTCAATTAAATTATGAATAACCTTCTGTACCTCTGGGGAAAAGGCCTCGACCAATAACTCGGAAATAAATACTTTTGGTTGTGTAGGATCACTATGCTCAAAGTGTTTTGCATAGAGCTTCTTTTTTTCAAAATGATACTCACCACATGCTTTGTAACCCAATGCTTCAAAGTGTGCAGCTAGCTTGTCTAAGTTTACCTTGCCAATATTAAAAGTTCGCAAGGCGATATGATCGTTGATCACATTGTCGGTTTGGGTAGCGCCTAAAAGAGCATGCACTTGCTTTGCTAGGGGGGTAACTGATAAATAGTCTTCCCACAAATTTTTAAAGAGTAGGTCAATGTTGTTATGCATAATAGTGTCCAAAAATAATTACCAGTGAGACATGTCCCACATTTTTATAGAGTTAGAACGATACACCCGATATTAGATTGCTAGGATACGAACAAATTCGCCTTCTGCAACATCCAACGCTTCGGCTTGTTGATGATTTAATATTGCCTGTTCTTGTTCATGATTGACATCAATATTCATTTCACAAGCGCGAAAGTTTTTAAGTACAGTATTGCTTACGATATGCGTTGACCCTTTAGTATCATCAGCAATCTTCACCTGCAAACGCAAACTATCCTTTACTGATTTGATATTCTCCAATTCACATTCAACGGTTGGCCCACCATCAAAAATATCGAAATACCCACGATTAATAAAGCCCTCTCTTTGTAAGAGCTTTAACGCGGGGAGTGTCTTATCATGAACTGAGCCGATAACATCCTGTGCTTCTTGGCTTAGCAAGTTTACATAAATTGGAAACCTTGGCATTAACTCAGCAATAAAGGACTTATTGCCAATACCACTTAGGTAGTCTGCTGTTTGAAAGTCCATCCTAAAGAAATGTTCCTCCAGCCACTGCCAAAAAGGTGATTCACCTTCTGGTGATGAGATACCCCGCATTTCGGCGATTACCGTTTTGCCAAACCGCTGCATAAACTCAGCCAACATTAAAAAGCGTACGCGTGATAATACTCGTCCATTGTTACCGGAGCGGGCATGCTCTTTTAAAAACAATGTACATATCTCTGCTGCACCAGCGTAATCACTACAGAGGGTAAGTGTTTTAACGGTATTGTGAAGTTTTAGCTCTCTTGAACTATGCACCACTTTGGATAATCGATAGTTATAGAAAGCATCCTCAATGCCTACCGAAGCTTCTAGGCCGGTGGTGCCGACCACTTCTCCAGTTTCAGTATTTTCCATAACCAATAAATAGCCTTCGTTGCCAGGCTTATCTGTTGCTAATGCAAACGATGCCTCGGAATGTGAAATCCGTGATCTAAGAAGCCCCTCATCAGTAGGTAGTGATGTAAAACCAATACCTGAGTCATGAGCAATTTGCATTAACGCTGGATAATCTGTTTCTTGAATTGGGCGAATAACAAACATAATTTCCTCCCCTCAAGTTAAGCTTGCATGGATTTTTTGGTTACTTGCTCCGTTATTAAATTAACTAGAGCAGATTGGCAGTTGCTGAGTGTTTTTGCAGTAATACTCGTGCAAAAGCGGATAAATCGTTTGCAATTTTTATCCCAAATGCCTAAACCTTGCCATTGCATGGAAAAAATAATTGCTGATAAGTCGTTGGTTGCCATTACGGAGTTAAATGGTGCCTGCAACGCATGCATCTTCATATCCTTCAGTTTTACATCCACTTTTTATTAAAGTGTTAATCGTTCTTTGCGCCCATTATCGATAAAAACACTATCAAAATGCAGTACCATTATGTAATATTTAACAAAAATATTTATCAAATTAACCACTGGATTTTACAAAATGATATCTGCACAAGATGAAAAGCTATTGTCCTTACTGCGACTAAATGCCCGAACCAGCATTTCAGACCTAGCAAGGGAGTTAAATTTATCAAGATCAACAGTGCAAAACCGAATTGAGCGTCTTGAAAGAACGGGAGTGATTAAAGGGTATTCGGTTGTCTATGGTGGTGAGTTTGTAAAAAGCTTAGTCTCTGCCCATGTATTAATAAAAGAGAAGCAAGAATTAACGGCAAAAACTAAGCTTGAGCTACAAAAAATAAAACAAGTCACAGAGCTTTATATTACCAGCGGCGAGTATGACTTAATTGCTGTGGTGCAAACGCAGTCGTTAGAACAACTAAGTATGGCTATTGAAGAGATCGGCGCTTTAAATGGCGTTGAGAGAACTAATTCTTCCGTCTTATTAGAAACTCGGTTTAAACGCTAGAGACATTTTGTTCTTTAATCATTTAATGAATTGACAAGGATTTTGACAGAGGCGATAGATCGTTCGCGAAAAGACTGATCCGTAATGGGTATTGTTGTATCGTAACTAACACAGATAGACAAAATACCTGCGCTTACCGTGAGTAATTTATCTTTCGCAACATCTGGAAATTTATGTTCCAAATGCATCAACAGCCAAGAAGAAATGTTATCGAACCATTGTATCATCGGTTCTCGTATTTCGGCATTCTCAAATGAGGCAGAAGTAAATGCTTGAGCAATCAATGTGTTTGTTATGTAATCCTGTTCATATATGAAAAGATGACCTAAGAAGTCATCTATAGTTTGGTATTGTTCTGGTGGATAAGTATTATAAAGTTGCTCTTCTCTAGTAATGAACCGCGAGATGGCTTGCTTTAACAGATCATCTTGGTTGCCGACGTGATGTCTTACCAGCGCTCGCGAAAGCCCTGCCTCTTCAGCAATTTGAATCAGTGTTGTGCCTTCTACTCCATATTTGCCTATGCATCTTTCATAGGCAGATAGTATCTGGTTACTGCGCTCTTCTTTATTGCTTGGTCTCGCCATAGTCTTTAGTGTTTATGGTTTGTTGTCAAAAATGATTATAAACTGAAAGGGTAAATTTTCAATAATGATAATTTATTGGTGAGTAGTTACGCCGAGAGAATTAGTTAAGGAATGTTAATGATGAACGCAGTAATCAAGGTATGCTAAGAACATATCAAAGGTACAAAACTTTGGCGTAGATCGCATATTTTAGAAGTAAGATAAGAGAAAATGGTGCCCGGAGGCTGTATATTTCCATAGTTCATTGCCTAACACTAGCGCCAAAAGACCCTCAACTGCAGGAATGTATACGGTACATTGCCGCCTGTAGGCGAGTCAATATGCTGAAAATGTTTCTCCATATGTTTCACAGTCCAAATAGGGCTAAATAAAGTCTATTTTCCCTATCTAACCACATCTAATATACAGCCAAATAGACCCTATTAAACCTTCCTAATAACATAGCCAACAAGGCTATTTGAGGCCTGATATACGGCCTTATAGAGACTTTTAAAAATTGTTATGAAGGAGTTAGATTTCAGAATTATTCTGAGGTTTTATAATTTTTAAAGTTGTATGTTATCTATAGCGTTATTTTAATTTTCCTAAACATCAATTGGAATTTATAAGTATGTGTTAATAATTTAAGAGGATTTGCCATGGGTTTGTATCTAAGTGTTTTAAAGAAATATGCAGTATTCAGTGGAAGAGCTAGTCGAAAGGAATATTGGATGTTTTATTTTATCAGTATCATTATTGCTCTTGTTCTAGGTCTAATTGAGGGTATTGTTGCATTCAATCCAGAACGCGATGTTAGTGTCTTGGCTTCTATATTTAGTTTGGCAATATTGCTACCAAGCATAGCTGTATCTGTTCGACGACTTCATGATATTGGGCGATCAGGATGGTTGCTATTAATAGCTTTTGTTCCCCTTATTGGCCCTATTATATTGCTTGTATTCTTGGTTAAAGGCAGTTCTTTAGGCGAGAATAAATATGGGGATAGCCCAAATGCGCCCTAGATGATTTAGTTAAATTAAGGTTGTCTCAATAACTAGATTTGAACATTGCGAGGAAAATATGCGTAACCAATTTTTAATTTTTGCTATGGCCTTTTTTTTAACAGGTTGTATTGGTTTGAACCAAAAAATAGTCGTATCAAATAATCAATCAATGAGCTATCAGTTAGATTATGTATTAAATGCTAATCTCTTCTCTATGCAATCCAATCTAGCTTCATCAACTAAGGAAGACCAAGAAATCGACCCGGTAACAACTTGCGACGAATTTCTTAATAAAAATCAAACACAAACAATTCCCAAGGCGCTCTCTGTTGAATATTTATCATCTTTTAAAGACAAGGATTTAGTCTGTTCGTATATATTTAATGGCCCTGTTTCTGAATTTACTGATTTAGATATTTCCGGAGTTCAACCAGAAAATAAAGCTTCAATATTTATTTTTGAAATTCTCTCTGATAATCAAGCAAAGATTTCTACTAAATTAGATTTTGCTGAACTAAGAGAGAGTATGCGCTCAGAAGACGAAACAAACGAAGAATTTGAAAAGGCCATGATAACAGCAATGTTCTTCGATAAATTTATTAGATGGGAGTTAACTGCACCGAAAATATTAGAAACAAATGGTGAACTCTCAGAGGACGGGAAAACTGTAAATTGGGAGCTGCCTATGTATTTAGGGCTGTTAGAGAAAGGGAATTATGAATTTTTTGCTGTAGTCCAATATTAGCTAGTGCTTAATTAAATCGACGAATATTAGCACAAACTTAAATATTTAATCTCAATAAGCATAAATGATGCTTTGGGTTGAGTGATAAAGAATTGCCTATACCGTTGAGTTTATTTAATTGCTTAAGTTCTTTAGAAATATATGAAAATGGTGCCCGGAGACGGAATCGAACCGCCGACACGAGGATTTTCAATCCTCTGCTCTACC
>JBMZUZ010000016.1:0-64677 GCA_049625185.1 Pseudomonadales bacterium | reverse complement strand
CAAAAAAACCGCGATCTAGGATCGCGGTTTTTTGTTTTACTATTTAAGGATTATCTAACTAGGAAAAGATAGCCTTAAATACATAGAAGAAGATGATCGACAGGATAGCACCAGCAGGTAGTGTTATTACCCATGAGGTAAAGATATTACCTACCATGCGTAAGTTTAGTGCAGCTATACCTCTAGCTAGGCCAACACCAAGTACCGCACCAACTAATGTATGTGTGGTTGAGATAGGCAGACCAATGCCTGAGGCTAATACTACAGTACAAGAGGCACCTAACTCAGCAGCAAAACCACGACTAGGCGTAAGCTCAGTAATCTTTTTACCAATAGTGGCCATTACTTTATAACCAAAGGTAGCCAAACCAACAACAATACCGATACCACCGGCTAACAAGATCCATGATGGCATAGTTGATTTAGCAGTAATAGCACCAGACTTAATAGTAGCAATGGCGGCAGCCATAGGGCCAACAGCGTTTGCAACATCGTTGGAACCGTGGGCAAAAGCCATGGCACAAGCGGTAAATACCATCAGAATAGCGAAAACTTTCTCTACATTGGCAAAACGGTCGTCATCATTGGCACTATCGTTTAGTTTTACTCGACTCATTAGGTAAGCACCCAATATAGCAACCAAAACACCTACAACTGCAGCGATAACAAACATTTCTGGATAGCTGAGTTTAAAGGACGCATCCTTAAATACATGCTTAAGACCTTTGATTAAAGTCACCATGGTGATCATAAAACCAACCATAAACATATAAATAGGAATATAGCGCTTAGCATTCTCAAAAGGTGTTGCTGTATCAAGAATTAGGCGCTGCACACTCTTAAACAAAAGATAAGAAATAGTACCAGCCAACAAGGGTGATACCACCCAAGAGGCAACGATAGTGCTTACCTTGCCCCAGTTAACGGCATCTACGGAAATAGCCACGGCGGCGAAACCAACAATAGCACCAACGATAGAGTGGGTGGTGGAAACAGGCCAACCGACCATAGAAGCAATAAGTAGCCAGGTACCCGCCGCTAACAAAGCTGCTAACATACCAAACACAAGGTATTCGGGCGTCCCTTGTAACGCCAAGGGGTCAATTATCCCCTTGCGAATAGTGGCGGTTACTTCACCACCAGCTAAATAAGCGCCAGCAAACTCAAACACCATAGCAATTAATACTGCTTGTCTTAAAGTTATTGCCCCAGAACCAACAGAAGTCCCCATAGCGTTGGCAACGTCATTAGCACCAACACCCCAAGCCATAAATACACCAAAAATAATGGCTAGAATAAGTAGAATTTGACCGTATTCGTTTAAAATATCCATCTAGATAACCCCTCTTTATCTATCGGGCAATAATAATTTGGATTTGCTCACCGGCACTTTGTGCACGATCAGCTAAATGGCCAATAGCTTCAATGGTCTTATATAAGAACATCACATCTACCGGCGGCAAATCAGCTTCAATAGCATGCAGTTTGGAGCGCAATGCAATTTGACGCTTGTCGTTTTTATTTTCGGCTTTGTCTAGCTTAATAATGCATTTGTTAATGCGGTCAATTTCGCGGCCACCAAAACCAGAACCAATTAGTTCATCTAGTTCATCAATAACCACCCTTGCCTCTAACACCACCGCAACAGCCGATTTAATATAAGCTTTTAAATCAGCAGCGATTTTCTTAGGCACGGTTTGTTCACGACCTAGAATAACGCCAGCAATATCCTTGGCTTTATTGCAGATTTTGTCCTGTTTGCTTAACAGGTGGATAAGGTCGGAACGATTGATGGGCATAAACAGACTTTTTGGCAGATGCAGACGAATGTCTTGCTTCTGGTCATCAGCTGCAGACTCAAGCTCAGCGATTTTATTGTAAACAGCTTCTGCTGCTGGCCAATCTTCGGCACAGACAGCGACAAAAAAATCGTTTAGTTGTTCAGTACACTCAAAAACCGTATGCATATGATTTTGCAGGGGTTTTATAGGTGACTGACCAAATAGACTTATAATAGTACTGGACGCCATAAACATTACCTTCTGTATTTAATGATTATTGGCGGGCATTATAAGCAGGCAATGTTAAGACAATATAAAGATTCTTCTTAATATGACAAAAAGATGACAGAAATATGACAAGCACATATGTATCAAAATTTGTGCCCTAATATGTCTGTATATCGACGCAAAAGGGGTAGGGTGTAAGGTTACTGAATTAGGACCTAATGGTAGGTAGACGAACCTCAAATCGTGTACCTTCTCCTAATTCGCTGATAACCTGTAATTTACCTTGGTGGCTTTGAACAATATGTTTAACAATGGCAAGACCAAGGCCGGTCCCCCCCACTTCCCGCGAGCGAGCCTTATCCACCCGATAGAAGCGTTCAAAGATGCGCTCTTGGTCTGCTGGTGCAATACCGATACCCGTATCTTTAACAGCAAATACTAGGTGTTGATCATCAAGTTGCAAATACACATCAACTTGCCCACCCTCAGGGGTATATTTAATGGCATTATCAACAAGGTTGGTAACCAGCTGATTTAGGGCTTTATCATCCCCTAAAATGGGTAAGTAATGGTCTTTGGTTGTGTGTAATTTAAGGCTAATATCTTGGCTTTGGGCAACAGACTGTAAGTTAGTACACACTTTCACTACAATATCTATTAAATCTACAGCTTCTTCATAAGCCTCATCATTACTTTCGAGTCTTGAAAGGGCCAAAAGATCTGAGACTAGATCCGATAAGCGTAAAGATTGACTGTGGATTTTGCGCATAAAGCGTCGAATTAGTTTGGCATCTACATCGCCACCATCAAGTAAGGTTTCAGCAAACCCACGAATAGCTGTTATGGGCGTCTTTAATTCATGGGAGGCGTTAGCAACAAAATCAGCGCGCATACGATCAATACGCTGTACCTCAGTAATATCTTGCAATACTAGAATAGCACCACCTTCACGGGATTCTTTTAAAAGGCTGACATGTAATTGATAATGACGCGCAAAAGCATAGCCACGAAGTTGGATTTGTTGCGTATAACTAGATTGTTGGTATAGGCATTTTTCCCAAGCTTTATGAAGTACTTTGGTGCCTTCAATCTGGTCTAGGGTTTGGCCCAAAGACTGATCTGGCCTATTGCGTAACATACGCGCGGCAGCGGCATTGATGTGCTGAATAATGCCTTCATTGTCGACCGTTATAACGCCCTCATTCATACTTTTAAGAATAGTGGCCAATAAATCTCTTTCACTGGCTAGGTTATTAAAACGTTGCGCAGATGTATCTGCCATCTGGTTTAATGAGCGGGCTAAGTCCCCAATTTCATCGCGGCGATGGCTAGGAATGCGTAACTGGTAACGCCCTTGGGCAAAATTATTGGCAATTAAGGTCATTTGCCGCAAAGGCTGGGCAAAACTCATAGCCAGCCAATAGCCTACAAACAATGCAATGATAGCGGTTAAACTAGTGGCAATAATTATTACCCTGCGTAAGTAATTTATCTCTTCGTTAATGCGTTGGGTTGATAAGGCAGTACGAATATAGCCAAGTTGGTTTGCCTCATTTAAGGTTGGCACTGCTATGTATTGCATGGTGGTGTTTAAGGTATTACTAAAGCGTCTCGATTCACCAATACCATTTAATTTCGCTGCTTGTATTTCTGGGCGTTGATTATGGTTATCCATTTTCTGAGGATTAAACTCAGAGTCCGCTAATACCCCACCTTGACTATCTATAAGGGTAATTCGGGCTTCAATACTAGCACTGATAGTCGCCACTTGGCGTTGGAGCTGTGCCAGTGGTGTTTCTTCCTGAAAGGCAAAGGTTTGTTGGAGGATATAGGCTTGGTGGGTGAGGTTGGTGCGAATATCACGCAAGCTAGCTTCTTCAATTTGCCTTTGTACCATAAGGCCGAGAATACTGACACTAAACAGTACCACCACAGCAAAGCCGACAAAAAGCTTTATAAATATAGGGGAATGACGACGTGTGTTGGACATTATCAACGGTCACCATTGTAACAACGGTAACCAACCCCGCGTACTGTTTCAATAATCTCGTTATCACTACCTAAAGCTTTACGAATAGCACGAATATGCACATCTACATTGCGATCCACTACATCTGTTTGATCACCTAAAGCCGCTTGAATAAGTTGTTCACGGGAAAAAGCACGCCCAGGCTTCTGCATTAAAGTCATTAACAATTTAAACTCTGTGCTGGTAAGCTTGATAGGTCTTCCGTCTACTTTGCATGTATAGTCTTCTGGATTAAGACTAACTTGTTTAACAGCAAGAAAAGTAGATTTTGGTTTGCGCCTTAGGGCCACTTGGATACGGGCAATTAATTCTGCTTGGCTAAAGGGCTTAGTAATATAATCATCAGCGCCGCCAGTTAGACCTTTGACAATATCAACTTCTTCACTACGTGCGGACAACATAATAATGGGTATATTTTGTGTGGTCGCATCTGCCCTCAGTTTCTGACAAACCTGCATACCATTTAAACCAGGTAACATCACATCCAGTAGTATCAGGTCGGGTTGGCAGGCCTTTACTAGTGCTAACCCTTGGACACCATCTCCAGCCAGACTTACCTGATAGCCAGCACGCTCTAGATTAAAGGCGATAATCTCTTGAATATCTTCTTCATCTTCAATGCAAACTATATGTTCGGGTGTGCTTTGCATGGGTAATGGTCGTTGTTTGGAATTCAGCTGATAGAAAGGCTAATTGTATTGGCACTAGGACCCAACAGCAAGCTTGGGATGCAATGCTAAAGATTGTATTAAATTGTACCGAGTTATTTGCCAATACAGAAAGAGCCAAATATTCTTCCCAATAGATCATCGCTGGTAAATTGTCCGGTAATTTCGCTCAGACAATCCTGAGCCAAACGCAAGTCTTCCGCCAAAAGTTCACCTGCTTTTTGATAGGCTAGTTGGTCTGCCCCTTGCTGCAACAGTGCGGCCGCTCTCTGTAAAGCATCAAGATGGCGACGGCGAGCACTGAAACCACCTTCTAGGGTACTTTGGTAGCCCACAATATCTTTAAGATATTGGCGTAGCTCCTGGATACCATGACCTTGTTTGGCGCTTATAGCCATAATAGGAACAGGGCCATCCACTAATTGCCCAGCGGCTTCGCCGGTTAGATCAATCTTGTTACGCACTAGCGTTACATGTTCTGGCATGGTTTGTTCAGGCAGCAGGCTCTGCCAAAGCTGATCGGGAGTTTGGGGTTCACGACAGTCTTGTAGTAAAACAATCTGGTCAGCATCCTGAATAGCGTCAATCGCCCTTTCAATACCTATTTGTTCAACTTCATCTGGGCTATCTCTTAAGCCTGCTGTATCGATAACATGGAGAGGCAAACCATCAATATGTATGGTGGCTTGTAAGGTATCACGAGTGGTGCCAGCAACATCAGTCACAATAGCTCGATCCTGACCAGAGAGGGCATTAAGTAGGCTGGATTTGCCGGCATTGGGCGCACCCGCTATAACCACACGCATACCTTCTTGTAACAGGCTACCCTGTTGGGCTACTAACAAAACAGCATTAAGTTGCTCGCGCACGTCATGTAATAGACCACTGATTTTTCCATCTGCTAAAAAGTCGATTTCTTCTTCCGGAAAATCAATAGCCGCTTCAACAAATAGACGCAAATGTATCAGCTGTTCTACCAAACTATCGACTTGGCGGCTAAACTCTCCTTGCATGGAGCGCATGGCATTACGTGCTGCTTGGACAGAGCTAGCGTTAATTAAGTCAGCTATGGACTCAGCTTGAGCCAAGTCTAGCTTATCATTAATAAAAGCGCGCTCACTAAATTCTCCTGGTCGCGCTAGTTCAGCACCTAGCTGGGTAATTTCATGGAGCAGCATATCCATCACCACCTGCCCACCATGGCCCTGAAACTCAAAAACATCCTCACCAGTAAAGGAATCAGGCCCAGGAAAATACAAGGTAATGCCAGCATCTATTTGCTGCCCTTGTTGATCAAAAATAGGGCCATAATGGGCATAACGTGGTTGGCCGCTATTGCGACTAAGTAGCTTGCCGATGGCTAAAGCTTGAGGACCAGATAAACGAATAATACCTACACCACCACTACCAGGAGGTGTGGTTTGGGCGCAGATGGTGGTATTGGGTGTTTGCATGCTGTTTAGTATACCAAAACAAAAGGGGTTAGATGTATGTCATCTAACCCCTTTAAATTTCAATTTTTAGTTAGCGGTTAATGCTTTTTAGCCGCCATATCACGCTCAATACGTTTGGTAATAACATACTGCTGAGCAATAGAAAGGATGTTGTTAACTACCCAATAAAGTACCAATCCTGCTGGGAACCAGAGGAAGAAGAAGGTGAAGATCAAGGGTAGCATCTTCATGATCTTAGCCTGCATGGGGTCAGGTGGCGTTGGGTTTAGTAACTGTTGGGCAAACATCGTCACACCCATAAGTACTGGCAGTACAAAATATGGATCCAGTACCGATAAATCGGTAATCCATAGCCAGAAAGGCGCATGACGCAGCTCTACACTTTCCATTAGCATCCAGTAGAGGCCAATAAATACTGGCATTTGGATAAGGATAGGGAAACAACCACTTAAAGGATTAGCTTTCTCACGCTTGTATAACTCCATCATGCCTTGGGACATTTTTTGACGATCGTCGCCATGGCGTTCTTTAAGCTTGGCGATTTCTGGCGCCAAAGCCCGCATCTTCGCCATGGAGCGATAAGACACAGCAGATGGGTAGAAGAAAAATGCTTTCACACATAGGGTAACCAAAATAATGGCCACACCCCAGTTACCAACAAAGCCATATAGGGTGTTTAGCAACCAGAATAGAGGTTGGGCAATCCACCATAGCCACCCATAGTCGACCACTAGGTCAAGATCTTCAGAAATAGCTTCTAAATCTTCCTGAATTTTAGGGCCTACATATAATTGCGCACTGGTGACACCTTGCTGACCTGGTTGCAAAGTCATAGCAGGACTCACAAAACCAGCAATATAATTACCATTGCTAACGCGGGTACTATAATTGTGCTCTTGTTCAGCATTAGGTACCCAAGCGCTGACAAAGTAGTGTTGTAACATGGCAACCCAACCACCTTTAGTAGTGGCTTTCAGGTTTTCTTCATCCATATCGTCAAAGTCAATGCGCTTATACTTTTCATCGGTAAGGGAGAAGGCTGAACCCAAATAGGCCGCCATGCCCATACCAGAGCTTTGCGTTGGGTCAGGTGCCCGATCACGCTTGAGCTGACCAAACAAGTTGGCTGACCATGGTTGGCTAGACTGATTGTTAACTTTGTAAGTTAACTTAATAATGTGGCTACCACGAGTAAAGGTATAAATTTTATCGATTTGAGCGCCATATTGATCAGTAAATGAAAGGGTCACATCTAAGCTGTCTTCATCATCACCCATGGTAAAGGTCGGCTGTTTGACCGAATACACGGGACGACTAACGGCATCAGTGCCGTGAATACCCACCAAACCACTTTGGGCCACATAAGTATGGCTAGCGCTTTGCTGGAGGAGATTAAAGGGCACATCTGGATTATCCATTTCTTTCAGATATTGCATCAAATCGGCGTGAATAATATCGCCACCACGAGTATCAATGCTTACTTGCAGGGTATCAGTCCTTACCTCAACCAATATGGCCTGAGCTTGTTCGGTATTATTAACCACCGCCTTTTGCTCAGTTGTAATGGCAAAATCAGTACTCACCGTGTCATCCTGATAGGCAGAAACACTGGTTACTTGAGTGGGTTCGGCGGCAGGAGTGCCATAATCTTGATTCCACTGCAGCATCATTATGTAAGCAATGATACCAAGCGAGCCAAGAAGAAATATGCGTTGGAAGTCCATAGGGGTTTTCGTCTACTAGTAATTAAACTGCTTTTTTAATTCAACCGTGTGATTATAGGGTCTGAAATACTGGTGGCAACCATAGGCGGCTAATTCTCGGCACTTTGCTGCATTTTTTTTGCTAATCGGCGCCATTGTTTGTTAAAAATCCGCTGTAAAGCCGGTTTTTCTATTTCTCCCAGACCTTTGCGTGCTAGCACAACAATATCCATTGCTGGTTCCAAAGGTGGTTCAAGGGTACGAAATGATTCACGCAAAATACGCTTAACTCGGTTTCGATCAACGGCTCTTTTAAGGTGTTTTTTCGCGATTACCAAACCCAGACGGGATTGGGATGTTTGCCCGGGGCGAGCAAGAATCAGGAGATGCTGATCAGATACTTTAAATTGGGCTTTTTCAAAGACCCTTCGATAATCCCCGGCAGTCAACAGACGCCGCTGCCGAGAAAAGTCGAAATCGTTCATAACTAGAAGTGCCTAGTAGTGGCCCTAGATATAGCTCTAGAAGTAGCCTAGGTGCCGACTAGCGCGTATGAAAGTGAGCTTAGGCGCTCAGACGCTTGCGGCCTTTGGCACGACGAGCGTTAATTACCGCACGACCGCCGGCAGTAGCCATACGGGCACGGAAACCATGGGTGCGTTTGCGCTTCAGTACGCTGGGTTGAAACGTTCTTTTCATGATTTGTCTCGCTTAAATATAAAAGTCTAAAACCAGTCAAGCTGGTAGGTGAAACTAGGCGCGCAATTATAGGGAAATATTCACCCGTGTGCAAGATAATTTGCCTATTAATTATTGGGCTTTGCACCGATTCTAAAATAGTTGCTAAAAAAACTTCTACATTGCTACTGTATAGAGGCCTAACTTACTGAATAAAAATAGAAAATATGTTTTTTTCAGAGACTGTTTTTTCCTGTGGATAAGTGGCTGTGGATAATGTTAGAATTTACTGCTATTTTGTGATTATCTGATCCTTTTGTTGGTAACTAATCTATATGTCCTCGTCCTATTGGTCTCAAATACTTGCTAGCCTGCAGTCAGAATTGTCTAATCAGACTTTTAATACTTGGGTTAAGCCATTGCAAATGCAGGAACAAGATTTGCACTTGCAACTATTTGCGCCCAATAAGTTTTTTAAAAATTGGGTTGAGGATAAATACCTCTCACGTATTCAAGAACTGGCAAAAGAGCAGTTTGGCTCGACCATGCAAGTCAGTTTGGGGGTTAGTGCGGCCCAGAAAGCCAAACCAACCTTTTTGAATCAGGTAAAATCTGGCGTCAATAAACCAGCGCCTGACTTTGCACAGAATCAATCTGCTATTGACCCTGCCTCTAATGGTGAGCTGGTGACAATTAATGATGACAAAGCCAGTTTAATAGAGGCCTCTTCTGGCCAAGGACGCAAGGTACAGGTTGATGGCTCTTTGCGTCACCAAAGCTATTTAAATCGCTCTTTTACCTTTGGTAGCTTTGTGCAAGGTAAGTCCAATCAGCTAGCACTAGCCGCTGCGCGACAAGTAGCTGAGAACCCAGGTAGCTCATATAACCCACTTTTCCTATACGGTGGTGTTGGTTTGGGTAAAACCCACTTAATGCATGCTGTTGGTGCTGCTTTATTGGAGCGCAACCCCCACGCTAAAGTGGTATATCTTCACTCTGAGCGGTTTGTTGCCGATATGGTTAAAGCCTTACAGTTAAATGCCATAAACGACTTTAAACGGTTTTATCGCTCTGTTGATGCTTTATTGATAGATGATATCCAATTTTTTGCAGGTAAAGAGCGTTCCCAAGAAGAGTTTTTTCATACCTTCAATGCTTTGCTGGAAAGTGGCCAGCAAATGATTCTTACTTGTGACCGTTATCCGAAAGAAATAGAAGGGCTGGAAGAGCGCTTAAAGTCACGCTTTGGCTGGGGTTTGCCCGTTGCAGTAGAGCCACCTGAGCTAGAAACGCGAGTAGCCATTTTGCTGAAGAAGGCGCAAGAGGCTGGGGTTTATTTGCCGGAAAGTGCGGCTTTCTTTTTAGCTAAACGCATTCGTTCCAATGTACGTGAACTAGAGGGGGCACTAAAGCGGGTTATTGCCAATGCCCACTTTACTGGCGAAGCCATTAGCGAAGCTTTTGTGCAGGAATCACTTAAGGACTTGTTGGCCTTGCAAGATAAGCAGGTGAGTATTGATAATATCCAAAAAATAGTCGCCGGTTATTATAAAATCAGAGTTGCCGATATTTTATCTAAGCGCCGCACGCGTTCGGTAGCAAGGCCTAGACAACTAGCTATGGCTTTAGCCAAGGAACTTACCAACCATAGTTATCCCGAAATTGGCGATGCTTTTGGTGGGCGAGACCACACAACGGTTTTGCATGCTTGCAGAAAAATAAAAGAGTTGCGCGATATGGATCGCGAAATACATGATGATTATGCTAATTTATATCGTACACTTACGGTATAAGAATAGATTTAACCTTAACAGGAAAGTTGTATGAAATTTACTATCAGCCGCGAAGCTTTATTGAAACCACTGGTATTAGTGGCAGGCGTTGTTGAGCGTCGGCAAACCTTACCTATCTTGGCCAATATATTGTTGGTAGTAGAAGACAAACAACTGAGTCTTACAGGCACAGATCTAGAGGTTGAGCTGGTCGGAAGGGCGCTGTTAGAGGAAGAAGCAGAAGCTGGCAGTGTGACCGTACCCGCGCGCAAGCTGCTAGATATTTGTAAGTCTTTACCCGATCATGCGGTGATTGAATTAAGTCAGCAGGATGATCACGTTTATGTGCGTTCAGCACGCAGTAAATTTAAGTTATCCACATTACCTGCTGCCGATTTTCCAAATGTCGAAGATAGTCCTGAGTCGTTTGAGTTTGAGTTGCCGCAAACCAGCCTTAGAGGGTTAATTGATAAGACCGGTTTTGCTATGGCCCAGCAAGACGTGCGCTATTATTTAAACGGTATGCTGTTTGAGATTAAGGCGAGTCAGTTGCGTACTGTTGCTACTGATGGCCATCGTCTTGCCACTAGCGTTACCCCCATTGCTTTGCCTGAGCAAGCCGGCCAACAGCTAATTGTGCCACGCAAAGGGGTACTAGAATTAGCCCGTCTGATGAACGACGAAGAAGCTACTGTTAAATTGGTTATTGGTGCTAGCCATGTGCGCGCATTTACCCAAGATTTTATCTTTACTTCTAAGCTGGTTGACGGCAAGTTCCCCGATTATGAGCGTGTTTTACCGAAAAATGGCGACAAGATCGTGCTAATTGATCGATTAGCATTGCGCGGCGTATTAAGCCGTGCAGCGATTCTTTCTAATGAAAAGTATCGCGGTGTCCGAGTTACTTTAAGTGATGCCAACTTGCAGGTTGTGGCAAACAACCCAGAGCAAGAAGAAGCCGAAGAAAACCTAATGGTTGATTACCAAGGCGTGCAGATCGAGATCGGCTTTAATGTTGGTTATGTGCTTGATGTATTGAGTGTTTTGACCAGTAATGAGGTTAAAATAACCCTTAGTGATGCCAATTCCAGTGCGCTTTTGTCGGATGGTGATGAGGGTGATGCCCAATACGTTATTATGCCTATGCGATTGTAAACAACCATTGATCACCTGCCAGTTAAGTTATTTGCGCTTAGTAAAAAGAGGCCTATCCCGGTGATATGCACAAACTTATCCACAGGTTTCCGTTGTGTCTATTAGACAGCTGACGGTTCAGGACCTGCGTAACTTAAGGCAGGTTGATATGCAGCCTGCTCCGGGTATAAATATCATTACGGGCGCCAATGCTAGCGGCAAAACCAGCTTGCTGGAAGCCATTCATATGTTGGCTTTAGCGCGCTCTTTTCGAAGTCATCGGTTAGCCTCGGTTATTACTGATGGTAGCTTATCTTGTAATCTCTTTGCTCGTATTGATGCTCCAGGTGGTAGTACCTTACCCTTGGGTATGCTGCGTCGCTTAGACGGCGAGCACCAAATCCGCCTCAATGGCGAAACCTTACGTTCTTCTTCGGAGTTGGCCATGCTGTTACCTGTGCAAGTTATTGCGCCGGCTGCTAGTGGCTTGTTAGATGCGAGCCCCGGGGTGCGTAGGCAGTTTTTGGATTGGGGCGTGTTTCACCATGACGAACGCTTTTATGGGTTGTGGAAACAAGCGCAGAGACTCTTAAAACAAAGGAATAGTAGCCTAAAATGTGGTATTATAGAGGCTGGTGTAAGAGCTAGTTTTGAGCCAGCTTTAGTTTCGGTATCAGAACAGTTAGATGAGCTTAGAAAGGCCTATTTGCAGGCCCTTGAGCCATTATTCTTTGCTAGTTTGAAGCAAATGGTTAGCCTGCCAGACTTAGGCCTCAATTATTATCGTGGCTGGAGTAAGGATAAGTCCCTTGCTCAGGTCTTGGATGAGACCTTAGATCGAGATACGCAGTATGGTTATACCCAACGAGGTCCACAGCGTGCTGATCTGCGCTTTACCTTTCAAGGGGTTAATGCCGCTGAGCGTTTATCTCGGGGCCAACAAAAGCTGGTAACCATTGCCTTGCGCTTAGCTCAGGGACAATTATTAAGTCTCTCCGGTGAGCGACGTTGTATGTTTTTGGTAGATGATTTGGCTGCTGAGCTAGATCATAAGCATTTAACTCAGGTTTGTAAGCAGTTAGTTGCTATGGACACACAGGTTTTTGTTACGGCTGTAAATGCCAGTGAGTTAGATGATGTTTGGCCGCCAGATACCACCCTTACTCGTTTTAGTATTGAGCAAGGAAAAGTGGTTGCCGATAGTGCATCGGCATAATAAAAAATTGACTGGAATCCTGCACAATAGGATTCCTTAACTTGGTTGTTGGAGCAATATAGATGAGTGAAGAAAATACCTACGACTCGTCCAGTATAAAAGTCCTAAAGGGTTTAGATGCCGTTCGCAAACGTCCAGGCATGTATATTGGCGACACTGATGATGGCACAGGTTTGCATCATATGGTGTTTGAGTTAGTAGATAACTGTATTGACGAAGCGCTTGCTGGCTTCTGTAACCAAATCCAGGTCATCATTCATGCCGATGAATCGGTAACCGTAACTGACGACGGGCGTGGCATTCCAACAGATATACACCCAGAAGAAGGGGTCTCAGCTGCCGAGGTTATAATGACCGTATTGCATGCTGGTGGTAAGTTTGATGATAACACCTATAAAGTCTCAGGTGGCTTGCATGGCGTCGGCGTGAGTGTGGTTAATGCCCTCTCAAAAGAGCTAAAACTAACCATTAAGCGGGCGGGACAAGTCCATGAGCAGGTTTATCATCATGGGGTGCCTCAAGAGCCTCTGAAAGTCGTTGGCTCAACTCAGTCCACCGGTACCGCTTGTACTTTTAGAGCTTCCGAAGAAACCTTTACTAATATCCAATTCCAGTTTGATACCCTTGCCAAGCGCTTACGTGAATTGTCGTTTTTGAATTCTGGTGTGGCTATTCTGCTAAAAGATGAGCGTAGCGGTCGTGAGGAGCTATTTAGTTATGAGGGCGGCGTGTCTGCCTTTGTTGAATACCTAAATACCAATAAGCAGCCTCTTAATAAATGTTTGCACTTCAGTGCGCTGCATGCCGATGGTGTGGGTGTTGAAGTGGCTTTGCAATGGAATGATTCATTTCAGGAAAGTATTCATTGTTTTACCAACAATATTCCGCAACGTGACGGTGGTACCCACCTTTCTGGCTTCCGTGCCGCCCTAACACGGACCTTAAATAATTATATCGATGCTGAATCTGCCCAGAAAAAGAGTAAGGTCTCGACTTCAGGTGATGATGCTCGTGAGGGCCTAACGGCAATTATCTCAGTGAAGGTGCCTGACCCTAAATTCTCATCCCAGACCAAAGATAAGTTGGTCTCTTCTGAGGTTAAGTCTGCAGTAGAGCAGGAGATGGGTAAGTATCTTTCTGAATACCTGCAGGAAAACCCACAAGATGCCAAATCTATTGTAGGCAAGATGCTTGATGCGGCGCGAGCCCGTGAAGCAGCCCGTAAGGCGCGTGAAATGACGCGTCGTAAGGGCGCTCTAGATATTGCTGGGCTACCCGGTAAGCTAGCGGATTGTCAGGAAAAAGACCCAGCTTTATCTGAAATTTATCTGGTGGAGGGTGATTCTGCTGGTGGTTCGGCAAAACAAGGTCGAGATCGAAAAACACAGGCTATTTTGCCTTTAAAAGGCAAGATTCTTAACGTGGAAAAGGCACGCTTTGATAAAATGCTTTCTTCTGCTGAAGTTGGCACACTAATAACGGCCTTAGGCTGTGGTATTGGTCGTGATGACTTTGATATCGAGAAGTTGCGTTACCATAGCGTTATTATTATGACCGATGCTGATGTTGACGGTGCCCATATTCGTACCTTGTTGCTGACTTTCTTCTTCCGCCATCTGCCTTCTATTATTGAAAATGGTCATATCTTTATTGCCCAGCCACCTCTATATAAGGTTAAGAAAGGTAAGCAAGAACAATATATTAAAGATGATCCCGCCCTAGATGAATATTTGCTACAAGGGGCTCTAGATAATTCTGCCTTGTATACGAGTGATAGTGCGCCAGCTATTAGTGGCTCTGCTTTAGAGGCCTTGGCTAGTCAATATTTACAAGTAATGGCGACAATTAAGCGTTTAGAGAGAGTTGTGCCTCCAGTTATTTTGGAGCAGATGATTTATTCACCAGTATTAGCTGCTGATGATTTGCAGGATCAAGGCAAGGTTGCTGATTGGCTAGATGCTTTGGTTGAGACTCTTGCCGATAAAGAAACGGCTGGTGCTCAATATGATGGCATGGTAAAAGATAATCCTGAACGGGGCGGCTATCTACCTGTTGTCACTATTACAACCCATGGTATTGATGACGACTACCTGCTTAATTATGATCTTTTCCATTCCGCTGACTATCGTTCTATTGTTGCTTTAAATGAGACCTTAAGCGGTTTGATTGAGCCCACAGGCTTTTTCCAGCGTGGTGAGCGCAAACTTGCTACTAACAGCTTTGCAGAGGGTTTGGCCTGGTTAATGAAAGAGGCTCGCCGTGGTTTGGGTATTCAGCGCTATAAGGGTCTAGGTGAAATGAATCCAGATCAGCTTTGGGAAACAACCATGGATCCTGAAACTAGGCGTATGCTGCGAGTGACCATTGATGATGCTATTGCTGCGGATCAGATGTTTACTACTCTGATGGGTGAAGAGGTTGAGCCGCGTCGCAACTTTATACAATCGAATGCTTTGCAGGCGTCTAACCTTGATGTCTGATCTTAAAAAAGCTTAGATTATTATTAAAACCACCTTAGGGTGGTTTTTTTGTGCAATAAATCCAATAAGCTCTTTAAGGTAAGTAAGTGGCATACAGGTATTTATATATGCCTGCAGCAATATGTTTCACGTGAAACATGTATCGGCACATAGGTATAGACAGTAAGTAACAGGGAAATAAAAAAGCCGCAACAAGTGTGCGGCTTCTTAGTGTTTCACGTGAAACAATTATTGGGCAAGGAGTGCAATATCAGCAACGCGCCCTAATTCTGACTGGATGCTTGATAACAAGGCAAGGCGGTTGTTTTGAACTGCAACATCATCAACCATAACCATGGTACTAGCAAAAAAGGCTTCAAGGGGTTCTGCTAGATTAGCTAATGCTGACAAGGTTGACTGATAGTCGCCTTGAGCAATAGAAGCAATATTTGCCTGACTAACCTCATTCACAGCTAAGTGCAGTGCTTTTTCATCAGCCTCGGTCAATAGAGCAGGGTCAATAAGCTCGCTGCCTTTACCATTTTTCGACAAAATATTGCTTACTCGCTTATTTGCTTCTGCAAGGCTTGCGGCACTTGGCAATGATAGGAAGTGGTTAACGGCTTTCACGCGACGATCGAAGTCTAGAGGCGAGGTTGGTTTTTTGCTATTTACGGCAAGGTATACTTCAGCTTTAATGCTTTGATCTTCATAGTAAGCACGCAAGCGCTCGATAATAAAAGTATGCAGTTGTTTGCGCGTGCTATCTTGATCCTGTTTCAAATTGGCATGTAGGCTGTAGGCCTGGTCAATTAAGGCAGGCAAATCAAGATCTAGCTCTTGTTCAATCATTATGCGCAATAGCCCAACTGTAGCGCGACGTAAAGCATAGGGGTCCTTGCTGCCAGTAGGGGGCTGATTAATTCCAAATAATCCAACTAAGGTGTCCAAGCGGTCGGCAATAGCCAGGGCACTGGCTTCAAGTGATTGCGGTAGTTGGTCGCCAGAGAATTTTGGCCAATAATGTTGTTCAATAGCCGCAGCTGTGATCTTGTCTTCACCATCATTAAGGGCATATACATGACCCATAAGGCCTTGTAGGTCGCCAAACTCTAATACCATTTCAGTGTTTAGGTCAGCTTTTGCCAATAAACCAGCGCGCTTAGCTTGTTCGGCGTTAGCGCCAATTTGACTAGCAATGGTGCCAGCAAGTGCTGCAATACGTTTGGTTTTATCGGCTAGGCTGCCAAGGTCAGCCTGAAATACAACCTTTTCCAAAGCCGGGTTACGGCTCTCTAGGGTGGCCTTTTTGTCAGTTTCAAAAAAGAATGCGGCGTCAGCAAGGCGAGGCCGAATCACGCGCTCATTACCGTCAATGACGGCTTGTGGATCTTTACTGATTAAATTACTAACGGTGATAAAATAGGGCTGTATCTCGCCTTGATCATTGACTAGATGAAAATACTTTTGATGCTCAGCCATTGATGACACTAGCGCCTGAGCCGGCACTTCAAGAAATGCATCGTCGAACTTGCCACATAAGCTAACGGGCCATTCAACTAAGGCAGCTACTTCATTTAAAAGACTATCACTAACAACAGCTTGAGCACCCGCCTTAGCCGCCTGTTCAGCAACTTGGGTACGAATAATCTGCTTACGTTCCTCAATATCAACAATCACTTTGCCCTCATCCCTAAGCTGCTGAGCATAGGTTTTGGGGCTTTTGATAGTAATGCTGGCATTACAATGGAAGCGGTGGCCGCGAGTTTGGTTGCCGTTACTCAAACTAAATAAGGAGCAATCAATTAATGATTCGCCTAGCATCAAAATAAACCACTGCACAGGACGAACAAACTCAGCACGGGAGCTGCCCCAGCGCATGCGCTTAGCAATAGGAAGATCAGCCAAAGCCTGTTCAAGTAATGCTGGAAGCAGGCTTTCTGTAGCGGCACCACTGACGTGTTTTTCAAAGTTGTAATATTGGCCCTTGTCGGTGTCAATTACGGCTAGATCAGCTAACGCAACGCCGCATGATCTAGCAAAGCCTTGAGCCGCCTGTTCTGGAGCAGACAAAGCTGGACCACGACGGCTTTCTTTGCGGTCGGCTTGTTGTAGCTCTAGTTGATCAATAATTACTGTCAGGCGTCTTGGTGAAGCATAGGCAGTTACTTCGCCATGGCCCAGATTTAGTTGTGCCAATTGCTTAACGATATTGTTTTTAAGAGCATTTTGTAGGGTTTGCAAAGATTTTGGTGGCAGCTCTTCAGTACCTAATTCAAATAGAAAATCAGCGTGTGACATTAGGCTTGTTCCTCGTCATTTAACAATTCAGCTCTTAATTCAGGGCTGGCCATGGGGAAGCCTAAGGCTTTGCGTGCAGCGTAGTATTCATGGGCTACTTGCCGCGCCATAGTGCGCACACGCAAGATATAACGTTGCCGCTCTGTTACGGAAATGGCATGGCGAGCGTCTAAAAGATTAAACGTATGAGAGGCTTTTAACACTAGCTCATAGGCAGGTAGAGGCAGGTGGGCAGCGACTAATTTCTCACACTCGCTTTCATAGTGATCAAAGTTGGCAAATAAAGTTGGCACATGGGCATGGTCAAAGTTAAATGTAGACATTTCAACTTCTTGCTGATGGTAAATATCACCATAGGTAACCACTGACCCATCTGCAGAGCGGCTCCATACCAAGTCGTAAACGCTATTAACATTTTGCAGGTACATAGCAATACGCTCAAGGCCAATAGTGATTTCACCCATCACTGGATAACACTCAAGCCCACCTGCTTGTTGAAAATACGTAAACTGCGAAACTTCCATGCCGTTTAACCAAACTTCCCAGCCCAAGCCCCAAGCACCTAGGGTGGGGGATTCCCAGTTATCTTCGACAAAGCGAATATCATGTACCTCAGGATCAATGCCTAAATGATTAAGACAATCTAGGTACATTTCCTGAAAGTTATCGGGGGAAGGTTTGATAACCACTTGAAATTGAAAGTAATGTTGCAAGCGGTTGGGGTTTTTACCATAGCGCCCATCGGTGGGTCGGCGGCTAGGCTGCACATAAGCAGAGCGCCAGCTTTCGGGCCCAATGGCTTTTAAAAAAGTGGCGGGATGAAAGGTGCCAGCGCCTACTTCCATATCCAAAGGTTGCATAATATTGCACCCTTTCTCTGACCAGAATTGTTGCAGGGCAAATATTAAGCCTTGAAAAGTGCTGCTATCAGTTTTCGTATTCACGCTGTCAAATCCACTTTTGACGGTTAATCGACTTAGCTCGCCATAGAGCTAAAATAAAGGGCGTCATTATACCCTATTCATCATTTGGACGCATGAGATATAGACCTTACTAGAAGTGCAAATGACTTAAAATTAACTCGAAAGTGGTTTTATTGTCACGAAAAGGTGAGAAATTGCTAAAGCGCAGCATGTCTAGCCCATAAGAATGGTATGATAACGCCTGTTTTGATTTTTATGTTTTGTGCTATGAAGTCTTTTTTGGCCACCACGACAATTCGTTTATTTGGCTTATTGCCTATGCCCCTAGCTCAGTTTATTGGCTTGTTTGTGGGTCGTTTACTTTACTGGCTGCCCAATAGCGCAAAGCATGAAAGCCAATTGAATATTCAGCGATGCCTGCCTGAGTTAAACCCAAATCAGCAACAAAATTTGTTAAAGGCAAGCCTAGCTCATACGGCGATGGCCATGATGGAGATGGGCCATAACTGGTGTGGTAATAGCAAAACCAATTTGTCCCGCATTAATACTGTGTGTAACCAGCATCTGCTGGAAGACGACAAACCACGTGTGATTTTGACGCCACATTTGGGCAATTGGGAATTATTTGCCGCTTGGTTAGCTAGTCAAACACACTTAACTGCCCTCTATAAGCCGGCAAAGTTAGCAGCATTAGATCAATTAATCGCCAAGGGTCGTCAAGCTTCAGGTATGGCTTTAGCGCCGGCCTCTGCAACAGGGGTAAAGTCACTAAAACGAGCCCTAAACAATCAGCAATCTATTCTTATTCTGCCTGATCAAGAGCCGCCTGGTTCAGCCGCTGTGGAAGTCACGTTCTTTGCGCAGCCCGCATATACTATGACCTTAGCGGCTCAGTTAGCAAAATCAAAAGACATACAAATTATACTCGGATGGGCCAAGCGTGAAGGCATTGGTAAAGGCTACACTATAGAATTGCTGGATATTACCGCTAACCTGAAGGGTACAGATATTAAAGATTCTGTACAGGCAATGAATAACGCTATTGCTGACCTGATTCGCACTGCTCCGGCTCAATACCAATGGGAATATAGGCGTTTTAAGCAAACCCTAGAACAGCAGTAATTACTTGCGCGCAATAAGCAGAGCTTTGCCCGCAAGACTAGGGTTGTTTTGTCCTTTGTTTTGGCCTGTATAAGCATCTTGCTCATCCCAATACACCAACGGCATTAAGCCTTTAAAAAGGGATAATAGTTCGCCAGCTTGTAACAAATAGTCTGGATTACTAGGCTTGCCCGGTAGGGCAATTTGATTAAACGTTTGATAAAACAATATACCACCGGGCTTAAGGCTGGTAATTATCTGTGGACAAATATCTCGCTCAAGAAAGGCGCTAACACAAATAAAATCGAAACCTGTGGTTGGCCAAGCTTGTGTTATATCAACACATTGCCCTTGCACTGCTAAGTTATGTTTTTTGGCGTACTGATTGACTGCGTCAATGGCAACTTCAGAGCTATCCCATGCCTCTACCCTAAGGCCATGTTTTGCAAGGAAAAAAGCATTCTGGCCAAGGCCGCAAGCTAGGTCTAGGGCAGAGCCATTATGAGGAATTAAGTGACTAAACTTATATAACCAAGGGTTTATATCTGGCAGAGCAGTTGCTTGCGCATATCGTTGATTCCATTTTTCAGACATAATCTATAGCTGTGGATATGTTTGTTGATAACCAGCGGATAAGAGGTGAATATTTGGTATTAATCGCGCCAAAACATAGGCGTAAAGATAACCAATAAAGTAAACACTTCAAGACGACCTAGTAACATGGAAAAACATAATATCCACTTGGCCGTGGCATTAATATCACCATAGTGCTGGGCGACACCACCAAGGCCAGGGCCTAAATTGTTAAGTGTTGCGCCAACGGCAGACCAAGCCGTAACCTGATCTAGGCCTGTGGCAAGCAATAATATCATCATCACCATAAACACAATGGCGTAAACGGAAAAGAAGCCCCATACGGCATCCGTGACCCGAGCGGGTATGGCTTTGCCACCAAGCTTAACGCGAATAACCGCATTAGGATGAATAAGCCGTTGCACTTCCCTTAAGCCCTGTTTTAATACAATCAGCACGCGCACAACCTTCATGCCACCACCCGTTGAGCCTGCGCAGCCACCAATAAAAGCGGCACTAAACAGTAAGAAAGGCAACATAGTTGGCCAATTGGCAAAGTCTGCCGTGGCATAGCCTGTTGTTGTGGCGATCGATACCACCTCAAATAAACCCTGCCGGAAGCTATCTATCCAGCCCATATTAGTAGCCAAACTGAGGGTAATAATGGTGATGACAGAAACAGTAGCAATAATGCTTAAGAAGAATTGGAATTCCTCATCTTGCCAATAATGCTTTAAATTAAAGCTGTGATGTTTGTTGCGCATTAGACGCACACTTTGGAAGTGCAAACCAAAGTTAATAGCAGCCAATAGCATAAACACAATGGCAATGCCCTCAATAGCTGGACTATTAAAATAACCTAGACTCGCATCATGGGTTGAGAAGCCACCGATAGCTACCGTCGAAAAGCTATGACAGATAGCATCAAATGCACTCATACCTGCAGCCCAGTAGGCTGTTGCACAAGTCACCGTTAAACCAAGATAAATATACCAAAGATGTTTGGCCGTCTCGGTAATGCGTGGGGTTAGTTTAGAATCTTTTACGGGGCCTGGTGTTTCGGCCCGATATAGCTGCATACCACCAATACCCAACATGGGTAAAATAGCCACGGCCAAGACAATAATGCCCATGCCGCCAAACCACTGTAGTAGCTGTCTATAGAAAAGAATTGACTCAGGTAAGGAGTCAATACTGGTAATCACCGTAGCGCCAGTTGTGGTTAAGCCTGATAGAGACTCAAATAAGGCATCAACAAAGTGCCAATTAGCTTGCATGGCACTATTTAAATAAAGTGGCAGGGCGCCAAAGATACCTAGAATGGTCCAAAACATTACCACGATAACAAAGCCATCACGAGTGCGGAGCACTTTTTGGTATCTAGCTACGGGCAGCCAAATAATCAGCCCCGCACCTAAAGTAATGGCAAAGGCCTCAATAAACGCCATATGGGCACCATCACTATATAACAGAGACACCAGAAGAGGCGGCAGCATGGCTAAGCTAAATACCATCAGTAAGATGCCGATAATTTTCTGAGTGACTCGAAGGTGCATGCTAGGCCTTAGAAAAAGGTAAGGGCAACGGCAAATAGGCGCTCAACTTCGTTGATCATGCGTCTATCTGTCAGGAAAAGTATTACATGGTCGTTATTTTCAATAACTACGTCATGGTGTGCCATAAGTACTTCGTCATTGCGTACAATGGCCCCAAATGTGGTGCCTTGGGGCAGCTTAATTTGTTCCAAACGGCGCCCAACCACTTGCGATGTTTTTAGGTCACCATGAGCAATAACCTCTAGGGCCTCTGCGGCTCCGCGGCGAAGTGAGTGCACATTAACTATATCGCCACGACGGACATGGGTAAGCAAACTACTCACCGTGGTTTGCTGTGGCGAAATGGCGATATCAATGGTGCCGTCTTCAATCAGGTCCACATAAGCCGGATTACTAATTAAGGTCATTACACTGCGAACGCCTAAACGCTTGGCGAGCATAGATGCCATAATATTGGCTTCGTCGTCATTGGTTAAGGCGCAGAATACATCCGTGGCTTCGATATTTTCTTCAATCAATAAATCTTGATCCGAGGCGCTACCATGCAAAACGATGACATCATCTAGGCTATCAGCCAATTGTTCACAACGCTCAAGGCCGCGCTCAATCATTTTGACGCGAAAGTCTTTGGCCAAGTTGCTAGCTAGACGGGAACCAATATTACCACCACCGGCAATCATAATTTTCTTATAAGGCTTATCTAGCCGCCTTAGTTCACTCATAACGGCCCGAATATCTTTTTTAGCGGCAATAAAGAAAACTTCATCATCAACATGAATTTCCGTATCACCTTCGGGCACAATAGCCCTATCTTTACGGAAGATAGCCGCTACGCGGGAGTCAATATTAGGCATATGTTGGCGTAAATTGGCTATGGGTTGGCCAACAAGAGGGCCACCCAAGTGGGCTTTTACGGCTACCAATTGCACACGGCCGTCGGCAAAGTCTAGTACTTGCAGGGCACTAGGGTTTTCGATTAGACGTTGAATATGTTTGGTGACTAGCTTCTCTGGGCTAATAATCACATCAATAGGAAAGGCACCCGTTTCACTTTTAAATAAGGCACCACGTTGATCTAGATATTCATGGGAGCGAATACGGCTTATAGTTGTTGGTGTTTGAAAAACATGCTTAGCGATCTGACAAGCCACCATATTGACTTCATCGCTTTTCGTCACGGCTACCAACATATCAGCGTCTTCAGCGCCAGCTGCCTCTAAAATATTGGGCAAAGAGGCTGCACCAGCTACGGTGCGAATATCCAAGCGATCTTGGAGATCCTTAAGGGCCGCCGTATCCTGGTCTACCATGGTGATGTCGTTAGCATCAATAGCCAGGTTTTCTGCCAGGGTTTTGCCGACCTGGCCGGCACCGAGAATGATTATTTTCATAACGGTTGCTTCAGTGATGTGAGCCGATTTTCTTATTATGATACCAGAAACCACGGGCGTGTCATGGTTATTAGTCACTCCATAGCAAAGTTTGTTAAGAAGAGACCTTTTTTAATACAGCATAGTAAAAGCCATCGTGGCTTTCTGGCGCTGGAAACAGTTGCCGACCATGGCCAGTAGCTTGCCCCCAAGTAGCTGAAATAGCTTGTTCTTGAGCATCTTCTTGCGCTTGCAAAAAGCGCTTAACGATACGTTCATTTTCCTGTTTTAAAATGGAGCAGGTAGCGTAAACCAATAAACCATCAGTTTTTAAAGTAGGCCATAATTGCTGCAAAATGGTTAATTGTAGTTGTGCCAAGCGTGTAATATCTTCATTGTTACGAAGTAGTTTTATATCTGGATTGCGGCGAATCACACCCGTGGCAGAACAAGGTGCATCGACTAAAATACGATCATAGGCCTGTCCATCCCACCAGTTGTCTGGTTGACTCGCATCAGCACAAATAACTTCGGCAGATAGCTGCAACCGCTGTAAATTTTCATGTAGGCGGTCAAGGCGGCGCTGCTCTAGCTCAACGGCGGTTACTTCAATATCAGCCACCTCAAGCAAATGACCAGTTTTACCGCCTGGCGCAGCACAAGCATCAAGCACGCGCTGACCAGCTTTTAAGTCCAACAAAGTAGGAGCAAGTTGCGGGGCCTCATCTTGCACACTAACCCAACCAGCAGCGAAACCGGGCAACTCGTCAACTTGGCAGGGGCTGTCTAGTTGAATACCCCACGGGCTATAAGCGCATGCCTTGGCTTTTATATTGGCCCTGGCTAAGACTTCCAGATAGTCTTTGGTGGTATGATGCCGTTGATTTACCCTTAAAGTCATAGGTGCTTGTTGATCATTAGCAGCAAGTATAGTTGGCCAACTATCTGGCCAGTGATTAGCCAGCTTTAACTGTAACCAAGCAGGATTGTTATGCGTATACTCAGGATTATCTGCTAGCTCTTCAGATAGCGTTTCACGCTGGCGCAAAAAAGCTCTTAACACCCCATTAATTAATGGCGGCGCCCAATCTTGACCACTATCTTTCGCTGCATCCACACAACTAGTCACTGCGGCATGGTCTGGCGTACGCATATAGTTAAGTTCATATAGCCCCACTAACATAAGGGCATAGATATCAAGATCACGCTTGCGTAGAGGCTTATTTAGTAGGTGTTGGGCAATGCCATTTAGTTTGGGGTAATAGCGACAAGTGCCATAAACTATTTGGGAGAGAAGAGGGCGCTCTTTTGCTGGCGCCTGTGCCAAGGCAAGGGGTAGACTGCTGGCCAAAGAGCCTTGCTGTCGCAGTACCTCGGTAATGGCTAAGGCTGCCAAATAGCGAGTTGAATCTGCCATTATTTGGCAGCACCCAAGATGCTGCCAATAGGCAATTTTTGCTGGAGGTTTTTCAGCTGTGCGCCAGCAACAGCCTTGCCACCAGGCCACTGTAATTGGGTAATCAATAACTCACCCTCGCCACAAGCAACATGTATTCCTTGCTTGCTATAACCAGTAACAGTACCAGCTTGCTTATTTGTATGTTCTGACAGGGAAGACTCTTTAGCTTCCGCTAACCAAATCCGCAAACGCTGCTCCCCGAAATCTGTATAAGCCACAGGCCATGGATTTAAGCCGCGTACTTGGCGACTAATGGCTGTGGCGGGAGTCTGCCAATCAATTAAGCCCTCGTCTTTGGTCAATTTATTGGCGTAGTTGGCTTGGCTATCATCCTGTGTTTCTGAAGTGAGAGTAGTAATTTGCTGTAATGCTTCCACAAGGCTGCTACTGCCACAAGTAGCAAGCTTGTCATGGAGACTGGCTGAGGTGTCGGTGGCGGTGATGGCAATATGTTGTTTTAGTAGCATAGGGCCAGTATCCAGCCCCGCTTCCATTTGCATAATAGTGACCCCGGTATCCTTATCGCCAGCTAATAAGGCGCGTTGAATGGGGGCCGCGCCGCGCCAACGGGGCAACAGAGAAGCGTGCACATTAATACAACCCAAACGTGGCGTGTTCAGCACGGCTTCTGGTAGCAAAAGGCCATAAGCTACCACGATCATGATGTCCGCTTTATAAGCAGCCAAGTGTGCCTGAGCCTCTGCATCTTTTAATGATAAGGGCTGTTGTACGTCAATATTATGGGCAACAGCGAGCTGTTTAACAGGGCTAGCAGTTAGTTTACGACCACGGCCAGCGGGTCGGTCTGGCTGGCTATAGACGGCCAATATCTGATGCTCGCTATCAACAAGTGCTTGCAGGTGCTGGGCTGCAAACTCAGGGGTGCCAGCAAAGATAATGCGTAAAGGTTGGTTGCTCACAGATGCTCCTAGATAAACAAAGCTTTAGGCTATCACGTCAAGATGGATACCTTTGGCAAAGGTGACAATGCTAATCGTTGTTAAGATTCTAGCGTGCCTGCTGTTCTAGACGATGCTTCTTTTCCAGTTTTTTCCGCACTCGGTCACGCTTTAGGCGCGAGATATAATCCACAAATAATTTGCCATTTAGGTGATCTAATTCATGTTGAATACAGATCGCTAGGAGGCCACTTGCGCGTTCCTCAATGGGATTGCCGTCACGATCTAGAGCCCGGTAAACAATATGACTATGGCGCTCAACATCATCATAGAACTCGGGTACAGATAAGCACCCCTCCTGATAATTTTCCTTTTCATCATCGATGGCTTCCCACTCTGGGTTGATTAATACCAGCGGTGAGTCACCTTCATCTGAAACGTCAATGACCACAATACGTTGATGCACATCAATTTGTGTGGCGGCTAGACCAATACCCGGAGCATCGTACATAGTTTCCAGCATATCGTCCGTTAGCTGTCGAATCTCATCCGTTACCTCAGTAACAGGCTTAGCAATTTTGCGTAGGCGAGGATCGGGGAATTCAAGTATAGGTAACAAAGCCATGATATGTGTTGCTCAAGTAAAAACCAAAAAACAGGATACAATTATACCATTAAGTTGACTGCAATTCATGACAGGGAGGTCATATGCACAAACAAAACCAAGCCTTTGCCCATAACAACTTACATAAGCCCAGTTGGCAAGCAACAGATTGGGCTTGGCTAGCCCTGACGGAGCTTAAGTTAAGCTTTAGCCAAAGTCGCCAGCTTATAGAAAAATGGCCTGATATTGAGGCATTATTTTATCAGGTTGATCTAGACCAGCTACAAACATTTCTTTCTCCACAACAACGCCACCATTGGCAGCGCTTAAGGAAAACCGACTTACCCACTTACTTTTACCCACACTATACTTGGCTACAGGCAAATCCTGCTTATTTGCTTACTTTTTATGATGATGATTTTCCTCAGCAGTTAACGTTATTGGACGATTGTCCGGGTTGGCTGTGGGTGCAAGGTAATCGTCAGCTCTTGGCAGACCCCGCTATTGCTATGGTTGGCGGGCGCAGAGCCAGCCCCTCTGGCCTAGCTTTAGCCACGGAGTATGCCCAAGCCTTAGCTACTGTAGGCTTAACCATCGTTAGTGGCTTAGCTATTGGTGTTGATGGCGCCAGCCATGCGGGTGCTTTAACCGCACAAGGCGACACCATTGCTGTCCTAGGTTCTGGTTTGGCTAAGGTGTATCCAGTAAGGCATCAACATTTGGCCCAGCAAATTGTCGCTAATAATGGTGCTTTAGTTTCCCCATGGCCACTATTTCTGCCAGCCATGCCCTATCAATTTCCAATTCGAAATAGTCTGATAAGTGGCTTAAGTTTAGCGCTATTAGTAGTAGAGGCAGCACAAAAAAGTGGCTCACTGATTACGGCAAAAACAGCCCTAGAGCAGGGGCGTGAGGTCTTTGCTTTGCCAGCTAGTCCTCATAATAAACAAGCCCAAGGTGGCCTAGACTTGATAAGTGATGGGGCGCACTTGGTTTATACTCCACAACAGATATTGGCTGAGTTAGCACCTATATTAAGTGATACTATATGTATATCTATGGATGCAGATAAAGCCAGTCTGGATGTAAATTTATCAACATCATTACAACAATTGTTAAATCAGTTTGGCTCTGACCCCCTGCCTATTGATATAATCTGCCAACAATTGGCCTTGCCCTATGCCGAAGTGGCAGCCCAGCTTATGGAATTGACCTTGCTGGGGTATTTGGTAGAAGGGCCAAAGGGCTATGAACGTATAGGATAGAAAGCAACGATGACCAGTCAGTGGCATATTAACAATGCCGTTTTAGCGGTAAGGCAAGAAGGCGTTATTGCCTACCCCACGGAAGCTGTTTGGGGTCTAGGCAGTGATCCATGGAGTCTCTCAGCAGTGCAGCAAATATGGCGCTTAAAGCAGCGCCCATGGCATAAAGGTTTGATTATGGTAGCCTCCCGCTGGCAGCATATTCAGCCCCTAATTGCCCACTGTGATGAAGAGCAAGTGCAGCGCCTAAACAATACTTGGCCGGGCCCATATACTTGGTTATTGCCAGATCCAGATAACTGGGTGCCTGATTGGATAAAAGGCCAGCATCAAAGTGTTGCCGTGCGCATCTCTGCCCATTCCTTAATTGGCCAGTTATGCGACGCCTTGGGTGGGCCCATTGTGTCAACCTCGGCTAATCCTGCTACAGTGGCACCAGCCCGAACCAGACTAAAAGTGCGACAATATTTTGGTGAACAGTTGGACTATGTATTGCCAGGCCAGTTGGGGGCGTCGAATCAACCGACTCAGGTTAAAGATTTGCTTACAGATCAGATAATACGAGTCTAATTTACACACAAATACTCGACCGAATAGGAATATATAGTGGCCAATGTTGATATAGCAGCTGTTAAAACTTACCTTATGGATTTGCAAGAGCGCATCTGTGCAGGTTTAGAGAAGCAGGACGGGGCTGGCAAATTTGTTGCTGATAGTTGGCAGCGCAAGGAGGGCGGAGGTGGCTCTAGTCGCGTTATGACCAATGGCGCTGTTATTGAAAAAGGTGGGGTCAACTTTTCCTATGTTACTGGCGCAGCCATGCCCACTTCGGCTACGGCCAATCGTCCCGAATTAGCAGGACGTAGTTTTCAGGCCATGGGCGTTAGCCTCGTTATGCATCCACATAATCCATATGTACCCACCAGCCATGCTAATGTACGCTTTTTTGTCGCAGAAAAGGAGGGCGAAGAGCCCGTATGGTGGTTTGGTGGCGGTTATGACTTAACCCCTTACTATGGCAACAAAGAGGATTGTCGCCACTGGCATCAAACAGCTAAAGATGCTTGCGATCCTTTTGGTGAGGACTTGTACCCAAGGTTGAAGCAGTGGTGTGATGAGTACTTTTTCCTGCCCCATCGTAATGAGGCCAGAGGTGTGGGCGGGTTATTTTTTGATGACTTAAATAGTCCAGACTTTAACACGGCTTTTGCTATTATGCGTAGCGTAGGGGATAGTTATCTGTCTGCTTATACGCCGATTATGGAGCGCCGCAAGGATACGCCATTTGGTGAGCGAGAAAGGGATTTTCAGCTGCATCGACGCGGCCGCTATGTGGAGTTTAATCTGGTTTATGATCGCGGCACACTATTTGGCCTGCAAACCGGTGGCCGTACCGAGTCCATATTAATGTCGCTGCCACCCGAAGTAAGGTGGGGCTATAACTATCAACCTGAGGCAGGTTCCGCTGAGGCTCAGTTAAGTGAAGATTTTTTACCTCATCGCGATTGGTTAAATGATTAAAAGGCCGCCAACTATGGACCAGTATCAAGTATTGGGCAATCCCATTAAACACAGTAAATCGCCACAGATTCATCGGCAATTTGCTGCAAATACTCAGCAAGATATTGCTTATTCGGCGCAATTAGTAGCAGAAGGCGACTTTGAGCGCTACGTTAAAGACTTTTTTGCCCAAGGCGGTAAAGGCCTTAATATCACAGTGCCCTTTAAGCAGCAGGCCTTTGCTATGGCCAAGCACCCTAGTGCCGCCGCTAGCCTTGCTCAGGCAGCCAATACCCTTTGGTGCAATAAAAAAGGTGAGATTTGCGCAGATAATACCGATGGCGTGGGTATGGTGCGTGATATAACCGTTAATTTAAGTGGCCAACTGACAGGTAAGCGCATTTTAATACTTGGTGCGGGTGGCGCAGTGCGTGGTGTACTAGAGCCAGTTCTGGGGCAAAAGCCTGCACAACTGGTTATCGCCAATCGCACCGTTGCCAAGGCAGAACAACTAGCGCAGGCGGTAGCGCATCTAGGCCAAGTAACGGCCTGTGGCTTTGCAGACCTAAATGGTTCATTTGACTGGATAATTAATGGCACAGCCGCAAGTTTATCCGGTGCTTTGCCTCCCTTACCTGATGGTTTGCTAGCACCTCAAGCACGTACCTACGATATGATGTATAGCGCCAATAAAACAGTATTTAGTCAATGGGCTGAAGAGCAGGGCGCTATATCTGCTGATGATGGTTTAGGTATGCTAGTGGAGCAGGCCGCAGCGTCCTTTACTATCTGGCGTGGCGTTCAGCCACAGACCCAGTTAGTGCTAAGTTGGCTACGGCAGCAACTTTAGTTACATTACTGCTGGGCCTTTATAAGGCCACCAGCGTTGCGACGCTTAAGATTATGCCGATAAATATTATCAATAAACTTTATTGTGCCCAGGGATGGTTGCATAGTGTTTCCTCCCTCAATATTAAAAACGCCTTCAACCCAAACATAATGACCATCTAAATCATGGCTATAAGTGCCAAAAAGGTCGATATCTAGAGCATTTTGTAACAGCATAAATTCATAGTCTTCACGATGGAAATAGAGTTTGCCAAACCCTATTTCTGCTAGGGATGCATCTAAAAAGCCACCAACGATTACACGTTGTTGGTGGAACTTTTTAGGCTCCGCTAGTAATTGCAGTATAGACACACACTTAGCCGAGCTAGCTTTGCCTATGGCATCGAGGCAGTTATTACTAATGCTAGCCGAAACCGGTTGCCAAATAGTAATCAGCAATACCATTACTGCTAATTTTCTATAAAAATTATTCATTAGCTTCTTCCTTAGATCATAATCCTAGACTGGTTAGCTATAGAGAATGAAATAAACTTATTAAAACCGACCGGTATAAAACTGATCTTGATCTAATATTTTGAAAAATTGCTCGTCATCAATCCGTAAAGGAGTTTGACGACTATGGCCAAGATCATAGACCTCTTGTTTGCTTATATGATTAGTCAAAAAAGCGGGCCCATATTTATGTTTATCAACACTATCTTTGGTCTGTAAGCTTTCTACACCTTGCTTTAAATATTTAGCAGCATCAATTGTTTCTAGCGTCGTAGCAGGCTGATACTCAGAAATTGTCCTTACATCGCCAAATAAGCCATTTGTTTGGGCTAAAGAAAAATAAACAGCTATTAGGCTAGAGCCAATTACTATTAGCTGTGTAATGTTCGTTTTGATTGTTTGCATAACTTCATGCCCCTAATGTTAAATATGACAACTTAATATTAAGTATAATAAAATATATTATTGATCACTATTTTTATGACTTGCAGACTAACTTTAGTACAAAATATGGGGATTGCTAGTGGGTTGGAGGGCGTTATGCTTTAAGAGCTTTCAGGCCTTATGTTTATTGTAAAACCAAAGACTGAATAAAGAATCAATTATTAAATATGTAATAAAAGTAAACCAGAACCAGTTTACAGAGAATATAAGCAGGCTAAATCTTTTATCTATGCCCCAAAAAAACGCTCCTCCTTCATCCCAGAATAGACTGGCTGAAATTAAAAATACCAAATTTTTCAGGATTAGATCAAAAAAGGCGATTCTGTATCCATTTGCACCACAATATTTGGGATAAACGAAAAAGTAAGCACTAAATATAACGACAAAATTTAATGCAATAATAGTTAACTCAGCATTATTCATCAATTTGCCTTTTACTATAATTATAGATAGTAGAAGTATAGTAAAGATTATGGTGTTTTCAACTATATAGTTGCGATGGTAAAGGGGTAGATGGTAAAAGTGACTGGATGGCTTTACGTTTAAAAGTACAAGTGTAAGTTAGGCTAAAATGTTATTAGCAAGGCTTGTTACGGCATATTAATCCTCTGGCCCCACCCAAGCATAAGGGTTATAGGCTAGTTCCCATAAATGGCCATCTAGGTCAGCAAAATAGCCAGAATAGCCGCCCCAGAAGACCTCTTGTGGTTGTTTAATTAAGGTGGCACCGGCTTCAATTGCCTGTGTCATTAAAGTATCTACTTCTGCTTTGCTATGCAAATTATGGGATAAAGTTACGCCCCGGTAACCGGTACCGGCGGGTTCAACACCGGCGTCCTCGGCCAGCTTATCCCATGGATAAAGGCCTAACCAACTGCCATTTAAGTCAAAAAAGGTAATGCTGTCTTTGTAGGGTTTAAGGCGCGGCAGGCCCAAGCCGTGTTGATAAAATAAGGTGGCTTTTTCAAGATCAGCCACCCCTAGACTGATCATACTAATACGCGGTTGCATGGTTTAGTGGTCCAGATCGGCAATGGGCGTAGCAAAAGTATGGGCCATATCCCAAGGAAACCGAATCCAAGTATCCTGACTAACCTCGGTAATATACATATCTACTGTGGGTTTGCCGGCGGGTTTGGCATAAATAGTCGCGAAAGTGGCCTTGGGCACCATTTCGCGCACCACTCGTGCGGTACCGCCAGTATCGACTAGGTCATCAACCAAAATATAGCCTTCGCCATCACCTTCAAAGCCTTTCAAAAGTACATGATCGCCAACCATATTTGCTTCTGTGCCCACGTTCAATTGCCCATAGCTAGAAATACATATGGTATCAATAAGGCGAATATCCAATTCGCGGGCAATAATAGCGGCGGGCACTAAACCTCCACGGGTAATGGCAATAATGCCTTGCCAAGGGCCTTTTTCCAGTAAGCGCCAAGCTAAAGCTCGAGCGTTACGATGCAGTTCTTCCCAAGAGATAGGAAAGTCTTTGTTATAGGGCGAGGTGCTCATGGTGTGGCTTCCATATAGGTATTTTTTAGGTCAACATAATTATTGGCCATATAGTCTAGTAGGGCATATTCGTTGTCTTTTAGGGGGCGGCGTTGTTGTGCCGGACTACCAGCATAAAGGTAACCAGAAACGAGGGTTTTACCCGGTGGTACCAGACTATTCGCGCCCAGCATAACGTTATCCTCTATGATCGCACCGTCTAATACAGTACTGCCCATGCCAATCAGCACTTGGTTGCCAATGGTGCATGCATGTAGCACTGCGTTATGTCCCACGGTCACTGCATCACCAACTATTAAGGCCTTGCCCTCACCAGTATAGGGGCCAGCGTGGGTAACATGCAAAACACACCCATCTTGGATACTGGTGCGCTCACCAATGGTGATTTTATGAACGTCGCCACGAATAACCGCTTGTGGCCAGATAGAACTATGGGCGCCAATACTGACATCACCAATAATAGTGGCTTGGTCATCCACCATTACACTGGTATGGATGTCTGGGTAATGTTCTTGATAAGGTCGAATGCTCATGGTTTTCATGTTTTGTAATGACTAATACCTATCTATTGTAAGCTAATATTTTGTTCTTGTGGTCAGATCATAGAAAAATCATACTTTGACCTTATATACACTTAATACACAAATTTATGCTGAGAGTGATCTAATGTCTTTAATGCAGACCTTACAACTGCCCAATTTTGCTGATTTCGAAGCTAATAATATACCTACTCAACTAACTGAATTGATAGCTAATAGTAAACAACGCATTGAGCAGTTAGTGTCAGAGCCCAGCTTATCCTATGCTGATTTGGTTCTTCCTTTAGAGCAAATTGACGATGCCATTGGGCAGGTTTTTGGGCCTTTGGCTCATCTGCATAGTGTGGCTAATACAGATAGTGTGCGTCAGGCTTATGATCTTTGCTTGCCTAAATTAACGGAATACTCAACTTGGTTAAGCCAAAATCAAGACTTATATAAAGCCTTGCAGCGTATCCAGCAGAGCGATGAATTTAACCAATTAACCGCAGTACAACAGCAAGATATAAATCTACAAATGCGCGATTTTCGCCTAGCTGGAGTGGCATTGGGGGCAGAAGATAAGCAGCAATATGCTGCATTAAAGCAGCAACTGGCGCAGTTATCAACGCAGTTTTCCAATAATGTAATGGATGCCACAGATAGTTGGAGCAAGCACTTTGATGATAGTAAGCACTTACTTGGAATGCCTGAGTCAAGTTTGGCCCAAGCTAAGCAACTAGCCGCCAGCAAAGGCCAGTCTGGTTATTTGCTGAATCTGGATTTTGCTTGCTATCACGCCGTTGTGACGTTTGCTGATGATCGCGAGTTACGACAAACAGTTTATACCGCATTTAATACCCGGGCATCAGACCAAGGCCCCCATGATCAGCAATATGACAATACCGAGATTATGGCGCAACTAGTAAGCCTGCGTCAGCAACTAGCCCAGCTAGTTGGCTACGATAATTATGCCGAGTATTCTGTGGCCAGCAAAATGGCTGACTCTGGTAAAGAAGCTCATGACTTTTTGCAGGACCTAGCCCAACAATGCAAACCTCTAGGGCAGGAAGAGATGGTGCAGCTGCAAGCCTTTGCCAAACAGCAAGGCGGCCCCCAACCATTACAAGCATGGGATATTGCTTATTACAGTGAAAAGTTGCGCCAAGCGCGTTTTGATCTATCACAGGAAGAACTGAAGCCCTATTTTGCTCTTCCTCAAGTACAGGCCGGCCTATTTGCTATTGTTGAACGTCTATTTGGTATTCAGGTTGAACAGGTCGACGGCGTGCCAGTATGGCATAAAGATGTGGGTTTTTATCGTATTAGCCAGCAGGGTAAGGCAATTGGTTATTTTTATCTTGATGTCTTTGCCCGGCAGCAGAAGCGAGGTGGCGCATGGATGAACGATTGTCGTACAAGGCAAAAGTTAGCCAACCAACAAACTCAGTTGCCCGTTGCCTATCTTGTATGTAACTTTGCCCCAGCCAGTTATGGCCAGCCGGCATTGCTTACCCATAATGATGTGGTAACGCTATTCCATGAGTTTGGTCATGGTTTACATCATATGCTGACTCAAATCGATGTGGCCGGTGTGGCGGGTATTAACGGTGTGGCTTGGGATGCCGTGGAGTTGCCTAGCCAACTATTAGAAAACTGGGCTTGGCAAAAAGAATCTTTGCTGATGTTTGCTAAGCATTATCAAACGGGTGAGCCCTTGCCTGCCGCAATGTTGCAGAAAATGTTGGCAGCAAAACACTTTCAATCGGCCATGTTTATGTTGCGGCAATTAGAATTTGGCCTATTTGATCTGCGTTTGCATAGTCAAGATGCGGCACAATCTGTTGATGTGCAAGCTGTTCTAGATCAAGTGCGTGAAGAAGTTGCGGTAATTACACCACCCGATTGGAACCGCTTCCAGCATGGTTTTAGCCATATATTTGCAGGCGGCTATGCAGCAGGTTATTACAGTTATATGTGGGCTGATGTGTTGGCAGCTGATGTTTTTGAACGCTTTATGGTAGATGGAATTTTTAATTCCCAAACGGGTCAGCAATATTGGCATAAACTCTTGGGTCGGGGTGGTTCAGCCGATGCCATGACATTATTTATGGACTTTATGGGCCGTAAACCCGATGTGGCGGCACTAATTCGCTCGAAAGGTTTAGGAGAAGCAGCATGAAGAAACGCTTTATTGCTGGAGTAGTCTGCCCTAAATGCGGCGCCTCAGATACTGTACGCTTACATATCGCGGAAGCAGGTGAAGAAGATCATCAAGTACGTGATTGTGTGGCATGTGGCTATGAAGAAAGTCTCGCCCAACATTTAGCTGCTCGTCAGGAGTTGCCAACGCGAGTTAATCAAGACCAAGCTGCGACAGAGACCGATAAAGACCAAGACACAACACCACAGGTCTTAAGGATTCATTAAGCACTCAGTGCTCAAATATGCTTGCTACCACCAGCTTTGCTTATAACTTAGGGATAAGTAGAAGCCAATGGCGACTAGGGTGCGCAGCAGAAAGAAGCCTAAAAAGGCTAGCCATAAATGGTGATTACTGGGCTCCCCTGTGTACCAGATTATCAGCATACCAAGGGCGCCTACCCAAACAGTATGAAACATAGCTTTGGACTGAGCAGCAGCCACAAATACACCATCAAATAGATAGCTCAGAACACTGATTATGGGTAACCATATCACCCAAATGACATAGGTTTTTGCTAACGCGAGAACCTCAGGGAGATTGGTTAGTAAGGCGAAGAAAAGGTCGTGTAGCCAGTAAAAACCAAGGCAGGAAATAATAGCTAGGCAAACGGAATAAAGACCTGCCGCATTGACAGTTTGGTAAAACTGATTACTTTCTTGGCGACCAATCTTTTCACCACAACTAGCTTCAGCAGCAAAGGCAAAACCATCTAAGAAATGAGCTAACAAAGTAATATATTGCAGCAAGAGAGTATTGGCAGCCAAAACCTCAGTACTTATTTGGGCGCTTTGGGCAGTGACAAAGGCAAACACCAATAGCAAAACTAAGGTACGGATAAATAAGTAGCCATTAAGGCTGAGCAACTGTCGCATAATGACCTTACTTTTGCCCCAGCTTAAGTGTAAGTTAGCAAAAGGCCTAAGTTGTCGCCAGATTAAGAAAATGGCGGCAATAAAACCAATATAATCTGCAACTAGGCTGCCCCAAGCCACCCCAACCACATCTAACTTATAGCCCAATACCAGAATAAGGTTGAGGATAATATTACTTATATTAGTCAATATAAGGATCAATAAAGGGCCAATACTATCTTGTCGCCCTAATAGCCAGCCCATGGCCACAAAAGTCATTAACACAGCTGGGGCGCTAAAAATACGAATATGCAAATATTCTGTTGCTAACTGGCTGACATCAGCAGCAGCTTGCATATAACTTATGGCTGTCGGAATAAATATGGGGGATAAGGCAATAATCAGCAAGCCAATAAAAATAGCAAGCAAGCCGGGCAGGTATAGCATTTGCCATTGCTTAGCCTCATCGTCTGCACCATAGGCTTGGGCCGTTAAGCCCACAGTACCCATACGTAAAAAACCAAATGCCCAATACACAAAGGTAATAATTGTAGCACCTACGGTAACAGCGGCCAGGTAGCGGGCATGGGGTAGGTGACCCATAATGGCGGTGTCGACTAAGCCCAATAAAGGGACACTAAGGTTGGATAAAATAAGTGGCCATGCCAACTGCCAAATACGCTGTAATTGGCTTTTATTTGGGGCAATAAATAGGTTTGTCTGGCTCATTATGACTACTGGTTAGGCCAAATATAAAAACAGCAACGTAATCTGTGAGTCATGAGCAGTTTTAAATTAAGTATGCAGTTAAGCATGGCATTATGCTGACTGCTGGCATTGGGCACAGTAACCCGTTATTTCTATGGTCTGCTGAGCAATGGCAAAGCCATGGTTTTCGGCACTGTTTTGTAGGGAATTCTGCAAGGTGGTGGTATCCAGTTCTAAGGCTTGATTACAACTTAGACATAGAAAGAAATGCCCTTCATGGGGGTTACCTGGATTAGTGCATCCTGTATAGGCGTTAACACTCGCTAATTTGTGAATAAGGCCTTCGTTCTGTAAAAACTCCAGAGCCCGATAAATCGTTGGCGGGGCAGAGTTAAAGCCTTCTTCTGCCAGTAACGACAATAAGGTATAAGCACCTAAAGGCTGGTGGCTTTGCCAAACCAGCTCCAATACCCGCTGCCGCACTCGGGTTAGGCGCACACCTCTTTCCTTACACAAGTTTTGAGCTTGTGTAATAGCGCTTTCAATACAGTGATTATGGTCGTGCTGACTAAAAGCAGTGGAAGTAGTGGAAGTTGAAGATGCGATGGCTGTCATAGGCTTGGTTTCTAATGTCGATCCAAATTAGCGGTTGTTATAATGTAACATAGCCTAGTAAGCCCCGCCATAAAGTGCCCCTGTGAAAACATATTACAGGGGCAACAAGTGCTGGTGTTGTTGGCGTAAACGCAATATATCACGGATGGCATCAGGGTCTTTTAATACCGTCACGCCAGCATCGCGCTGGTGTGAGTCGAGACTATGATAAGTTTCCAAGCGTGACAGCCAGAACCGCATAGCGGCTGTTTGTAACATTATAGACCAATATTCTGCCTCAGCTTTAGTAAATGGCCGGGTCTGATGATAGGCATCTATAAAGGCCTGATAAAGGGCTTCGTTAATGCTGCCATCGCCATTGATACACCAATCATTAACCGCCACTGCGACATCGTATAATAAAAAATCATCACAGGCGTTATAGAGGTCAATAATCGCACTAAACTGCTCACCCTCAAAAAGGGCATTATCATGGAATAAATCACCATGGATAACGCCTCTAGGCAACTCGACACCCGTTTGTAACATGTTTTGATAAGTATTGATGGTGCCCAGTAATAACTCGGCTTCCTCGGTATTAATACATTGGGCGGCTCTGGGGCCCAATTCTGTCCACCAGTCTTGGCCACGGTGAGCTTGGCGCTGGAGATCAAAGCTTTGGCCGGCTTTATGCAGGCTAGCCAATTGCTGGCCCATAATGGCGCAGGTGTTTGGGCTGATGGCACTGCGAGGTAAATGGTCACCAGCAAAGCGGGGAAATAATAACGCTGGGCGCGCTGCTAGACGGCGCAAGGCGGTACCAAATTCATCGCGCAATGGCGCCGGCACAGTTACTCCATGCTCTACTAGATGCTCGGTAAGGGCAACAAAGTAAGGTAGCTCGTCGTAGCCCAAGTCTTCAAAAAGAGTTAAAACATAGTCATGTTTGGGTTGGCCAGGTACTTGGGTCGTCACAAAATAATTGGTGTTTTCTACCCCACCGCTAATACCTTTAAAGCCCACAAGCTCCCCCAGATTAAAAGGATCTAGGTAATCAGCAATTTGTTGTTGGTCAAGTTGGGTATAAACGGCCATGGGCTGGTCAGACTATATAAAAGGTTTAGCAAAGGGCATATTTTAGCCTGTGATGGCCTTGAAAGCCTACCCAAGAGTGCGTTTATTATACAAAAACAGGCGCTAATTTTATTTTCTCGGCTAACAAATATACCAATCTTGCTGGTGCAGGCCAGCTGCAAACCATACAAGCCAGTATATAATGGTGATTAGTCGTTGTATTAATTCAGCAAGCGAGCTAGGCTTGGTATTTTACCGTAAGCCCCTTGCTGGCTTTGCCCATACTGCTTAGAGAATGCCGAATGCCTGAACAAGTTTCTGTTCCCGTGGTGCTGGTGGATGGATCTTCCTATCTGTTTCGCGCCTATCATGCCTTGCCGCCCCTGACCAATAAGAAAGGCCAGCCAACAGGCGCTATTAAAGGTGTGATCAATATGTTGCGTAGCCTGCGCAAAGATTATACTAATGCCAATATTATTGTGATTTTTGATGCCAAAGGGCCCACTTTTCGCCATGCAATGTATGATCAGTACAAGGCCCAGCGGCCGCCCATGCCAGATGATCTTCGCCAACAAATAGAGCCTATCCATGCCATTATCAAAGCTATGGGGTTGCCTTTATTAGTGGTACCGGGCGTTGAGGCTGATGATGTGATTGGTACTTTGGCTCAGCAGGCGACGGAGCAGGGCGTGGATACTCTTATCTCCACGGGCGATAAAGATATGGCGCAGTTGGTGAGTGACCATGTAAAGCTAGTTAATACCATGACCAATACCTATATGGATCGTGATGGTGTGGTGGCGAAATTTGGTATAACCGCCGAACAAATAGTGGATTATTTGGCCATCACAGGGGATAAGGTAGACAATATTCCTGGGGTACCCGGTGCCGGGCCAAAGACCGCCGTTAAATGGCTAAACACTTACGGCAATTTGCAAAACTTAATGGCCAATGCTGATGAAATTGGCGGTAAAATTGGTGAAAAGCTGCGCGCAGCCTTACCCGATTTGCCTCTGTCCCAGCAGTTAACCACCATCAAACTGGATGTGGCACTAGACCATGGTTTGCAAGATATAAAGCCCCAGCCAGTGGATCAAGCAGGCTTATTGGGTTGGTATGAAGAATTGGAATTTGCCAGCTGGGCACGCGTGTTACAAGCCGAAGGGGTAAGTGGTGCTGCGCCAGAATTAAGCGCCACACAAGAAGCTAATACTCAAACAACCGGTGTTGAAGCAGACAAAAAAGAGTCAGCGCAGATCTTACCGCCACAGGTTGATAACACAGACTATCAATTATTGCTCGATGAGCAGCAGATTATTGACTATTTGCAGCGCTGCCAAGGGGCGGAGTATTTTGCCTTTGATACGGAAACCACCAGTCTAGATTATATGCAAGCGCAGTTGGTTGGTGTGTCTCTATCGCTAGAGCCAGGGGTGGCAGTGTATATTCCCTGTGCCCATGACTATGTGGGTGCACCGGATCAAATTGATCGTGGTCGCTTAATTGCCCTATTAAAGCCTTTATTGGAAGACCCACAACAGCTTATTTGTGGGCAAAATCTAAAGTACGATATTAATGTCTTGGCCAACTATGGCATTCAATGGCAAGCACAGATTAAGGACAGTATGCTCCAGTCCTATGTCTATAATTCCACGGCTACGCGCCATAATTTAGATGATTTGGCCAGTGTTTATTTAGACCACCAGACCCTGAAGTTTACGGATATTGCTGGCAAGGGGGCGAAGCAGCTCACCTTTAACCAAATTGATCTTGAGCAAGCCATGCCTTATGCCGCCGAAGATGCCGATATTGCCCTGCGCTTATGCCTATATTTTGATCAATTATTAGCCCAAGAAGAGAGTTTAAGAAAGGTCTATAAGGATATTGAGCAACCCCTGATTCCCGTGCTAGCGGATATTGAACGCACGGGTGCTAAAGTTGATGCTATGGCCTTGGGTCTGCAAAGCCAGAGTCTTGGAGAGCGGTTGCAGGAATTAGAGCGCCACGCCCATGACTTAGCTGGGGAGATATTTAATCTTGCCTCAACCAAGCAACTGGGTGGTATTCTTTATGACAAATTAGGCTTACCCGTATTAAAGAAAACTCCCAAAGGCCAACCTTCCACGGCAGAGCCTGTATTGCAAGAGCTGGCACAGGATTATGAACTACCACGCTTATTGTTAGAGCACAGAAGTTTAGCCAAACTAAAGTCCACCTATACGGATAAGTTACCGCAACAAATTAATAAGGCCACTGGCCGTATTCATACATCTTATCATCAGGGGGTCACAGCCACTGGGCGCTTATCGTCGAGCGATCCTAATTTACAAAATATCCCAATTCGTAGCAGTGAAGGGCGACGTATCCGCCAAGCCTTTGTGGCACCTGCTGGGCAAATTATGTTGGCGGCGGATTACTCACAAATTGAACTGCGAATTATGGCTCACCTATCGGGTGATGAGGGCTTATTAAATGCCTTTGCACAAGGGCAAGATGTTCACCGAGCTACGGCAGCAGAAGTATTTGAAGTAGCTCCCGATCAGGTAACAGGTGATCAGCGTCGCAGTGCTAAAGCCATCAACTTTGGTTTAATCTACGGTATGTCGGCCTTTGGTTTGGCTAAACAGCTGGGCATAAGCCGAGGCGAAAGTCAGGACTATATTGGGCGTTATTTTAGTCGCTATCCGGGCGTACAAGAGTATATGGATAATACCCGCACCCAAGCCGCTGATCAGGGCTATGTGGAAACCATCTTTGGTCGCCGCTTATATTTACCCGATATTAATGCCCGTAATGCTATTGCCCGACAGGCAGCAGAACGCACAGCCATTAATGCCCCTATGCAAGGCAGTGCTGCGGATATTATTAAGCTGGCTATGATTCGTGTGAGCCAGTGGCTACAAAGTGCACAACTGGATGCCCGGATAATTATGCAAGTGCATGATGAACTGGTATTTGAGGTGGCTCAAGAGCAGTTATCAGCCTTACAAACCGGGGTAAAGCAAGCCATGGAAGGGGCAGCACAATTACAGGTGCCTTTGCTGGTAGATATGGGTACTGGGTCTGATTGGGATCAGGCTCACTAAGCTTGTTAAGTTGCTGGCAAAACAAAAATAAAATTTTTTGCACTCGTTTGTGAACTTTTTAACGCCAAGCCTCTCCAAGCTAGTATCTGCATAATAAGCAGCCAGCTTGACAGAGATAAAAAATAACCGCCCTAGTATATTCCCCTATACTAGGGTTTTTTTCGAAATTTAATAACACGCAATTTCTTTTATTTTGGCTGTGCAAGTATAGTCAACACCCCGGCAATCTCGAAGCCCACTTCCTTTTGAGTAGGATTGTTGTTTGGTGTAAGTACATGTTTCCGGTGGTATATCTCGAAAAAACTTATGATAAGTAGTGGTACATCCATCTCCTTTTCCAGAAATGCCTCCACACCAGGTTTTACTATCTTGTATCCAACAACTACTTGGTTCAGTGGTTGACCAGTTTTTGTATTGTTTCCAGCCTGATGGACAAGACGAATGAGGGAATGCACAAATGTATTTGGCATCGTATGGGCCTTCAAAAACTCGGGTTACACGACCACCTAAATCTTCGCAATGCTTGTCATTGTGCTTTTCATTAACTAACGAACAATAGGGTAGTGTACAAGATCGAGTTTCTGTTGTTGGGCCATTTGTTTCACAACGGCCACCTCTAGTAGCCGAGCATTCGCGAGTCCGAAATTGTTTACCTGGTGTTCCACCACATGTAATATAGCCTTTATCGCTGCACCGACTCCAGTCGGACCATTCACTCCATGTGCCATCTTTTGCACACTGAATGGTTCTGGCTGGGTCTGAATCAACATCACACGAAGTTGATTCAACACCATTATGCCAACCTGCTTGGCATACAGAACCGATTTTTTGAATACCTATTTTACTGTCACAGCTATACTCTATTTCCCGCCATGTTGGTGGAAAATTTATATAAACGGTAAATTCTTGTTCTGCTGTATTACCAGCCATATCATATGCTGTAACAATAAAATTGTAGGTATATTTTTTGGTATCATCTTTATAGATGTTACGTTTAAATATATATGTAGAAAGTACCTCTTGGCCATTTTTTGTATATACCATATCTTCAATTAATGCAGAATCCTTTCCGCTCACCCTGTAGAAAACCTTGTTCTCATCTTCTGCAAAAGTGTTAGGCAATGATGCAATATTCCATCTTAGAGCAGCACTTTTATCTAAGCTAACAACTACCTTGTTTGAGGGAAAGGTAGGTGCTAGGTTATCGATGACGAATGGAGACCTATGGTTGCTATACACAGGGCCAAGATTGCCTGCAAAATCAACTTGGCGCACTTGTATGCTACCGATATCATAGTACATGTTATCCCTTAACATAAATTGACTATTGTCACCATCCACCCAATTATTGCCTCCATCTAAGCTGTATCGCCATATTGCGTCTTTTTCTAAGTTGTTAATTCCTACACGTACTAGAGGATTTTGGGTGAAAACCATCCCTCCCCATAACACTTCGTTTTTAGATTGCAGGTAAAAGTATAATTTTTTGGTGGGTGGATTGTTATCAATTTTGATGGCTTGCTTATTGCTATACACATGCCCCAGATTTCCTGCCAAATCAACTTGGCGCACTTGTATACTACCCGTTGCATAGACCCCCTTATCGTCTAACGCAAATTGACCATTGTTGCCATCTGCCCATATTTCCCCTCCATCTAAGCTATATTGCCAACTTGCCTTTTCTTCTAACAGCTGAGTATCTACAACAACCAGAGGGTTTCGGGTGCGGATGAGAGTGTCGCTATTCCTGATCCCCGTGTTTTCTCTTAGGGCAAAAGAGAGTTTTTCAGAAGGTGCTTCGTTATCGATAGTGATCTTATCTGAGTTTTTAAACGGACGGCTGGGGTTACCGGCCATATCATAGTGCCGTACTTGTATGCTACCCGCCTGATAAACAGTGTTCTTTTCTAACAAGATAGTATCTTCATCACCACTGATCCAATTGTTGCCATTGTCTAAGCTATATTCCCATGGCAATTCCCCGTTTAACTCCGATGTATTAACACGTAGCCAACGACTTTGGGTGATATTATCGTTGTCGCTAATACCGGTGTCGGTATCCAAAGCAAAGGTTAGTAACTGAGCAGGTGCTGTATTGTCAATAGTAATAATGGTTTCGTCACTAGTAGGATCAGACTTGCTCTCATTACCTGCAAGATCCATCTGTTTTAGTTCTATCTTGTATTTGCCGTCATAGTTCCCCAACTTAAAGCTTGTACTATCGCCGACTTTCCATAAATTGTCCGACCAAACAGGCTGCCCAAATGGTTTAAATAGCTTGTTTACGCGATAATGCCAAATAGCGTTTTCCTCTACAGCGACATTGACTTGAGGGTTTTGGGTGATATTGTCTGAGTCTCTGATACCTGTATCATCCTCTAAGGTAAAGCTTGGTACAGACGGCTTCTCGTTATCAATAACAAAAGTTGCTTGGTTAGTAGCCGGATTACTTATATTGCCAGCAAGATCCATCTGGCACACTTTTATGCTATTTGGCTTATAGGTATGGTCTCTAAGTAAATAAAAGTTATTGCTAGAAAGACCTTCTTCCCACTTTTCTTGCCAATTAAAGTACTCCCAGTTAGCATCTGGTTCTAAGTTGAGCACATTTATCCGCGAATTTTGGGTCATATTGTCGTCGCCATTGGGGCCTGTATCTTCCTCCAGCTCAAAGTTTGGCTGGTTCGGTGCTTGGTTATCGATGGTGATTGGCTTAGAATTTTTAAATACAGGGCCAGAATTGCCAGCAATATCAGTCACCCTTGCTTGTACGTGTTCTGCAGGATAGGTATAGGTATAGGTGCTGTTCTCTGTTAACTTAAAGTAATTATCAAACTTGCTAGTTTGCCAACTTTTGCCCTTGTCTAGGCTATATTCCCATATGGCACCTTCTTCCATCGCCTCTATAAGGACATCCATCTGGGGGTTTTTGGTAATAAAATCAGTGCTGCTTTTACCCGTATCTTCCTCTAAAGCAAAGGTTAGTACCTGAGCAGGTGCTTTATTATCAATGGTAATAATGGTTTCGTCGCTAATAGGATCAGGGTCGCTCTCATTACCTGCAAGATCTATCTGTTTTAGTTGTATCTTGTATTTGCCGTTATCGCTCGGCAACATAAAGCTTGTTCTAGAGCCTACTTTCCAAGAGTCGTATGGGAGCCATATGGTATATTCACCATACGTTTGTTGCACCATTACGCGATAATGCCAAATAGCATTTTCCTCCACAACCACATTGATCTGATTGTTTTGGGTGATATTGTCTGAGTCTCTGATACCTGTATCATCCTCTAAGGTGAAGCTTGGTGCAGACGGCTTCTCGTTATCAATAATAAAGGTTGCTTGGTTAGTAGCCGGATCACTTATATTGCCAGCAAGATCAATCTGGCGCACTTTTATACTATTTGGCTTATAGATATAGTCATCAAGTAAATAAAACTTATTGCCAGCATAACTCTCTTGCCATGATCCTTGCCGATTAAAGAACTCCGATTTAGCACCTGACTCTAAGTTGAACACATTTATCTGAGAATTATAGGTGTTATGGTCGTATCTATTGGAACCCGAATCTTCCTCTAGCTCAAATTTTGGTGGGTTCGGCGCTTGGTTATCGATGGTGATTGGCTTAGTGTTTTTAAATACAGGGCCAGAATTGCCAGCAATATCAGTCACCCTTGCTTGTACGTGTTCTGCAGGATAGGTATAGGTATAGGTGCTGTTCTCTGTTAACTTAAAGTAATTATCAAACTTGCTAGTTTGCCAACTTTTGCCCTTGTCTAGGCTATATTCCCATATGGCACCTTCTTCCATCGCCTCTATAAGGACATCCATCTGGGGGTTTTTGGTAATAAAATCAGTGCTGCTACTACCAGTATCTTTATTTAAGGCAAAGGAAATAGTCGAAGTAGGTGGCGTATCATCGAAAAGGATAGGTTCTTCGTTGACAGGGCTGAAGCCTTGGTCGTTGCCATCGCCGCCGCTGCTACTGCCACCGCTGGGAAGATAATGGTCAGATGTTTGGTCTTCTTGACTGGTCACAGGGCTTATATTGCCTGCTAGATCTGTTTGCGTTACTTGAATATCACCTGCTAGGTAGGTGTCAGGCCTTAAATCAAAGTGGAAACCAGAGCCTTCTGTCCAGCTTTTACCTGCGTCTAGGCTATAGTGCCATATAGCGTCTGTCTCCAAAACCGCCTTATTAATTTCCATCTTTGGGTTTGCGGTAATATTATCTTTTTTATTGGCACCAGTATCTTTTACCAATCTGAAGCCGAGTGGTACTGGGGCTTTAGTATCGATAATAAAGTCAGCTTGGTTGGGAGCCTCACCACTATTATTGCCAGCCACATCAGTCTGGATCACTTGTATATCACCCGCTTTATAGGTGGTGTTTGGCACAAGCATAAAGAAGTTTTTATCGGAGCCATCCTGCCAATTTTGAGCTTTTGTGAGGCGGTATTGCCAGCTTGCATTTTGCTCAATCTCGACGCTTACTTGTGCTTCTTGGGTGATATTGTCGTTGTTATAGCGCCCTGTATCATTAACTAAAGCAAAACTTGGCGGCACTGGTTGCTTATTATCGATAATAATCTTTTCTGGGTTTTTAGAAATCTCGCCAAGATTGCCGAGAAGACTAATTTGGCGCACTTGTATGCTTTTTGGTTCGTATTCAGCGTTTTCAGCTAACAAAAACGTGCGCTTATTGGAACTACCCTGCCAATTTTGGCCGCTGTCTAAGCTATATTTCCATTTTGCACCTGGCACTAACGTATCATTATCAACATTGACCTGACGGTTGTAGGTAATATTGTCTACGTCGCTGATACCCGTATCCTTATCTAGAAAAAAGCTGGGTGCCGCAAGAACTTTGGTATCAATCGTATAGTTTTTGGTTTGGTATGGTGCCCCAGTATTGCCTGCTATATCAATATAGGTGTTATTCACTTTGATTATATTACCGGTTGCAATTATATCGGTGTTTGGGGTGAAGGTGCCTGTCCAAGTTTTGCCCTGATCTACGCTGGCCATAGGTGTCAAAGTGCCATTTTGCGCAGTGATATGGTAAACACTATTAAAATCTTTAATAGCTTCTGAGAAGGTCAGTGTTACAGTTGCCACTTCATCTGATGTTAGTAGATTATCACTTAATGTTAATTTTGATACTCTGGGCGCCTCGGTATCAACGGTTACCTCAAAGTTGGCTGTCGCTGGACTAATATTATTTATCCAATCCTTCTCGGTAACATTTAATTGGTAGGTATTACTATGTTCAATGGATACCGTATAGGCCCAGATGCATTTACTTTCCTGTTTAGGTTCGGTCGTTATTTTGGTTGCGGTCTTGGTTTTAGCTTCTGTATTGTCTTCGCTATTTGGGCAGTTACAGTTAACCTCAGCCAATTTAGTACGATCGTTATAAATAGTCACTTTAGAACTTTTGCTTTCACAGTAACCACTTAGCTCTAGGCTGTCGTCATTGGTTGTATTGGTTGCTATGTCTATTAGGTTTCCGGTAACTTGTTCAACATCATCGTTGGCCATGGTAAAGCTAGCTTCCGGTGGTGTAATATCCACGCCTGTGTCATCCCCGCCACATTTGAGTATAAGGCACTGATCAGGCTCTGTTTGAGCGCCGACTAATCTAGCCATATAAGGTGTCTGTATATGACTATGATTCAATGACTCTGACCAAGTGATGGAGCCTTCCTTGAGGGTAATATTAGTGGCCGTTGGCGATACGGGCCAAGGGGCAATATTACTTTCTGGTAATTGTATCTCTAGTTGTGCTTGTTCACAGTCCTTATCATCAATAGACACTGTCCAAATAGAGCCATCGGGTAAATGCTTAGCAAAGCGGTCATCAATTTGCCCGCATTGGTTGATATTGATTTTAGGCTGTTTAGTAGGTGGAATTTTTTGTGCACTTTGGGCTAAGCCCTCAGAAGCGGCTTGCATGTCGATACGCTTTTGTTCAGACGGCAGAGTAAACAATATAAAGCACGAAAGTGTAGTGGCTATACAAATACTTATAGTTGTAGGTATTGTCGTACTCATAATTTATACTCCCTAAATCTTACTTTCTCGCACTATCAATGATCCCCGATCAAAAATCTTGTCATTGGTTTTTCCCTTTGTGCCTATTAATTTCTTATTTGCATCAGTTCTTTTATAGGTTAATAGCAGTATTCATTTATCCTTTCCCAACCTGAATAGGTTCCAGTGCAGTTCCAAGGGTTGTCAGAAAAAATTGGCTTTTTTAGTCGCGAACGCATCTGGTAGGCGTCTGAAGGCAGCCGCAATGATGGGTCGCAATAACTTGTGGTTTCATTAACAATGCCTTCAATACATGTTTGTTTTGATAAATAACGTTTTTGAAACTCAAATAGGTATACAAAAGATGTGATGTTCTGCCAATCGCCCCAATGTCGTTGATAATCTGCTGGCCGACAATCAACTGTTTGAACCGAGCCAGTTCCATGACAATCAACACGTTTACCGTCTTTCCAGCCTTGGTTACATTTAGTAGGTATTTTGCTCTGAACACCGAAGAAGCATGAGCCATATTTAAATGTACCCTGATCCCCCTCCTCCCACTCTGCCGGGAGTTCACAATATTTTGTTTGTACGCTACTGCCCAAACACCATGGATATTTGCTCGCATTCTTTTTACAGTATTGCGCAGTACGGGTTTGTTGGCCGGTTTCATAAGGGCATTCAGCAGGAGCCCACTCGCTATATTCTGCCCATGCGCCATATTTATTGTGGTCTAATTGAATTTTTACCCAGGTATTTTGCGATTGATCATCACTAATACCCCCAGATTTATTAACGATATCCATATCTAGCTTGTTAAACTGCCAAGCTAGGCGTTTGGCTTGGGTATAGCTTTTGGCATTAAACAAAAGCATTGTTGTATCGCCTGTTATATCATCCGTTTTAAGCGCTACCATATTATCTAGATCGGTATCACTGGGTAGAATAGGCAGGTAAGGCTTAAGCTGTGAAGTGCTAGTGGGCCATTTTGTATGTTCATTAAAATAGCTTAGGGTGGCACTAAGTAGTTGCACACTGGTATTGGTATCAGCGGTGCTCTGCATCCGTTGCAGTTGTTGCTGTTTGCGGGGCATATCAATCTGTAAAGCGATAATGGTGACTAGGAACACAGCTGCAATGGCAGGCATTAAGGATATGCCTCGCTGATGGGCGTGGCCATGGGGTTGGCGTTGTTGTTGGCGTCCTGTCTGCATTGTTGCTTTGTCCTTTGTCTCTATTAATCCTTTGTTGTTATTTTTAAGCCATTAAGCTTTCTAAGGCGGGGCAATACCGATATATACCCAAGTGCCTACCTCATTGCTTGAACAGGGCACGTGGGTTGTTGACTGAGTCTTACAAACGCGTGCAATCGCGCCGAATTTGGAAGCTAGGGCCATGGCGGATAAGTTGTCTCCTGCCTCAGTGGCAAGCACCATGCCTTGATTGCTTGCAGGGCTAATAAAATGCCAACCATTGCCCCAAGGGTTATTATTAATCAATGTTAAATGGGTTGGAGTTAGGTCGTCTGTCTTTTCTGGCCAGTCCTTGTTGAAAATCCGATAATCCAAGGCGGCTTGCAGTATTTGCGCCACGACAACCTGAGTGCTGGTGATTGTATTGGCACTTTGTTGTTGGAATTGCTTGGGCATACTGTAATGTATGGCGAGGGCGGTAAAAATGGCAATACTGATTATAACTGGCACCAAGGAGAGACCCCACTGCCGTTGTTGGCTGTGTCTATAAAGGTGATAAATATGTCGCTGTGTTAACATAATCATTGCCTGTTGATTAATAAGGACCCTGGCAGCGTCCCATGCTATTGGTTGCCAGCCATAACTTATCCTTGTCTTGGCGGGCAATAAATAAAGGCAGCGCAGCAATCTCTTGTTATCAGTTAACAGAGATTGCCGCATTGCTAGGCACTAATGGTCATATTTCTATAACCTAAGTAACCACACCATATGTGCAGGGTTTGCAAAGCATAAACGTGCCTCTCCCCCTGAATATGCGTGTTGATCTTGGCCATATTAATTAATACGTACTGATAGGACTGTGATATCGCCATTCTTATCGGCAACACACTGTGTAGCAGCAGCATCCACCCATGCTGTTTCCTTTTCAATTATGCCTTCTAATTGTCCACAAATATCCGCATCGCCAGTGTCATAGGTTATGTCCTGAACACCATTATTGCTGTTTCTACCGATAGGTTTACCGAAGATATTAGTTTCACCAAGAGCGTAGTTTCCTCCCGCTCCTGCAGCGAAGGCGTTTCCTACATGCCTAATGAGTTCGTTCATGGCTGCTACTCTTTGAGTATCCTCTCGAAGGCCTTGGCCTTGGCTTAAAAATGCCAAGGTGGCCAGTGCCGCAATAACCAGTCCTATTACCACAGGCACTAGCGTATTTCCCTGTTGCCGGCGCTGTCCAAATTGGCCTGTTAAATGAGTTGATTTGTTGGTTAACATTTTCATGTTTACTGCTCCTTTTGTTAAGTTTGCCTATCGTTTAGGCAGGGTTGTTACTACATAGTGACTGGTGGCATAGCCGCGCCGGTCATTAACTGTAGAATCGGGTAAAATAGAATAAAGCCCAGTAATAATAGGCTGGACATTAGATAATAGCGCCGCTGTCGAAGTTGCTGGGCGATGCTGAGATTAAGCATATGCGCGACTTTTTCAAAGCCAAAGGCGAGGGCCTCTATACCTTCGTTGGGGGCAAAAGAGCTCAGACTATCGCTAAAGCGCGGCTCTAATAGAGTGTTGCGCAGGGCGTCGGCTACGGCAAAGCCATCGGTAATACGTTGGCGAATAAGAAATAGATTCTGGCGTTGCTGGCGACTGGTATAGATGCCACTGGCAATACGGGTAATAAGGCTCATATCCAAACCATTGCGCAGGCTATCAGCGGTCAGAGTGCAGAACTCAAAAGCTACTAGGCGATCATGGACTTGATAGGCGCCTAGCTTATAGGCCCAGGTTCGTGCTGACCCCATTAGGCGACCACGAAAATAGTAATAAACCAACACCACCAATAGGGCGAACAGCCCCAAGATAGGGCCCCAGTGCCCTAATATATCCATATACTTTAGTAGCAACATGTCCTTATTAAAGCTTTCCAACATATGGCGCTGGCCATTAAGGACAAGCATCATAAGCAGGAAGCCGGTGACAAACATAATATATTGCAGGTTGCTTTTAATAACCGTGTCATAAAAGGAGACGGCTTCTTCTTTGCTGCCTAATACTAGGTCGATACCACGAATCAGCTGATCTTGTTGCGCGGCGGCCTTAAGCTGCATAGCATCTTTCTGGGGGAAATAACGCTGCCATTGGCGGGTGCAATCATGGAATAGGGTTAAGTCCTGTAAGGACTGGCGCGCCAGGTTCTTCATTTGTTCTGTGGAGCTGGTCTGGGACAGGTTTTGAAAAATCTGACTAAGGGGCAAATTACCACTTAGTTGGGCATGAATTACTTCCAAAAACTCGCGACGGTCGGCATCATCAAACAGTAGGGCTTGATAAAAGCGATAATAAAGATTGCGGCCGAAGCGCTTGGTGGCCTTGATTAACATGCCATAGCCTCCCCAGTATTCGTAGCCTCTACAGAAGCTGTATGCCAGTGATGACGAAGGTTGTCGACGGAGAAGCTGTCAATACGTTGCTCTACCATAGTGGGGTCGAGGAGGCCGGCCTGCACTTTTTTTAAGGCGTCCACATGCAGGGTATCGATTTCGTGTTGCCAGAAGTAATCCACAATACCGTCCCAATTTTGTTGGCCGATTAGGTCGCGGATAGTGCGGTTTATTTCCACTACTTCCGATACCAGCATTTGGCCGCTAATGCCGGTATGATCACAAGCTTCGCAACCGTTTAAATTGCGGTAGCGGAGCTTGCTGTTGATGCCTAGATGGGTTTGGTAATAGGCCTGTTTTTGTGCATCAGGATGAGCTGAGAGGGCGCAATGGGGGCAGGTAACAGGCACCAGCTTTTGGCAAATCACCCCCATTAAGGTATCGGGGGCCGCCAATTCTTCTACACTAATACCCAGTTGCAGCAGGCGGGTAAAGCACATAATTATTTTGCCGCAATGGGTGGTGCCAGTGGTTAGTTTACCTTCGGTGGCTTTCTCTTTGGCAAAAGACACCATCAGTTCATCCCGCAGTTCGCCCACATTAATGACATCTGGGTCCATACGCATAGTTTGTAGCATTAGCTCACGGATGGTTTGCTCAGCATCAATAGCGTCTCGCCTAAGTTGAATATGGGACACTTCTGGTAGGAGGACTTCTACGGGGTCTTCATAGGAGAGAATAGCCTTATTAGTCATAGCATCCAGAAAAGCGGTAAGGGTAGTGGATTTGCCTGAATTGGTTGGCCCGCCAACCACCAGTAAGCCACCATTTTTCTTAACAAAGCGTTGAATAATGGCGAGTTGCTTGTCGGAATAGCCACACTCAGTGAGTTGCACGCTATCTTTGGCATTACGAATACGGAATGTCATGGAGGTGCCGCGGGCATCGGGCACGGATGCTAGGCGCACTAGGTAGCTTTGCCCCTTATAGGGGTGTTGGAATGAAGCATCATTGCCCCGGCGGTCGTCAATATTGGCACAGCCATAAGGTTCACCCGTAAAGGTGGCACGGTAGATACTATAGGCTTCTTCGTAGCTAATGCGGGCTACGGTAACAAGGCTTTGGTGTTTGCGGAAGCGAATCCAAGAGGAAGTGGCATGGCGGCCGCTTTGGTCTTTGATGCCACTGCCTTCGATAAAGGAATCTTGCCAGGCATGCAGGTGAATATCAGAAACCCCACTATCAATCGCTCTGGCCAATAACTCTTCCACCGTTTTGTTGCGGCTGACTTCACGCTGTTGGCTTTGGTTGGGTTTTACCAGCTGGTGAGTTTGCATAAAGGACTGGTAAACAGAGGCGCTAATTTCCCGTAGTTGTGGATCAACACCAAGGGTCTCTTTAACGACCCGCAATAGTTGCTTAAGCATGCGCAAGTTATCGTTAACATAGAGAATGCCGCCTTGTTCTGTGACAATGGCATGCAGACTAGGCCGGTCCTGCAGATACTGCACAATAGGGATTTCACTGCTACAGACAACGGCAGCCAGCTCGGTAACATCGGTAATAATAGGGCTACTATCCATTACAATGCCTCCGGCAGACGGAAGGTCTTTATGCCTTCTGGGGTTTGTAGGCGAATTTCAAATCGCGCAACGGCACCGCTGGTGCTGTCATAGTCAATAGCCAATAGCTGATATGTGCCTTCGTAAAAGGCAAAGGTTTCACCAAGGTGGGCAACAATCGGGGCATCATCGCCAGTAGACTGAAATACCACGCGGCTTGCTGTCTGATCCTTTTGGTCACCAAGCAAGGCCATGACTGGTGATAGTGTCGGTGGTGGGGCTGGAGCTGGAGCTGGAGCCTGATCTTGAGCCTCAGGTTCTGAGGCTGACTTTGTTGCTTTATTGCCTGTGGCTGCTTCTAAGTCGGCTTGCTCTTTTTCTTGGCCTTCCTCTTTCTGACTGACCTGTGAAGGCTCAACAGGAGAAGGCACTGAATCTAGTACATTGGCGATGGCTTCACTTTCTAATTCGGTAATCACAGAGTGAGCCCGTAAGGCATTTATAACGTCTTTGAGCCGTTGTTTTTCATTCTGAGCAACTGGCACCAAAGAGGTGTCGTCAAGTAATATATCGACAGCCGTCTGAGGATACATGGCCAGTTCTAGCAACGCTGGCAGCAAATTGTTTAGGGCCTGCACCGGCTCTTGTTTTGATGTTGGCTTTGGTGCGGCTAAAACCGGTGCTGGTGCTGTGGGTTGGGGCCGCAGGCTATTTATCAGGTCTTTTAGTAGCTCTTTATCGGTGCCAGATAAACGCCCCAGAGGCATATTTTCCAGCATTAGCTCAACAGTGGCCTGCGGGTAGCGGGTCAGTTCTTGTAGTGTTGGCAACAAGGCATTTAGATTTTGTAACTGGCGCTTTTGTTCAGCAATCAGCAGCAATTGTTGCTCCTGTTCGGCTAGCACCACGTTAAGTTCCGTAGCGAATGCCTTAGTGGGCAGGCTTAATAACAAGGCCAACAAAATATAACAGCTATAGTTGGCTTGGTTCTGGGTAGGATATAGCGACATTATCGTTCCTCCCCAGTGGTAAATAGGGTTATCTCAAGCTCGGCTTTGATGATGCTTAAGCTATCGGGATCAAATATAAATTGCGCTTGTTCTATACGAGCGGGTAGTTTGGCAAAATGTTGGCTTAGTATTGCCAGTATGGGTTGGTTAATGAAGTCACCCGATAGGGTTATTTGAATATCCCTGATTTCACCTTTGCGCTGGATCTTGTTAATGGCTAGTTGCCAGCTCAAATAGGCCGCTAGTTGTTGTAACTGCTGTAGGGTCTGGGCGCTATTAGTGCGTTCCAGAGCAGCCAGAGTAATGGGTAACTCGAGACCTTTAATGCCCCAACCATCAGCATGGTTAGTAAGCTGCAGTTGATTGTCTTGCACCACTTGGCGCAGGCGGGAATTGCCACAGCCTTGCTGTAGGTCACCCATCCACTGGCCTTGGTAAAGCACTTTGGTACCCTCAAGGTTGATATTGGTCAGGCGACAAGTAGTGAGAAAATCCAGCCAGGGGGCTTTTAACCAAGGCTCTAAATGCAGAAACACCTGACTAGCATGATTATTTACATAATCCAGCATTGGTGCGGTAATGACCTCTTGTACTTGCTCTACTTTTTCTTCTACCACCTCTTGCACTTCCTTCGGAGTGAGGTAGTAAAACAAGAGGCCCAAACCTAGCAAAACAGTTATTAATATACTGACTTTGAGCAGTAGTCTGGGGTGAAAGAGTCGGTGTTGTATGAGCAGTAGATTAAGCGTTTTATAGGTGTAAGCTTTGGCTTCACGGCCATGAGTAATAAGTGTCTCGGCACAATTGGTCTCTAGGCCTGCCTGTTGCAGTTGCATACTGGCCATGCCACCGGCAAGAATGGCCAGTTTTTGCTCATCCTGACAGGTGAGCAAGAATTCCATAGCTTTGTTAACAGGGTACACTTTTTCCTGTTGCAGAAGCCCTTCGTCCATGGAGGCTAGGTAAACCATGTCATCCATGGGTAATACAATCATGTCATAGTGATTTAGGTGTGCATTGTTTTCTAATTGCGCAGCAAGAGACAAGCCTCGGCCTTCCGCAATCCAGCAGCTGCCATCAACCAGTAAGGCATATTTACAATTATTTTGTTGAGCAAAGCTAACTAACTCACGGGCAAGTTGGGCGCCTTGATGATCAAAGACTTCATATTGGGCTCGATAGACTAGATTAATGGGCTCACCATTTATATGTGTCTCCAGTGTCATAGCGCCCAATTCACCACCATCCGGTAGGCCGAAGGAGGGGGTGGCGTTGGCTTGGTTAAATAGTGAATCACTCATACACTTATGCCTTTAATCCATCACATATGCGGTCATCACAATAATGACTTCGCGCCGTGCCTGATGGTGATCTAGCCCTTTACCCAATGCAGGCAGCAGTGGGTTACTATTGCTATCGACTTTGGCTGTCTGGGTGCTTAAACCAGCTAGCATAAGGGTCTCGCCGTTATTGATTTCGGTAGGAATATCAAAACGCTCACCCAGTCGTACTTTGTCCATTTGAATTTGAGTATTCTTAATGCCATCGACTAGCTTGCTAGTCAGCTGGGCTAGATAGGGTTCAACATCCGTAGCAGAAAATATTAGGCGCAGATTGATTTGCTCGCCCATGATGGATGGCAATACCTGTATTAAGGATTCATGATAGGCTGGTGCAGTGGTTACGTTATCCGCGCCTAGGCCTACCTCAACAAAGCGATCTAAGCGGGTGTTCTGGATACTGCCGACTTCATTATTCTTTAATAGTAATGAGCCTTCATTGGTAAGGGTTGCCTCACCTTGGCTAGATAAAGCCTGCAACATAATTTGCCGCTGATCATTGGCATTGCCAGTATCGAACTTAAGGCCAAATAGTAGTGGTGAAGCCTCGCCCAGCATACTGCCAGCAGCTTGTTTGGATACAAGTTGTACGCCGTAATTACTTAATGCTTGAATATCGACAGCGCGTTGATGCTTGTTTTGTAAATCCACGGCATAAATATCAAAATCCAAATAGATACTGCGCCCGGCGACGGCGTTGATATCAGTAATGGCAGCCTTTACTTGCTGATGAATATTCGGCGGTGCTGATACCAGCACAGAGTTCGTAGCTTTAATAACTGTATAAGAAGGTTGCCGACCACCCAGGTCCTCTTGCTCATTAGGGCTTACCGCATTAGCAAAAATATTGTCCAGAATTTGGCCCACTTCGGCGCCGCTATCTGAGCCGACACTAAAGCTATTAGTGCCGCCCCCAGATTGGCCATCAATACCGGGCACATTTAATGAACTGCTTTTGTTACCAAGTACAAAGTCGAGTTGATAGTTTTTTACTATCCAGTCGGTAAACACCACCACACCATCATTAATGGTATAGGCCCAGTTGGTCTGCACCGATATGCCATCTAGGTGTTCAGCAAAGGTATTAGCATTAGGCACTACTTGTACAGGCGGGTTGTTAGTGCCACTTATCTCAAAACGTACTGGGCGTTGTTGTAATATGGTCTTAATAGCGGTTTTGGCCTTGACACCACCATAGCTGGCGATGACTTTGTCACTAAGCCAAGGTGCTTGCCTAAGCACTTCAATAGGCTTTGGCTTTTGTACTGTTTGGGTAAAAACCGTACCTTGCCAGTTACTCTGGGTTTGTTTTTTAAGTTGTTTAATTTGGCTAACGTGGTCGTTTGCAATTGCTGGTTGTTCGGGCAATTGATTGCAAGCAGTCAAAGTAACTGCCATGGTGAACACGACATAATTTAGATTGGAGTTAATTTTCTGCATGGCTAGGTACCTGATTAGTCTGGTTTATGCTGGGCAGAAAATCGATAGAATGGTCTATCTGATGGACATGGGCTCGAATTTGATAATTTTCCTCAATAAAGGTTAGTAGGTCAGGAAGGCCCTCAGTTGCTTGAGTTTGAAAAGCCAATGGTACATACCAATCTAGTAATGTGTTTTCCGTACCAAATACCCAACGCCCCATAACATAACCGCAGTCGTTAATTTCACGTTCAATATTGGCTCTTAGGCTGCCTGGTTTAAACTGCAACTCTTTGCAATAAGATAAATTATTAGCATCGGAGGTTGGTGTCTGTATCTGCTCAAAATTAGCTGAAGTGTTGGCAATAATATTTGTGATATCTTGATATTGTTTTTCCCTAGCCTTGGGTTCTGGCTGTTGGAGTTGTAATGTCTCTTCAGAAAAGGAATGCCTATCTGAAGCCACTGTAATTTGATCCTCAGAGTTATCTATGGTTGCCTTTATCACTGGCGCAGAGGATTCTGCCCTAAGTATATATACGGCTACCCCATGCAATACTTTGCCCTCTTTATCAGGTTTTACTTTGGCTGTTTGCGTGATGATGCGTAGGGGATTAATGCCTTCTTTAACCAGCTTTTGCTTAAGTGTGTTGGCGCGTAATTGAGATAGGTTCTCTGACAGCAATATGTCCCCTGTATAAGGGTGCCCAGAAAGTAAAATTTGCACCTCATCGGGAAAAGATGCCAGTAACGCAGCAATCTGCTGCACGGCTATATTGCTTGGGCGCTTATAATCGCTCATGTCAAAGGCAATAAAGCCAACCTTTTCTTCTCTTGTGGTCGGAGATGGCTGTTGCTGATTTTGACTGAACTTTGTCAGATGATATATCTGCTCTTTTTTGAGCTGATCAAGGCTGGTCTCAAAGGTGTTGTCTGATTTTGCAATAGATGCCAATGAGAAATTCTTCCAAGTGCTTGAGTCTCCCGCCTTATCAGAGTTCGGCTGTGATTTAGAAATAATATATATCTGTTGTTTGCCATCTAGAGAACTGACCTCTGGCACTGAATTACCATAGCTGCTGGCTAGCGTCAGCAGGCAGGTAATCCATATAACAAATGTTAGAGCCATGGTTCTTTTCATAATTGCATGTCTATTTAGGCATTGATGCGGCCACCTAAATTCAATAAAAATAATATTTATTAATCGATATTAGTATATATTTTGATACATGCAAAAATATAAACGTATTATATTTATCATTAAAGAAAGCTGTTCAAGGGAAATGATTTAATGCTTAGCTATATTTTTTGTTAAAAAATATAGTTTTGTTTTTGCTTTTGAATTGAAAAATTGGCTATTTAAGAAAACGCTTAAAAAGCGACGCCGAGTCTTTTTATATTTTTTTGTTCTTATTCAAATAGTGCTTTGTCCCATCATTTTTCTTTTCATATGTGTTAATTGAATTAAAAATTTTAAGCAATATTTTAGGACATAGAGACACATTGAGTTTTATCTTGAATGAGGGCTAATGACCACCCAGGTTAAAGCGATTATTGAAGCTGATTGCATTATTGCTGGGCTTATTGGTAACTACTTACAACACCCTCGGCGTGTCAAAATATTATTCGCCGGCCTAGTCTGTAATATCTGTTTTTAACAAGCTGACCAGCTGTCGTTCTAACTCAGGTAGGCCGTCACCTTTGCTGGCAGAAAAGCTTTGTAGAGTGATAAGTCCTTCGGGATGTTCAGGAAGGGCTTTGCTAACATCCCGCAGGGCATTGGTCATCGCATTACGTTTTAATTTGTCAGATTTGGTGAGTAAGATATGCAAGGGCAACTCGGAAGCGATACACCAATTAATAATCATCAAATCAAATTCCCGTAATGGATGACGTATATCCATAACAAGGACAATACCTGCTAAACAATCACGGTTCTCTAAATAATCATTAAGATGCTTTTGCCACTCTTTTTGCATAGCCAGAGGCACTTTAGCGTAGCCATAACCAGGCAGATCAACTAAGCGCAGATCTTCGACATTTAAGCCAAAAAAATTAAGTAGCTGGGTGCGCCCCGGTGTTTTACTGGTGCGAGCCAGACGAGAATTCCGCGTCAGGGCATTTATAGCACTGGATTTGCCTGCGTTTGAACGCCCCGCAAAAGCCACTTCAGCACCAGTATCTGGTGGGCATTGTTTAAGCCGGCTGGCACTCATTAGGAAGGAAGCGCTGCGGAAATTAATATGTAATGCTGACATCGGTAGACCATGGCGTAGCGTAATAGGCTATTTTAACCTACTTTGAAACCTTTACACGATGGTTATTTTCTTCGCGACTTAAAAAGGCATAATTTAGCCAGCCTAGAAGAATGAATGCTAAGCTAAAAGGCGAGAGTTTGGACTCTTATTGTGAGCAATTAACGGAAAATTAATTAAAGCACTATAAAGGTGCTCATAATGGTCATTGAAGTTGCTTGAGCAGAGCTTTATAATGCCTGCTGATTTTTCTAAACCTAGAAGCCAAAAAATATTGGTTAGGTCTGAATTTACAACATTTGCTAATCCGTTTTTTACCGGTGGCATTAAAACTTAGTAGAGTGGTTGCGGGAATTCCCATGAAGAAAATTGTTGCATGCTTATTGATAACCTTTGGTTTTGTCAGTCTTGCTTATGCTGCCGGTGATGCCGCAGCTGGAAAAGAAAAAACCGCCATGTGCTCAGGCTGTCACGGTGCGGATGGTAATAGTGTCGTGGGTAGCTTTCCTAAGCTGGCCGGACAGGGTGAACGTTATTTGATCAAACAGATGAACAACGTAAAATCCGGCGAACGTGTGATTCCTGAAATGATGGGCATACTAGACAACTCAAGTGAACAAGATATTGCTGATATGGCTGCCTATTATGCATCCCAAGCCATTACCATTGGCGCAGCTAATCCTGACTTGGTAGAAGTTGGCGAGATGCTTTACCGTGCAGGTAATGCGGCTAAAGGTATTGCCGCATGTGCAGCTTGTCACTCACCAACTGGCGTTGGTAATGCCCAAGCTGGGTTCCCAGCCTTAGGTGGCCAGCATGCGGATTATACTATCAAGCAATTAAAAGCCTTCCGTGGTGGTATGCGTGCTAATGACGACGCCATGGTTATGCGTCAAGTGGCAGCCTTGCTAAGTGATAAAGAAATAGAAGCTGTTGCTAGCTATATTCAAGGCCTGTCTAAGTAAAACTGAATAGACCTTGTGGTTATTTAAAAGGGGTGGCTTTGCTACCCCTTTTTTGATGCCAGCCAAGAATGCTAAGACAAGTTCTAACCCGCTGATAAAAATGGTAAAGTAAAGAAAGCGTAAAACAACTGGAGCCATTGTTAGTAGCAGGTAACAATAGCCCTTTTAAGGCTCGATGGAGAGTAACGAGATGATGAAAACAATATTAAAATTAGCTGTTATATGGTTAATGCCCCTAACGGCTATGGCTGCTGAATATGAGGCCGGAACCCATTATAAAGTGCTTGATCGGCCGATCAAAAGTAATTCAGATGCAATTATTGTTAATGAGTTTTTTGGTTACTCCTGTCCCCACTGTAATGCCTTTGTACCGGCTTTACATAATTGGTCTAAGCAGCAAAGCGATTCCGTACGCTTAGTTGAGGTGCCTGTTACCTTTGGCCGCAGTTGGGAAAACTATGCCAAAGCTTATTATATTGGTTTGCAGCTGGGTATTTTGGAGCAAACACATGATGCTATGTATAAAGCAGTGCATGTAGATGGGCGCCGAATTTTAACTAAAAAAGCCTTACGTAAATTTTTTGCCGAGCATGGTGTAAGCGAAGCTGATTTTGAAAATGCTTATAGTTCTTTCGATTTGCAGAACAAACTACGTCAAGGTAAAAACTTAACCGTGAGAGCGAAGACTACCAGTGTGCCAAGTATGTTGGTAAATGGTAAATATATGGTGGATATCAATATGGCGGGTAGTCCAGAGGGTATGCTGGCTGTAGTTGACTATCTGGTAGCTCAAGAGCAGGCACAATAATCTATATCAGTACAGAAGAACTTTTATGAGTGATCAAGGTCCTAAACAAACAACTCACTTTGGCTTCCAAGAAGTGCCTTTGCAAGACAAGGTTTCTCGGGTGGCTGGCGTATTTGATTCAGTTGCTGCCAAATACGATATTATGAATGACCTTATGTCCATGGGCATTCATCGTTTGTGGAAAAAGCAAACCATCGATATGAGTGGTGTTCGTGAGGGGCATACAGTGCTTGATTTGGCTGGTGGTACCGGTGATCTGACCATGAAGTTTAGTCAGTTAGTTGGTCCTGAAGGTCAGGTCATATTGGCCGATATTAATGATTCCATGATCAAAGTAGGGCGGGATAAACTCATTGATAAGGGTGTTGTTGGCAATGTTAACTATGTCCAAGCCAATGCTGAAAATTTGCCCTTTCCAGATAATACTTTCGATTGTATTACCATCGCTTTTGGTTTGCGCAATGTAACAGACAAGCAAGCCGCCTTGGAGTCGATGGCGCGGGTGCTAAAGCCGGGTGGGCGGCTACTGATTTTGGAGTTTTCTAAGACAGAAAACCCGCTCTTAACCAAGGCCTATGATACCTACTCATTTAATATCTTGCCCAAAATAGGCAAGCTGGTAGCTGACGATGAAGATAGCTATCGTTACTTAGCTGAATCAATTCGCATGCACCCTGATCAAGAAACCCTAAAAGGCATGTTAGAGCAGGCGGGGTTGGTCAATTGTCGCTATAACAATATGACTGGCGGGATTGTAGCGCTACATTTTGGTATCAAGCCTTAGGCATAATAGGCATATTATGAGAGCCTTATTGCGTGTACTTACTCTACTCAGAGTATTGACCCGTCATCGTTTGGACGTGCCTTTACTGCGGCAACAAATTCCATTCGCCTTGCGGCTGGCGATTTGGCTTATGCCGTGGCGCTATTTGGTGCCCGTGCGGGGTAGTGAGCCCCAACGCGTGAAGCAAGCACTGATCGATCTTGGCCCCGTATTTGTTAAGTTTGGCCAGTTATTGGCTACCCGTCGTGATTTACTAGCCGAGGAGTGGGTAGAGCCTTTGGCCACCCTGCTAGATAAGGTACCACCTTTTTCTAGTGAGGAGGCACAAGAGATTATTGAGCAGGCTATTGGTGAGCCTGTCGAGCAAGCGTTTAAAGAATTTGAATCTGCACCACTTGCATCCGCTTCAGTAGCACAAGTACATGCTGCTCGTCTAAGCACGGGTGAAGCCGTGGTAGTAAAAGTTATTCGCCCGGGCATTAAACGTATTATGTATCGTGATATACGCTTGATGCGTGCCATCGCTAGGGTGCTAAATACTTGGGTGCCAGATTTTCGACGTCTTCGCGCTCACGAAGTTATTAATGAGTTTGAAAAAACTTTGTATGACGAGCTGGATTTGCAGCGTGAAGCGGCCAATGCTAGTCAACTAGAGCGTAACTTTACCGACTCCCCAATACTCTACATACCCCAAACCTATTGGCAATATACTAATCGCAAAGTGTTAGTGCAGGAGCGTATTTTTGGGGTGCCAGTCAATGATATTAAAGCAATTGACGCTGCGGGTATCGACCGTAAAGAATTAGCCCGCGTCGGAGTAGAAATCTTCTTTACCCAAGTGTTTAGAGATAGTTTTTTCCATGCCGATATGCACCCAGGCAATATCTTTGTAAATCCAGCCACACCTGACAAGCCCCAATATATGGCTGTTGATTTTGGCATTGTTGGCAGCCTAACCCATGCCGATCAGGCCTATTTGGCACGTATTTTACTGGCCTTTTTTGAGCGCGATTATCAACAAATCGCCCAGTTACATGTGGATTGTGGTTGGCTACCTCCAGATACCCCAGTAAGGGAGTTTGAGGGGGCAATTCGTGCCGTTAGTGAGCCTATTTTTGCCCGTCCCTTGGCTGAAATCTCTTTTGCGCAAGTGCTACTGGGCTTATTTCAAACAGCGCGCCGGTTTAATATGCAGGTGCAGCCACAATTGGTATTATTGCAGAAAACCATGCTCAATATAGAGGGCCTTGGTCGTCAGCTATACCCACAACTTGATTTGTGGGAAACGGCACAGCCGATTTTACGACAGTGGTTTAAAGCGCAGGTTAGCCCTAAGCAGGTAGTGCGACAGCTGCGAGATAACTGGCCCGATATGGCCCAGCAACTGCCGCAATTACCAGGCCTCTTGTATAAGGCCTTAGAGCAGCAGGCCAAACCGGTAACTGTAACGGCAGTTAAGCCACAGAAGCCTCGCAAGAAGCTTTTGTTGCCAGTTTTATTGTTGGCTGTTGGACTATTAACCATGCCTATACACTGGTCGTGGTTATGGCATCATGCGCCACTAAATAGCGCAATAGTTATTGTTGCCCTGTTATGGCTATGGCGAAGGAGCAGATAACTCATGAGTTGGCTAGATGAAGTAAAGTGGGACGATCAAGGGCTGGTGCCAGCTATTGCTCAGGATCATGCCACAGGCCAAGTCTTAATGATGGCTTGGATGAACAGGGAATCTTTACAACTGACTTTGCAAGAGGGGCGTGTCATATATTGGTCACGCTCGCGTGGTAAATTATGGCGTAAAGGTGAAGAGTCGGGTAATGTACAGATTGTAAAAGAAATGCGCCTGGATTGTGATGCGGATGTCATTTTGCTTTCTGTTGATCAGCATGGTGGCGTTGCTTGTCATACGGGCCGCCCTCACTGTTTCTATAAACGTATGCATGACGGTGCTTGGGTGACCGACGTTGATGTGGTAATAGACCCAAAGGATATGTATTCATGAGTGATGTTTTACAAGCACTACAAGAAGTTCTTGCACAACGTAAAGGTGCTGATGCCGATACTTCTTATGTTGCCAGTCTTCATGCTAAGGGCTTGAATAAAATTCTTGAAAAAGTCGGTGAGGAAGCAACAGAGACCATTTTGGCTGCCAAAGATGCTGAAAAGTCAGGTTTAACTGATGAGGTGATTGCTGAGACAGCTGACCTTTGGTTTCATTGTTTAGTTATGTTGTCACAATTAAATGTAGAACATACGGCCGTATTGGCTGAGCTTGAACGACGCTTTGACTTGTCCGGGCTGGTGGAAAAGGCCAGTCGTTCGAAATAAATACAATATAACAATGATTAAATAGAATATGGTGGAGTAGGATATGGGATTAGGCGGTATTAGTTTTTGGCAACTGGCTATTATTTTAGCCATCGTTGTATTACTTTTTGGTACCAAGAAGTTGCGCAATATTGGTAGTGATTTAGGCGGTGCATTAAAAGGCTTTAAGAAAGCCATGAACGACACTACAGATGACGCCAAGCAAATTGATCAACAGGAAGACGCGGCTTTTACCGCTGAAGACACAGATCAACAAGCCAAGTCTGAAACTGACAAAGCTGACAAGTAAACGTTAATTTATGTTTGATGTTGGTTTTACAGAGCTAATGTTGGTTGGCGTTATTGGTCTGGTTATTTTGGGGCCAGAGCGCCTGCCTGTGGCGGCCCGAACCGTCGGTAAGTGGGTTGGTAAAATTAAGCACACCGTCAGTGGTGTGCAGCGTGAAATTCAAGAAGAGCTGCGGCTCGAAGAAATACGCCAAAAAGCCCAAGCGAACCAAGAGGCCATGCAAGGCCATATAGATGACTTGCGCTACGAAGCCGATTTAATGGAATCTTCCGCTGCTGTAGCAACTCCTGTTGATACTAGCTCCGAAACAGACAATCACTCTATTGGTGGTACTATGGATACATCAAGTCCAGATTCCCTAGATACAGACCCAGAAGCATCTAAGCACTAGGACTGAAATTAAACCTGAGCTATATCGAGTAATTTTACATGACAGATGCTGCCGGTAATAAGCACAGCAAAGTTGACGAAATGCCTTTGATGGGCCATTTGCTAGAATTGCGTAATCGCCTACTTAAAGCGATCATTCTGGTCATTGTCTTTTTTGCCGTCATGTTCCCCTTCTCTAACGAACTTTACCTCTACCTATCAGAGCCGTTACGCAGTTTATTACCGGAAGGCTCAACTATGATTGCTACTCAGGTAGCCTCGCCCTTTTTGGCGCCCTTTAAATTGACCATGGTGTTGGCGTTGTTTGTGGGTATGCCTTTTATACTACATCAAGCTTGGTCTTTTATTGCGCCAGGGTTATATAAGAGTGAAAAGCGTTTGGCTTTGCCACTATTGGTATCTAGTATTTTATTATTCTATGCTGGCATCGCTTTTGCTTATTACGTTGTGTTTCCTTTGATGTTTGGTTTCTTTACAGCAACTGGTCCAGATCAGGTCGCCGTTATGACTGATATAAGCGCCTATCTAGATTTTGTTCTAAAAATCTTTTTTGCCTTTGGTATTGTCTTCGAGATACCTATTGCTACTTTGCTATTGATCTGGACCGGTGCCACAACACCAGCTAGCCTAGCTAAAAAGCGTGCTTATGTTTTGGTTAGTTGCTTTGTTATCGGTATGTTAATCACGCCTCCCGATGTGATATCTCAAACACTTTTGGCTGTTCCTATGTGGTTGTTATTTGAAGTCGGCATTATTTTTGGGCGTTTTGTGAAACCGCGTATAGAAGGCGAAAATGTTGAAGCTGATTCGGCATAGCAAATGACCGATTAACTTAATTATAAAAAAGGCCAGCGTAAGCTGGCCTTTTTGGCTTTTCTAGTGAGCACTACTTCACTTTCTCCAGAGCGGC
>JBMZUZ010000015.1:0-76009 GCA_049625185.1 Pseudomonadales bacterium | reverse complement strand
GGTCATTGCCAAGCGTCTAATGAATAAGCCTCACCCTTATGGGTGGGGCTTTTTTATTGCCTGTTTGAACTAGCCCTCGTTAGGCTAGCACTTTATAATTAAGGCTCGGAAATAAAGTTGAGAAATTAACTATGAGTACTATCTTTTTGATAGCCGTCTTAATTATCTTTTGTCTCATTATGCTGAAAATAGTGTCATCACTGCGGCAGCAACAAAAACATCGTCAAGCAACCAATCAACAACGTATTGAAAATTTACAATCGATGCTTAAACAGCAGTATGAGCATCGGGTGGATAGTATTCATGTCATTGCTAACGCCATGGATGAAGGGCAGTGTGAATATACTGAAGGCTGTATTCGTTTAAAGCATCTGATCGGGCAAATAAATCCAGACTTACTAGCACAGGATAAGTATCGTGTTATCGACACGATTTATACAGCCACGGAGCATATGCCTATTAAAGAGGACTGGAAAGCCCTCGACAAGAAGATTCAAACCAAGCTCAGCAATGAACGATACGCCCTAGAAGCGAAACATAAAGAAGATATTGAAGTTGCTGTAAAGTCTTTACGGGATTATGCGTTCCCTGCTTTTGGTGAACAGCCGTAAGCTGCTTACTTTAGAGCACGCTTGATACGTGCAACTGCTTCTTCTAATACGGCCCTTTGGCAACCAAAATTGAGTCGCATAAAGCGCTTATCATGGTAGTCCTTACCAGCAGACATACCTACTCCTGCGGCTTCAAAGAAGGCGGCAGGGTTAGCTAAATTAAGTGCTGAAATATCTATCCAGGCTAGAAACGTTGATTCTAAGGGAAGCATTTCTATGCCATCAATAGTGGCAAATTCTTGCATTAAGTAATCGCGATTGCCGCGCAGATAAGTAAGCAGTTGTGCGTGCCAATCATGCCCTTTTTGCAGTGCGGCAACAGTGGCCTCATAGCCAAAAGGGTTAATTTCAGAAACAATGCCATGCATCGCCGCTTTAAATTGTGCCCGTAATGTGTCGTTAGGAATAATAGCCCAAGAACATGCTAACCCCGCCACATTATAAGTTTTGCTTGCCGCGCCTAACACCACACTATTAGTAAGTGCATACTCACTAATACTGGCATAAGGGATATGCTTTTTATCCTGATCAAGAATTAGGTCACAATGGATTTCATCTGATACCAAGATAAGATTGTTTTCCTGGCAATAAGCATCAAGTTGCAGTAACTCATCACGACTATAGACACAGCCACCGGGATTCTGTGGATTGCAAAACAGCATCACTTTAGCCTTATTTTTGGGCGCCTCAGATAACCGGCTGGGATCTATGCGAAGGCGTTGCTGAGCATAAGTCATAGGTAATAAATAAGGCTGTTTCCCGCAATTAACAGGCACTGTATGAAAATAGGGGTAGACTATTTCTGGGGTTAGCACATGGCTATGTTGGGTGGAAAAAGCCAGACAAGAAAGATGCATGCTGGCCACAACACCCGGTACCCAGAGTATCCATTCTGGTTGAATAGTCCAGTTATGCTGTTGCTGGTAGTAATCAACAATAGATTGATTCCAGTCGTGGCTTGGTTTGGTATAGCCGAAAATACCGTGCGCCAGTCGTGATTGCATTGCTTCAACAATCTCAGGGGCGGCTTCAAAGTCCATATCAGCCACCCAAAGAGGAATAATATCCGCTGGGTATTTATCCCATTTCTGGGAGTGGGTACCACTACGATTGGTTGTTTTGTCAAAGTCAAAAGGTATGCTCACTAGGAACTCCAAGTTGGTTGCCTGTACTCAGTGAAAGGCTTATCATTATTAGAAAATGCAGGCGCAATAAAACGCCCCTTCATTGATGTGAATGTAGCATAAAATGCACTTTGTTATATGCTTTTGTGTACGCCATTAACTAAAAAATTTGTTAACAATATGAACCCAAGTCATCCTCTTCCTGAAGCTATACGTCTGCAATATCTTGACGCTATGGGTGTTAGTAGTTGGCTACCAGTACAGGCCAGCGTTGGCGGTGCTGGACCAATCTGGCAGGCGCAAGCCAAACAGGTTAATGAAGCACTTAAGCCGAACACCCAAGTATCGGTTTCCAAGTCTGCAATAGAGGTTGATACTAGCCAACATGCAATGGAGAAACAGACAGCTACCCCAGTAGATGAACCACCTCCATTAGGTATTACTGCCACCGCTGCCCAAGAGCAGGCTCAGGCAATGCGTGATAGCTTGTTGCAAGAGAACATGGTGCCAGAAACAAAAACCAAGCCTGTGGTCGCTGAAACAGTTGCCGCAAAGCCTAAGTCTGATGACCTAATTGAGCCACTGCACTTAAGCTATAGTTGGTATAGTGAAGGTGTGCTAGTAATCAATGAGATACCACTGCAAGATGGTGCCGCCATGACGGCTTCTTTAGCGCAGCTACAGACCGCCATGGTAAATGCGCTTAAAAATAGCAAAGCCGTTATGCCCCAAGCCCAAGGTGAATTCCATTGGCCCCTAGTGCCTGGAGCACATGGTGACCAGACACAGACGGGTGCCCAACAAGCCCTTCACTACCAATTACAGAAATTACTGAAAGATAAACCCATTCAGCAAATGTTGCTGATGGGGCAGCGTTGTGCCGAGCTATTACCTGCTGGCATTAATCAACCAGGCAAAGTGTTTACTGATAAGCAGTGGCCTGGTGTGCAAATACTAATGACCCACAGTCTGCATCAACTTTTGAAAATCCCAGCTAATAAAGCTGAGGCTTGGGCGCATATGCAGCCACTATTAGCAACTAATGATGGTTGATATTCAAATACTAGGCGCTGAAGTGGCACCTGATATTCTCCAACAATTAGCAAACCTACCCCATTTATCTAATGAACCACATTGGACGCAATTGCAATTGCAGAAAGCTTGTGAAGGCTTAGAACAGGTATTAGGGCTGTATGTTAATAGGGATATTGTGGGCTATATGGTGGCCGCACAAGCACTTGATCAGGCTGATATACATACGTTATTTATTGCCACTAATTGGCGCGGACAAGGCTTGGCTAAAGTGCTATTACAAGCCATGCTAGACAGGTTAAAACAACAGGCTGTGACTCAGGTATTTCTTGATGTTAGGCAGGGTAACCGAGTGGCGCAAAAGTTATATCAAGACTATGGTTTTGCTATCACTGGTGAGCGTGTGAACTATTATAAGAATACTGATGGCAGTCGAGAAAACGCAATACTTATGTCAGCCTACTTGTAAACAGACTATATTTTCTATTACACTGTCAAAGCGGCTTCAGCGAACTTTACCCGGGAGCACGGCGAGCCAGCACTTCTGGCCCTGTGGTGTTCCGTAGTAAGCTCGCTGAAGCCGCCGATATTTCTGGCTTAGGCTAATTTATCCGTAGCGACTTTATAGTCCGGATCTTCAATAACATTCACTTCCACCAAATCACCTGCCTTTGCCAATAAGCGTATACATTCTGGGCTGAGGTGGCGTATATGTAACTTTTTCCCTGCTTTGATATAGCGTTCCGCCAAAGTATCTATGGCTTCCAGACCTGAATGATCAGCAACACGAGAACGCTGGAAATCAATAATGACATCATCAGGGTCTTGGCTGGGGTCAAATAGCTCAAGGAAATTTTGCACAGAGCCAAAGAAAATAGGGCCACGCAGATAATAGATTCGACTTCCATCCATATCTTCATGGGTTACTTGAGTATGTTTGGCATGTTTCCAGGCAAATACCAAAGCCGAGCAAATAACCCCAACAATTACGGCAATAGCCAAGTCAGTGGCGACGGTAACACCAGATACAAGCACTAGCACAAAGGCATCGGATTTTGGAATCTTAGGGATAATACGGAAACTTGACCACTCAAAGGTACCCAGCACCACAATAAACATAACCCCAACCAGAGCAGCCACAGGAATTATTTCTATTAAGGGCGAGGCTACCAGAATAAAGGCCAATAAACACAGGGCAGCAGTAATACCAGATAAACGGCCACGGCCACCGGAGTTAACATTAATCATACTTTGGCCAATCATGGCACAGCCACCCATACCACCAAATAAGCCTGTTGTCGTGTTGGCAAGACCTTGGCCAACGCATTCTTTATTACCACGACCACGGGTACCGGTAATTTCATCTACCAAGGTCAAAGTTAGAAGTGATTCAATCAGGCCAATGGCTGCAAGGATTAGAGCATAAGGAAAAATAATTGCTAAGGTTTCCAAGTTATAAGGCACTTCAGGAATATGGAAACTAGGCAAACCACCAGCAATGGAAGCGATATCACCAACCGTTTTGGTATCCAGACTAAAACCAATTACCAAAACACTTACCACAACAATAGCCGCCAAAGAGGATGGAATAGCTGTGGTAAAACGAGGCAGATAGCGAATTATAATCATGGTTAGGGCAATTAACCCCAGCATTAAATAGAGCTGCTGGCCTTCTAGCCAACGCAGAGCGCCATCGTCATCAAGGAATTTAAATTGGGTTAATTGGGCTAAGAAAATAACAATGGCCAAGCCATTTACAAAACCTAGCATAACTGGGTAAGGCACCATGCGGATAAATTTACCCAGGCGTAAAATACCCGCCGTAATTTGCAAAATACCCATTAACACCACAGTGATAAATAGGTACTCGACACCATGTTCAGCCACCAAACTAACCATGACCACAGCCAGTGCTCCAGTGGCACCCGAAATCATCCCTGGACGACCGCCAAACACAGCGGTAATTAAGCCCACCATAAAGGCGGCATACAAGCCCACCAAAGGCTCAACACCAGCAACAAAAGCAAATGCAACCGCTTCTGGTACCAGGGCTAAAGCGACAGTAAGGCCAGAAAGTATATCGTTTTTGGCATTCGCTGGCGCGCGACTAACTAGATCAAACATGGAATATCCTGCACTAAGCGGGTTGAATGGCGGCCTGATAAATTAGGCCTAAATGAAGGCTGCAAATTATACAGGAAGGGGTGTTTTTTTGCTAATAAAGGGCTGGTTTTTACGACAATTAACTGTACTTGTTTAGGCTAGTTTTTTTATCTTTTATGCTTTGATTGTTTATCGTGCCAAGATCAGGGAAAATAGTCACCATTCACTATCATATGGATAGACTTTTCAATTCTGGATAGCTTTGTTGGCACATTTGGCTGCTTTCAAACTAGCCTAAATTACGAATTATCCACATAGCTGTAGAGCTAAAAACAGCTTTGCAAACATTGTATTTACTAATACCAACGAAAAGATTACATGCATGTTAGATCAGAACTTTCTTGCCAAGGTTAATAAACGTAGAACCTTTGCCATTATCTCTCACCCTGATGCGGGTAAAACCACGATTACAGAAAAGCTGCTGCTATTTGGACAGGCCATCCAACAAGCGGGTTCTGTAAAAGGTCGTAAGGGCGATAAGATGGCCACCTCTGATTGGATGGCTATGGAACAACAGCGGGGTATTTCCGTTACTTCATCGGTGATGCAGTTTCCCTATCATGATCGCACAGTGAATCTTTTGGACACTCCGGGTCACGAAGATTTCTCGGAAGATACTTATCGTACCTTGACGGCTGTTGACTCGGTGCTGATGGTGATCGACGGTGCCAAGGGTGTGGAAGACCGAACCATTAAGTTGATGGAAGTTTGCCGTCTACGAGATACACCCATTTTTACTTTTGTAAACAAAATGGATCGTGAAGTCCGTGACCAGATTGAGGTGCTCGATGAGGTTGAGGATGTATTGAAGATCGCCTGTGCACCTGTGACTTGGCCTATCGGCATGGGTAAACAATTCCGTGGAGTTTATAATCTCTATACAGATACCATTCATCTGTATACGCAGGGACAAGGGCACACCATACCTGATGACAAGCAAATCAAAGGCTTGGATTCGGCTGAGGCGGAAGCCGAGTTAGGGGATTTAATAGAAGAACTGCGGGATGAAATAGAATTAGTGCGCGGAGCCAGTCATGAATTTGATTTAGAGTTGTTCTTGGCAGGTCAGCTGACACCAGTATTTTTTGGTACTGCTTTGGGCAACTTTGGTGTGCGGGAAATGCTAGATTATTTTGTTGATTGGGCACCGGCACCAGAAGAGCGTAATGCTGGTTCACGTTTGGTAAAAGCCAACGAAGAAAAATTTACTGGTTTTGTGTTTAAAATTCAGGCCAATATGGATCCCAAACACCGTGACCGAATTGCTTTTATGCGCATTTGTTCAGGCTCCTATGAGCGGGGTATGAAAATGTATCATGCTCGGCTTGGTAAAGACGTAAAGATTGCTGATGCAGTTACTTTTATGGCCGGTGAACGAGCTAATGTGGAACAGGCATTTTCCGGTGATATTATTGGCCTACATAATCATGGCACGATTCAAATCGGTGATACCTTTACCCAAGGCGAAGAATTAAAATTCCGGGGCATTCCCCATTTTGCACCTGAGCTTTTCCGACGTGTAAGGTTAAAAGACCCATTAAAAATGAAAGCCTTGCAAAAAGGCCTACAACAATTATCTGAAGAAGGCTCCACCCAGTTATTTATGCCAGGCAAAAACAATGATTTGATTGTGGGTGCCGTGGGTGTCTTGCAGTTTGAGGTAGTAGCTTATCGCCTTAAGGATGAGTATAAGGTGGAGTGTATTTACGAACCTATTGGTGTGCATACAGCACGCTGGGTGGAATGCGATGATGCCAAAATGCTTGAGGACTTTAAGCGCAAAGCGGCTGATAATCTCGCCATTGATGGGGGTGGGCACTTAACCTATCTGGCACCTACTCGGGTAAATTTAAGTCTAACTGAAGAGCGTTGGCCGGAGATCCAATTCCGGGCTACTCGTGAGCACTAAGTGATGACTGCCGTGCAGCAACAGGAGGCTCTTTTTGATAGCCACTGTCATTGGGATCACCCCAAGCTGCAGGCACTTCAGCCAGAATTATGGCAAGCCTGTGAAAACAACGGTGTGGGGCATCTATTGGTGCCCGCCACCAAGGCCCACAACTGGTCCGATCTAATAACCCTGTGTAAACAGCAGTCCAACTGGCATTTGGCTTTGGGCTTGCACCCCTACTTTATCACTGAGCACCTTCCTGAACACTTATCACAATTACAGCAACTAGTGGCGACAGAAAACCCGCAAGCGATTGGTGAGATTGGTCTTGATTGGCACTTGCCTGAATCAACTTGGGAAGCACAGGAAACTCTATTTATTGAGCAGTTGAAGCTGGCTCAGCAATATCAATTGCCGGTTATTTTACATGTACGTAAATGCCATGACCGTGTGCTTAAGCTAATCCGCCAGCAGCGCTTTACTGATGGTGGTTTTGTGCATGCTTTTAGTGGTAATGAACAGCAGGCCAAGGCTTATGCTGATCTGGGTTTTAAGTTAGGTGTGGGAGGTACCATTACCTATCAGCGGGCTACTAAAACCCGTCATTTATTTAGTCGTTTGCCTCTCTCTTGGTTAGTGTTAGAAACCGATGCGCCAGATATGCCTATGTCCCATCAGACAGATCGTTTAAATCGCCCCGATGCATTAACCAAAGTTTTGGATGTCCTTACGGAACTGCGTGCCGAGGAGAGGACAGAATTAGCCCAACAAACCACGGCTAATTGTTTCCAGATCTTAAAGCTTGCTAGCCCATAGTTTAGAAGCGTAAAACAACTTTCTTCAACAATTTTTTATACTCATGTATTAGTAAGATATCAGCCCCAGCAGGGAGTCTGCGAAAGTTTCTATTTTACTTATTATTATTATTTAATGAAAATTATGTAATTAAATTGGTAAAAATAGCACCTAAATACTATAGTGAATAGCAACATATTAAATCCAATCAAAAGGTGCTTAGGGGACAATTGGATGAGAGCTATTTTAGTTACTTTATTGGTAGTGCTTAACGTACTCACCTGCAAGGCATTTGCCGTTAGCCCAGAAATTATATTTAAAGATGAACGGGTGTCAGTGGAAAAATATTTTAATGAAGGCAACACTACTTTAGAGCTTTATGCTGATTCTGAAACGGGCAAATCACATTTTTTCATGTTCTGTAACGCCGATAATGAATTACGTGCGGGTGTGGGGTTCAATCAAAGTGTTGATTTTTTCCCTGGTCGTCAACAAATGCTTAATTTCTTTTCCCAAGAGGAAAAGTACTTATTTTCGGATTTAGCTAGTATTCAAAGTGCTGATAGCGGCTATCAATTTTTACTCTTGTATCCAGATAATATGCAGGCCAAGCCCAAGCAGTCATTACGTTTAGTTGAAGCCTTGCAAAACGATGTTGAGCTAATTGTCAGAATGCCTTTTGTGGCCGATGGCTTAGTAGAAAGATATAGCTTAAAAGTGTCCCCTCTCGCCATAAGGCTGTTGGCCGCTAGTTGCAAAACAACACCCATAACTGTTATCACAGAAACTCAGACAGATACCCTTGAATAAGCTTTAGGGTTTGTATGGATTCTCAATATCAATATCTACTGCTTGCGCATAGTTAGGGATTTGCACTTCTTTATCAGTAATGGTCAACTCCGGACCATGTAACACATTGTGGCCAAACCGGTATATGGGGCGAGCGGTGCCACGAATAGCTTCCTGCTCATACGCTTGAGCCTGCTCTTGAGCGCTTTCTCTAGCTGTTTGCCAAGTGGTTACAGCCTTCTTTCCATGTCTCTCAGCAAGTAATTGTTCGGTGCTAGTAGGTGACATTAACACCGCACTAGCGTTATTACCGCCAAAGCCTTTGGAATTGAGCATCACTGTGTCCATACCTTGGGTGCCAAACTCCATATGCTCAGACTGAATACGCAAATTACTGTTATGCACATCATCAGCTACATGATCAATGGTGGAAATCCCAGGTAAATAACCATAGTTCCAAAGGCCCAATGAAGTGATAAGCTGATCACCACCAGCAGTACCTTGAGAGTGGCCTAAGAAGGCCTTAATGGCACCTACTGGCCATGACTCAATGCCAAAAGCTTTTGCTGTTTCATTCAGTACATGGGATTCAGTGACACGGTTCTGTGGTGTTGAGGTGCCATGGGCTTGCACACATGATCTTTGTCGCAAAGACTTCTCACCTAGGATAGCTCGCGTTAAGGAGCAGGCTTTGGCCATAGTAATATAGTTGCCTATACCTGGCGCTGAGATAGATTTTTTGAAGCCATCTGCGTTGACATAGACTCCAGGTACAGCACCAAAGATTTGTGCTCCTAACTGCATAGCTAGACGATCACTTGCCAATACCACCCACTGTGATCCTTCACCCATGGTAAAACCACAGTTGCTAGAGAAAGGTCTTGAGGTGCGACGGAGATCGGGGCTATCTACCCCATCTAGGGCACATAGCTCAGCATCTTCTGCTAAGGCTCCCATGGTGCGAAAGCCTTCCATTACCTCGGGCGTGATGGGTGCATCACTGCTACCAACAATGACTAGATCACGTAAGCCTGACTTAATATCATTGACACCGTTTCTTAGGTTATAAAGAAAAGTGGCACAGGCGCCCAAAGAGGAACCAACAGCACCTACGGAACCTAATAAATACGCGTTAACAAAGTCAGCTGGCATTTGCCCGTAGCCTAGGGGCAGTTGTTTGGAGGTAATACGTTTACCTTGGGTTGGGCTTTTAAATAAGCCACCCCAACCAGCATCATCAATTTGACCAATAGAATTACTGGCATAGACTGCAACCCGATCCGGCCCTAACTGATCCTGAATATCTTGCCAATCAATGCCCATAGAACGTAGAGCATCGGAAGCACCATATACAGTCATTTGAAGACTACGAGGATGATTGCGTGATTGATATAAGGTGCCTGGGGCAAAGCCATCAGGTAGTTGGCCTGCGGCACTCACAGGAGCGCGGCGGGTATCGGGAAGAATAGCTTCCAAAGCCCCCGTTACCTGGACACTATAATCACCGTTTTCCAGGGGCGTTACTTGCCAGTTGTCTGGCACCTGCTTAGGCATCTGGCGTTGACGCAACTGAAAAGTAATTGCTTCTCCATCTTGGGAGCGAATTTGTGCCGCCTTATTTAGCACCAAATTCTCTATATCATAGGCATTGGTATTGATTTGGCGGATAAGGGTGCTGTCGAACAGGGATTGTTGTAACTGTTCACTAATTTGGCTTGCAGTTACATTAGCGCCACTAGACGCTAATTTATAATGGCCATTGGCATAGGTCACTCGATTGGTTAGCGTCGCTAACCCAGTAAGCATTTCCACCCGTTGTTGCTGGCTCAGATGCTCGGCAATAAGACGACGATAGCTGTGATTAAAAGACGAACGGCCAGCGGCATTAATGCCCCCAAATCCAATAATGACAGGTAAGTTAGTCAAACAATGCCTCGCTAAATTTCATCGACTGCGTAAAGCAAACCATTCTAGCAGAGTGACAATGAAACTCTAGCCTGCGAAGGCTTAAATATGCCATTCTTCTTATAGTTTAATGAATTCTGTGAATATTTAGATGTGCTTTGGTCGCTTGGCGACCTAATAAAACAACATATCCTTGTACCCTTTGCTCGCCATCACCACTAAATTCAAAACAAAAGTGTCTTTGAATGGCAAGGTGGCCTTTGTGGTGGCGGCGCAAACGGATTTTTTGCAGAGCAACTGTATCATCCAAAAGCTGAACGTCTTGTTGCTGACATTGCTGTTTGGCATAAATACGCGCTTGCTCTTTGGCGGCACTGGTATCCCACCAGAACCAAATACCGACTGCCAAAGGTAATAACAGCCAACCTAGATCCATAACTTAACCACCCGCCAATTTAACAGAGGTATAGCCACGATTACTAAGGAGGGTTAGCACTTTGTCACGTTGATCGCCTTGGAGTTCCAAATTGGCACCTTTAATAGCGCCCCCGGTACTGGTCTTTTGCTTTAATTCCTTGAGCAACTTCTTCAGCTCAGTACCCGTTAAGGGCACGCCAGTAATAACAGTTACGCCTTTGCCTTTACGACCCTTGGTTTCGAGGCGAATACGGACGTTGCCATCGCCAGGAGTAGGTTCTTGGTGACTGTCATTGTCCGGGTTTAAGCGCCCAGTTTCGGTGGAATATACGAGTCGTCCCATAAGTGTTGGTATCACATAGTCTGCGTGATTGCTCCCGCATTATCCGTGGTAGTTGCGACGACATCGGTTTCGATCTGTGTCACAGGGCTTTGTACTAATTGATAGCAGGCGTGTTCAGGTTGCATTTCGCCCCACCAATTTTGCTCCCATGGCTCTAACTTATTGATGCGTATCATTTGCCGTATTTCTTTAATATATTCTACCCCTCGGGATGAATAATGAAGCAAACCTGAAGCCAGAGCGCGGCCGGTAATGTCTTCTTCTTCAGCGATTATGCACTCTCGAATACGCCTAAGGGATATATAACCGCCATGGGAGTTCAGATTACGTACATAGGCCGTCACTGAGTCTAAGGGTGTATTGAATAAGCGTACTTCATAGGTTTCATTAGCTGGACGACCACTAGGTACTAGACCACAGCCAGCTGAAAAACACCACTGGCCAAATAAATTATTACCCTCTTGGGCAAAGCGGGACGTACCCCAGGCACTCTCGTTTGCTGCTTGGGCAAGTACCAATGAGGCAGGGATAATTTGCACCTTGCGCAATAACAACTGGAGCTGTTCTGTTGGCTCGGTGGTTTTGATTTTGTAGGTACGCGCAAGTTGTGCCAAGCGTTGTTCCTGACGTGTATTAATCCGCTCTGGATCAATCAAATTTAGTTCTTCTCGGAGGCGCAATACCTGGCCATTAGCTTGGTCGATTAAGGGGCGCAAAAAACTGAAAAAGGCTAATTTCTTTTGTTTAACATTTTTATACTGACTAAAGTCAGGCAATTGTTTTTTGTGCAAGGTTTTGTTGATCACACGGTTGAGCTTGGCGACGGCATTGGCCGTCGAGATAGGCTTAGGTTGTTCTACTTTGGTGGGCAAATTTTGCCGTGCTGATGTTTTATCCTTGGTCAGTTCTGGCTCAGTTTCTGCCACCACTGGAGGGCTATCCTGGCTACAGCTGGTGAGGATAAAACAGGCGGTAATTACGCATACCAAAGAGCGATGCAGGCGGGTCATGGTGCAGTTAGTCCAGAGGTTGATCGATCTGATCAAACCGCTCCATTATTTTTTGTAATTGTGTTTCCCATTCTTCCTGTTGCTGTTTTAGCGCGGTGTTTTCACGCTCTAATTCAGCAATTTCCAGACGCAGGGCAGCTGATTCGGTCAGTAAGAGCCGAATTTTTTTTTCCAATGACTGTAAAAGAGGATGGGACATAAGACTATTTACTTTTGTTTAGCTGCAGTCAAAGCATTCATGGCTGCTAATTGTTCTTCAGTAGCTGGTAATTGATGGTTATCTTTCCATTCAGAATAGGGCATACCATAAACATGCTCGCGAGCTTGATCGTAATCCATATCTACACCCTGATCGTCAGCAGCGGCAAGTAGCCACTTACTAAGGCAATTACGGCAAAATCCAGATTGAATCATCATATCTATATTTTGCACATCTTTGCGTGCGTCTAAATGTTGTAAAAGACGGCGAAAGGCAGCTGCTTCTAGAGCGTTTTGAGCTTCTTGATTCATGTTTCTTTCCAGAAAGTCATCACCATACGATAAATTAACCACGCATTTTAACTTTTCGTGAGCAAATGAGCCAGTCTTCGACTGAGTAAAATGGTTTTTAACAACTTTATCATCTAGGAAATTATAGCAGAAGAAGCCATAGAAGGAGACAAAGAGGGAGCCATAGAAGTTGCCGTCCAAGGAGACAACCCCATTCGCGTTAGACGAATAGGGCTGTATTTTGGAGGTTAGGTGGCTTCAGCCGCTATAGCCGGCTTTTTCGATTTAAACGGGTTTCTGATCATCGTGCCTAGGTTCTCCAACATAATAACAATGGAAGGTACCACAAACAGAATTAATAAGGTGCCTAGCATTAGACCAAATACAATGGATGTCGCCATGGGTATCAGGAACTGGGCTTGCAGTGATTCTTCAAACAGAATAGGCGTCAAACCGGCTATGGTGGTTGCCGAAGTGAGAATAACAGCACGGAGTCGCTGACAGGCGGCTTCAACAATAGCCTCTTGAGGTGCCATACCTTGCTGCCGGTGTTCCCGATAAAAGGACAAGAGCACAATACTGTTATTAATAACGATACCCGACAAGCCAAACAAGCCAAATAGAGACAAGATGGTTAAATTTAGGTCCATCACAATATGACCCAGCACAGCACCTGTTATACCAAAGGGAATAGTAAACATGACAGCTAATGGCCAAGTATAAGATGAGAATACCCAAGCTAATACAATATAGATCAACATTAAGGCCAGAACTAAACCAACTAGCATATCCCTAAAGGTAGAGCGTTCGTCGGCACGGGTGCCACCGAAGTCAATATCGACACCGTATTGCTTTCGCAAATCGGGGATGATGTCTTCTTTTAGCTTATCAATAACCTCATTAGCATTGGTGGTACCAATATCCACGTCGGCTTTTACTGTCACCAGTAACTTGCCATTCTGGCTACTAAATTTGTCGATACCTCGGCGCGAAGTAAATTCGACTAACTCTAACAGCGGTACTGTAGTGCCATCATTTAGAATAATAGGGAAGCCATACAAGGCATTGATATTATCGCGGTTAGTATCAGACAGCATTAAGCGCACATCAATCTCTTCTGAACCTTCAAAGAAGCTTTGCACTTTAACGCCATCAAAGGCATTACGTAACTGGCGACCTATATCGCTACTGGTCAAGCCCATGGTCTTGGCTTGTGGGGTCAAACTATAAACATATTGCTCCATACCAAAGGGTAGGTTGTCATCAATATTTTGCACCCCAGCAAAAGACTTCAGGCTATTTTGCAGGCTTAGAGATACCTCTTTTAAGGTCGTCGCGCTGGCGCCAGAAATATTAGCTTCAATAGGTTTGCCTGGAGGACCAGCAGCAGGTTCATCAATAATTAACTTTTCTAACCCAGATACATTAGGCACCTTATCGTACCAGGCAGCAATAAACTCAGCATTGGTAATAGAACGTTGCGTAGTGCTGTCCATCTGTACATTAAGATAAGCAATTTGATCGCGGCTGGAAAGACCATCTTTGGCCAGTTTATTAGTACCATAAAAAGCCGCACTTTCACGTACCATATTGCCGCCAAATTCTTCATCTGTAGCAAATAGGGCAGCTTCTACTTGATTAACATAATCCTCTACAGTCCCTTTGTCTGTGCCAGCACTAAACTGCACATTAGCCCGAATAGTGTCGCCATCCACAGAGGGGAAGAAGGTAAATTGCAAACGTCCACCGGCTAGCATACCAACCGCAATAATCAGGGCCGCAATAGCCAAGGCGAAGGTAGCCATACGGAAATTAATTGCTTGGGTAACAAGAGGTCGGAAGATGCGGTTTTTGAAAAACTCAAAACCACGATTAAAGGCCTGACGTGGGCGTGATTCTTTGCGTCCAGAACGTTTCGCAAGAGCATGGTTCAAATGCCCGGGCAGAATCAAGAAACACTCTATCAAAGACACAATAATGACGCAGATAACCACAATCGGTATATCCGACAAGATGCTACCAATAATACCGCCAACTAAAAGTAGAGGTAAAAACGCGGCAATAGTGGTGAGTGACGATGCGGCTACGGGCGCCAGCATGCGTTTAGCACCGGCCAGAGAAGCCTGCAAAGACGGTTCCCCGCGTTGGTAATGACTTAGGGTATCTTCACCTACCACAATGGCATCATCAACAATAATACCAAGGGCCATAATCATGCCGAAGAGACTTAGCATATTGATGGAGCCGCCCAATAGATACATCACACCCCAAGCGGCGAGCAAAGAAGCAGGAATACCCATGGCCACCCAGAAGGCAACCCGAGAGTTGAGGAAAATAAATAATAGACCGACCACCAGCAGCAAGCCGCCAGCACCGTTTTTGATCAGCAGCATTATACGCTGCTTGATCAACTGCCACTGCTCGCTATAAAGAATAACGTCAACACTTTCAGGATAACGTAATTGGGCTCTTTCAACCCATTTAGTCATAATGCCTGCCGTTTCCAAAGTGTCATCACTTGGCGTACGCATAATTGATAGCTCAATAGCGGGCTGGCCTTGGTAGTTAGCTGTGGCCTGATTTTCCTTATTACGCAGGGTGACTGTGGCAATATCGCCTAGACGAACCAGCTGGGCGTTATTATTGGTTAGCAATGGCAGTTGTTCAAAGCTTTGTACATCCGACAGTTTACCAATAGCTCGAAGCTGCTTTGAGCCGTCTGCTCTACCAGCTGTACCCGCCATAACATCTGAACTCTTATTGCCAATAAGATTAGCCATAGCTTGCATGGATAGACCCAAATCGTGGAGGGTGCCATTGTTAACTTGCACAGCTATTTCACGGCTAGGAAGGCCAACAAAATCAACTTTACTTATCCCTGCAGCTAGTAGCTCTTCTTCGGCTCTTCTAGCAACACCAATCAATTCCTCAAGGGTGCCATCGGTAGTAATTAACACAGTGCCCACATCATCGAAGCGGGAGACTTGTTCTACGGTTGGTGTTTCAGCATCAGCAGGCAAGCCGGTTAGGGTATCGACACGCTGCTTAATATTGTTGGTTACTTCAGTAAAATCGGCACCACTTTCTACTTCCAAAAACATGGAGACGCCACCACGGCGGGTGTTTGAGTTGACCTTACTTACATTAGCAATACTTTTGAGTTGCTGCTCTAAGGGTACAGTAATACTGGTTTGTACTTCTTCCGCAGAAGCACCGGGCCAAACCACTTGTACACTAACCACTTCGATAGCGAAATCAGGGAAGAACTGAGTATTGAGTTTTGACAAACCATAGAAGCCTGAGAGAAACATCAGCAACATCAATAGGTTTGGTGCCACTCGGTGGTTGGCAAATAGACTAATAAAGGAATTGATCATAGCTGGTGCCTTTCCTTAGCGAGTTTCAACCAACAGACCAGTGACAGCATTTGGCAGTTGAGTAGTTATTAAAAGGTCATCATCTTTAAGTTCAGCAGCACGCACCAAAGTCAAAGACTCACCATCTTTACCTTCGATTTCGCCAAGGCGTTTGATAACCACGGCTTGTAAACGATCATCAACAATCCGGTAGACGCGGTTTTGGCCGTATAGAGATAAAGCGGGTATAGCGGCAACCTGTTGCTCAGTGGGTAACTCCAAGGTTATCTGAACATTCCGGCCTACCTCAAGCTGTGCATCTTTGGGCAGAATAAAGAAGGCATCCACGCCACCTTGGCTACCACTGGCTTCTGCCGAGAGACGGTCTAGAGGCAACGTGATACGTTTACCGTTATGCGCTAATCGGGCTTGAATGGATTTGCCTGATTGTAGATAGGCAAGATAGCGAGCAGGTATTTGGCTGCGTACTTCAAGAGATTGGGTATTGTACATACTTACTAAGCGATCACCATTGCGGGCACGATTACCTTGGCTGGTATTGACACTTAATACACGACCATTAAAGGGTGCTTTAATCTGTGTACGCTGCAGATCGAGCTTAGCAAAGTCTAGTTGTGCTTGGCTTTGCATAGCTTGAGCTTCTAGCTGTGCTAAGCGATTAGGGTGGTTATTGATTAAGCTTTGTCGATTTAACAATGATAATTGTTGTTGGCGTACCAACTTATTGGCATCTTCAAGTCGGGCAGATGGGGCCATATTATTGGCCACAAGCTCTTCCTGTCGGGCTAGATTCTTTAGATTAAGTTCTTGCAGTTGTTGTTCAATGGCTAAAGCATTGGTATTCGTTTCATGACTATTCTTTTCACTGGCGATACGGGCGCCGATATCCAGCAAGCTAGCTTCACGTTGTGTTAAGGTTAGGGTTAATTCTCTGTCGTCTAGAGTAATAAGGCTCTGGCCTTGTTTTACTTCATCACCTTTGGCTACTTCAACTTGTTTTACATAAGCATTAATGGTGGCGCTTAATTGCACTGTTTCACTAGCTTCTACGGAGCCATAAAGTGTGATTTCAGGTGCGGCATCGGCCAAGCTAACTTTATGAGTGGCTACCGTCCACACCTTTTCTTCAATGGGCTTGGCAGGAACAGATGGTTTGCTGCTTTGCAGATATTTAAAAACGTAAAAAGCACCCCCTATGATGAGTAAGGGTAATACCACCTTTTTGATAAATGCAAAGAAAAATGATTTGACGGTCATAAGGATACCAGCTATTGCCAATTATAAATATTTCTATCATTCTACATTAAACAGCTGTTTGAAGCGCCTCTCTAGCCATTGATGTTGCTCGTTTTACTTAACTTTACGCTTTTATTTACAAATCATAAATAAGAGAAAATCTTTTTTTTATTGCTTTGACTAAAGGGGGGTTATGTTCTGCTACAGCTGCACTATAATGAGTTTTTTCAATCATTGCGGAACTATGTTATGACTAACTATCAAGATTATCGCCGTGAGTATGAGGCTAATGGTTTGCGTCGAGCAGACTTAAAGTCTGACCCTTTTGCCCAATTTGCTGATTGGTTAAATGACGCTGAGGTGGCCTGCCCATTGGATGCGACGTCCATGACATTGGCCACAGCTGATGTGGATGGTCGGCCTACGGCACGTATGGTGCTATTAAAGAGCTTTGATAAGCAAGGTATGGTTTGGTATAGCGATAATCGTAGTGAAAAAGGTCAACATCTGGTGCAGAACCCCCAGGCAGCATTATTGTTTTATTGGCAAACTTTGGAGCGTCAGGTTCGTATTACTGGCAAGGTGGAAGTATTGTCAGAAGATATAATTGAAGCTTATTTTCATAGCCGCCCTCGTGGTAGCCAAATAAGTGCCGCGATTTCACCCCAGAGTCAGATAGTGGCAAATCGTGCTGAACTTGAACAAAGTGTTGCTGATCTTGAGAGTCAGATGACTGATAAACCTATACCCAGACCAACTTCTTGGATTGGTTATTGTTTACAACCGGATAGCTTTGAGTTTTGGCAAGGCCGCCCAAGTCGCTTACATGATCGTTTTCGCTATCAATTATTGGATAATGGTTGGCATATAGATCGCCTGGCGCCATAGGTATGACCCAAGATATTGAATTGGCTTTACCACAGGGCAGCCTCAAGCTGCAGCGCCTGCCGTTGCGTCGCAAACAAACTTTGCAAGCCTGGGACAGTGCAGACCAATTAGCATTAACACAATTACAGGATATTAAACCTGACAGTCGTATCCTCTTGGTAAATGATCATTTTGGCGCTTTAGCAACTGGCTTGTCTGCGCTGCATAAGCAACTTCAGTTAACGGTTTGGAGCGATTCTTATCTTGCGCGGCAGGCTTTGCATCATAACTGCCAATTAAACCAACTGCCGGAAATAAAATTTGTTGAGGCCGTTGTTACGCCTCAAGGTCCTTTTGATCTGGTGGTTATGCGGGCACCAAAAAGCCATAGCTTATTGCAAGACCAAATCAAGCGTTTGATGCCACAATTGGCTGCTGACGCAAGTCTGCTTTTGCCAATAATGGTTAAGCATTTGGATAACAGCTTGTATGACTTACTCACTAAACTGTTAGGGCCCCTAAGTGCCAGCCGCGCTGTAAAAAAAGCTCGGGTATTGTCTGTTCAACCAGCTAATGGCTCTGCTACTGGCTCTGCTACTAGCCCAGCCCCAGTAATTAAAAGCTGGCAATATAAAGACTTTACCTTAAGCCATTACAGTGGGGTATACGGCCGCAAGCGCCTAGATGAGGGTAGTCAATTTTTGCTCGAAAACTTCCCCAAGGGTGATTTTAAGCGCATTATTGATCTTGGTTGTGGTAATGGAATCTTGTCTTTGCAGGCCGCAAAGACTTGGCCCCATGCCCAAATCCTTGGTGTTGATGAGTCTTATATGGCGGTGGCGTCAGCCAAACTAAACGCTGAGCAAAATGCTTTGGCTGCAACTTGTGAATTTCAGGTCGGCAATTGTTTAGCTGCGTTAGCAACTAAAAGTGCAGACTTAATACTGTGCAATCCACCTTTTCATCAGCAGCGCGTTGTTGGTGATCAATTGGCTATGGCCATGTTTGCCGATGCTAGTCGGGTACTCGATACACAGGGTGAATTATGGGTTGTGGGCAACCGGCATTTGGGCTACCACGCTAAGTTAAAGCGCTGGTTTAAGCATATTGAACAGCAAGGTAAGCACCCTAAATTTGTGGTCTTGAGGTGCCGTAAGTAATTACTCACTTTTTGTATTAATACCTCGAATATCAGGGTTGTAATACTCTGGATTTTTACCTGTAACTTGACTGTAGAAGGTTTCTATTTCAGTCAGATCTGCATCTATATCGCCACTGGGTTGCACCAGTTTACCGATACCACCAACTCTTTTGGCAAAATCAAAATAAGCCAAGGCTAATGGCACATTAGCACCTTGAGCGATATGATAAAAACCTGTTTTCCAGCGCGGCGACCAAGAGCGTGTGCCCTCTGGTGTCAGGGCTAAGATCATCTTGTCGTTATTATTAAATGCTTGAATACTGGCTTCTACCATATTGTTGGCTTTACTGCGATCGAGAGGAATACCACCAAGCCAGCGCATAACGGGACCAAAAGGGCCCTTAAATAGTGAATGCTTGCCAATCCAATAGGGCTTTAGTTGTAAATGAATGCCTATTGCCATACCTATAGGGAAATCCCAGTTCGACGTATGGGGAGCAGCCAGAACGAGATAACTGCCCGATTTAGGCAGACCACTTGTATCAACCTGCCAGCCACCTAGTTTGATATATAGCCAGGCAATGAGACGCATAAAATGAATAACAACAGGGGTATTGTGGATGGTGAAATGCATAACAATTAAGGCTTTCAGTGGCTTTTTGCGGTATTATAGCAAGATGTAGTGATCCTAGGACACTTTCTTACACGCTTATCCCATCAGGAGACATTTATGATTATTGCTGCCAACAGTGTGGTGGTTTTTCACTATACCTTAACCAATGAGGCTGGAGAGGTTCTAGACACTTCGCGCGAAGGGGAGCCCCTACCTTATTTGCATGGCGCCAACAATATCGTACAAGGCTTGGAACAAGCCATGGCAGGCAAGGCAGCAGGCGATACCTTTAAAGTGAGTGTACCGCCTAATCTAGGCTACGGCCCTTATATGGATGAAATGGTGCAACAAGTGCCAAGGGAAATGTTTTCGGGAATCGAAACCTTAGAAGTAGGTATGCAATTTAATGCCGAAGGCCAGTCGGGACAGCAACATGTAGTGACCATTACAGCCATCGATGGTGACCAGATTACGGTTGATGGTAATCATGACCTAGCAGGTGAAGTGCTTAATTTTGATGTGGAAATTATTGAAGTGCGCGCTGCATCTGAAGAAGAAATCGCCCATGGTCATGTACATTAAGTTTGCTAAGGATCACTAGTTGTTTGGCAACATGAGGACAAACGCTAAGGCGTCTTAAAAGAGTGGTTCAATCTCCTTTAAACAGGCTACCATTTTAGGCGTTGGCATTTGTGCCTCATTTTATCTGTTTACACTTATGTATCTATGGTCAGGCTTGACTCAAGATTTAAATATAACAACCTCACTTCCATGATGTTATTGGCTATCTGTTTCCTTGATTTGCTAAAAGGAACTAAATATTAGCAACTATCATTGTTAAGACACCTACTAATCTAATCGGGCGTTGCTGTGCGATAAGCATAAGCAATAAGTCCCCCTTCAATTTGTAAAATAGAGCAAATAAATACAACCTAGTATTTGTATATAGATAAATATGTCGGTACTTATCTTAGCAATGGTCATCCTAGGTTTGCTGTAATCATCGAGTGCTAGTAAGAAGTATCGTTCGATATATATTGGTTGCTATGCTTTGCGATTAATCACCTATACTTAGTTAAAAGTGTCATCTGCAGGGATAGACAAAATTGCCGTAGCTTGACCCGCCAGAGGAAATATATCATGACCAATAATGCTGAAACTTTTCGTGCCCTGCATCAGCCGGGTAATCCTTTTATTTTGGCCAATGCTTGGGATATTGGTTCGGCACTGATGATGCAGGGACTAGGAGCCAAGGCAATTGGTACATCCTCGGCAGCCCTTGCGTTTACTTTGGGAACACGTGATATGGGGCATATCACTCGTGATCAAGCACTTGCTCATGCAGAAGACATGGTGGCCGCTTTAGATGTGCCAGTATCTGGTGATTTTGAAAATGGTTTTGGTCATGCCCCTGAAACCTGTGCTGAGACGGTAATGCTTGCCGCTGAGGTGGGTTTGGCGGGGATATGTATTGAAGATGTTGCTTTACCCGCTGATGATGCCTATACATTTGATCTAGCGGTAGAGCGTATTCGTGCGGCGGCTGGCGCTGCTCGCACCTTAAAAAAGGATTTCTTTCTGGTGGCCCGCGCCGATGGTGTAATGAATGGTCAATATTCTGTGGATGAGGCTATTCGGCGCCTCCAGGCCTTCGAAGCTGCTGGTGCTGATGGACTTTATGCGCCAATGCCAAATAACCCTGATGACCTTGGGCGCATCTGTAAAGCAGTATCGCTGCCAGTGAATGTGTTGGCAGCGGGCCCTTGCAGTGCACTTTCCCAAGCTCAATTTGCAGCTGCCGGGGCCGCTCGAATATCACTGGGTTCGGCTTTGGCCAGAGCAACTCATCGTTTGATCAAGGATATTGGCGATGATATGTTTTCTAATGGCGACTTTGCTACTCTTGGTCATAGTATCTCTGCTAATGCTGTTGAAAAAATTATGCTTGGCAGCTGATTGCCAACTTTGGCATGTTTGCAATATTGCATTTTTTGCGTAAACGTTAGAAAAGCCATCCAGTTAGGTTATGGCGCTTACCTAAATCCACTATATGCACTCCACAGCAGCGACTTAAATAAGTTGATTTGCATCTATTTTACCAACCATCAGACAATGGTCCTTTAAGCCCTCGTTTTCTGGGCATTCCTTGCGTATAATTTGGGCTTTATTGGGTGAGCCCTCTGGGCTCGTCAACAATCATTTTTTTTGACTTGGGTTTGCGCCGCCATCATGGATAAAACATATAATCCTCATGCCATTGAACAACAGTGGTATCAACATTGGGAAGAGAATAGCTACTTTACGCCATCTGGCACAGGGTCGCCTTACAGTATTGTGATTCCTCCTCCCAATGTCACGGGCAGCCTGCATATGGGTCATGCTTTTCAAGACACCATTATGGATACCTTAATTCGCCTTAAGCGTATGCAGCAGCATGACACGCTTTGGCAAGTTGGTACCGACCATGCTGGTATTGCCACGCAGATGTTGGTGGAGCGTAAGGTGCAGGCCGAAGAAGGTCTGACTCGGCATGATCTAGGACGCGACAAATTCCTCGATAAAGTATGGGAATGGAAAGAGGAGTCTGGTGGCAATATTACGCGCCAATTGCGTCGTTTGGGTGCCAGTGTCGACTGGGATCGTGAGCGCTTCACTATGGATGATGGCTTCTACACAGCAGTACAGGAAGCCTTTATCCGTCTCTATGAAGATGGCTTAATTTATCGCGGTAAGCGTCTGGTTAACTGGGATCCTAAATTACATACAGCCATTTCTGATTTGGAAGTGGTTTCTGAAGATGAAGCTGGCCACTTATGGCATATGCGCTATCCACTAGCTGATGGTGCGACTACAGCTAATGGTGATAATTATATTGTCGTTGCCACTACCCGTCCTGAAACTATGTTAGGTGATACCGCCGTTGCCGTGCATCCTGAAGATGAGCGTTATCAGCATTTGGTTGGTCAGTTTATTGAGTTGCCTTTGGTTGGGCGGCGGATACCCATAATTGCCGATGATTATGTCGATCAGGAATTTGGTACTGGCTGTGTAAAAATTACCCCAGCTCACGACTTTAATGACTATGCTATGGGACAGCGCCATGGTTTAACCATGATTAATGTGCTGGATCAGGATGCGGCTATCTTGGCCACCCCAGAAGTTTATAACACCGAGGGTAAGTCTATTGAGCATAGTGAAACCATCCCCGCCGCTTATCAAGGGTTGGATCGTTATGCTGCTCGTGATGGTATTGTTGCTGATCTGCAAGGGTTAGGGCAGTTAGAAAAGATTGAAGATCACACATTGAAGGCACCGAGAGGTGATCGTTCAGGTTTGGTGATCGAGCCGCTGTTAACTGATCAGTGGTTTGTGTCTACTAAGCCCCTAGCTGAACCTGCTATTGCGGCAGTAGAAGATGGTCGGATTGAATTTGTACCTAAGCAGTGGGAAAACACTTACTTTGCTTGGATGCGAGATATTCAAGACTGGTGTATTTCCCGTCAACTATGGTGGGGTCATCGTATACCCGCTTGGTATGATGATGCTGGCAAGTTTTATGTAGGTCGCAGTGAAGCTGATGTGCGCGCCAAATATAACTTGGGTGATATTAACTTGCGTCAAGATGAAGACGTATTAGATACCTGGTTCTCTTCTGGCCTTTGGACCTTTGGCACCATGGGCTGGCCGGATATGACGGAGGCTTTAAAACGCTATCATCCTACTGACGTGCTAGTAACAGGCTTTGATATTATCTTCTTCTGGGTGGCACGCATGATTATGATGACCATGCACCTTATGAAGCATGAAGACGGCTCAGACCAAGTGCCTTTTAAAACTATTTATGTCACCGGCTTAATTCGTGATGAAAATGGCGACAAGATGTCCAAGTCCAAGGGCAATGTGCTTGACCCTCTGGATCTGATTGATGGCATTAGTCTTGAAGACCTCTTGGCCAAGCGCACAGGCAATATGATGCAGCCCCAGTTGGCCAAGAAAATCGATAAGCAAACGCGTAAGCATTTTCCAGAGGGTATGGCGGCTTATGGCACCGATGCCTTGCGCTTTACCCTTTGCTCTTTAGCTTCCACTGGGCGCGATATTAAGTTTGATCTTGGCCGTATTGAGGGCAATCGTAACTTCTGCAATAAGATCTGGAATGCGGCTAGTTATGTATTAATGAACTGTGAAGATCAGGATTGTGGTCAGCATGGCGATGCAGTAGAGCTAAGTTTGGCTGATAGATGGATTCTGTCGCGCTTACAAAGAACCCAGCAAAAAGTTCTTTCAGCACTAGATAGCTATCGCTTTGACCATGCTGCCGAAGCCTTGTATAGCTTTATCTGGAATGAGTATTGTGCATGGTATCTAGAATTATCCAAGCCAGTATTGTGGGATGATAATGCTAGCCCTGAGCAATTACGTGGCACGCGTCAGACCTTGGTACAAGTATTAGAGTCAGCTTTACGTTTAGCACATCCATTAATGCCTTATATTACGGAAGAGATTTGGCAGAAAGTGAAACCATTGGTAGGTAAAACTGGCCCTAGTATTATGCTAGAAGCTTACCCTGAGTTTACTGCTGATATGGTCGATGAGCAGGCTGAGGCGGATTTAAATTGGGTGCGTGATGTGATCGAAGGGGTGCGGAATATACGCGGTGAGATGAATATTTCCCCAGCCAAGCCCATTCCTTTGCTATTTAGTAAAGGCCAAGAGTCTGATCAGGCAAAGCTAGAAGCCAATCGCTCCTTTTTGATTAAGCTAGCCAAGCTAGAGAGTGTGACTTGGCTACCTGCTGGAGAGGAAGCGCCACTTTCGGCCACCGCCCTCGTTGGTCAAATGGAAGTGCTGGTGCCTATGGCTGGCCTGATTGATAAGGATGCTGAATTAGCACGCTTAACGAAAGAGTTGGCGAAGCTAAACGGTGAAATTAAGCGTTTTAATGGCAAGTTAAGCAATGCTAAATTTGTTGATAATGCCCCTGCTGAAGTGGTTGATAAAGAACGTGAAAAGTTAGCCGAAGCAGAAGCTGCCGCAGCCACCTTGCAACAGCAAGTGGCTAAGATCGAAGCGATTTAAGTTAGTGTTATCAAGCCATAAAAAAGGACGCTTGAAGCGTCCTTTTTTGTTTTCTAATGGTGAACAACAGCTACAGTTTATGCACATGCAGCGCGAGACCATGCTGCTGGTAGTGACGATAATGCTCGCGCGTTTGCTGCAGAATATCCGGCTCTTGCACCACGATTTCAATAATACGGGCAATATCACTCACCGGTTCTGGGCTAAAATTAATACAAATATCCGCTTGTTCAGGCCATAGGTCTTGATACCCCAAAGTAATAGGGGACTTTATCTTTTGTTCTTGTCCTAGTTGATGATGGGGTAAAAAAGATTCCGGCTTAAAGGCCCAAATATAATCATCTAAATGTGCAGCCTCGGCAGCATCTCGGCAATGAATATGCACCTGATGACCTGCCCCCACCGACTTGCTCAGCAATTGCTGTAATAGCCGATAGCGGTCATTACCATGACTTTCTTTAAGTTGATAGAAGTCTGCTCTAGCCATTGCTTGTACAAGCCCTATAGTTGATTAACTAGGTGTTGGACCAATAAGGGTACGCAACGGCCCGTTGCTCCCTTGGCTTTGCCCGAAGTCCAAGCTGTGCCAGCGATATCTAAATGGGCCCACTTAAAGCTTTCGGCAAAACGGGCTAGAAAACAGGCAGCAGTAATAGTACCTGCAGGGCGGCCACCAATATTGGCTAAATCGGCAAAGTTACTTTGCAACTGTTCTTGGTATTCTTCACCAATAGGTAATTGCCACGTCGCATCAAAGGCTTCTTGACCAGCCCTGACCAGGTCTTGAGCAAAGCTATCATCATTACTCAGGACAGCAGTAGTATGATGTCCCAATGCAATAATACAGGCACCTGTTAAGGTAGCCACATCGACCACGCTGGCTGGCTTAAAACGTTCGGCGTAGGTTAAGGCATCACAAAGCACTAGTCGGCCTTCGGCATCGGTGTTCAGAATTTCCACTGTCTGCCCTGACATGGTGGTAACAATATCGCCTGGCTTGGTAGCGTTGCCTGCGGGCATATTTTCCGCACTCGCGACAATAGCAACCACATTTAGATCTAGATCCATATCAATAACTGCTTGCATGGTGGCTAGCACACTGGCGGCACCGCACATATCATATTTCATTTCATCCATAGCAGCACCTGGCTTAAGGCTAATGCCACCTGTATCAAAGGTAATCCCTTTGCCTACCAGAACATGGGGCGCACTATCCTTATCGGTACCTTGATAATTAAGTACAATAAGTTTCGATGGCTCGACACTGCCGTTACCAACAGATAACAAACAGTGCATACCCAATATGGCCATTTCGTCTTCATCTAAAATTTCGACACTGACTTTATCGGCTTTGCTAGCCATGTTTGTCGCTTGTTCCGCGAGGTAAGTTGGGGTACAAATATTGCCAGGAAGGTTGCCAAGATCACGGCAAATGTCCATGGCTTCTGCCGTAGCTAGGGATTGGGCAAATTGTGCGGCACTGTCAGGAGCAATAATTTGCATATTACATTCTGGCCCGTCAGAGGCTTCCTGCTTGCTTTTAAACTGCTCAAAACGATATTCGCTCTTGGTCAGGGTTTCTAGGGTTAGACGTACCTGATCCTGAGCACTTAGCTGATCTGATTGGGCTAAACAAAGTTCGTTAACAACCTTGGCGCCTGCATTAGCCTTAATGGCGCCCCAAGCACTCGCTTGTAATTGTCGATATTGTTTTGCATTAAGTTTATCACTGGCGCCAGTACCCACTACTAAGATACGTTGTGGGCCTGCACCCGAATTTAAAAATAGGTGTTGATTCTTTACCTTACCATTTAAATCTTCACTGCTGATTGCTGCGCTAATGGCGCCAGCTAAAAGCTTGTCAGCCTTTTGTAACGACTCAGTTAATGTTAGATCAGCGTTTAAAGGTAGAATAACGCTATTGGCAGCGTCAAAATCAGCGACGGTTTGACTATAAGAAAACTTCACTATTAACTCCGTTTTGAAAAGGATAATCGTCGCCAGCGATATATAAGGTTACCACTGACATTATTGCGAAAATCTAATATTCGGTTGAACTTTTGGTGTCTTTGGCTTGTCTGTTTTGCCATGGCTTTGCATTGCGATTCTAAAGTAAATTTGCCCTTGGGTCATTAGGGGCAATAGGCAATTATCTGAATACCTGCAGTAACCATGATTAGGGGTCTAATAAAAACACAAATTCTGTTAGACTTGAACCACCTTTAGGTCGACAGTCCTATAACCAAAAAGAGAGTGCCACTTGAGTCTGTTAACCCGCTATATAAGCAAAGAAATTGTCATCATGAGTGTGCTGGTGTCATTAGTATTGCTGCTAGTGGTGGGCAGTAGTCGCTTCTCCTACTTTCTAAGTATGGCTGTAGGTGGTGAATTAGATGCCCAAGCGGTGTTGGTTATTATTGTTAATTTGTTACCCGCCTATCTAAGTAACCTGCTGCCTATGGGGACCTTTATCGGGGTATTGATTGCCTTGGGTCGCTTAAGTGTCGACAATGAATTGGTTGTCCTATTTGCCAATGGTATTAGTCAAGCGCAATTAGTCCGCATAGTCGCACTGCCGGTGGCTATTTTATCCTGTGTCGTATTACTGTTAAGTACTGTTATTGCCCCCCATACCTCTCGCACCGTCGAAGAAGTTTTATATATTCAAAGTCATACCAGTGAGTTTGACAGTATCGTGGCGGGTAAATTTCAAGGTAATGGCAGTCGCCAAGCCGTTTATGTGGAAGGTATAAGTGACGATAAAAGCACCTTACATAATGTCTTTATCTATACCAACCGCAATGGCCAAGTGCCTATTATTATTAAAGCTGAATCCGCGACGCAATATTATGATGACCAATATCAAGCTAAATACCTGCTATTGCAAAATGGCTCCCGTATGCAAGTGGCAGATGAGCAACAAGATGTTTCCCTGACTACGTTTAAACAAATGGCTATGCAGCTTTTGGATAAACAGGTGCAGGTCGATATTACCCATAGTTTTACCATCCCCACATCAGAGTTATTTGGTTCACCAAAGGCGACCTATAGAGCACAGCTATATTGGCGCCTGTCTTTACCGTTAATGACCTTAATTATTAGTTTGACGGCTATTGCTCTAAGTCAGGTCAATCCTCGCCAAGGGCGTTTTGCCAGACTACTTCCAGCCTTAGTACTATTTTTAGGTTATCTGGCATTGCTTATGCGCTTCCGTGATCAGATTGAGCTTGGTATCAATGGTGCAGAGTTAAACTTATTGGCCTTACATGTTGCCTTTTTGCTCCTTGGTTTATGGCTCGTATTTGCCAAGCAATGGCAAATTAGTCGTCTATTTAGGAGGCGCGCGTGGGGTTAATCAATCGTTATATAGCCCGCCATATCTTGCCTGCTTGTTTGCTGGTTTTGGGCATTATTTTAGGTTTGGATTTACTGATCGCCATTAGTGAAGAGGCTGATGCGGTTGATAAAGGCGCTAGTTTTTCTCAAGTGGTGACCTATGTTTTATATACGGCGCCCTATCGTATATACCAATTTATGCCATTGGTACTGTTAGTGGGCGCCTTGATTGGTTTGGGTAATTTGGCTAATAGCAATGAACTAACGGTGATGCGTGCTGCCGGTATTACATTACGTAGATTATCACTCGGGGTCTTATTTGCTATTGCTCCGTTATTAGTAATCAATGCTATCGTGGGTGAATATTTGCTACCCTGGTCTCAGCAAATGGCATTAGTGGAAAGGGCGGAATATCGTGGCGTGGCTGCCGGTAAAGGATTTTGGTTGCGGGATAATGATAGCTATGTGTTTGTCAGTGCCGTAGCCCCTGATAATAGCCTGCGGGGAATATATCGCTACGGTTTTGATGATCAAATATGGCAATCCAGTAGTTATGCGAAAAGCGCCGTGCAAGAGAAGGGTGACTGGGTGTTATATGATGAACGTATGATCGAGCGCAGCCAAGAACGTATTATTGCCAATGTATTTCCCCAGCAGGCATGGCCCATAAGCCTATCAACGGATTTAGTAGCTAAATTAGGCATGAAGCCAAAGTATCTCTCGGCATCTGATTTATATGAGTATGCCGATTATTTGCAGGCTACAGGCATCAATGCGGATCTATTTAACCTCGCTTTTTGGAAAAAGGTGCTTCAACCCTTATTTAGTTTTAGCTTGGTATTGGTGGCGATGTCTTTTGTCTTTGGTTCACAACGTGCGGTGCCCATGGGACAAAGAGTGCTGTTTGGTGTGCTGACAGGGTTAGGGTTTAATTACGCCCAAGATATTCTAGGCCCAGCCAGTAGTATTTTTGGCTTTTCACCTGTAGTGGCTTATTTGCTTCCCATTATGCTTTGCTTATTAATGGCGTGGCGTTTATTTAAGCGAGTAAATTAGTGTTCGTTTTTAAGGTTCTACAACGTCTCTCTTAGGCAATTGAACGATCCGGGTTTTAGACCAACGATCGTGCCAACTTAGAGGTTGCTTACCAACCAGCATCCACAGATATCCCAAACCAAAACAAGCAGCAGAAACAATAGCGCCCAAAAACCTTGCCAGTGCCTGTTTAAGGTTAAGCACATAGCCATCATTATCTTCCACTCTTAGACGCCAAGCGATCATGCCTAAGGTCTGTCCTGAGCGACACCAAAACAAAGCAAAAAAGCCGTAGGTGACAACTAGAATTAAGCTATTAAACCAGGGGCCCTGCACAGCCTCACCATTGTTAAGGGCAACAGCAATAAACCCTACTAACATCCATACAGCGACAATCAGTAAAGAATCATATATGATGGCCATCAATCGTTTAATTAAACTGGCGTTGGGATGATTGTGAGCCTTAAAACGGCGCCGTGAGCTAGTTGCCAAGGGTTTGCCTATATTCTGTATAAAGTGCTTCAGCTGTTGCCACCTCATCACCCAATTTTAGTGTCAGGCGAGTCACCATTGCGGCGGCGGCGGCATGGCCACTATCCGCAGCGAGTTTAAGCCAAGCATAAGCTTGACGATCCGCATCGGCGCCAGCCTGACTAACTTGAGCAAAATGCATGGTGCCTAAAAAAAACATACTATCAATATGGCCTTGTTTGGCACCCTGTAAGTAGATAGCTTCGGCTTGCACCAAATCTTGCTTAGTACCGATACCAAAATTATAGGTGCGGGCAAGATTCATAGCGCCATTAAGATCATTCTGTTGGGCTGCTTTCTGATACCAGGCAAAGGCATCAGCAGGGCTCATTGCCACACCCTGACCAAATTCGTACATACGGCCTAAGCGGGTTTGCGCAACACTATCGCCCGCTTCTGCAGCAGGCCGGACAGTTTTTAACTCTTCTTTATATTCTGCATCCAGAATAATATTAAGATTTTGAATGGACTCAAGGTGACCTGTATTGGCGCCCACTTCAAAATAAGCCTTGGCTTGGGCCGTATCTTGCGCCACGCCATTGCCCTGCAGATACATTAACCCCAATAAATTATTGGCTTCAGCATTACCCGAACGTGCTAAAGGCGCAAGCTCAGTAAGAGCCGTTTCAAAATCATTAGCAGCAAGAGATTGTTTTGCTTGTTTTATACTGGCGGCAGAAACAGGTGACACCAGCATGGCATATACAATTGAACCAGCCAGAGCGTTGCCAAGAACGCGAGGGAACAAATTCATAAATAAGTTACTCAATCAAGTAAGGTTACTGAGGGCTATTATATCGGATATAGGGTGAATGGGCCTAGGTTAAATCTTTATATTAACTATGGGATTGCTTAATCGCGGCACTTTGTCAGTAAATTAGCCGGCACAAGATTAATGCCGGCTATCAAACAACTTTACTTGGGTGACGTGGAAGCAAAGTAAGCTGCAAGATCAGCAATATCCTGATCGCTTAAATTGGCTGCCATGGCATACATCTGCACGGCATTACCACCTTTACGCTCCTGACTACGATAAGCCTTCAGAGCCATCTCTAGATACATGGCATGTTGACCAGCGAGTTTAGGGAACATTGGTATAACACTGTTACCTTCAACACCATGACAGCCCACACACATTGCGGCCTTACTAGCACCAGCAGCAGCGTCACCTGCCGCATAAGAGGGCATAGCAATAACGGCTAAAGAGGCTAAAATGGTAGCTGATAAAAACTTGGACATAATACTTCTCCTTAATAGGGACAATACAACAAGACCAATCCGGCTAAAAAGTTTCGCCATTAGGGCGGAAAATGATAGCTTACTTATCTGGACAGTAAAACAGCGTCAAATTACTTTGATGCTTAACATTTATAACAATGGAAAAATCAAATGACAGCTGTATCACGTTGTGATTGGGTAACGAATGACCCAATCTATATAGATTATCATGATTTGGAGTGGGGTTGTCCAGTCCATGATGACCATCGTCTGTTTGAACAGCTTGTATTGGAAGGAGCCCAAGCGGGCTTATCTTGGTTGACTATTCTAAAGCGCCGCCATCATTATCGGCGGGTATTTTGTGATTATGATTTGACTCGATTGGCGGCTTTTAGCACAGCAGATATAAATATGGCGCTACAGGATAAGGGAATTATTCGTAATCGGCTTAAAGTAGAAAGTGTGATAAATAACGCAAGGTGTTTTCAAGATATTCAAGCTGAATTTGGCAGCTTTGATAGCTTTTTGTGGGCTTATGTTGATGGTCAGCCTATTCGTAATCAATTTAAGAGGCACGCTGATATTCCAACCCAAACAGATCTATCTGCCAAATTGGCGAAAGATTTAAAACAACGGGGTTTTAAGTTTGTTGGTCCCGTTGGTATGTATGCATATATGCAAGCTGTTGGCATGGTTAACGATCATCTGGTAACTTGTCACTGTTATAAAAAATAATAAAAATTTGGAGTTAAGTATGTGGAAGTGGCTTAAATACACTTTAGTGGTCTTATTAGTGCTTTTAATTAGTGGCTTTCTATGGGTTACCTATGATCAAGCTGATAACTTAGTACACCACCCCCTTGAGAAACGCACTCTCAGTGATAAAACGCCTGAGCAATTTGGCCTAGATGTGCAAGAAGTGGAAGTAAAGAATCCTGACGGTATGCGCCTGTATGCCTATTATGGTGCTTCGCAAAATGGTGCCGCTGTGATGTTGCAACATGGTTTTAAAGCTGATCGAGCGGAACAGTTGGAGGAAGCAAAAATCCTCCAGGACGCCGGCTATGGCGTATTAATCACCACCGTAAGAGCCCATGATAAAAACGATGGTGAGCGCATTTCCTTTGGCGTGCGTGAAATGGATGATTTGCAGACCTGGTATAACTTCTTACTGGCTCAAGATGAAGTCACGGGCAGAATTGGTATTTTAGGTAATTCCATGGGAGCGGCTATGGCTTTGGAATATGCCTCACGTAATCCTGATATTGCGGCAGTGATATCGGTTAGTGGTTTTTCCTCTTTACAAGATACCATTGATGTCTCCGTTGAATACTTTACCGGATTACCAGCCTTCCCATTTGCCCCAACGATTGCTGCTTGGGCAGAATGGATTTTGGATATGAAGGTGGAGCAAGTTGATGCCACCAAAGCGGCAGCGAAATTATGTGATACGCCAGTATTTGTTATGCAGGGTGGTGCTGATACAGTGGTATCTGTAGCCAGTGGTGAGTGGATTTACAAGGCTGCATGTGGGGAAAAAGAATTTTGGTATGAAGAAGACATAGCTCATGTCAAATTTGACCGTGATCTGCCAGAGGAGTTTGCCAAACGCATTACCGCCTTTTTTGGCCAACACCTGCTATAACTTAATGGTTATATACACCATAGGAGATAGGCTATGCAGAAGGGAAGTTGTTTATGTGGCGGCGTAGCCTTTGAATTGCATGGCCCTTTGCGCCCAGTGTTAGCTTGTCACTGTCATCAGTGCCGCAAAACCTCTGGCCACTATTGGGCTTGTACTAGCGTACCTAAACACAAGTTGGTGCTTACCAAGCAGGAAACATTAAGCTGGTACACCTCGTCGCCGTCAGCGCAAAGAGGCTTCTGTCATCGTTGTGGTGCCAGCTTATTTTGGCAATGGCATGATAGTGAGGCTATTTCTGTTGCAGCTGGCAGTCTTGATGATGACACAGCTTGTGAGTTCGATCAGCATATATTTAGTGCCACTAAAGGTGATTATTATACTATTCCAAGTAATGAAACAGTACGCCCACCGGAACAGGATATAGATGCAAGTAATTGACTATGATCATAGCTGGCAAGGGGCTGTTATCTCCCTTTGGGAGACCTGTGAGCTCACTCGCCCTTGGAATAATCCCACAGAAGATATTTTACGCAAACTTACTGATGCAATGGGTAAGTTTGTATTACTAGTTGATGGGGATAAATTGATTGCTAGTATGATGATTGGCTATGATGGTCATCGCGGTAGTGTTAATTACCTAGCGGTATTGCCAGATTATCAAGGCCAAGGTGTGGGCCGGCAATTAATGACCTATTGTGAAGACTATCTAAAGCATTTGGGTTGCCCCAAGATCAATATTTGTGTGCGCGATACCAATGTACAGGTAATGGATTTTTACGCCACTCTTGGTTACAAGACCGACCCAGTTATAGTAGTCAGTAAACGCTTACTTGCAGATAATTAATTGGCTATTGAAGAAGCTTGATAAGCTATTATTGTCCGCTTTCTATCAATCGATCAATTGACTCATACCCAGAGACTATAGCGCCAGGCACGCCCAGCTGACGATTGATATCGCATGCCTCTCCGGCGAAAAAAACACGGTTATCTAAGGGAGTATTTAACGCTTCAATCGTAGACATGTCATGCCTAAATGATTCTACCCATGAGCCTTTAGTAAACTTTTGTCGACCCCAATCTTCAAATAAGTATTCACCACTGAAAGCCAACGAAGCTTGGCCGGAAAATATTTCATCTAACTCATCTAACACTTTGGAAATAATGTCTGCTTCGGTGGCTAAATGATAGTATTCTTGCGTGGCATCGCCAGTAACAAGCATGGTCAAAATATGTGCTTTTCGCTGTTTTTTAAAAGCGGCATCAAAAAAAACTTTTTCACCTTTTGGTGACTTTTTTAAGACCGCATCAGGATAAAACTTTTTGGAGAATTTCATTATCAGCTTAAAACCAAGCAGAAATTGGATGTCTGCAATTGCTTGTTTTTTTGCTTTACTCTGAGCAGGTACAAATTCAATATCCTCGGCTTTTAAAATACCAATGGATACTGTAACTAGTGCCTTGTCAGCTTGATAAGATTGACCATCAGTAGTGGTGATAGTGACTTGGTCATTGGTGTAGTCAATTTTTTCAACAGGGGAGCTGAAGACTATTTTATGCTTCACTTTTTGCGCGAAGTTTTTATCTATAAATTGAAACCATGTCGTGCTTTTAAACTTATATTCTGGAAAAAATTTGAATCTTAGTGAGTATATTAAATTTGTAATCGATGAAATTATCCAATTAAATAGTTTGGCAAATGAATTACCATACCAAACTAATGACTTTTCTAACTTGTAGGCAACTAGTTCTTCGTCTATTTGATCACCAGTTTTGCCCCTTAGTTTATTTAATACTAAGGGTAAATGGTGTATCCATTCAGCACCTAAATCGATTGGAAAGTCAGCCAAGGTTTGGTTTTCTTTTAGTCGGCCACCATATCGATCTGTGGCCTCAAGAATCACATAATCAATATTGTTATTTTCTAATACAGTTGCTGCCGCCAAACCAGCAGCACCAGCGCCAATAATGATAACTTTGCCTTGATAGTGGTATGTTTTATGTTGCGCCGTATCCATTGGATAAAGATCGAGAGCTCTTGACCCCCATTTAAAAAATTTCATCATTATTCCTAGACAATACTATCGGAAATAAACATCTTGGCGGGTATATTTATCCATTAAACCAAATAAAAACCTGCTTTACTAAATGGCAAATCACGTACCCGAGGCTGTCCAGCGGCCACCAAGGCATTAGCCAGAGCGGGTGCTAATGGTGGTACGCTGACCTCTCCTAAACCTGTTGGCGCTGCTTGAGAAGCCAATAAATGCACCTCAATCACCGGTGCTTGAGCTAGGCGCAAAATAGGGTAGTCATGAAAATTACTCTGTTGCACGCGGCCATCTTCGACGGTGATCTCGCCTTGCATGGCGGCCGAAAGAGCAAAGTTAATACCACCTTCGATTTGCGCTTTAGCCCCATTGGGGTTAATCACCTTGCCACAGTCTACGGCACAGGTCACTTTGTGCACGGTGACAGCTTTATTAGCCACACTTATCTCAACCACAACACCAATGTAGGATTCAAAGGCATAGGTGAGGGCGATACCTTGAAAATGATTGGCTGGTGCTTGTCCCCAATTAGCCTGTTGGGCGGCCTTATCGAGGACCGCTTTTTCCCGGGGGCTATGGGAGATTAGTTTAGTACGATAGAGATAAGGATCTTCCTGTGCCATATTAGCTGCTTCATCGATTATGCCTTCGATAAAGAAGCTGGTGTAAGAATGGCCAACGGCGCGCCATAGACCAACGGGAATATTGGTATCGACTAGCAACATATCCATTTCGGGCTGAGTTTCGGTCGGCAAATAGGGAATATGCTCTGACCCAATACTAACGATTGGATCGCCAATAAAGTTCGTTAATGGCAACCAATTTAAGAACTTGGGCAAGGATGATTTGGTTAGGCGTTTAAGAATAGATGAGCTAGCCATCTGTTGATGCCAAGCAACGGGCTTATAGTTGGCATCTAGTCCCACTTGCATACGACTAATCACCATGGGGCGGTAAAAGTCATGTTGCACATCTTCCTCACGGCTCCAGATTAGCTTTACGGGTTGTTGCATCATTTTAGATACAGTTACCGCCTGCGTGACAAAGTCACTTTCTCCGCGGCGTCCAAAAGCACCACCAAGGAGTTGGTTATGTATATAAACCTGTTCTTTATCCAGTCCAGTAATCGCAGTGGCAGCATCAGCGGTACTAGTATGGCTTTGGGTGGGTAACCAAATATCAACCCGATCAGCCTGTACCCATGCAGTACAGTTCATAGGTTCCATAGTGGTATGTGCTAACCAAGGCACACTGTATTCCACATCGATAATATGGGGTTGGTCGAGTTGGCCTTTACCTTGTTTATTAAGGGCTTCTGTATATGCTTGGCGCACTTCAGCCGTATTTAGCCCCGGTTTATCCAAGTTGGGCTTGGTAAAAGTGGCTTGTAAAGCGGCAGCGCCTTTTTTGGCTTGCCAATACTTATCGGCTACAACCACCAGCGCGTGGTCAATTTTGAGTATTTTTTTGACCCCTGTTACTTGTAGTGCGGCTTGCTCATTCCAACTTTCAGGTTGAGTCCCAAATACGGGTGCCTGCACGATGGTGGCGTTAAGCATATTGGGTACTTGGACATCAATACCATAGTTGGCTTGGCCAGTAATGCGCTCACGAGTATCTAGATGGGTTACACCTTGGCCAATTAACTTAGTTTGTTCATCAGGCTTGAGAATGACTGGATCGGGCAATGGCAGACTAGCTGCATCGGCAGCAAATTGACCATAAGGGTAGGCTTGGCCATTAAAGATAACCTGCGAATCTTTAGTGGATAGCTGGTCTACACGGGTATTTAGCTGAGCAGCTGCGGCTTTCATAATCAGTTGTCGAGCGCTGGCGCCAATTTGCCGCATCGGCATATAGAAATGATTGATAGAGGCCGAGCCCCCGGTCAATTGCATCCCCATACCACTATTAAATTTGCTACTTAAAGGCGCCTGACGAACTTCTATTGTTTCCCAGTCAGCATCTAATTCATCGACGACAAGCTGGGCGATACTGGTATTAACGCCTTGCCCCATTTCGGCACAAGGAGTGGTTAAAATAATATGGTTATCGGTGCCAATAAATAACCAGTTATCCATTTCACCTTCAGGGGCCACACTACCATGCCGCAGTTGCATCTCAGGCCCACTGCTATCACTGGTGCAGCCAATCAATAAACCACCAGCACCAATGGCCGCAGTGGTTTGCAAAAAACGTCGACGAGATAGGGATTTTGGTTGCATCACTAGCTCTCCTGTTCAGTGGCGTCATAGGCCAGTTCTTGAGCCAGTTCAAAAGCTCTATGCATAGCTGGCAAAATTCGGTTATAGGTGCCACAGCGACAAATATTATTCATTTGTTGCTTAATAAAATCAGTAGACGGCGGGGCGTTATCTTGGGCCTGTTTTAGCAACGCTGTAGCCACCATAATCTGGCCTGATTGACAGTAACCACACTGGGGCACATCCCATTCCAGCCAGGCTTGTTGCACAGGGTTCAGTTGGCCATCACTAGCCACCCCTTCAATCGTCGTTATAGCTTGGCCCTGCATAGCCGAGGCAGGCACACTACATGAACGCACGGGTTGATTATTAACTAAAACAGTACAAGCACCACATTGGCCAATACCACAGCCAAATTTGGTGCCAGTTAGTCCAGCTTCTTCGCGAATGGCCCATAATAATGGGGTATCAGCATCGACCTCGACGGAGATTTCCGTGCCATTGATAGTCAGGATGGTCATACCTATCCTCCTAGCTAGCTTTATGCATAGTTTTATTATTAATAATATTGTATCCAGTCGCAGTTGAGCAGGTTTCTGTCAGCATACATTTGGCAACTTGTTTGCTATGTATAGCACGAAATGAGCTTGGGGTAACCTTAGCGGTTAGTTTGGCAATATAAATGGCTATCTTTTCGCCCAACCGAAATTCACTTCGCTGGCCCAATAATAGGGATGGCTGAAACACAAGTGTAGTGTTTAAATCCAAAGCCTGCAAAGCTGATTCCAGTTCACCCTTGACCCGATTATAGAATATTCTCGAATTGGCATTGGCACCAGCAGCGGTAACAACACTATAAACAGAAGCATTCCAAGCTTTAGCTGCCTTAGCAAAGGCCAATGGATAAGCATAATCGACTTGTCGAAAATTAGCCTGGCTACCTGCTACTTTAATGGTGGTGCCTAGGCAGCAATAGACGTGATCCACAGGAAATAATTCCTCTATTAGGGGATTATCAAAATCGATAATACGTTCGTCTAATTTGTCATGGTCTATGGATAACGAGCTTCTAACTGGAGCAATTACCCTATGATACATGTCTGAAGCTAAACATAATTTAAGCACTTCTGCGCCGATTAACCCCGAGGCCCCAATAATCAATGCTGATTTTTGCTCCGTCATTTACTAACCTTTTGCTTGAAGCGGACTATTGCCACGTTTTTTCTAGCATGGCTTCACGCCACCAAAGCGGGGTGGGAGGCACATTATCTAGCCTTACTTCCTGACCAAATTGTGGCGTAAGTAAATTCACATTGTACTCTTCTGATAATACCAGTAAACGTTCAAAAGGTTCGTACCAATCGTGAAGGGCCAAGTCAAAGGTGCCATTGTGGACGGGCATCATATAAGTACCCTGCAAATCCAAATGGGCCTGTATACTATCTTCAGGGAACATATGCATATCGCGCCAGAACTCATTGTAGGCACCTGTTTCTACCATGGTCACGTCAAATGGGCCATACTTTTCGCCAATGGCTTTAAAGCCATCAAAGTAGCCAGAGTCACCACTAAAGTACAAATTCTGTTGCGCACTTTGAATCACCCAACTAGCCCATAGAGAGCGATTACGGTCAAACATACCTCGGCCAGAAAAATGCTGGGCCGGGGTGGCAACATATTTAATACCATTAATAACCCGTTCTTCCCACCAGTCTAATTCGACAATTTTATCTTGGCTAACGCCCCAGCTAAGCAACTTTTGCCCCACTTTTAAGGGGGTAAGAAATAGCGTTGTTTTATGCTGCAGCTGTTTAATGGTGGCTTTGTCCAAATGATCATAATGATCATGACTAATGATGACTACATCAATAGCGGGGATATCAGCCGCACTAATAGGACTTTGATGAAAGCGTTTTGGTCCAAACCATGCAACTGGTGAAGCACGCTCACTGAGCATTGGGTCGGTGATGATTAATTGTCCATTAAGGCGTATTGCCATAGAAGCATGACCCAGCCGAAATAATGCGTCAGATGGTTCTTGCAGTTGCTCTGTGGTGACAGTTGTTACAGGGATGGCTAAAGTCGGTGCGGGTGCCGTCCGTTCAGCATTAAAATAGGCACTGCTAATTTGCCAAAAACTCGCTTTTTCCGTGTTTTTAGGCGTTGCTAAATTAGCAAACTTATCGCCCTCACTACCCTTATTAAGACTGGAGCAACCAATGTTTAACAGCATTGATGCGGCAACAACAAACAGAATTTTGGATTTCATTTTGCTCAATTATTAACTTAGGGACACAGTGCAGTGTACAAATTAAGTTTTAAAGAGTAAATCGCTTAGCCAAACCTTTGTTACTAATAGTGTATGTATTAACACAATGATGCTTGTGATTGTCCACTATGGCAGTATGAGTTATTGGTAGATAATAGGATAGGTGTGTTACGGCAAAAGGAGATTTTGCCAATAGGTATGCTTAACTTTGTAATAAATGGGTCTAAGTGGGCAGGGTATTCCCTGCCCAAGGGATTTCCAGTAGATAGTTAGCTGTCATTGGATCATGGCATTTAACCACTCTTTAACCCAAGCTTTACGTTGGGTATTGACCTGCTCATCGTCTAGTTTAAGGACTTTAGCTGGGGTAATAAGCTTGCCATAGGCCTCTGGCATTGCCACAGCTGAACTCACTGGGTACATAACATTAGTTAGAGGGACATGTTGCTGAAATTCATGGCTAACCATAAACTCAAGGAACTCATCAGCCAATGCTGATTGGTCTGAGTGGGCTAATTTGGCCGCTACTTCTACTTGTAAATAATGACCTTCAGCAAAATTTGCAGCTTGATAGCGATCTGTACCCTCAATGGCCATATGGTAGGCAGGGGAGCTGCTATAACTTAATACCATAGGTGCTTCGCCAGCTAGGAATAGATTGAAATAAGCTTCACTCCAGCCTTTGGTGGTGGTCAGAATATTATCTGACAATTTAGCCCAAGCTGCAGGTGCTTGATCGCCATATACAGATTTAATCCACAACATCAGGCCAAGACCAGGAGTACTGGAACGCGGATCTTGAATGATCACCTTTAACTCTGGGTCGGCATTGATAAGTGCGTCTAAACTTTGGGGTGGGTTGGGTAAAGTTTCTGTGTCATAAACAAAGGCAAAGTAGCCATAGTCAAAAGGTACAAAAGTATCATCCTGCCACGTAATTGGCATAGCTAGGGTACTAGTATCCACCTGATGTGGGGCAAATAAGCCACTGGCTTTGGCTTCATCAACCAAGTTCATATCGAGGCCTAATACTAGATCAGCTTGGCTATTGGTGCCTTCCAGTTTTACGCGTTGCAACAGCGCCACAGCGTCTTCTAGGCCAACAAATTTAATTGTACAGTCACACTGGGCTTCAAAAGCCGGTTTCACCTGTGGTGCCATGCCCCAATCAGAGACAAAAGAATCATAGGTATAAACAATTAATTCGCGGTCATTGGCATGGGCACTAGTGGCCGCAATAGTGCCCATTAACAGGGCAGCAAGGCTTGAGGTAAATCGAGACATAGTTTCTTCCTAATTAAAAATTTTTAATAACTATGACACCATCAAAATTTAACTTGATAGCAACTTGTGCCAACAATAGATACGCAGACGCATACCTTGTTATGGCAGCAAGCGAGAGGAAGGAGAAATGTAGCTAGAGTGGCTACCATTGGTTTCCTTGTTCCCTACGCTGGCATTATCCAGATCAGGTACAACGGGACTCACTGTTAGTGATCTCAGCCTTTGCAGGCACCCCGACAAGTCATAGTGATGCTATTGTAAATGCCAAACCGCTTATTAGGCAAGTAACGAACTTAACTTAGTCATTTAGCTTTTTCTTTTGCTTGTCTGACGAACTTGTTTTTGTTGTTTAAAGAGCTACACTGTGGGCGCAACAATAATGTTAGGAAAAGCCTTATATGCGTTTAACCCAAGCCACAATGGATGCTTTTCATAAAGATGGTGCCGTACTAATTAAAGGCTTATTGCACGATCAAGTGGATTTGCTGCGAGCAGGTATAGCTACGAATATGCAGGAACCGGGTCCTTATGCCGCCGAAAATGTTACCGAGGGGCATACAGGTCGGTTTTTTGATGACTATTGTAACTGGTCCCGTATTAGTCAATTTGAGGAAGTGATTTTTCAGTCTCAACTAGCAGAGGTTGCAGCCCAGCTAATGCAATCCCAGTCGGTACAACTATTCCATGAACATGTTTTGGTAAAAGAACCGGGTACTTCTCAGCCCACACCTTGGCACCAAGATAGCCCTTATTATTTTGTTGAAGGTAAGCAAACAGTTAGCTTTTGGTGCCCCGTTGACCCCGTAACCGATGCCACTTTACGCTTTGTGGCAGGCTCTCATCAGTGGCCGAAGCCTGTGTTACCTATTCGGTGGGCTTCAGCAGAAGATTTTTATGCTGGTGAAGACACCTATATGCCTATTCCTGATCCAGATGCTGAGGGTATGTCAGTGGTAGAGTGGGCCATGCAGCCTGGTGATGTAGTCGCCTTTGATTTTCGCACTCTGCATGGGGCACGAGCGAATACATCTGACCAGCGTCGACGAGCCTTTTCGGTTCGTTTAGTAGGTGATGATGCGCGCTATGTGGAACGCCCTGGCCGCACTTCACCGCCATTTCCGGACCACCAGATGCAGGTAGGTCAAAGGTTGCGTGAGGACTGGTTTCCCATGCTCTATCCAAGAGCTTAAACTGCAGCATATAGCCCTGCGTTTACAGGGCTATATTTCCTGTGCTATTTACGTTTTTGTAAGCGTTTATTGATTTCTCGACGTTCCCACTCAGGTCCGAATAGCTTAAATAAATTAAAGGTACTGATACCATGCAGAGCCAAACCCACACCCCAGACTAAAGTCGGCCAAATAGCCCACCAATAGGCTGTGCTGACAACAAAATTTATAAGCCATAAAATAGGCATGATTAAAGCAAAACATAAGGCATGCTCATAAAACCATTTAAGATCTTCAACCTCACGTATCACACGCTCTTCTTCAGAATCTAAAGAAAATTCATTTGTGTTGTGTTGGCCTTTTCTGTTCGCTGGCTTTTGGCAGTGGGCGTAGTGATCCAATATATCCTGATATTCTACGCTGAATACCGCACCTAAACATTTTGCACTTTCTTCACTCGGTAACTGACCTTTCTCAATGCGTTGTACAGTACGAATGCTCAAGCCACTGTGTTGAGCCAGCTCCTGTTGGGTACAACCTTGGGCTAATCTGTGTTTGTGAATTATCATTTTTCAACCATCTCCTTCTGACTCCAGCAAGCTAAGCACTCAATGTGCCGAGTAGTTTACGTCATGACGTGACGACCAGAAGATGACATTTTTTGTGACGTGCCATGGCACCCTTGATTAGCGCAAAAAACGTGCAAATACCCATAGAGGGCCAATTAGAAGGAACTGGAGATCTTCCAAAAAGCTAGGCTTTACGCCTTCAATTCTATGGCCAATAAATTGCCCAATCCACGCTAATATAAAAATCAACAAGAGTATTGGATTACTGATGGTAAGGGTTTTCGTAATAGCCACACTGATAGCTATTAAGACCCAAAATAAGAATAGAGGTTTAATGCCCAAGCGCCCATAGAAAAAACTAAGGAGTATGCTAATAAGCAGGGCAAGGAATATATTTAGGTTAAATAAAAAGCCAACTATAGAAAGAAAAATAAGCGGCACGCAGATATGATGGATGCGCTTATTGGTGGGATGCTGATGTGATTCAGCATAGCGCTCAAACCAAATTTGCATAGAAGTCGTCATAGGTAACCACTCCTCATCTATCATTCATGACTATAAGTTTAGCATATTTTTAACTTGCCTTGCTCAATATCCTTTATTGATGCATTAAGGTATTAACACAAACTTGCCCACATGCTGTTTGCGTACAAAGGATTGTTGGGCTTTGACAATATCTTTAAGGGCAAAGGTTTTGGCTACTTGAGGCACCAATTCACCTGCTTCAATATAGCGAATAAGATTAGAAAAAATAGGTTCTGCCCAAGCGGTAGTGCCCAAGATTGATATATCTTTTAAATACAGATCACGTAAGTCAAATTGCACTATGGGGCCGGCTATGGCGCCAGAGGACACTATGCGTCCGCCCTGACGCAGAATTTTCAACATACTGGTAAAACCCTGCCCAGCTACATTGTCGACCACTAGATCAACGCTCTGTTCGCCTAGTGCTTTAGGCAGGTCAGTATCACGGTCGAGCACTTTGTCAGCGCCAGCTTGCAGTACTTGTTGTTGCTTGGCTTTGCTGACTACAGCCACTACTTGTGCGCCCCGACGTTTAGCGAGCTGCACTGTGGCCAGACCAACACCACCAGATGCGCCTGTTACCAAGACTGTTTCACCTGCCTGTAACTTAGCCTGATAAAGCATATTTTCTGCAGTGGCATAGGCACAAGGTATGCTGGCTAGTTCAGCATCGAGCCAATCACAGTCTACTGGGAAGACCTCTGAGGCGGGAACTTTTACATATTCGGCAAAGGCGCCATGAGCATTGCTACCCATCCAGCTACAGCTAAGATCATCAAAGCCATTGGTGCGCATACAGGCTCGTACCAGCACACGTTTACCCTGTAAATGTTGATATGCAGGTCCAGAAGCAACCACTCTGCCGCAGCAGTCTGTCCCTTGAATAAGGGGAAATGGTGTGGCGCCATCCCAGCCGCCATCTTGCTGGTTCTGTGCCTGCTGACTTTGTTGCTTAGCCATATCAGCTGTGGCCGCTGATATGCTCGTGGAATACCAGCCTAGACGAGTATTGATCTCGGTATTGTTAACTCCAGCCCCTAAGACTTTAAGCAAAACTTCATCAGGCCCAATTTGGGGAACTGGATAATCCTGATAACTAAGTTGTGAGTAGTCGCCGTGCCCAAGAGTAACAACGGCTTTCATAGTGGTAGGAATGGACACGGATATAACTCCTGCGAAAAGGGCATAGCGTTATCATCATACCAAGGGATAATTAATGAAAGCCAGATATGTCCAAATTTACTTTAATTGCAGGTCAGTTCAGCGTTAGTTTGTGGCTTTAAGAAAAGCATCACTATCAGGCGCAAAGTTGGAGTAAATAGGTAATAATGCCCCGCCCAAAGCGCGCGCTTCAAAGCCAATATTGCCACTAATGATTTCAGGCATAAATAAACCTTCCCAATTGGCTTCATTACAGGCCTCTTTTATTGCCGAGACTAAGTAATCCGTCGCTTTAGCTGGCATACGTCCATCAATAATCACACCTTCAGGGTCAATAAAGGCACAGCCACTGGTAATGCTATAGGCAATGGCCTTGGCGGCCCCTTCTGTCCATTCCGTAAAGACCTGCCACGCATCAGGATTGATTTCGCTGGTGCCCTCTAAAAATGAACTATTAAGACCTTGTTGATTTAATTTTTGCAATAATTGATGAATTGAGGCGTCATTTATTAGCTGCCGTTTGCTATCCAAAGGAATAGAACCCATGGCGCCAGCATTAGTATTGCGGCCAGCATATATTTGACCATTAATAACCAAGCCACCACCCATAAAGGTACCCACATAAAAGTATAGAAAGCTCTTCCAGTTTTGTGGATTACCAAAGGTTAATTCCGCTATACAGGCGGCTGTTGCATCGTTGGTGAGGGTGCTGGGTAAATTTGAAATCTTGGCAATTTCAGCCAAAATATCAGTTTTACGCCACGCCTCGCGGGCTTCTTTTGAGCCCGGTAGTTCTTCCGCCCAGCCTTCCATAGAGTAGGGGGCAGCAACACCAATGCCGACCACCTTGCCATATTGATCGGTAGATAAACTGCCCAGTAGGTGCTCAAGGCTGCGCCTAATCTGGGGGAAAATATCCACTGGATTAGGGAAGGGATAGTTATAGGATAAGCGTGAACGGATTTCACCAGTAAAACCAATCAACAGTACCTCAAGAGAGCTACGGCCTATTTTAATACCTAAACTTAGAGCACCATCAGGATTTAAACTATAAGGCGTCGAAGGCTGGCCGCGGCCACCTTTAATTTTTTTGCCAGCAATTAATAGTTCCTGCTCTTCCAAACGATTGATAATAATGGTCGCTGTCTGTGGAGTCAGTTTTGTCGTTTTGGCAATTTCTGCCTTAGTCAGGGCGCCTTGTTCACGAATCAGTGACAGAATTAAGCGCTCATTAAATTGGCGCATACCTATCTGATTAGTACCAGCGTTTCTTAATTGCTTGTTGTCTTGGTTCATAGTGGTTATATATAGCTAGCGTTTTCGTGTACACCTTGATCAACACCGGTGATCATGGAAACTATTTCATTGCCGTCGGTTTCTGATGCCAACTTGGTACCGGCAATACGGCCTTGGCGGAATACAACAATGCGGTCAACCAGATTAAATACTTGGCGCAAGTTGTGGCTAATCAGGATCAGGGGTATACCCTGTTCTTTTAGACCACGAATAATATTTTCAACGCGTGTGGTTTCTTGAATACCTAGTGCCGCTGTTGGTTCGTCCATAATAATTAGCTTTTCGCCCCAGCCAGCCGCACGGCTGATAGCCACACACTGGCGCTGACCACCTGACATACCTCGTAAAGACTGGCTTAAGTCGGGAATTTTAACACCTGTTTTTTGTAATAACTGTTCGGATTCCTGACGCATGGCTTTTTTGTCCATCCAAGAGAATGGGCCTAAATCAAATTTGGTTTTTTCACGACCCAGAAAAATATTTGCTGGTACATCCAATTCGTCCGCTAGAGCCAAATTTTGATAAACCGTTTCTATCCCAGCATCGCGAGCCTCAAGAGGTGAGGCAAAATCAATATCATCGCCATAAAACTTAATGGAGCCAGCGGTGCGTTGCTCGACACCCGTAAGGTTACGCACAAAGGTCGATTTGCCCGCACCATTGTCGCCAACGATAGCGACATGCTCACCAGGGGCGAGGGTAAAATCGGCATCATTTAATGCATGCACGCCTCCATAGTGTTTGGTTAAGCCTTTGATTTCCAGGACGGGTACGGACATAAGTGTCTCCAATAAAAGAGGTATATTAAATTAATTTATATTAAGAATGCCAACGAAATTTTTGTTTGTCAATTAATAAATAAAGTTGATTTAATTATTGACAAAGCTACTTGGCATGGGTAATGATAGATATAACTAGCCGAAAACTGGTTAAACAGATTGTTGTTTATCGCTAGTTAATCTAGAGCCACGAACAATTAATCATGGCGGATAAATATAAATTAAGACCCCAACGGAGAACTCTAAAATGAATAAAAAAATTATTGGCTTAATCGCCGCTGGTGCGATGATCTCTGGTTCTGTGTATGCAGATGCCATTGGCTACGTAACCAAGTCAGCTACCAACGCTGGCTGGATGATGATTAATCAGGGTGCTTCTGATGCAGCTGCTGAAGCCGGTGTTGATTTGATTACTGTAGGACCTTCTTTCCAAGGTGATCTATCTTCTCAGTTAGAAGTATTTGAAAACTTGATGGCTCAGGGTGTTAAAGCTATCGGTATTGCCCCTGTAGATTCTTCTGGTATTGCTCCAGCAGTAAATGATGCAATGGATGCTGGTGTAGCTGTTGTGGCTATTGATACTGGTGTTAGTGGTGCTGATGTGACTTCCTTTGTAGCCACAGATAACTATGCCGTAGCAAAAGTACAAGGTGCCGTAGCCGCTACCTTAGTAAATGATGGTGATGCTATTATTTATGTGACTGGTAATCAGGCACAAAGTACAGGTCAAGAGCGTCGTAATGGCTTTATCGAAGCCTTTACAACGGCTCGTCCAAATAGTGAAATCCTAGAAGTACCAACTGAGTGGAACTCAGCCCAAGCACAAGAAGGTGTTGAGGCTATCCTAAATGCCCGTGATGACATCAAAATGGTGGCAAACGCATGGGATGGCGGTACTATGGGTGCAAAAGCAGCGATGGAAAACCTAGGTTTAAGCGCTGGTGATGTGAAGCTAGTTGGTTTTGACGGTGCAACTGACGCCATTGAAGCTATGGAAGCTGGATGGGTACATGCTGATACAGCTCAAATGCTTTATCAAATGGGTTATCAAGGCATCAAAGCGGCTGTAGCGGCTGCCCAGGGTAAGGACGTGTCACCTCGTATAGACACTGGTTTCTTCCTGGTAACACCAAGCACTGCCGGTGCTTATAAAGACCTGGTTGGTATTAAATAATTAGAATTAAATAGTAGTTATTTGATATAAACCAAAATAGGGCCTGGTCTTCCAGGCCCTTTATTATTGTTGCTATTAATTGAGAGTCACCATGACCACAAAACGTTTTCAAGACACGGCCATTGCATATTTAGTGTCATTTTTCCGCAAGGAATGGTCCGGCGCCTTACTGGCCATTGTTATTCTGGCAATTGCCATTGAATTGGTTACTGATGGTAAACCATTTTTTCACCCCACTAACTTAATGACTATTCTGAATAACTCCGCTGCTATTGGTGTTGTAGCTGGTGGCATGACATTAGTTATTTTGGCGGCGGGTATTGATCTATCAGTGGGTTCGGTAATGGGCATGGTTGCTGCAGTGACTGGTTATATTGTCAGTTACTGGGGTTTGCCACCATGGCTGGCAATTTTATGTGGTTTGGCCTTAGGGGCCATGATTGGTGGTATACATGGTACTTTGGTGGCTTATGTAGGGATGCCGGCATTTATTGTCACCTTGGCCGGTTTGTCTGTCTGGCGAGGCAGTGCGCATTTATCAACGGGTGCACAAGCAACACCAAAATTACCAGAGACATTTGACTTATTTGGACGTTATAACCCCTTTGCTGGTTTGCGGGCTGACTTTAAAGCTGGTGAACTAAGTGGTTGGTTAGAGCCCATTGGCGCTTTTATTGATGCTAATTGGATGGGTTTTTTCCGAACTTTCCAGATGAGTATGGTTATCTTTATTGTATTCTTTATTCTACTGGCCATTGTGGTATCCAATATGCGCATAGGGCGTTATATTTATGCCATTGGCAGTAACGAGCAGGGTTCCCGTCAGGCCGGTATTAATACCCGACTTTATACCCTCTATACATATTTAATTTGTTCCATGGGCGCCGCCCTTGGCGCTATGTTATTTTTAGGTCGTGCTCCCTATGCTAAGTCTGATTATGGTCAGATGTGGGAGTTGGATGCCATTGCCGCCGTGGTTATTGGTGGTACCTCGCTATTTGGTGGTCGGGGCACGGTTATTGGCACCTTTATGGGAGTTATCCTATTAAAATTGATCAACAATGGCTTAACTTTGGCCCAGTTAGAAACGTTCTGGCAGATGGTGGTTACCGGTTTAATCATCCTTGTTGCTGTTGGTTTAGATATTGTGCGGCAATCCAAGTCAGCGGAAAAAGTTCAGCGTATGTTAGCTGTTGTCGCTGTGGTACTGGCCCTATTTGCCGCCCTAACACCAATATCAGCATTAGTTAGTTCCACAATTACCCTGCATGAACATAACTCTATGGTAGCCATGCAGCTAGCAGGTGAGAAGCTAGCCGCCTATCAAAATGCGCGCTTACTGGATGAGCCTAGTGTGTTGGCATTAAAAGAAATTATTAGTAATACTTGGTTACTAGCATTAGCCATGTTGGCACTTATCGTGGCAGGTGGGTATAGTGCTTGGAAATTAAATAAAACTTTGGCTTATGGGGTAGGTGGTCTCTACATAGTTGTAGCGGTGGTATTAATATTCTTTGGTATGGCAGCTGCCTCACCATTGTTAATATTGGGCGCTTTTACAATGCTAGCTTCACCATCGGTACCCTATTTGTTTAACCGTGCTAGAGAATTGCAAGTATAGCCGTAGAGATTTTATACCAAACAACCCTGCTTAGCTTTAGGCGGGGTTTTTGGTATTTTAAAGGCCTAAGACTAGGAAAAAATGATGATAATAAGTTGTGGTGAAACCTTAATTGATATGATTCCCATACAGGGTGCCAATGGTGAGCAAGGTTTTCAGCCACTAGTAGGTGGGGCATTATTTAATACGGCTATTGGGCTTGGTCGTCTAGGTGCTGAGGTGGCCATGATCTCGGGTATCTCTAACGACTTATTTGGGCAGCAATTAGCGCAAGCTTTAGCTGCAAGCCAGGTGCAAACGAATCTACTAGTCCGCTCTGATCTACCTACTACATTGGCTTTTGTGCGATTAAATAACGGCCATGCTGACTATACTTTTTACGATGAGAATACCGCTGGGCGGAATATTCAATTAGAGGATATACAGCCCTTGCCGGGACATGCTACTTGTTTGTACTTTGGCGGCATTAGCTTGATCAGTGAGCCTTGTGCCGATACCTATTGTGCTTTAGCAGAACGCGAAGGGGCCAACAGGGTGATTATGTTAGACCCAAATATTCGCCCTAGCTTTATAAGTGATGAAGTCACCTATCGTCATCGCCTAGAAAGAATGATAGCTGTTGCGGACATTGTTAAAGTTTCCGATGAAGACTTAGACTGGTTGGTGCCAGGCCATGAAGCCATTGCAGAAAAAATAACCCGTTTACGCAAATCACCTGCGCAATTATTTATTGTTACACGTGGTGCAGATAGTTGTATGGCTTTTGGTGCACAAGGGCTATTTGTAGAGCAACCTGTGCAGACAGCTAAGGTGGTCGATACAGTTGGTGCCGGAGATACTTTTAATAGTGGTTTGTTGGCCAGCCTAAGTCAGCAGGGCCATTTAACAAAGGCCAGCTTACCCCATATTCAACATGAGCAAATATCAACAGCTTTAGCCTATGGTGCAAAGGTGGCGGCAGTCACAGTCACCAGAGCGGGTGCCAATCCACCTTGGTTAAAGGATCTAAACTAATCTCTTCCTGGGCCATGGATCTGTTATGATTAACATAAACTATACGCCTAAATTAATGGATTATTTTCTGACAATGCCAGCAAAAAATGTAATGGTGGAAATAGCCATAACAACTACACCCAATGCCATTGGCAGGCCAGTAAACTCAGCTATAAAACCTATAGTTGGTGGGCCAGCTAAAAAGCCAAAATAGCCAGCTGTAGCGACTGCAGCAATGCTGGTGCTTGCTGCCATATTTGGTACTCTGCCGGCAGCACTAAAGATGATTGGAATCAGGTTCGATAAACCCAAACCTACACAACCGAAGCCAATTATGGCTACCAGAGTGTCTTCTATTAGTAAGGTTGCACCCAAACCAATGGCAGCGATTAGTGAAGTTAATCTGGCAATCTTGACGGCCCCCATATTAGCCACGAAGCGGTCTCCACTTAACCGGCCTATAGCCATCATTAGTGAAAATGAGGCATAACCTAGGGCGGCTATTCCAGGCCCTGTTTCTAAAACTTTGGTAATATAAACACTGCTCCAGTCGGCAATAGCGCCCTCTGCGAGCAGGACCATAAAGGCAAGAATACCAAGTGCGAGCACAGGTCCTCTTGGCAGCACAAATTCAGTCTTTTTAACCGAGGTATCAACACTTTTTGGCAGAAAATGCTTATTTACCAGCGCGGTAACAACAAACATCAATCCACTAATAAACAGGGCATGGAGCAGAGGGTTTAATTCGAAGGCTAAGACAAGGCCGCCAATACCTGACCCTAACAAACCACCCACGCTAAAAAAGCCGTGAAAAGATGACATTATTGGTTTGGTAAAACGTTTTTCTATGGCCACTGCTTGGGCATTCATGGCGACATCCATGGCGCCAAAGAAAGCACCGAAAAAAAACAACGCTAGCAAAAGAGTAACAAAACTGGGAGCCATAATGGGCAGGGGCAGAGCAAAACAGTAGGCAAAAGCTGTCAGTGTTGTGATCTTGCGGCTACCTAGTCTGGTGATCCAAATACCACTAATGGGCATAAAGATTATTGCCCCAGCAGCCATACTTAGTAAAGCAAGACCGAGCAGCCCTTCGCCGATATTGAGTCTTTCCTGTACCAGAGGAATATGGGGAATCCAGCTGCCTAAAATCAGGCCATTGACAAGAAAAATCGATAACACCGCTTTGCGGGCGCGAATCAGTTGGTTCACGATAAAGTTACTCTACTTATTGAGATTTTTAATGATTAATAATTATCTGTCTAGCTTAATAAAATACGCAAATATTTGACATCATATTAAAATGGTCACGATTTATTCAAACAGAATTTGAAATACGTGCTGGCTTCATTAGAGCTACAACGATTAGATTAATCTAAAATTACTGAATATTCGGCAACAAAAAAGGGGATTAGTTTTCACTAATCCCCTTTCTCTTAAAATGCTTGGTACCAGTGGGCGGACTCGAACCGCCACGCCCGCAAAGGCAACGGATTTTGAATCCGTCATGTCTACCAATTTCATCACACTGGCACGTGGAGCTGGGCATTATACCTATTTATAAGCGTTGGTCAATGATAACTCTTTCTCTTTATTCGTTTTTTTGGGAATAAATAATTGTTGTCTAAGGTGTATCAAAATGCGGCTAAAGTCACTTTTTAAATGACCTTAAAATATACATCCATCTTGCTTAATTTTTACTCTTTCTGGCCCTTTTCAGGACTATTATTAAGGGTGCTAAATAACAACGATTAGTTAGGCTTAAGTGTTAAAAGTGACTTTATAGCGACAAATAGTCACCCTTTTTTGGTCAACTTTCGCGATTTGGTAGACTTGCATCGACTAAAAGTTAGCCATTCGGGTTTACTTAAGTCACAACAATAAATATAAAGAGGCGATTATGATTGATAGTATCGTAGCTGGAATCAAGAAACTTACAGAAGCTGGTATTGCTTTAATTGCATTAGCAGTCGTAATTCAAGTAATTTTCGGAAATACTAACATAGCATTTGTGGGTGCAGACGTTGTAGGTAATATCCTAGACATCGTTAGCTCACTGGGCGCTGAAGGCCTAGTTGGTCTAGCCGCCATTGCTGTAATCTACGCTATATTCAACCGCTAATAGCCTGCTAGTATAGCAGCGCCACTAATCAGTGGAAATGCCCGCCTTGTGCGGGCATTTACATTTTCAGCCCTTTATTTTTTGTTATCCTCAGGTAAGCTTATTAGTTTATAAACTGGCACAAGGTGACTTCCCTCGATCTTGTATAGTTAATATTTATCGATGCCATTAGTCACAATCGACCTCTATTTGTATTTTGTTCATGGAATAAGGCTAATTTAGCCACCTAATAACTGGGCTAAGGGTCCTAGATTAGGTAGAATGACCCGTTTTTAGACTTGGTCATTACTTTTCTCGACAAATCCTATGCAAGTTGCTGATTTTGCCTTTAACCTACCCGATAAATTGATCGCTCGTTACCCAACGGAAGAGCGGTCGGCTAGTCGCCTTATGCGTCTGCATGGCGAAACGGGTACAGTTGAGCATGGCCAGTTCGCCGATATACTCGGTTTTTTACAACCAGAAGATTTATTGGTACTCAATAATACCAAGGTCATCCCTGCGCGCCTTTATGGTGCCAAGGAATCAGGGGGCAAAATTGAAATACTTGTCGAGCGTATGTTGGACGATCAGCGCTTGCTTGCTCATGTGCGCTCCAGTCGCTCACCGAAGCCGGGTGCTCGGCTCTTATTAGAAGGCGAAGTTTGGGCGACGATGGTGTCTCGTCAAGATTCACTCTTTGAACTGCAGCTCGAAGGCTCAGAGTCGGTGTTAGATGTTTTGCAACGTCTGGGGCATATGCCATTACCACCTTATATAGATAGACCCGATGAAACAGCTGACCGAGAGCGCTATCAAACCGTCTTTGGCGAAAAGCATGGTGCTGTAGCGGCACCGACAGCCGGTTTGCATTTTGATGAAGCTCTCCTAGACGCTATTCGGGCCAAAGGTGTGCGCATAGTGACTATCACGTTACACGTTGGTGCGGGTACCTTTTTGCCTGTCAAAGTAGACAATATTGAAGACCATCATATGCATGGTGAAATTGTCGAAGTGACTGAGGAAGTAGCAACAGCAGTTAAACATACCCGTGCTAATGGTGGCCGGGTGGTGGCAATAGGCACTACCAGTGTGCGTGCTTTAGAGGCTGCTAGTGCTGAGGGTGATATTGCCCCTTATGCTGGTGAAACCCATATCTTTATCTATCCAGGATATAAATTTAAAAGCGTTGATGCCTTGTTGACCAACTTCCATCTTTCAGAATCAACTTTGCTAATGTTGGTAAGCGCTTTTGCTGGGCGTGATCATGTTCTGGCTGCATACAATGAAGCAGTGGCACAAGAATATCGTTTTTTTAGTTATGGCGATGCCATGCTAGTTACACCGCAACAGGAGACATAATGAGTACAGAAAATACTCGTGAATGCTTTATGCAATTCGACCTTTTAGGCCAGTCTGGCGAAGCGCGTCGTGGGCGGTTGAGTTTTCCACGGGGTACCATTGAGACCCCTTGCTTTATGCCTGTGGGCACCTATGGCACGGTAAAAGGTATGTTGCCTAGAGATATTGAGGCAACGGGCGCAGAAATTATTTTAGGCAACACCTTCCATCTTATGTTGCGTCCTGGCACGGACATTATTAAGCAACATGGTGATCTACATGACTTCACCCAATGGGACAAGCCTATTCTCACCGACTCGGGTGGCTTTCAGGTCTTTAGCCTAGGTGCTATGCGTAAGATTAGTGAAGAGGGTGTTTCTTTTCGCTCACCAGTGGATGGCTCGAAGGTATTTATGTCCCCCGAATCATCCATGCAAGTACAACGTGACCTAGGCTCGGATGTGGTGATGATTTTTGACGAATGCACACCTTATCCAGCCACGGAACAAGAAGCAGCTGATTCCATGCGTATGTCATTACGCTGGGCCGAACGCAGTAAGCAAGCCCATGGTGATAGCCCATCAGCGTTATTTGGTATTATTCAGGGTGGCATGTACGAACACCTGCGCGATGAATCCTTGCAGGGTCTGGATGAAATTGGCTTTGACGGTATGGCTATCGGTGGCCTCTCAGTGGGTGAGCCAAAAGCAGATATGATCCGCATTCTAAACCATCTGGCGCCTAAAATGCCGCAACATAAGCCGCGTTATCTTATGGGCGTAGGTCGTCCAGAGGACTTGGTTGAGGGCGTTCGGCGTGGTGTAGATATGTTTGATTGTGTGATGCCCACTCGTAATGCGCGCAACGGCCATTTGTTTACCACTGATGGAGTCGTTAAGATTCGTAACGCTGTCCATAAGACCGATACGGGTCCATTAGACCCTCATTGTGACTGCTACACTTGTAAAAACTTTTCCCGGTCATATCTACATCATTTGGATAAGTGCAAAGAAATGCTAGGTGCGCAGTTAAACACCATCCATAACTTGCATTACTATCAACGCTTAATGGCGGGATTGCGTGCGGCGCTGGATGCGGGTACATTGGACGACTTTGTCGAAGATTTTTATGGGCGTCGGGGGTTGCCGGTGCCTAGTTTAGACGTAGAACAAGGCTAATAATCTTGTTCTATAAATCAAAAAAGTCCCTAGGACTATAATTATTAACTATATTGTGGAGACATTATGAGTTTCTTTATTGAATCAGCCTTGGCTGATGGTGCGGCTGCTCCAGCCGGCGGCGATCCATTTTCTTTGCTTATTATGATGGTGGTATTTGCCGCTGTATTTTATTTTATGATTTGGCGCCCACAAGCCAAACGCACCAAAGACCATAAGAACCTCATGGCAGGATTGTCAAAAGGCGATGAGGTCATTACCAATGGTGGTGTAGTTGGTAAAATAACCAAGGTTAGTGATGATTTTATTACCTTGTCTGTATCTGAAGGCGTAGAAATACACTTCCAAAAAGTGGCTATTGCCTCGGTTCTACCGAAGGGCACTATTAAGGCCATGTAATGAATAAGAGTCTTGGTTGCTGGGCAGAAGCAATGTTCAGTAACCAGCTCTGATTGCCCCATAAAAACAATGAAAGGACTTATCTGTGCTTAACCGTTATCCCTTGTGGAAAAGCCTGTTAATCTTGTTTGCGCTGACACTGGGTGGCTTATATGCCTTACCCAATTTATATCCTGATGATTTGGCAGTCCAGGTATCTGGCGCCAGTAGTGCAACGCCTATTGACGACCGCGTAAAGGTGCGGGCAGATAAAGCCCTTGCTGATGCTGGGTTAACCAGCAAAGCGACCGAGCTAAGTGATAAAAGCTTATTACTAAGATTTGATGACGCAGATACCCAATTACGCGCTAAGGCTATTGTAGCTGATGCCCTGGGTGATGATTATGTTGCGGCCCTAAACCTGGCACCAACGACACCTGATTGGCTAACCAGTATGGGTGCTGGCCCAATGAAACTGGGTCTCGACCTACGGGGTGGTGTGCACTTCCTGCTAGAAGTCGATATGGTGCAGGCTGTGGCGCAGCGTCTGGATGTATATGTGTCGGAAATTAAGTCCATTTTACGGGCAGAAAAACTGCGTTATCGTTCAGTGGTGCATGAAGATGATGGCAGTTTACGTATTAAATTCACCAGTGCAGAAGTACGTGATGAGGCGCGCAGCGAATTAAAGTCTAGCTACAGCGAATTCCTAATGAATGCGGAAGAAGATGCTGAAGGCTTTTACCTAAACGTGACACTAAATGATGCTAGTGTTCGCGAAATCGAAGATTATGCGGTTAACCAAAACCTCACTACCTTGCGTAATCGTGTAAACGAATTAGGTGTGGCTGAGCCATTAGTGCAACGCCAAGGTCGTAACCGCATTGTAGTGCAGTTGCCAGGTATTCAAGATACGGCTGCTGCCAAGCGTGTTCTGGGTGCTACGGCGAACCTTGAGTTTCGTCTAGAGGCGAAGGCAGGAGCGGCTTCATTTAGCACTGAGACCTATAACTTCCGAGCTAACCCCTCACGTACTGCAGTGCTAGAAAAAGACATTATTATCACGGGTAATAGTGTTTCAAATGCGCAATCTAATTTTGATGAAAATGGCATGCCTCAAGTTAATATTGACTTGGATGCCCAAGGCGGCAAGCTCATGAATCGCATTACTCGTAATGCCGTGAAGCGTCGCATGGCCGTGGTGTTTGTGGAGCACAAGTCACGCCAAAAAGTAGAAGAAATTGATGGTGAGCTAGTTAGCGTGCGCCAACCCTATGTGGAAAAGAGTGTTATCTCTTTGGCGACGATTCAAACTGCTCTGGGTAATAGCTTCCGCATAACAGGCCTTGATGGTGCCGGTGAAGCATCTGAACTTGCTCTATTATTGCGCGCTGGTTCCTTGGCAGCACCTATTTACTTTGTCGAAGAGCGCACAGTTGGGCCAAGCCTAGGTCAGCAAAATATTGACCTCGGTGTCACCTCTGTACAAATTGGTCTCGCCCTGGTGGTGATCTTTATGCTGGCGTTTTACAGCATGTTTGGGATTATCGCGAATATTGCTTTGGCCTTTAACCTGATGCTGGTCTTGGCTGTTATGTCTCTACTGGGGGCTACCCTGACTCTGCCAGGTATTGCGGGTATTGTGTTAACAGTGGGTATGGCCGTTGATGCCAACGTCCTCATATTCTCGCGTATAAAAGAAGAGCTGCGTAACGGCTTGCCACCCCAGTCGGCTATCCATGCCGGTTATGAGCGCGCCTTTACCACCATTTTTGATGCCAATATTACTACCTTATTAGTTGCGGTTATTCTTTATGGTGTTGGCACTGGTCCCGTTAAGGGCTTCGCCGTCACCTTATCTATCGGTATTATCACCTCCATGTTTACTGCCATTATGGTTAGCCGAGCCATGGTTAACGGGGTATATGGTGGCCGCCGTATCGATGATATTAAGATCTGGCCCCTGTGGGGCACTGACAGAAAAGTGCCAACCACTAAGGAGCAATAAGATGAGTGATGTAAAAATAATTAATTTTATGGCCTTGCGCAAAATTGCCTTGGCCCTATCCGTTACCCTGATGGTAGTTGCTGCTGCCTCCTTGGCCATCAATAAACTACAGTTTGGCTTGGACTTTACGGGTGGTACTTTAATTGAAGTTGGCTATGAGCAAGCGCCAGATTTGGTCACTGTGCGGAGTCAATTACAAACCGCTGGTTTTGATGATGCTGTGGTGCAGAACTTTGGCTCCGAGCGTGATGTGCTGGTGCGTTTAGGTCAGGCCTTTAATGATAAGGTTGGTGAAAATGTGTTAGCTGTATTACAGACAGGCTCTGCATCTGATGTTGAGTTACGCCGCAGCGAATATGTTGGGGCTCAAGTAGGTGAAGAGCTAACGGAGCAGGGTGGTTTAGGTATGCTGGTAGCACTGGCTATCGTTATGCTCTATGTGGCCTTCCGTTTCCAGTTAAAATTCTCTGTCGGTGCCGTTGTGGCCTTGATCCATGACGTCTTAATCGTGTTGGGCATTTTTTCGTTGCTAAAATTGGATTTTGACCTAACCGTATTGGCAGCCATACTGGCGGTTATAGGCTACTCCCTGAATGACACCATTGTTGTCTCCGACCGCATCCGGGAAAATTTCCGTAAATTGCGTAAAGGCACGTCGGAAGAAATTATTAACGAATCACTTAGCCAAACCCTTGGCCGAACGTTAGTGACATCCATCACCACTATCCTAGTGTTGACGGCCTTGTTGATCTTTGGCGGTGAGCTTATTTACGGCTTCGCCTTAGCCTTATTAATTGGTGTTGTAGTAGGTACTTACTCATCCATCTATGTGGCTAGTAATGTATTGCTATTATTGGGCATTAGTAAGGAAGATCTGATTATTCCACCGAAAGAAGATGTGGTGGAAGGCGAAGGTTTTGAAGTTGATTTAGAAGATTTTGAAGACGAGCAAAAGTAAGCTTCTCGGCGTCTAAATTAACCAGCTTCATAAATTGGAAGGCAGCAGCAATAGTTAACTTTATTGCTGCTGCCTTTTTTATAAAGATTAATTTCTATCGGCAATAGAACTTAGCTGTTCACCGTCTTTAATAGGTGCTTAAGCAGTTTTGGGTTGGCACACACTAGCTCGCCTCGATTAAGTGCCTTACCACCTTTAAAGTCAGCTACTAAGGCACCTGCCTCTTGGGCTAGCAATAAACCCGCATCAACCGTGTCATCTAACTGACTGTGCCATAGGCCATCTATGCGGCCACTAGCAATGTAAGCCAAAGATAAGCTATTACCTAGTTGTGAATATAAGGTGGCACCTTGGCTAAATAGCGCACGACTCACGGCTTGATAATGATCAAACTGACCCATTAAATCAGTACTGTTACTAGAGCCGCCTGCAAATTGACTGCCAGCGAGTTGGGTACGCTTACTGACGCGAATACGGCGACCATTTAATTGGGCACCACGGCCTTTACTAGCACAATATTCGTCTCCATTACTGGAGTTGATAATAATGGCATGCACCAGTTTACCGTCTTCATAACAAGACATAGTAAAGCTAAACATAGGGATATTGTGAGCGTACTGTTCGATGCCATCAATAGCGTTGATGCGCCAGACTTTGTTGCTGGGATTTTCGGGGGTGTTTATTGAGCCTGCAAACAGGCCAATGACTTCCTGTTCTGGATGCGATTTGTGAATTTCGTAGGCTGCCGTTTTTTCTGCACTTTGACAAAGCTTACGCAAATGTTCATTTAGATCTTGTCCTTCAGTATGGATCATATCTAGGCGATCCATAGAACGCACAACTTGTTCGCTAGCCATGCGCGCCGCGCGCAGGCCGATATTCACTAATGGCAGCATTAGAATTCACCTAATTGTAAAAAGAACGGTGAGCTGGACGTAGCCAATGGCAGCTACAGAGAGCTCGTCTGGGCGTTCAACCAAGATACAACCCACAACCCAAGATTAAGGATGGCCATTATAGCAAACATTAATGTTATTATTACAGCTTTACGGGGCTAATCGCGTAATATTGATGAATATATGCTGATTATCCTATCAATAGGCGACAATAGTGTTGTTTGACGCTATGATGCGCCTCCAAATTGTATTTACAACAAGTGTTTTTGGTAAAAGGTTATCTTCATGCAAGACATATTGTCTCGTATTCGCATCGTCTTAGTGAATACCTCACATCCCGGTAATATTGGGGGTGTGGCGCGGGCTATGAAAAATATGGGTTTAACGCGTCTAGTTCTAGTTGAACCACAGGAATTCCCAAGCGATAAAGCGGATGCCCGTTCTTCAGGTGCTGTTGATCTTCTAACTAATGCAAAGGTAGTAAGTAGTCTGCCTGAAGCCGTAGCTGGCTGTGGGCTAGTGATTGGCACCAGTGCCCGTAGTCGGCATATTCCTTGGCCTTTAATAAATCCACGGCAGACAGCGACTCAGGTATTACAGGAGGCTCCTCAACATGAGGTGGCATTGGTATTTGGGCGTGAAGATCGAGGTCTAACCAACGAAGAATTGCAGCAATGTCATTGCCATATGCATATACCTACTAATGAGGACTTTAGTTCCCTTAATCTTGCGGCTGCCGTGCAAGTTATAGCCTATGAACTCCGTATGCAGGCCCTGTCATTAGCTGATAGTAGCGCCCAAGAATCACTACCCTGGGGTACTGATTGGGATATCGAACTGGCAACCCATGATGAGTTAGAACGCTTATTTGCTCACCTGCAGCAAACTTTAGAAGATATCGAGTTTTTGGATCCAGAAAATCCTCGGCAATTGATGCCGCGGTTGCGACGTTTATACTTACGTGCTCGCCCTGATAAGGTCGAGACCAATATTTTGCGGGGTATTTTATCCGCTACCCAGAAAACATTGAAAAGCTAGTTATTAGTCACCATAAAAAGACACATCAAGGCACACATCTTAGTTGCCAACGTAAAGTGAGGAATAGGCCATGTTTAGACATTTAAAGGAAGATATCTCTTCAGTCTTTCACCGCGACCCAGCGGCACGAAATTTTGTTGAGGTGTTAACCTGTTACCCTGGTCTGCATGCACTTCTTTTACATCGCATTTCCCACTGGTTTTGGGGGCACAGGTTAAAATGGTTGGCGCGTTTCCTATCCACCCTCGCACGTTGGTTTACTGGCATTGAGATCCATCCAGGTGCTCAAATTGGCAATCGCTTTTTTATCGACCATGGAATGGGAGTGGTGATTGGTGAAACCGCGATTATTGGTGATGATGTTACTCTCTATCAAGGGGTAACCCTAGGGGGCACCAGTTGGAATAAGGGCAAGCGCCATCCGACACTAAATGATGGTGTTGTGGTCGGGGCTGGAGCCAAGATTTTAGGCTCTTTTGAGGTTGGTAAAGGAGCAAAAATAGGCTCTAATGCCGTGGTAACCAAAGAAGTGCCAGCTGAAGCAACGGTGGTGGGTATCCCAGGCCGTATTATTACTCAGCAGGACAAAGCCAATGTGCAGGTCAAAAAAGATATGGCCGAAAAGTTTGGTGCTTATGGCTTAAGCCCAGATATGCCAGACCCAGTAGCCAAATCAATGGGTGTGATGTTGGATCATATGCATGCCGTTGATCGCAAATTGGAATGCGTTACCCAAAAGCTGCGGGAAATGGACGCTTCCTACGAAGATGAAGATTTGCCAGAACTAAAAGACGAAGACTTTAGTGCTGCTATAGAAAGTCCTAATGAGCCCTCTGATGCTGAAGCCACGGCTACTCAGAAGAGTGAAACATTAGTCAGCTAAGTGCCTTGGCTGGGGTTCAATAATACTTGACTAAAATACTGGGTTTTTAGTAAAATTGCCTCACTTTCAGGTTTGCTTGCTAGCTTTTCAGCAATCGTTATAAGTAAGCCAAGAATAATTTGTCTATGGTTGGCTCCTACAATGAAACTTACTACTAAAGGACGTTATGCCGTTACTGCCATGCTAGATTTGGCACTTAACGCTAGTGATAAACCCATTAGTTTGGCTGATATTTCTGAGCGCCAAGATATTTCACTGTCTTATTTGGAGCAACTGTTTGCCAAGTTACGGCGCCAGGGTTTAGTTGATAGTGTGCGAGGCCCAGGCGGTGGTTACCGCTTAAGCCGCGAATGCGATGATATTCATGTTGCTGCCGTTATTGATGCTGTTAACGAGTCAGTTGATGCGACAGGCTGCCAAGGTAGTCATGGCTGCCAAGCTGGTGAAATTTGTTTAACGCACCATTTGTGGACGGATTTAAGTAAGCAGATTCATGGCTTTCTTACCAATATAACCTTGGCTGATCTTATGGCCAGAAGAGATGTGCAAAATGTGGCGCGGAAGCAGGTACAAAAGGTGACTGTTTCGACCCCTTTGCATTTTGTCTCATAAGAGAAATTAATTTTTTACAATATAAAGCTATCTGCAAATAGATAGTGGAGAGATGGATAATGAAACTGCCTCTGTATTTAGACTATTCTTCAACTACGCCGGTCGATCCCCGTGTAGCGAAGTTAATGTGTGATTGTTTGACGCAAGAAGGTAACTTTGGCAACCCGGCCTCGCGCTCCCATTTATATGGTTGGCAAGCAGAGGAAGCGGTAGAGACTGCTCGTCGCCAAGTAGCTGATTTAGTGAATGCGGATCCCCGTGAAATTGTGTGGACCTCTGGAGCGACTGAATCAAATAACTTAGCCATTAAAGGTATTGCCCACTTTTATCAGAAAAAGGGCAAGCACATTATCACTTCTAAGATTGAGCACAAAGCCGTGTTAGATACTGCGCGCCAGTTAGAGCGTGAAGGCTTTGAAGTTACTTATCTTGATCCTGATACGGATGGTCTGATTTCGCCAGCAATGGTAAAGGATGCAATGCGTGAAGATACAATTTTGGTGTCTTTGATGCATGTAAATAATGAAATTGGTGTCGTAACAGATCTCGCCGCCATTGGTGAAGTTACTCGTGCAGCAAAAGTATTTTTCCACGTTGATGCAGCACAAAGCCCAGGCAAGGTTGCTATCGACTTAGAAGCTATGAAAGTAGACTTGATGTCATTCTCAGCCCACAAAGTATACGGACCTAAAGGTATTGGTGCTTTGTACGTACGTCGTAAGCCTCGTGTGCGTCTGGAAGCACAAATGCACGGTGGTGGCCACGAGCGTGGTATGCGTTCAGGCACTTTGCCTACTCACCAGATCGTGGGTATGGGTGCGGCCTTTGCTATTGCCAAGGAAGAGATGGCAGAAGAAAACGAACGCATTCTAGCTTTACGCCAACGTCTATGGGACGGCGTAAGTGATATGGAAGAAGTGTATTTAAATGGTTCTATTGATCAGCGTGTAGCTGGCAATGCCAATATTAGTTTTAACTATGTAGAGGGCGAGTCTCTGCTTATGTCACTCCGCGAATTGGCAGTTTCTTCCGGCTCGGCTTGTACTTCCGCTAGCCTTGAGCCATCTTATGTGCTGCGAGCGCTGGGTATGAATGATGAGCTGGCACATAGTTCTATTCGCTTTAGTATTGGTCGCTTTACTACCCCCGAAGATGTTGATCAAGCCATTGCCCAGGTGCGCAAAGCCGTAACCAAACTGCGTGAGCTGTCGCCATTATGGGATATGTACAAAGACGGTGTTGATTTAAATAGCGTGCAGTGGGCAGCCCACTAACACAAAGCAATATTTAGTAAGAATTGAGGAGATAAGGATCATGGCATATAGCGAACAGGTTATTGATCATTACGAAAACCCCCGCAATGTGGGTAAGATGGATGAGGCCGATGCGCAAGTTGGCACTGGCATGGTAGGCGCCCCTGCATGTGGTGACGTGATGCGCTTGCAGATTAAAGTCAGTGAAGAAGGGGTTATTGAAGACGCCAAGTTCAAAACTTATGGCTGTGGTTCTGCCATTGCTTCCAGTTCTTTAGTGACTGAGTGGATGAAAGGTATGACCTTAGACGAGGCTGGCGAAATTCGTAACTCCAATATTTCTGAAGAGCTGGCCTTACCCCCAGTTAAAATACATTGTTCAGTATTAGCCGAAGATGCGATTAAAGCCGCTATCGACGATTACAAGAGCAAGCAGTAACAGGAGTTAATCATGGCTATTACCATGTCTCAGGCAGCGGCAGATCACGTCAGTAATTACTTAGCTAATCGTGGTCAAGGGCTAGGTGTGCGTCTCGGTGTGCGCACCACAGGTTGTTCTGGTATGGCCTACGTGTTGGAGTTTGTAGACGCTATTGCTGAGCACGATGAGGTGTTTGAATCCCATGGCATTAAGGTCGTGATCGATCCCAAAAGTATGGTGTATCTAAATGGCACGGAACTGGATTATGTTAAGGAAGGCCTAAATGAAGGTTTTCAGTTTAACAATCCCAATGTCAAAAACGAATGTGGTTGTGGCGAGAGTTTTAATGTCTAAGCAGGATGCTGTGCTGACTCTTTATGCACCTCATTCGTGTATTTAATACTGCCGGATCTAATCGATCTGCGACTTTATTAAGCTTCTCTGAACTTTGCAGGAAACACGGCAAGTGGATTTAACGAAAGACTACTTCAGTAACCTCGGCTTGCCTTGCAGTTACCAAATAGATTTGGCTGCCTTAGCCGATAGCCATCGTCAGTTACAGCAAGCTCATCATCCTGATCGATTTGCTGCCAGTGACGAAGCCGAGCAACGTCAGGCAGTGCAAACGGCCTCCTACCTTAACCAAGCTTATGGTGTGCTGCGGTCGCCATTAAAGCGCGCTATCTATCTTCTTGAACTTCAAGGTATGGAGCCTTTGGCGCCGACCAATACCTCAATGCCGATGGATTTTTTGCTGCAACAAATGCAATTGCGTGAGCGCATGGAAGAGCTGCCCGCCGCAGCTGATGTTGAGGCCGAACTCGAGCAGCTTGCAGATGAATTGTTGGTTATGCATAAACAGTTGCAGACAGACTTTGCGGCGGCTTATGAAGCTGGCCAATTGCCAGCAGCCGAGGTGGTAGTGCGGAAACTGCAGTTTATCGAAAAATTACAACAGGAATGCAATGACCTTGAAGGTCGATTGTTGGATTAAGAGAAGCAAATATGGCTCTTCTACAAATTGCTGAACCTGGCCAAAGTGCCAAGCCCCATCAGCGTAAATTGGCAGTGGGTATTGATTTAGGTACTACCCATTCGCTGGTGGCCACGGTTCGTAGTGGGCGTGCAGAAACCTTAGCCGATTCCAAAGGTACCCATTTATTGCCGTCAGTGGTGCGCTATCGTGCTGATGAGCTACCCCAAGTGGGTACTAAGGCATTACAACACTTGGTTGATGATGCAGCCAATACTATTATGTCGGTCAAGCGTTTAATGGGGCGTGGATTACAAGATGTCACTCGCTTAGGCGAGCAGATGCCTTATATCTTTGAGGCCTGTGAAAGTGGCATGCCTATGTTGCGAACAGCGGCCGGTTTAAAAAGCCCAGTCCAAGTTTCCGCTGATATCCTACGCGTCCTAGCCCAGCGCGGTGAGGCTAGCTTGGGTGGCGATCTAGTGGGTGCCGTGATTACCGTGCCTGCCTATTTTGATGATGCCCAACGTCAAGCCACAAAAGATGCAGCGACCTTGTCGGGTATTCAAGTTCTGCGTTTACTTAATGAGCCCACTGCGGCAGCTGTAGCTTATGGTTTAGATAATGAGCAAGAAGGCACTATCGCTGTTTTTGACTTAGGTGGTGGTACTTTTGATATCTCTATTTTGCGTATGCAAAAGGGTGTTTTTGAGGTGCTTTCCACAGGTGGTGATTCCGCCCTTGGTGGTGATGACTTTGATCATGCGATTGCTAATTGGGTTTGTGATCAGCGCAATATCCAGAATCTGGAATTAGCCCAGCAGCGTTTTCTTTTGCGTCAGGCTCGCCAAGCAAAAGAGCAATTAAGTGATACCACAGTTACGCATCTTACCTTTGCTGACTGGCCCGAGACAAGTTGTCCGGCAGATATTGAATTGACTCGCGAACAGTTAAATAGTTTGCTCGATCCAGTTATTGCTAAAACCCTGCGCGCTACTAAAAAAGCCTTACGTGATGCGGGTATGACAATCGACGATATTAATCAGGTAGTTATGGTAGGTGGGTCTACCCGTGTCTTACGGGTACAAGAAAAAGTCGCTGAATTGTTTGGTAGGCCACCATTAACCAGTATTGACCCTGATCGCGTGGTTGCTTTGGGTGCTGCGCGACAGGCTGATGTGCTGGTGGGTAATCAAACCGGTGATGAGATGCTATTACTGGATGTTTTACCCCTATCCCTTGGTTTAGAAACCATGGGTGGCCTAGTGGAGAAGGTCATTGATCGTAATACACCTATTCCAGTAGCTCGAGCCCAAGAATTTACCACCTACCAGGACGGGCAAGTCGCTATGGCTATTCATGTCCTGCAAGGCGAGCGCGACCTGGTGCAAGATTGTCGTTCTTTAGCGCGCTTTGAATTGCGTGGCATTCCCCCCATGGCTGCTGGTGCTGCTAAAGTACGCGTTACCTTTCAGGTTGATGCCGATGGTCTGTTGGAAGTCAGTGCTCGTGAGCTTACTTCTGGCGTCGCTACGGCGGTGCAGGTAAAGCCATCTTATGGCCTATCTGAAAATGAAATAGCGGATATGATTAAGGCCTCTTGGAGCAATGTCGATGCCGATCGTGGGGCGCGCAGTTTGCGTGAGCAACAGGTCGAAGCAGACCGCTTGTTAGCATCAATAACCATTGCTATGGAAGCCGATGGTGAGCGTTTGCTTACTGAGGATGAACGGCAAGTCATTATTAAGCAAATGGAAACCTTGATTGTGGCGCGCAATGGTGATGATCATCACGCCATAGCAAAACAAATCGAGATCTTGGCTAAAGCTACAGATACATTTGCTGGACGTCGTATGGATGATTCCATTAAACGAGCTTTAGCTGGCAAAGCCGTCGATAATATTTAATAGAGAGATCAATATGCCACAAATTATATTTTTACCCCATGAGGAGTTATGTCCGGATGGAATTGTAGCCGAAGCGCAAGCTGGTGAGACTATCTTAGATGTGGCGCTGGCTAATGGTATCGATCTTGAACATGCTTGTGAGAAGTCTTGTGCCTGTACAACTTGTCATGTGGTAGTACGAGAGGGGTTTGATTCTTTAGAAGAGTCTGATGAGCTCGAAGATGATATGCTAGATAAAGCTTGGGGGTTAGAGCCTGAGTCACGCCTGGGCTGTCAGGCCGCTGTTGTGGAAGAAGACTTGGTAGTCGAAATCCCCAAATATACCATCAATATTGTGTCTGAAAACCATTAATCTGGCTTTTCTTACCAAGATACTGGAGATGATACTATGAGCTTAAAATGGACGGATACTCTGGATATAGCGATTGAACTATATGACAGTATGCCTGAGGTAGACCCAAAACAAATTCGCTTTACGGATTTAATGGCTTGGGTCATGGCTTTGCCAGAATTCGATGACGACCCTGATCGTTGTGGCGAAAAAATTCTTGAAGCGATTCAAATGGCTTGGATAGACGAAGCGGAATAAATAGCTGACAAACAAGGCCGTTTTGGCTTATAATCGCGCGTCAAAATTTTTAACTCGTCTGTTTAACTGACTTTATTCTGGAGAATTACCATGGCGGTAGAACGCACTTTATCTATCATCAAGCCTGATGCAGTAGCCAAAAATGTTATTGGCCAAATCCTATCTCGATTTGAGGCCAATGGTCTTAAGATCGTTAATATGGAACTTAAGCAACTAAGTGAAGCAGAAGCCCAAGGCTTCTACGCTGAACATAAAGAGCGTCCTTTCTTTGGTGACTTGGTTGAATTTATGACTTCTGGTCCTGTTGTTGTGCAGGTTCTTGAAGGTGAAGATGCAGTGACTAAAAACCGTGATTTAATGGGTGCTACTAACCCACAAGAAGCCGCCGAAGGTACTATTCGTCGTGACTTTGCCCAATCCATTGATGCCAATGCTGTGCACGGTTCTGACTCAACTACTTCAGCTGAGCGTGAAATCGCCTACTTCTTTGGTGGCTAAGCTTACCCTAAGCTGCTAATTACGTCGGTTTGGTGTAGGCTTAATTGCGACAGCAAGGGTAATGCCATAAACAACCGCAGGCGTAAATCAGTACGGCGTTCCTTGGAGCGCCGTAGTGCGTTGTAAGAAACTAAAAAATTTGAGTAGTTCACATGACTAACGCAGTACAAAAAACAAATATTCTTGGGTTTTCACAAGCCCAGATGGAAGAATTTTTTGTGACTTTGGGCGAGCCCAAGTTTCGTGCTACACAAGTTTTAAAGTGGATTCATCAGTTTGGTGCCGATGACTTTGAGTCCATGACCAATGTCAGCAAAAAGCTACGTGAAAAACTCACCGAAGTGGCTGAGATCGTTGAACCTGAAGTATTATTTCAAGGTGACTCCAAAGACGGTACCCGCAAGTGGGTGATCGGTGTTTCTGGTGCTAACAAAGTTGAAATGGTGCTCATTCCTGATGGTGGGCGAGCCACATTATGTGTTTCCTCCCAAGTAGGCTGTGCCCTAGATTGCAGTTTTTGCTCCACAGGTAAACAAGGCTTTAATCGTAACCTTACCGCGGCTGAAATTATTGGTCAGGTACGGATTGCCATTAAATCATTTGGTGCTGTTGATCCAAAAGGACCACGCCGCGTTACCAACGTTGTATTAATGGGTATGGGCGAGCCCTTGCTTAACTTTAGTAATGTGACGCCTGCCATCGATTTAATGATGGATGATAATGCTTATAATTTGTCAAAACGACGCGTTACCTTGAGTACAGCTGGTGTGGTTCCAGCTATTGATCGCTTAAGTAAGGTAACGGATGTATCCCTAGCTATCTCCTTACATGCGCCCAATGATAAATTGCGTGATGAGCTGGTGCCAGTCAATCAAAAGTATAATATTGAGGCCTTGTTAGATGCCTGTAATCGTTATTTAGATGGGCTTGCTGACAAACGTGTTATCACCATGGAATACACGATGATTGATGGGGTGAATGATCAGCTGCAACACGCTCGTGAATTGGGTCGGTTATTACAAAAGGTACCTTGTAAATTGAACTTGATTCCGTTTAATCCTTTTCCTGGATCAGATTATCGGCGGTCACCGCGCCCACAAATAGAAGCATTTCAGCGCATCATGGCTAAGTCTGGTATTGTAACGACTATACGCACTACTCGTGGTGATGATATTGATGCGGCTTGTGGCCAGTTAGTTGGGCAAGTTCAGGATCGCACGCGCCGCAGTGCTAAGTACGAAAATCAGATTGCTTTGAATCAAGTTTAGTCCCTTTTTTAGGGCTAGTAATTGACAGGAACTTACCTATACTGTCACAGTCAAAGTATTGCATTTATAAAGATGTCACAAGATAAAATTGAGAAAAAATTGAAAGCAGCATTAAGGTGGAAAAAAGTGACTGGCTCCGATACCAACAAAAATGTAAAGACTGATAGCCTAGATGGTCAATTACCAGGGTTTCCAGGGCATCTGTTAAGTCAGGCGCGGGAAGCAAAAGGCTTATCCCAGCAAGAAGTTGCTCGTGAATTACACCTAACGTCACGCGTAATTAATGGTCTTGAAAACGACGATTTTAGCCATGTTAATAGCCCTATTTTTGCCCGTGGCTATATTCGTTCTTACGCGCGTCATTTGGGTTTAGATGGTGACTCCTTGGTAGCTGAGTATGATGCTGTCTATGGTGGCCCAGATCATGGTAAAAAGCCTATCTCAACTGTGCGTAAGGTTAGTGAACAAGCGCGCCCAGGAGATGCATGGGTAAAACTAGGTTCTGTGGTGTTGTTGTTAGCCTTAGTCGGTGCTTCTTGGTGGTGGTGGCAAAGTCAGCGTGAAAGTGCCGATCCAGTAGCTGTCAATGAAGTCGCAGTTCAGGATAGTCAGGGCGAAGATATATTAGCCAAATTGCCAGAAGATGATGATTTAGATTTACAATTAGATCAGGTATCCAGTAACAGCGATAGTGTTGGTTTTACTGATGAAACTGCACAAGCAGAATTAGCTGTGGCCACTGAGGAACCCACTACAAGTGAGGAGCCTGCTGCCGAGGCATCGGCAAATGTGGCTGTTGAAGAGCAAGCTCAAGATCAAACTCCAGTTGAAGCAGCCGATGCAACCGATGCTGCTTCTGCAACGCAACCCGAAGAGATGGCCACGCCAGCAGTTGAAGAATACAGCATGGCTGATGACACTGCTGCAATAAGCTTATTGCCAGGCCAAGGTCTATTATTGATTGAGTTCGCTGATGATTGTTGGGTAGAGATTCAAGATGGCGATGGCAATATGGTCTTGACCGATTTGATGACCAATGGTCAAACCATTGAGATGGCAGTTCAAGCACCAGTCCAACTGTTACTTGGCCGTGCTTCTGCGGTTACAAACTTGCAATTTGCGCAACGTAGTGTCGATCTTAAGCCCTTCACGCGCAAAGATATTGCGCGGGTTGATCTGGAACTATAAATATCAGCAAGTTGGCGAACAGCCATAATTAGGATAGTTAAGGAGCCCAAGTTGGCTAATATTAAAGCCATTCGCGGCATGTATGACATTTTGCCTGCCCAGACACCGCTCTGGCAGTTCTTTGAAGCACATGTAAAGCAGATGTTTGCCCAATACGGATATCAAGAAATCCGTATGCCATTGGTCGAACGCACCGAGTTGTTTTGCCGTTCCATCGGTGAGGCCACAGATGTCGTGGAAAAAGAAATGTATACCTTTGCTGATCGTAATGATGAAAGTATCACCTTGCGACCAGAAGGTACGGCTTCTTGTGTGCGAGCAGCTGAAGAACATGGATTAACTTACAATCAGGTGCAGCGTCTTTGGTACCACGGGCCAATGTTCCGATATGAGCGCCCCCAAAAAGGTCGCCAGCGTCAGTTTCATCAATTTGGTGCTGAAGTATATGGCCTAGATGGGCCGGATGTTGATGCCGAACTGATTATTATGACGGCCCGTTTATGGCAACAGCTTGGTATTAGTGATGCGGTGACATTGCAATTAAATACCTTGGGTAGTAGTGAGTCCAGAGCCGCATATCGACAGGACTTAGTGGCATTTCTTGAGCAACATTTGGAACAATTGGATGCTGATAGTCAACGCCGTGTAACAACTAATCCACTGCGTGTGCTAGATAGTAAAGATCCTCAAACGCAAGCGTTGTTAAATCAAGCTCCTGACTTTTACAGTTATCTAGATGATGATTCTCGCGCCCATTTTGAACGCTTAAAAGCCTTGTTAGATAAGGCAGGTGTTGCCTATGAAATTAACCCCCGTCTAGTGCGTGGTTTGGATTACTATTGCAAAACCGTGTTTGAATGGGTAACGGATCGTTTGGGCGCCCAAGGTACGGTTTGTGGTGGCGGTCGTTATGATGGTTTGGTTGCTCAACTGGGTGGCAAACCAACCCCAGGTGTGGGTTGGGCAATGGGTGTTGAACGCCTTATACTTATGCTGCAAGAAATGGATTTAGTGCCCGCTGAATTAGCACAACGAGTTGATGTCTATATGGTGCATATGGGTGATGAGGCTGCGGCTGCCACTATGCTCTTAGCAGAACAGTTGCGTGATCAACTGCCTGGGGTGCGTGTATTATGGCATTGCGGTGGTGGTAGCTTTAAGAACCAAATGAAAAAGGCAGACAAGAGTGGCGCCACAGTGGCCCTGATTATGGGTGAAGATGAGCTGCAGGCAGGGCAAGTACAAGTAAAACCTTTGCGCGGTCAGTCTGAAGCGCAAATGGTGGCTGTAGATGAGATTAGCGCCGCGGTGCAGATGCTAATATAAAATAACTTTTGTGCAGGTGTTAAAGCCTGCTGAATAACTAGTAGATAGGAGCCAATTGTGGCTGAAATGCGTACAGAAGAAGAACAGGTTGAGGCGTTAAAACGCTGGTGGAACGAAAATGGTAAGTCTCTTTTAGCAGGCATAGCCATTGCCATACTGGGTGTTGTGGGCTGGAATTATTATCAGGATCAACAGCGTCAAACAGCGGAAACAGCGAGTGCTTACTTCCAGCGTCTGTTGGGTAATGCTAGTGCTAGTCCATTGGGTGAGGCTGAGCGTGCGGCTATCACCCAAGATGCCAATATGCTGAAAGACCAATTCAGTGGTGGTGCCTATGCCGATTATGCGGCCTTAATGTTGGCTAAGTTGGCCGTTGAAAAGAATGATTTTGAGCAAGCAGAAAGTGAATTGCGCTGGTTGTTAAGCAACAGTCCTGATAGCCCCTTGGTGGCACTCACCAATATCCGTTTGGCGCAAGTTCTACAAGGACAAGGAAAATTATCTGAAGCCCTCGCCTTAGTGCAGGATAGTGAAGATGAATGGCAGAGTCGTCGGCTTGAAGTGAAGGGCGATATTCTCTTGGCCCAAGGTGACAATAGTGCTGCCCGTGAGGCATACGCTAGTGCCAAAGATGTCGCTGCTGGGCAAGGTGCGAATACCGCTTTGCTAGACTTAAAGTTAGATAATCTAGCTGAGTAATTTGGCAATAATCTTAGGTAAAAATGAGAAAGGTGTTGGCAATGCTAGTTAAAAATGGACTCCGTAAGCTTAGTCTCATAGTGACAATTGTGATGCTTAGTGCTTGTGCCAATGGGCCAGGATTGCCCAAACCGACTAAATTGGTGGATATTACTGTTGCCCAGGAAATGACTGAGCATTGGCAGGTGCAGGTGGGTGAAGGTGTAAAACAACATAGCCTGCCTTTGCAACCTTTACGCATTGGCAGCAAGCTATATACCGCTGCCCATTCTGGTGAAGTCACTGCTCTCGATGGCACAACCGGTGAGCTTATCTGGCAAGTAGATTTGCAACATGCCATCAGTGCCGGTTTGGGTTTGATAGATAACCACCTTCTGGTTGCCACAGCTAATGGTGAACTGCATAAGTTAAGCATGGCTGATGGCAGTTCTATATGGACAGTTCCTACTTCCAGTGAAGTCTTGGCCGTGCCTCAAGCAGCTGCTGATTTAGTTTTGGCGCAGTCAATTGATGGTCGCCTTACTGCCTACTCTGCTAAAGATGGCTCGATGCGGTGGACTTACACTTCTGATGTGCCCAGTTTAACTTTGCGAGGCACTAGCACCCCTGTTATCGGCAGTGGTATGACTTATGTGGGCTTTGCTAATGGTAAGTTGCTTGCTTTAGATAACCAGCAAGGTGATATCATTTGGCAGCAACGTATTAGTGCGCCCAAAGGACGCTCTGATATTGAGCGTCTGGTTGATATTGATGGTCCCTTGCAATTAGTAGAAGGCACTTTATATGTGGTTGGTTATCAAGGTAATCTGACCGCTGTGGAAGCATTGACTGGCAAAGTCTTATGGCAACAACCCGTGTCTAGTGTGACGGCTCCCAGTATTTATGGTAATCAAATATTTGTGGTTACTGACAAAGGTACCCTAATTTCTTACGAACGCCAGTCGGGAACTGAATTATGGCGCAATGACGCCTTCTTACATCGCGGACTGTCACAAACCGTGGTGATAGACGACAGTCTTTTAGTTGCCGATCGACTCGGTTATGTGCATCTGCTGCAGGCCTTAGATGGTCAAGTAATTGGGCGGCATAAATTAGGCCATTCTGGCTCTGGTGTGGGCTTTGTTCGCTACGGTGCTGATATATATATTTTGGGTCAGGATGCGTCCTTGTCCCGGCTATCTTTGAATTAGGCTTATATACAAAGTCATTATATTGTATTGGCCATAGTGAAGATGGCTGATCAGGAAACCTTATGAATCCGGTTATTGCTCTCGTAGGTCGCCCCAATGTGGGTAAGTCTACTCTTTTCAATCGTCTTACTCGTTCACGAGATGCGCTGGTGGCTGATTATCCAGGCTTAACCCGTGATCGTAAATATGGTGAGGGTAAGCTGGGCAGTCGTGGTTACCTAGTGATTGATACTGGGGGTATTTCAGGCGACGAAGCAGGTATTGATCAGGTTATGGCCGAGCAGTCTTTATTGGCGATAGAAGAGGCTGATGCAGTTTTATTTGTGGTTGACGGTCGTGCTGGATTAAATCCTTCCGATGAGCTGATTGCTGACCATCTGCGGCGCACTGATAAGCCATGTTACCTAGTGGTTAATAAAACCGATGGTATTGATGAGATTGTTGCCTTAGGCGATTTTTACGGTTTGGGCTTGGTTGGTGAGCCTAGGCCAATAGCTGCATCCCAAGGTAAAGGTGTGTCACAGCTGATTGAAGATGTGCTAATGGTCTTCCCTGAGCCTGAAGCAGATGAAGAAGCTGTTGATGGCGGCATTCGTATTGGTGTTATTGGCCGCCCCAATGTGGGTAAGTCTACCTTGGTCAATCGTATGCTAGGTGAAGACCGGGTGGTGGTATTCGATCATGCGGGTACCACCCGAGACAGTATCTATATTCCCTATCGTCGCAATGACCAACCTTATACGCTGATTGATACGGCTGGCGTGCGCCGCCGTGGTAAGGTCAAAGAGACAGTAGAGAAGTTTTCCATTGTCAAAACTCTGCAAGCCATTAAAGATGCTCATGTGGTGGTCTTGGTAGTTGATGCTCATGAAGGGCTTACTGAGCAAGATATGCATTTACTTGGTTTTGTTATTGATGCCGGCCGTGCCTTGGTCATAGCTGTCAATAAGTGGGATGGCATGAACGTTGACGATAAGGACAAAGTACGTCATCAATTAGAGTCACGTCTGGACTTTGCTCGCTTTGCTCGTATTCATTTTATCTCCGCCCTGCATGGGTCTGGAGTAGGTGACTTATATAAGTCTATTGAAGAAGCTTATGCGTGTGCCTTTACCAAGTGGAGCACCAATAAGCTGACCACTTTACTTGAAGATGCGGTGCAGGATCATCAGCCGCCCATGGTTAATGGTCGCCGCGTAAAACTGCGCTATGCTCACCTTGGCGGCTCCAATCCACCATTGTTTATTGTTCATGGTAATCAGACCAAATCCCTACCTAACGCCTACAAGCGTTATTTAGAAAACAAATTTATCAAGATTCTCAAGATACGTGGGACGCCAGTAAGGTTTGAATTCCGAGCAGGCGAAAACCCCTATGAGGGCAAGCGTAATCAACTTACCCAGCGTCAGGTAAGTAAGAAAGCACGATTAATGAAGCACGTGCAAAAGCAAAAGAAAAAGGCCAAAAAGAAGTAATTTGGCTAATTGTCTTGTCTCTGGTGTAACCGCTAAAGTACGGGGCAATCATACAAGCCCATAAAATAACTAATAGATAATGTTATTTTATGGCGCTTCCGCACTATAATGAGCCCTTATCAATACGTTTATAGTCGTTGCCATGTCTTTAACTTCGTTAAACCAACTTCTTCATTTACTAGCTGATGGGCATTTTCATTCTGGTACTGACTTGGGTGAACGTCTGCATATGACCCGGGCTGCTGTATGGAAACAGCTACAAGGTATTGAGCAGCTTGGCGTGCAGGTGCATCGGGTACGCGGTAAAGGCTATCGTATTCCAGCTGGTTTGGATCTCTTGGATCTAGAGGCGATTATTCGTCATCAGCCCCAGTTAGCAAAACTATTTGCTATGGAGTTGCTTATGTCCACAGCATCCACTAATCAGGTCTTAATGCAGCGACAGAATGAAGGATCTATCCATGGCAAAGTCGTGTTTGCCGAGGTGCAGACAGCTGGCCGTGGGCGGCTTGGGCGGCAATGGCAATCACCTTTTGCCCAACAATTGGCTGTTTCTGTAGGCTGGCAATTTGATGGCGGTGTTGCCGCCTTGGAAGGCCTGAGCTTGGTAGTGGGTTTGGCTGTCGTTGACGCCTTGCAGGCTTTGGGTGTGCAGGGTGCTGGGGTAAAGTGGCCTAATGATATTTTGCTGAATGGCAAAAAACTGGCCGGTATCCTCTTAGAGCTCAGTGGTGATGCTACTGGTCCTTGTCAGGTAGTTATTGGCATTGGCTTAAATGTCCACTTGGCACGCTGTGATTTAATTGATCAACCGTGGACCAGCCTTGTTGACGCTGGTTATAAAATAGAACGTAATATGCTGGCAGCCCAGCTCTTGATTGCTTTGTCAGAGCGACTTAACTGTTTTGCTACATCTGGCTTTGCTGAATTGCAACAGGCTTGGCAAGCACAGCATGTTTATCAGGGTCAGCAAGTGCGTCTGAATGGTGTAAAAGAAGAGATAACAGGCATCTGTCGTGGCGTTGATGCCAGTGGTGCATTGTTACTAGAGGTGGCTGGGCAGTTGCAGAGTTTTCGTGGTGGTGAAGTTAGTTTGCGTCCACTAACCACCGCAGCTGGGGGCAATAGTTAATGTTATTGGTTGATATAGGTAATACCCGCTTAAAATGGCGGTTGCATAAATTAGATGCTAATGACCAGCCAATACCTGCCGTGCAGCAACGTGGCAGTATCCCTATCAAAGAGCTATCGGTATCAGCACTCACCCAGATATTGCCAGCAAATGCGCAAAGCTTATGGTTTGCCAGTGTGGCTGGTGAGGATACTAATTCTTTGTTGCGGACATGGGCTGCTAACCACCAGTTGACCTATCTCCAAGCCCATACTCGCCAACACTGGCAAGATCTTACCAATGCCTATGCTGACGTTACTCGTATGGGGGTTGATCGCTGGTTGGCTATGGTGGCTGTGCGCCAGCTCAACCAAGTAGCCGTTTGTGTTATTGATTGCGGTAGTGCCACAACGGTGGACTTTATAGCGGCTAATGGCCAGCACGAAGGCGGTTATATTATTCCTGGGCAGCGCTTAATGGTGCAAAGTCTGCTTTTAGATACGGCACAAGTGGATTTTGTTGAGCAGGAAAACAAGCTACAGGAAGGTGTCTACGGAACAAATACGGCTGGGGCGGTTATGCAGGGTTCAAAACGTATGCATCAGACCGGAGTTGGTGCTATTGCTGAGCAAGCTCTACAAGCTGGCTATAAAGTTTATGCCACGGGTGGCGATGGCAAATTTTTGGCGCAAAATCAGGCTATCAATTACATCGATGAGTTGGTGCTAGACGGTCTCTGGGCTAGTCTGTATGATGAGTCTTGCTAGATCCTTGGCAAGTATGGTTAGCGATATCCTAAGTTCGCGGAACACCTTGAAAAACTTTAAAAAAAATGTTTTTTAGGTGTTGCATCAGTGCGGTGAGTTGAGTATCATACGCGCCTCCTGAGTAAGGGCAGGGCAATTTAGCCGGTATAGCTCAGTCGGTAGAGCAACTGACTTGTAATCAGTAGGTCCGGGGTTCGACTCCTCGTGCCGGC
>JBMZUZ010000014.1:0-77099 GCA_049625185.1 Pseudomonadales bacterium | reverse complement strand
GATAATGGTGGGTCGTACAGGATTCGAACCTGTGACCAATTGGTTAAAAGCCAACTGCTCTACCAACTGAGCTAACGACCCTAATTTTTACTATATGTTTTACCAGCCTAATGGCTGGGCCAACTGCTCTTCCGGCCACTCGGCGTTAGCCTCGTGTCGCTCAGAACCTGCCAAAGCCATGCTTTGGCTGCCTTCGGCACCGGTCCCTCGCCCAACTGAGCTAAAGACCCATATAAATGCTAATGATTTTTACAAGGTTAGCGCCTTGTCTTATATCTAACCACAAGGGTTAAATGGCGGAGGAGGAGAGATTCGAACTCTCGGTGGGGTATTAGCCCACGACGGTTTTCAAGACCGTTGCATTAGACCACTCTGCCACCCCTCCGCAGAGGTGGCGTATGATAAACCATTCTCTTACAGAGTCAATAGCAGGGGCGCAAAGATTGCGAAAAAAGACAATTTTTCTATCGCCATCAAAGTCTATTCAAGATATTAATAATAAACAATAAATTGCTCTTGAAAGTCGGCCTACTAATTAACCTTTTGCACACACCTTACAATCATCTAATTTGGGTAATGCAAAGCTATGCCATTGGGCTGACAAACCATCAAACATCATCAACTTCCCTATTGCAGGCTGCCCCACTCCAGCTAATAATTTTACCGTTTCAAGGGCCTGCATGGTGCCAATAATACCGACCATAGGGGACATAACCCCATTGGCAGAGCAGGTAATATCTAGGCTATTCGTTTGATGGTGTAGACAAGCATAACAGGGCGATTCTGGGTCACGACTATCAAAAACGCTCAACTGCCCCTCAAAGCGGATGGCAGCTCCCATGACAAGGGGTGTCTTTTTGTGCCAGCAGACCTGATTTAGGGCTTTGCGGGTAGCCAAGTTATCACTACAATCCACCACCACATCAGCCGCTTCTACTTGTTCTTCCATGTTTTGATCAGCTAAGCGTTGGGGCAGACACTCCACATTAATATCATGGTTCAGCCGAGCGATAGTGGCCGCTGCCGAATCAACCTTAAGCTGATTTACTGTTTGTTCACTATGTACGATTTGACGTTGTAGGTTCGTTAGATCAACTACATCATCATCTGCCAATACCAGCTGGCCTACCCCTGCTGCTGCGAGATACATGGCAACAGGGCTCCCTAAGCCACCTACGCCAACAATCAATACTCTTGCCTGCAATAATGCCTGCTGACCAGCATAATCAAATTCTGGTAGCATTATTTGGCGACTGTAACGTAATAACTGATCGTCATTCATGGCAGTATTTACTTAGCTTATGTTGGCTTTTGGCCAAAAGTAATCCGTTCCCGTTGACCATAATCCAACTTAGTCTGCACTGCATCAAAACCCGATGCAAGAAGGATTTCACGTACTTGCGCCCCTTGATTGTAGCCATGCTCGAATAATAGCCAGCCATTTTTGTTTAACAGTGGCCAAGCTTGCTTGGCTATGGTTTTGATATCAGCTAGACCAGCATCCTCTGCGACTAAAGCTGATAAGGGTTCGAAGCGGAGATCACCTTGCTTTATATGGGCATCTTTGGGATCAATATAAGGAGGATTACTGACTATACAATCCCATCCAGGCTCTACATTCTCTGCCCAAGAACCCTGCTCAAAGCGAATATTGTTAATACTATTTAATTGGGCATTCTGGTTGGCTAGATCGACTGCTTCAGGATTTAAGTCGACACCCATTATCTGCCATTGGGGATTCTCACTTGCCAACGCGAGACCGATGGCACCTGTACCTGTGCCTAAATCCAATAATTTATTGTGTTCAGGCCACGTCATGGATAGCACCTGTTCTACCAGCAACTCTGTTTCCGGGCGCGGTATTAAGGTGGATGGATTGGTTTTTAGGGTGAGGGTCCAAAACCCCTGTTCGCCAATAATATAAGCTACTGGCTCGCCAAGTTGACGGCGTTTAATCGCCTTTTGGAAACCATGCCAATGATCTTCAGAGAGTGGCTGTTCGGGCCATGCTATTAGACTAGCTCGCGTGCAATCAAGCCCATGAGCCAAGATTATTTCACTATCGAGTTTGGGGCTTTCGCCCCCTTTGAGCTGGTCTTGTGCCCACACCAAGGCTTGTTCGCGGGTGGGCAACATATTAGCCTTCGTTATCACTCAACGCTGCCAACATATTGGCTTGATGCTCATTGATAAGGGGCTCGATCACGCAGCCTACCTCACCTTCCATAATTTCAGGCAGACGGTATAAGGTTAAGTTAATTCGATGATCGGTTACCCTACCCTGAGGATAATTGTAGGTGCGAATGCGCTCTGAGCGATCACCACTACCCACCAAACTTTTACGTTGGTCAGCTTGTTCTGCAGCAGCCGCATCTTGGGCACTAGTTAATAGCTTGGCTGCCAGTAAAGACATAGCTTTGGCTTTGTTTTTATGCTGCGAACGCTCATCCTGACACTCTACTACCACACCAGATGGAATATGGGTGATACGAATAGCAGAATCAGTTTTGTTAACATGCTGACCACCGGCACCAGAGGCACGGAAGGTATCAATGCGCAGGTCGCCTTTATTAATATCCACATCTTCTACGGATTCTGCCTCTGGCATTACCGCAACGGTACAGGCTGAAGTATGAATGCGCCCTTGGGACTCTGTCTCTGGCACTCTTTGAACCCGATGAGCGCCTGATTCAAACTTTAATCGTGAATACACATCATTACCGACCATGCGAGTAATGATTTCTCGATAGCCACCGTGTTCACCTTCGTTGGCACTAATAATTTCCACGCGCCAACCCATTTTTTCGGCATAGCGGGTATACATACGGTATAGATCGCCGGCAAATATGGCCGCCTCATCACCCCCTGTACCGGCACGAATTTCGACAAAAGTATTATGACCGTCATTTGGGTCTTTAGGTAACAGCAGCTTTTGTAGATCGAGCTCTAATTCTTCCTGACGTGCTTTGCCCTCAAGAATTTCTTCTTGAGCCATGGCCTTCATATCCGCATCGTCCTCTTCTAGCATGAGGGCGGCTTCTGCCATATCTTCTTGTAGTTGGGCATATTCAGAATAGAGTTTTACCACATCTTCTAACTCAGCATACTCTTTTGAATAAGCCCGGAACTTATCCTGATTCATTATGACTTCAGCATCACCCAAAAGTGCTTCTAACTCTTCATAGCGGTCTTTTAGATGATCTAATTTAGATAGTATGGATGCTTTCATAATTTACTTATTTAACTCGTAGATATCCTGCACGGTCTGGGCACCTTGCTCCTGCTCTTCAATACTGGCTTGCTTTAAATAGATGGTTGGCCCATGCATCATTTTATTGCTTAAATCTCTTGCTAGGCGCTGTAGCACTTGCTCTGGATCTTGGCCTTTTTCCAAATTAGCCATGGCTTTAGCCAATTCCGTATCCCGTATGGTTTCCATTTTGCTGCGAAACTCACGAATAGTCCCTACTGCATCAAGAGCCTTTTCTTTTTGCAAAAATTCAACCACACCACCATCGATTAGCTCTTCAGCTGCACGCGCGGCTTCTTGACGAGAACGTCTGCCTTCCTCAATAACATCCTTAAGATCATCTACTGTATATAGATAAACATCATCAAGATCATCAACCTCGGCTTCGATATCGCGCGGTACGGCTATATCAACCATAAACATTAGGCGGTGTTTACGTTGTTTAAGGGCACTTTCTACCACCCCTTTGCCCAAAATAGGTAGCTGACTGGCGGTGGAAGAAATGACAATATCGGCATTATGTAGTTGTTCTGGGATATCAGATAACAGCATGGCCTTAGCGCCGAATTCCATAGCCAGTTGCTCCGCTCTCTCTAAGGTGCGGTTGGCAACCATAAGTTGCTTCACACCGGATTCACGTAGATGCTTAGCTACCAGTTCAATGGTCTCACCAGCACCAATCAGCAACGCGGTTTGTTGGCTAAAATCAGAGAAAATTTGACGTGCTAGGGATACCGCTGCAAAAGCTACAGATACAGGGCTCTCACCAATTGCCGTTTGGGTTCGTACTTGTTTGGCAGTATTAAATGACTGGTGAAAAAGACGATTTAAGTGGCTAGAAACCGTATCATATTGCTGAGCTACGGAATAGCTTGATTTTAGCTGACCTAAAATTTGCGGCTCACCCAATACTAATGAATCCAGCCCACATGCCACACGCATCATATGCCGAGCAGCTTCATCAGTATGGCGACAGTAGCTATGTTGTTGCACGTCCTCAATATCAAGAGCGTGAAATTCAGCTAACCAGTTGGCCACTATCTGCTCAGGATCATCGCCATTATTGGTAGCGGGCATAAATCCATATACTTCTGTGCGGTTGCAAGTAGAGAGTATAGCCGCCTCTTGCAAAGGTGTTTCAGACACTAGACGCATTAGTGCCTGAGGTGTTGCTTCTGGAGCAAAGGCCACCTTTTCTCGCACTTGAATGGGTGCTGTATTATGATTTATGCCAAAAACAAATAGCGTCATGATTAACCAGGTCTAAAATCAGAACCTAACAGGTACCAGAGGATCTCTCAAAGAAGGCCAGCATTATACCTGAATTTATGCCCTACAAATAGAGAGTTCCAGTGAGGTCTTACTTTATTAATGGTGGTGATTTGTTACACTGCAACTGTTATGGGATAACTTATCTCTGAATACTACGGGAATGGCTATTAATGGGTTTGCCTCTTTTGCAACGTCGTGACAACTGGCCTTGGCGCTTCGTTGGTCAACTACAAGCCAGGCTCGGTGTTGGTTTGATGGCCTGCCTATTATTGAGTGCCTGTGCCAACAAGCCAGCGGAGATTGCAACCACGCCCACTACTCCACTGGATAAGCAAAGCTTAGTGAATATTTTAGCTGGTGAAATATCCTTGCACCGCGGCCTCAATCAGCAAGCTAGCGAGTACTTGTTAACCAGCGCCCAACGTACCGAAAACATTAGCCTTGCGAAGCGGGCAACTTACGCGGCCCAACTAGGCAATCAAGTTGATACTTACAGACAAGCAAGTGGTACTTGGGCCGCACTAGAACCGGACAATATCGTTGCCCAACAACATTTAGCCCAAGGCCTCGTGCTGAGTACAGAGCCAGATAAAGCGAAAGTTATTTTACAAAAAATACTAGCCACTGATCCTGCATACTTACCAGCGCAAACCCTTTATGCAGAGGTTTTATTATCTGCAAATGCCTTCGAGGAAGCAGACCAATTTCTGCGCAATTACACCTCGCAACAACAACCCAATCGCGTTCTTGCAGGGATGCATCTTCAGGCCCTAGAAGCGTTATCGGATCTTGATGGTGCGCAAGCTCTACTTAGCAAATTAATTAACAACAACCCCAATGACCCCGAACTAGAATGGTCTATTGGTATGCTATATATGCAAATCGATGACTATGAACAGGCCCTAACCCACTTGCTAAAAGTCGCTACATTAGATCCCAATAATGCCCAAATTCACTATTATCTTGGCCTTAATTATAAGCAATTAAATCAACCCAGTTTTGCCCTAAAACATTTTCGCATGGTCAGCAATGGACCTCACTTAATGGCCAGCTTAATTGAGCAAATTGCCATATCACAACCAGCCACTCAGCATACCAAGGCTTACTTTGCAGGCTTACGTAAGCAACATCCTCTGCAGAGTGTGCAAATTTATTTATTACAAGCTGACTACTTTACCAGCCTGAATGAACCGGCGATGGCAGATACAACCTATGCCGAGGCTTTACAAACATACCCCAACAATATTCCATTGCTTTATTCACAAGCCATGCTAGCTTCCCAGCAAGGCGCTTGGGATAAAATGGAAAGCAACTTATTACGAGTGATTGAGTTAGATGCAGATCATGCCGATGCTTTAAATGCCTTGGGCTATACTTATGCCGACCACAACAGTAATTTAAAAATGGCTGATGTGTATATCAAACGTGCTTTCCAGTTAAAGCCAAATGATCCAGCAATTACTGATAGCATGGGCTGGCTGGCTTTTCGTCAGGGCCACTATCGCCTAGCAAGGGATTATTTACAACAAGCCTTTGCGGCTATGCCAGATGCGGAAATTGCTGCTCACCTAGGTGTTGTGGAATGGGCCTTAGGTAATATTGAGAGGGCCAACCAAATTTGGGACAGCATACTTGCAAATGACCCAGACAACCCTTTGATCAAACAGGCAAAATTAGATGCTGAAAAGGAATTCCCACATGCAGATTAAGGTCAGGCCAGGCCTGTTTCGCCTCATCTCTATATTTGGCACGATTATTTTAATCACTGCTTGTAGCTCCATTGCTCCAAATATCGAACCTACGGATAGGCAGCTCGACTCTTACCAACAACAGGCTGCTAAACTTAGTCAGTTGCAAGAATGGCATGTTGAGGGCAAAATAGCCCTAAATATGAATAATAAAAACAATCAAGGCAACCTTATCTGGCAGCAAAAACAAGATAGTTTTGACTTGCTTATTACCGGCCCTCTAGGCCAAGGATATCTGCATATTGAGAGTTACCCAGACCAAGTGATTGCGACTACTGCTGAAGAGCAAATCCAAGCCAACAGCATTGAAGCATTATTTGCCCAACACTTTGACTGGTCTTTACCAATGCAAGAATTACATTACTGGGTACGGGGTATTAGTAGCCCAAATACGCAGGCACAAATGACGTTTTTTGATAATGGTGATGTGGATACCATCAGACAGGCCGGTTGGAATATAGACTACGATCGTTATGTGGAAGTTGATGGTTTAAATCTACCTTATAAATTGACTATTACTGGCAACGACATTCGTTTAAAACTTGTATTAAAGAATTGGACTGAGTTAGGTTCTTTACCAAACTAAAATAGGGACACAAGAAAGCGCTGTAAAAACTGTGAAAATGCCTTTCATGGCGCGGTACTTGTATTGACTTTAGTGCCTCTCTCAGGGAAAATACGCGCCTCCATTTGAAGCTGTTTTTTTCACCTTCAAGTTGGAGTCATTGCTGGGGTATCGCCAAGCGGTAAGGCAACGGGTTTTGATCCCGTCATGCGCAGGTTCGAATCCTGCTACCCCAGCCATAATTTAACGGTTATGGCATAAAGATTATGCGATAACAAATTGGTCATACAAGCTTAAAACAAAAAAGTAGCAAAGGTATCCAAGGTGTCAAAACTAAAAGTTTTTACCGGTAATGCTCATCCTGAATTAGCTCAAAAGGTTGTTGACCAATTGTGCGTCCCCCTTGGCCAGGCTAAGGTGGAAAAGTTTAGTGATGGTGAATGCACCGTTGAGCTCATGGAAGATGTGCGCGGCAAAGATGTTTTTATTATTCAGCCAACTTGTGCACCAACCAACGACAACCTCATGGAATTGATTTTTATGGCTGACGCCATTCGTCGCGCATCAGCCAGCCGTGTGACCGCAGTAGTCCCCTATTTTGGCTACGCCCGCCAAGATCGTCGCCCACGTTCAGCCCGCGTGCCAATTAGTGCTCGTGTGGTAGCCGACATGATGGCAAGCACTGGCATAGACCGCGTACTTACTGTTGACCTGCACGCCGAACAGATTCAAGGATTCTTCGACATTCCTGTAGATAATGTGTTTGGCTCACCTGTTTTGTTGGATGAAATCACTCGCCAGAATTACGAAAACCCAGTTGTCGTTTCACCCGATGTTGGTGGTGTAGTTCGTGCTCGTGCAGTGGCCAAGCAATTGGATGTCGACTTGGCGATTATTGATAAGCGTCGTGAAAAGGCCAATGAGTCTCAGGTTATGAATATCATTGGTGAAGTAGCTGATCGCACATGTATTTTGGTGGATGATATGTGTGATACCGCTGGCACCCTATGCAAGGCAGCAGACGCCCTTAAGGCTAACGGCGCTAAGCGGGTGGTTTCCTATGCTACGCACCCAGTTTTATCTGGTGAAGCTATTGAAAATATTAGCAACTCCTCATTAGATGAGTTAGTGGTAACAGATACCATACCACTATCTGAAGCTGCTAAAGCTTGTACGCATATACGTCAACTGACCCTTTCAGACCTACTAGCTGAGTCAGTGCGTCGTGTATCGAATGAAGAATCTATCAGCGCCATGTTCCGCACCTAGTGCAAACTTGGACTGATTTTACTCAACCATCTTGGTGATGGTTTTACTAAACTGACTAGTGACACCGGTCGCAAGTGCCTAGTCAAAACGAAAAGGAAAGACACAATGTCTATTACTCTAAATGCTACTGTACGTTCGGACATGGGGAAAGGTGCGAGCCGCCGCCTACGTCGTGAACAGCAAGTGCCTGCTATCATGTTTGGTGGCGCAAAAAACAAAAAGCCTGTGGCTTTGACCCTGGAACACAAAGATTTGTTTAAAGCTGCTGAAAGTGGTGCTTTCTACTCTTCTGTTCTGGATATCAACATTGACGGTAAAGCTGAAAAAGCTATCCTCAAAGATATGCAGCGTCATCCAGCTAAGCCACAAATTATGCACGTTGACTTTCAACGCGTAACCAAAAGCAATCCTATCAGTATTTTGGTGCCTATTAAGTTCCTTAACGAAGCGACTTGCCCTGCTGTGAAGATTCAAGGTGGCCGTATTTCTCATCAGGTTAATGAAGTAGTTGTAACCTGTTTGGCTGCCGATATTCCAGAATTTGTTTCTGTAGATATGCAAGACGTACCTGTGGGTGGCATCGTGCATTTGTCTGACTTGGAAACACCAAAAGGTGTTAAGATCCACGCTTTGACTACGGGTGCCAAGAACGATACACCTATTGCTAATATTGCTGCCAAGCGTGGCGGTAGCTAATAAGGCCAAAACCATTGGGTTTTAGTATCAAGGCCTGCTTATGCAGGCCTTATTTGTTTTTAAGCGATGAGCACTATGACTGATCAATTACCAATACAACTTATTGTTGGCCTGGGGAATCCAGGAAGCAAATATGACCGTACGCGGCATAATGCTGGCCAGGATTGGGTGTTGGAAGTAGCGCAAAGTCATGGCATTGATATGGCCCCAGAAAAACGCTTTTTTGGTCTCTATGGTCAAGGCATGATTGCTGATCAAAAAGTCCATCTGCTTATACCCACTACCTTTATGAACCTGAGTGGTCAATCTGTACAGGCCGTATGCGCCTTCTACAAATTAGATAACGCTGAGCTTTTGGTTGCCCATGATGAGTTGGACTTAGCTCCAGGCACAGCGCGGTTTAAGCAAGGTGGTGGCCATGGTGGCCATAATGGCTTACGAGACATTATTAGCAAACGTGGTGGTGATAAAAGCTTTCACCGCTTACGCTTGGGTATTGGTCATCCAGGTAATGCCAAACAAGTATCTGCTTATGTCCTGAAAAAAGCACCCAATGACGAATTTATCAGTACCCAAAACGCCATGGATAGTGCTACTCGCTATCTGCCTGAGGCAATTAAAGGGCACTGGCAGCAGGCCATGAACAGCCTGCATAGTGAAACTCCACACAATTAAATCCAATAGCGAGGTATTCCATGGGTTTCAATTGCGGTATTGTCGGTTTGCCAAATGTGGGCAAATCCACTCTATTTAACGCCCTTACCAAAGCCGGTATCGGTGCTGAGAACTTCCCTTTTTGTACTATTGAGCCCAATGCCGGTGTGGTCGCAATGCCAGACCCACGCTTAGATACTTTGGCCGCCATTGTGAGCCCAGAAAAGGTGATCGCCACCACAATGGAATTTGTCGACATTGCTGGTCTAGTTGAAGGCGCCTCCCGTGGTGAAGGCCTGGGCAACCAGTTTCTTGCCAATATTCGAGAGACAGATGCCATTGCCCATGTGGTGCGCTGTTTTGAGGATGATAATGTGATCCATGTTGCCAATCGTATCGACCCAATCGATGATATTGGTATTATCAATCTCGAGTTAGCCCTAGCTGACCTCGAATCCGTTGAAAAACAAAAGCAACGTGTACAAAGGGTTGCCCGTACTGGCGATAAAGATGCCCTTAAAACCCTTGCCTTGTTAGAAAAGTTAGCATTGCCTTTAAGTGAAGGGGTTGCCGTGCGCACCCTTGATCTAAACGCTGACGAACAAGCCTTAGTGAAGTCTTTTCACCTACTGACAACCAAGCCAACCATGTATATTGCCAATATCGCTGAAGACGGCTTTGAGGATAATCCTCATCTAGATGCAGTACGCACGTTAGCGGCTAGCGAAGGTGCTGAAGTAGTGGCGATCTGCAATCAAATTGAAGCAGAAATCAGTGAGCTGGAAGACGATGAGAAAGCTGAATTTTTGGCTGATATGGGTATGCAAGAACCAGGTTTAGATCGCGTTATTCGTGCGGGGTATAAACTACTAGGCTTACAAACCTACTTTACTGCCGGCGTCAAAGAAGTGCGGGCTTGGACTGTGCACCAACAAGCCACTGCGCCACAAGCAGCTGGCGTGATTCACACAGACTTTGAAAAAGGCTTTATTCGGGCTGAAGTAGTCGCCTATGACGACTATATTGCTGGCAATGGAGAGCAAGGTGCTAAAGAAGCTGGGAAATGGCGCTTAGAAGGTAAAGACTATACTGTTAAGGACGGTGATGTGATCCATTTCCGCTTTAATGTATAGCTGTCTTTAGGGCATTTTTTAAGCTGCTATAGGGGGCTAATTTAAGACCATTATCTGCCCCTAAGCACCGGCAAAAAAAACAGTTAAATCAACAGGGTTTTCTGCGAAATCCTGTTGACAGAAACACCAAAACAAGGAATAATTCGCGTCCTCGGTAACACGCACGTAATGCCGAGATCTCATAGAGAAATGGCTATGTAGCTCAGTTGGTTAGAGCACATCACTCATAATGATGGGGTCACTAGTTCGAATCTAGTCATAGCCACCATTCTCTCGCGTCCCCTGGACATTGCTGGGATATCGCCAAGCGGTAAGGCAACGGGTTTTGATCCCGTCATGCGCAGGTTCGAATCCTGCTATCCCAGCCATTTATCTCCCCATATTTTAGATGTCGTTTAGCTTAGTCGGTTTTCACCATGGTGATGAAATTTGTCCGAGATCTTTTTTGCTGGGTATAAAAAAAGGGGTGCCCTGTGGACACCCCAAACTATATGCAAGCTTAAATCTGAGAAAACACCTGCAACAGCAGGCAAAACTCATCTCTAATCAACTCCAGCTAATATCAGCAAAAAACCGAAGTTAGATTAAGTATAGAAGACAATTTTGGATTTGCTAAAAAATTTTAAAACTCAGATTACAAGCGATAAGAATGTCTTTAGAAGTGGTCGTTAACTATTGCTTGGCTGGTGTTTACCACTCGGAAAAGTAGCTAAATTAGTACCGCCTGTAGTGACTTTGGCAACCCCTTCTTTTTCCACTTCATCGATCCGTATAATCGCCTGCATAGGAATATAGGAACGTTTGACCTGAGCAAACTCAGCCTGCAAGCGCTCTTCACTAGGGTCAACTAATAGCTGGCTACGCTCGCCAAAGATATATTCTTCTACCTCAACAAAGCCATACATATCGCTCGGATAAACATAGCGGGCGAAGATTTCATATATTTCTTCGCGATTGCTAAAAATAACTTTGTAAATGCGATTTTCTTGCTTGTTCATAGATTATCAAGTTGGGTTACCGAAAACTTGTCTATGTGGCCCATAACACTTGATTTCAAGGCTTGTTAGGTCGAATTACCAGCACCATCATGATTCACCCATTAATTTGGCATCAAAAGCTAGCTTGGTGAGGTTTTCATAACCATCCTCGGTGATAACCACCTGATCCTCCAATTTAATGGCAAAATCACCACCATCAGGAGCGACCAATGCCTCTACGCACAAACACATACCTGGTTCCAATGCATAATCAAAGGCACCCTCAACCACCTTGTCATCATAAGCAACCAATGGCCATTCATCACATAAACCCACGCCGTGCATCATGCATCCATATTTACCTGCTTCATATTGCGCGTCTAAACGATGCCCTCGGGCTGATAACTCGCGCAAACTGACACCTGGTTTTAACATCTCCATATTCTGCTGAATATGCTCATAAGCATGCTGCATGGCATAAACCATATCTGGTCGCGGTAGCCCATCCCCGATCCACCAAGATCGGGAAAGATCAGCACAGATACCATAAGGGCCAATCATGTCCGTATCAAAAGATAAGATTTCGTTATTTTGCACAATACGTGGGCCAGATTCCTGAAACCAAGGGTTGGTGCGCGGCCCTGATGCCAGCAAGCGGGTTTCTATCCATTCTCCTCCACGTTTGATATTTTCGGCATGGAGTACCGCCCAAATTTCATTTTCACTAAGGCCTGGCTTGGCTACTAAAGCCATAGCTTCAACACTCTGTTCACAGGCATAAATAGCACAGCGCATGGCGTTAATTTCATCAATACTCTTAATGGCTCGCGCCTTTTCAGTTAACTCTTCCCCTGGAAAAATAGTAAAGCCATTATTTTCTAAAGCCCAAATAGCATGCAACATAGGCTTATCAACGCCTATGCGCTGATTACCTTCACCATGTTGCTGGACCAAGTCTGCTATTTGTTTGGCAAATTTTTCCGCTGCGTCGGAAATTTTGTCACCCCGATCAAAGTAAAAAAAGTCAGCGCCATCACGCTGCTCATTTACCAATGGATTCATGGTCGAGAGGAACTTAGCGACAGCATAGTCATACATCACCATATAACCATCGGCACAAACCACTAAGCAACGAAACGGGTTATGGGTGTTCCATAACTGCATATTGGTGGAGTCAGATCCATAACGAATATTTAGGGGATCAAACAATAAAATGGCGCCATAATCACGGGCATTGATATGACTAACTAGACGCTGCCAACGATATTCGCGCATTGCTGAGAGATTCGGCAAAGTAATACCAGCAGCCTCCCACTCTGCATATGCTAAAGTGGTAGGGCCTATTTCCATACGGTCATTGTCATTGGCCAAAGAGTCCGCAAAGTATTGTCCTCTAGTGGGATCAATTTTCCTCTGGTGGCGATAACTTGTCATAGCTAGACCTATTATTATATTGGTTGATCTAAACTAAGTGTTGGCTGACACTAGCAAGGCCAAAGTGTATAACAAAGGCAACGCCTTTATTGTTTTATTTAGGTCATAAACATTTTACAAGCGACATGATGGCACAATAATTTATTACACCTTGGGGCAAATGCTACTTTTTAGGTATGGGTATAAACACTGTATTAGTAAACTTCTCAAAGAGAAATAAACTGAAACAATTAGTCATTTTAGATAGTCGATAAAGAGAAAAACGAGGGCTTAATTGCAGAGAGCAAGCATTTGGGGTAGTTTGATATAGTTATACTAAGAATATACTAATTAGGAGAATCATCATGCTATATGAAGCGCTACAAACAGCTATGGATAATAAAGATATTGATGCTTATGCAGAGTTACTACACGAAGACTTTATTTTTGTGCGGCATCAATCTGGCACTGAAGTAAATAAAGAGGACTGGATGAGTACCGCTAGGATTATGATGGCTAGTGAAGACCTTACCTTTGAACGCTCGCGTTGCCTTTATGAGAATGATGAAATTTTAATTATGCACGACTTTATGACCTTTCCAGATGGCACAAAAGAAGCTGTGATGGCGGTTAATATACTTAAAGATGGAAAAATTATTCGCATTGAGACTGGCGCAACCCCACTCTCATAAGTAAAACATAGATAGCTACACACACTATTCGACAAGAACGAGTAAGGCACCCAGCGGGTGCCTTACTTTTTAGAACACAAAAAACTATCCGCCCATCATTGCCATTGGTAAGTTTAACGATGTCGTTAGTAAACTAGTGAGAAATAAAATGATGACAACGGCAATGAGTTCCCATTGAATGGAAATATAAAGCTTTTTAGCTCCCTCTAGCATATCGTGTCGCAATAAGGGCACCAGCTTAAATTTATTAATTGCACCTAATAGTAATAATACTGACACTGTGCCTATCTTAGCTAAAAGCACATTGCCATAGGTGGTAGTAACCAAAGCTGACAAGCTACCTAAGAGCAAATAGGCATAGGTGGCACCTGACAATACCAGTGCACCAATATAAATAAACGCATATATGCCAAATCGATGAGCTATCTCGACGAGACCGGTTTTATTTGGCTCCAGACACAATTTACGCAATGGCAACAGTGCGCCTAGCCAATAAGCGAGCCCTACTAGGTGCAACCCTAATAAGAGTTGCGTTATAAACCCACTGCGTGTCACGTGGCCACTGATGCTAAAGGATAAAAGCAATAATAAACTGCCGATTAGAGGCAATAATCTGTGCCAAAGATGCTTTGCAGCACTACCAACAAAAAACAAAATAAAGCCAGCAAGGGATAATAAAGCCGCCACCCCTGTTGAAGCTTCAAAAGCTAACTGCAACATGACAGGATCAAAGATGCCAGCAATGGTGCCACTCATATTGCCAGCCACAGCTAACCACAAACAAACACAAATCATAACGCCAACAACACTGCTATTAGCAATCAGCCGTCGGCAGTAGGCATGACCTGTGGAAGAAAGATCACCCCCAAAGTGCCATATAAATAATTGAGTACCTAGGGCACCAAAGGTGGCAACATAGAGGGCAATCCTTAATAGTGGAACAACAATAACCCAAATATCCATATTGCCTAGTTGCCAGTGATCTGAAATGCTGACTCGCCCTTTATGACATGACCATCTTCGCTTAAAGCACGCCAGTTGATCTTGTAAACACCTGCCTCAAGTAGTGGCAATATAATTGTGTGAGTTGCCGATTCTTGCAGCAGGGCATCGGAATCCAAGGTAATCTCGTTGCCATTATCGTTACCAAACAGACTACTAAACAACGAATCTTTTGCCTCGGCATTTACTTTAAATAACTCCAGCTTGATCAATTTTGCTGGGGACTTAAAGGTCATTTCTATAACTGTAGGCGCTGTATCTAATACCGCATCAGCCGCTGGCGATATAGAAGATAATGGCGAATGGGCAAAGGCTGTGATAGGTATTAAGAGTAAAATCATTAAATATCTTTTAAACATATGGGTACCCATTTATTGGTTATTCGCACGAATATTTATTTGATCATGCTGGTTTTGTATACGTTCTGACCATGTGCTTTTAATATAAGACAGTACAGCGACTATTTGCTTATCAGTCAAGTGAGTCTCATAAGCTGGCATATTGTTTGGGTATTCTCTACCAAGAGTTTCCTCAATACCATACTTGGTGACAGAAAAGAGATATTCATCTGGGTGGTGCCAGGTATGCCCATTAGCATCATGTGGAGGCGCTGGCATATAGCCTTTGTTATCTCGTTGACGCCAATTTGCCTGCCCTTCTAAGTTGGCACCATGACAAGCCGCACATTGTTGGGCATAAACGTCCTTACCTAACAATACCAATTCTTTATCATTGGGGAGTAATCTCAATTGACGCTGATCATCTTGCATTAATGATATTGGGTTAATTATTAATAAAGCTAGCCCTATCACTAATAGTATTGCGCCAATATATATAAAGTTGGTTTTTACATTTAATTGCATAAAGAAACCTGAATAACCATTCTAAAACCATCATTCAATAGATTGATAATGTCAGAATTAGAGATATGTATTGATTGATTTTGTTTTTTATAAGTATAAACTCTCCAGTAACTGGAGAGTGAAGGAAAAACTATGAATATTGGACAGGCTGCAAAATTAGCGGGCTTAACTGTTAAGACCGTACGTTATTACACCGAAATAGGTATTATCAAAGCCAATAAGGATAGCCATACCGGATACCGTAAGTTCACAGATCAACACGTTGCAGAATTACAATTTATTGGTAAAGCACGTCAGTTTGATTTTAGCATTGATGAATGTCGTGAATTACTTTCTCTTTATCAGGACAAAAATAGACCCAGCAAAGAAGTAAAAGCCCTAACAGTTGAGAAGATCGCCGCGATTGATAAAAAACTACAAACACTTCAAAGTTTACGCCAACAACTCAGTTATCTCGCCGCCAACTGCCATGGCGACGATAGGCCCCATTGCCCTATTCTCGAAGCACTAGCAAAATCGAGCTAAGGCATTTTGTTTTACACCACCCTAGTTGTTATCAAACGGCATAAACTATTGTGTCTAGCGGCAATAACTCTGTGTAACTATCAACCTAACCAGTAATCGCCAATAGGGGTAATAACTGTGGTAGTAGAAACATCAGCGCCAGCTTCTTCGCGCCTTTTTGCCACATCAGGACGTTCACCAAAGGTTTTCATAAAGGCAGGATCAGGAACATCCATCATGACATAAACAGAGGTTTCATCTGGGTTAGCAGCCGCCCAAACTATTTTCGCACCTTGTTCACCCGCTTCAGCCTCAAAGGACTTCGCCATATCTGTCCAGGTTTTAAACCCTTTTGAAATCTCTACTGTAATTAACATACTGGGCATAGTTACTTCCTCTCATTATTTGTAGTCATTCTTAGAGGCTACTCTCTGGTTAGTCTAAAAGCAAATGAGGCATAAGTAATTAAGCTGAATGGTTTATCTAAATGACTATGCAATAGAACGGAAAAAACCACTTAATGCCATAAATATTTGGTTTAAGCAGAGGTTCTGAACAAGATTGGTGCCCAGGAGAGGACTTGAACCTCCACGGCCTTGCGGCCACTAGCACCTGAAGCTAGCGTGTCTACCAATTTCACCACCTGGGCAGGAAGTGGGGAGTATTTTATCGGATTAAAAAGGTGGGTCAATAGGCCAGCTATTGATTGCGTTAAAAATCTATTTATTCAGCTTGGTTAGGTCTTGTTTGGCCTATGGTCGCTAAATAATTGAATGGCGTACGTCCTTGACGCAGCTGTAATTGGCCTACTAATTCGGCAATTTCAAATTGTGGCGCTTGCGCAACAATATTACCTTGATGGTCGATTAAAGCACTGACACCACTATTGGTCCCACGAGCTACAGGCCTCCCATTTTCCAATGCCCGCATTTGCGCCATTTGTAAATGCTGCCATGGCGCCCAGGTATTACCGAACCAAGTATCGTTACTAACGGTAACAATAAGTTGGGCATTAGCTGCTTGCTTAGCTACTAAACTACTGTAGGCAATTTCATAACAAATATTGCCGGCAATAGCGGTACTTTGTTGCGTTAATAAACCTTGTTCAACTGGTGCTGGGCGAAATCCAGACATGGGTAGATCAAAAAATTGAATCAGCCCACGCAGCCAATTTTGCAGGGGCACATATTCGCCAAATGGCACCAGCTGTTGTTTGGCATAAGCCCCCTGCTCCTGTCCAAAAGCCACTAGACCATTGTAATAATCAGAGGTGATATCATTCTGGTCGCGCAATACAGTGCCACTAATAATCAGAGTATCTTGTTCTGCTGCTATCTCACTTAGGGCCTGAGTAGCCTGCAAAACATTATCCCAATAGTTAGCAATAGCTGTTTCGGGCCAAATAATTACATCACTGTCTAAGTGCGCATAGGTTTGGCCAAAATAGTATTCCAAGGTGGGCCCTAGTTGCTCGGGTAGCCACTTACTTTGTAAATCAATATTGCCCTGTAATAAGGCCACTTGTCGTTCACCGGCAGGCTGAGTCCAATCAATTTGTTGTAAACCTAAGCCACTTAACCAAATCACTACAGGAGCCAGTAGATAGATGGGGCGGCGCCAAGCCATAAAGACTGTGAGGGCACTGACAACTAGTAGCCAAGTTATACCATGCTGACCAATCACTGGGGCATAGCCAGCTAACCAAGTTGATAACCCACCATAACCAAGGTAAAGCCAAGGGAATCCAGTTAGTAACCAGCCGCGCAATATATCCAATAGCACCCATAGAGCAGCAAAGGCGATTATTTTTAGCCCATTATTCAGGTTACTCAGGAAGCATTGGTAGAGCCATGCAAAGAGGCTGTAAAAAAGGCCGAGGCCTAGGCAGAAGATTGCTGTTAATAATAACGCTAGGGGTATGGCTGTGGATCCATGGTCAACCATACTGACATAAACCCAACTGACCCCAGTGGTAAAGTAGCCAGCACCATAGGCAAAACCAACCAAAAAGCTTTGACGGCTGGTTTTGACCTGCTCAAGGCACCAAAAAAATAGTGCTACACTGAGCAGAGCCAATGGCCACCAGTTAAGTGGCGCTAAAGCCAAAGGTGCTATGCCTCCCCCAACAAGGGCCAAGCTTGCTAGCAGCAGGGGCTTAGGGGAAGCAGACATAGTTAGTTATTCTTGGCCAGCGCCCTGACTCACTTGGATGAGTCGTATACGACGATTATCGGCAGATAGAATACGGAACTGGAACTGGTCAATCACCACTTGTTCATCTTTGGTAGGTAAATGACCTAAGCGTTGGGTGATAATGCCACCAATGGTATCAAACTCATCTTCACTAAAGTCTGAACCAAAGTGTTCATTAAAGTCTTCGACGGGCGTGAGGGCTTTGACAATAAAGCCTTTGTCGGCAAAGGGACGAATATTGCCATCATCGTCTTCGGCATCGGTTTCATCTTCAATTTCACCAACAATTTGCTCTAGCACATCTTCAATGGTGACTAGGCCAGCAACACCATTGTATTCGTCTAGGACAATAGCCATATGATTGCGGTTGGTGCGGAATTCATTTAACAACACCGATAAGCGCTTACTTTCTGGCACAAATACTGGCTTGCGCAGAATAGCTTTAATATCAGTGTCTTCAATCATATTGCCAAAAGCGAGGGGCAAGAGATCTTTAGCCAGCAAAATACCAACAATTTCATCAGGATTTTCACCCACCACAGGAAAGCGTGAGTGCGCAGTTTCGGTAACCGTTTGCATAAATTCAGATACTGTTTGGTCGGCTTTAACCGTGGCCATCTGTGGCCGGGGTACCATAATATCGCGTACCTGCATCTTGGACATCTGCATGGCACCTTCAATGGTATCCAATGCTTCGCGATCAAGAATCTGATCTTCTTCGGCTTGGCGAATCTGTTCTAGTAGCTCCTCTGAGTTACTAGCTCGATCGCTAAAAAACAGCGTAATACGTTGCAGCCAGGAGCGTTTCTCCTGACCGTTGGTCGACTGATCGTCGTTCATGTAGTTTCCTGTTTGTCCTTGCTTTTGCTCGTGGTTGTTCTCACTAAGCGCAAGGAGATAATAAATCGGAGTATATTTATACCCCTAACCGTAGGGATTGGCAATGCCCAATGCGGCTAACAAATCAATTTCGAGGCTTTCCATTGCCTCGGCTTCATCTTCATTAATATGGTCATAACCCTGCAAATGCAAGCATCCATGAATAACCAAGTGAGCCCAATGATCTATTAGGGTTTTGTTTTGTGCCTTGGCTTCACGAGCCACTAACGGTGCATTAATGACCAAATCACCCAAATACAGGTTATCACCTAACTCAGCAGCTAACTCTGGGATAGCCAAGCTTTCCATATCGGCAGGAAAGGACAGAATATTAGTCGGTTTATCCTTACCACGATAATTCTGATTAAGGGTCTGACTTTCCTCGTCATCAACCAAACGTATGGTGATTTCCACGGTTTTGGGCTGCGCCTGTGTAGCGGCACTAAGCCACTGCTGAAATTGGCCTTCAGTTGGCAGGCCAGCGGCTGTGGTGGCGACTTGTAAATCTATCATCAATGACTAGGCACTAAGGTCTAAGGTGAGCACTATTGTTCGTGCTTTTTCTCATAGCGATCGTAAGCATCAACTATGCGCTGTACCAGAGGATGGCGCACCACATCGGCTGAATTAAAATAGGTAAAGCCAATATCTTCCTCATCCTTTAACACTTCCATGGCATGTTTAAGGCCGGAGTTAGTGCCACGAGGTAGGTCTATTTGGGTAACGTCACCGGTAATCACCGCTGTGGAACCAAAACCAATCCGCGTCAAAAACATTTTCATTTGTTCCCGCGTGGTGTTTTGGCTTTCATCCAAGATGACATAGGAGCCATTTAAAGTACGACCACGCATATAGGCTAAGGGAGCCACTTCAATAATATTCTTTTCAATTAGCCGACCTACGGTTTCAAAGCCCAGCATCTCGTATAGGGCATCGTATAAGGGACGCAAATAAGGATCTATTTTCTGTGCCAAGTCACCGGGCAAAAAGCCTAGCTTTTCACCTGCTTCCACAGCAGGACGCACTAATAAAATACGTCGAATTTCCTCTCGTTCTAGGGCTTCTACTGCACAAGCAACGGCCAAATAGGTTTTACCTGTTCCTGCTGGGCCAATACCAAAATTGATATCCTTTTGGCGAATGGAGCGCACATAGTTAAGCTGCGTGGTGCCACGAGGCTTAATAGTAACGCGCTTAGTACGCACAGTAAGCCCTTCAGCTTGTGGTTCATTGGCTTTTTTCAAAGGGACATCAGTTGTTGCTTGCATAGTTTGTAGGGCTTCCACTAATACGAGATGAACACGGTCGGGGCTAATTTCATTATCTTGTTGGGCATCACGATATAATTGCTGCAATACCCTTTCGGCAGCATGGGCAGGCGCCTTTTCGCCCACTACAAGAAAACGATTACCACGATTATTGATCTGCACCTTAAGGCGGCTTTCAATCAGCTTGAGGTTATCATTTAAGTAGCCTTGGAGATTGGCTAGGTGATGGGGATTATCGGGTTGTAGGGTAAAACTCAAGCCGTTATCGACCCCGTCCTGTGGGATCTGTTGCTGAGAGTGATCAAGTGCCTGATTGTTGGGTCTAGACAAATTAACGTTACCTTGGCTGTTGGTTGGGAAAACGATTCCTACCCCTATTGCACCACGACTGACCCAAAGGGTGCAACCCCATCGAGCTCAGAAATCACTAATTCACCGCGTAAAGAGTGTGGATGGGCATCCAAAATACGTACTTGAGCGAATTTTCCGATTAAATCCACCTGATCACAGGGGAAATTTACTACCCTATTATTTTCCGTTCGGCCCGAAAGCTTACCCGGATCTTTTTTGGAATAACCACTGACGAGTACCCACTGCAAGCTACCGACCATAGACTGACTAATAGCAAAGGCCTGCTGGTCAATACGGCGCTGCAATATACTTAAGCGGCGTTTTTTGGTTTCCATATCGGTATTATCTGGCAAATCAGAAGCTGGGGTACCCGGGCGCTGACTGTAGATAAAGCTAAATGACATATCAAAGCCAATATCGGCAATCAAATTCATGGTGTCTTCAAAATCCTGATCGGTTTCCCCAGGAAAGCCAACAATAAAGTCAGAAGAAAAGCTTATATCTGGTCTTAGCTTACGAATACGTCGCATCTTGGATTTATATTCAAGACAGGTATGGCCACGCTTCATAGCCATCAAAATCTTATCTGAGCCTGATTGCACTGGTAAATGCAGATGACTGACTAGCTCAGGCACCTGCGCATAGGCCTCAATCAAGCTATCGCTAAATTCAACTGGGTGGCTGGTAGTGAAGCGAATACGGTCAATACCATCGATGGCGGCAATTAAGGTAATCAGTTCCGCCAGATCAACAATTTCTTCGTCAGCCGTTTCACCTTGGTAGGCATTGACGTTTTGTCCTAGTAAATTCACTTCCCGGACGCCCTGTTCCGCCAGTTGATTAACCTCAACTAATACATCCGCCAAGGGCCGGCTAACTTCTTCACCGCGGGTATAAGGCACAACACAGAAGGTACAATATTTACTACACCCTTCCATTATAGAGACAAAGGCTTCTGCACCCTCGACTTTGGGCGCCGGCAAACGATCAAACTTTTCTATTTCTGGGAAACTTACATCCACAACACCCACAGCACCAGCATCGGTGGCTTCAATCATTTCTGGTAAACGGTGCAGGGTTTGTGGGCCAAAAATCATATCCACAAAAGGTGCCCGCTTGGAAATAGCTTCACCTTCCTGACTGGCAACACAACCGCCCACACCAATTTTTACATTGGGATTGGCTTCTTTTAGTTTGCGCCAACGGCCTAACTGGTGAAAAACCTTTTCTTGGGCTTTTTCCCGAATCGAACAGGTATTTAATAATAGAATGTCCGCCTCTTCAGGCGCCTCAGTCAGCTCCATAGCGTGACTTTCGCCTAGTAAATCAGCCATACGCCCAGAATCATATTCATTCATCTGGCAACCGTGGGTTTTAATATAGAGTTTCTTGCTCATGGACTACACCTGTGTTCGGGACGCAGCATTATACAACAAGCTTTGGATGTCAGGAAATTGTTAGCTAGATCTAAGATGTATTTTTATAATATTAGCCAGACCATCAGCATCAATCATTAACTTATCAGCTAAGATAGAGAATGATGACAAACTTTATAGAACTTGTATTAGGTGACTTGAATCAACCCCTGCTTCTCACGTATGCTGTTGCGACGTTATTAACACAGAAACATTGACTATGAGCTTCGCCTTTGCCGGCTTAAATATTTTGCTGCTTATTTATTTGGCGCACCGCGATTTTTGGCATTTGCATGTTCCTAATCGGGGCATGTTTGCCTTATTGGTGGTTTGGGGTGTACAGCTCTATTGGATGCAACCAGATGATTGGTTCTTCAATCTGTTAACCGGTGCTGGATTTTTTGCTGTGGGTATTTTGTTTTGGCGCTGGCGCAAGATTTCTGCCAGTGAAGCCAAATTGCTATTGGTTGTTGGTTTAATACTAGGCTGGCCTTGTTGTTTAGTCTTTGTTGCCCTCTTACCTATTATGTTGATTCTGCAGTTTGCTTTTTTGCGCCGCTGGGAACTAACTGGCCGCAGCCATCATATTGTTTTACGTCGTCTGCGTTTGCTGATTAAGAAAAAACGCCTCCCTGCGGGGCTTTCTATTGTCGCTGCCGCAATAATTAGCCAATTTTATCTGCTTCTAACGTCTTAAAAACCTCTTTTTGCCCTAAGTTGGTGCAATGGTGCTTTTTTTGTGCATTTGCCGCACCAAACCTGCACACACAATATTCCACACTTACACCCTTTTACTTAAATCTTTTATAACCTACTGTTTTTATTGAAAAAAACATTTTGGCACGATACGTGCATTATGCCTGATACCATTTAATGGTGGTCGCCTAATAAAAGTGCGATCAGACGAAAATAACAGGAGTATGTATGCAGCTAATCACAGCCATCATTAAGCCTTTTAAGTTGGATGATGTACGCGAAGCTCTGGCCGAATTAGGCATTCAGGGCTTGACAGTCACCGACGTTAAGGGCTTTGGGCGCCAACATGGTCACACTGAGCTATATCGTGGCGCAGAATATGCGATCGATTTTGTTCCTAAGACACGATTGGATATTGCCGTTGATGACGAGCAGACCGATCAAGTTTTGGACACTATCCAGAAAGCAGCTATTACCGGCAAAGTCGGCGATGGCAAAATTTTTGTAACACCGTTGTTGGAAACCGTACGTATTCGTACTGGTGAAACCGGCAGCATAGCCCTTTAATACAGGACCAATATCATGGAAAACCAAATTTTTGAACTTCAGTATGCACTGGATACCTTTTATTTCTTGGTATGCGGCGCATTGGTAATGTGGATGGCAGCTGGCTTTAGTATGCTAGAAGCAGGCCTTGTTCGCAGCAAAAACACCACTGAAATCCTAACCAAGAACGTTGCCCTGTTTGCAATCGCTTGTACTATGTACTTGGTTTGTGGCTATGCCATTATGTATGGTGGCGGCTACTTCCTAAGCGGCATCATGGGTGATGGTGTTACTGACGAATGGACTTATGCTCCATCTGCTGATTTCTACTTCCAAGTAGTGTTTGTCGCTACAGCCATGTCGATTGTTTCTGGTGCTGTTGCTGAGCGTATGAAGCTATGGGCATTCCTCGCTTTCTGTGTGGTAATGACTGGCTTTATCTATCCTATGGAAGGTGCATGGACTTGGGGTGGCGAAGCTGTATTCGGCATGTATACTCTTGGCGATCTTGGCTTTAGTGACTTTGCCGGTTCTGGTATCGTTCATATGGCTGGTGCCTCTGCAGCTCTAGCAGGTGTATTGTTACTAGGCGCTCGTGAAGGCAAATACGGCCCTGACGGTCAGGTACGTGCCATCCCTGGTGCTAACCTACCTCTAGCTACTTTAGGTACCTTTATCTTGTGGATGGGTTGGTTTGGCTTTAACGGTGGTTCTGTATTAGCTACAGCTACTGTAGAAAGTGCTAACTCTGTTGCAGTAGTATTTATGAATACTAACGCTGCCGCAGCTGGTGGTCTGATTGTTGCCTTGATCGTTGCTAAAATCCTATTTGGCAAAGCTGACTTAACTATGGCTCTAAACGGTGCCTTGGCTGGTCTTGTTGCGATCACTGCTGAGCCTTCTACTCCTACTCCTCTGCAAGCAACCTTCTTCGGTGGCCTAGGTGGTGCATTAGTAGTATTCTCTATCTTGGCTCTAGACAAGCTGCGTCTTGACGATCCAGTTGGTGCAATCTCTGTACACGGTGTAGTTGGCCTATTAGGTCTACTATTAGTACCTTTCACTAATGATGGTGCTACTTTCTCTGGTCAGTTGATTGGTGCTGCTACCATCTTTGTATGGGTATTTGGTGCTAGTCTTCTAACTTGGGCAATTATCAAAGCGGTAATTGGTCTACGTGTATCTAAGGAAGAAGAGTACGAAGGTGTCGATATCGCTGAATGTGGTATGGAAGCCTATCCTGAATTCAAAGGCGGTAAGTAAAACTTAACCCCTAACAAAAAGGGCGTATCGAAAGATACGCCCTTTTTTTTGACCTAACGTTAAAGCTTATGCGCCTTTTTGTGGACGCATATCCTCACGATTTATACCTGCTACCTTAACCGGGGTCTTCATCGCATCACGGCGAAAAGGCTCACCTAACTCTTGGTTGATAATAATTTCAATCAAGGTGGTTTTACCGTTCGCTTGATCAACCAAAGCTTGGCTTAGAGCAGAGCTAACCTCTTCCATGGTGCGGGCTTGCACACCTTGTAAACCACAGGCTTGAGCAATACCAGCATAGCTAACATTTTCATCTAGCTCTGTACCGACAAAATTATCATCAAACCATAGCGTAGAGTTGCGCTTTTCAGCACCCCACTGATAGTTACGCATTACGATTTGGGTAATGGCTGGCCACTCTTCACGGCCAATAGCAGTTAGTTCAGTTACCGCAATACCAAAGGCACCGTCACCGGCAAAACCAACCACTGGGGTATCAGGACGACCAATCTTGGCACCTATGATAGAAGGCAAACCATAACCACAAGGGCCAAATAGACCCGGGGCTAAATATTTACGACCTTCTTCAAAGGTTGGGTAAGCATTACCAATGGCACAGTTATTACCGATATCAGAAGAGATAATGGCTTCCTTAGGTAATACAGATTCAATAGCACGCCAAACCATACGTGGGCTTAGCCATTCAGGCTTAGCTGCACGGGCACGTTCGTTCCAAGTGGTACCTGGATCATCGTCTTCATGGGTCATAGCCGCTAGTTCAGTTGCCCAGTTGGCTTTGGTTTCTGCGATACGGGCTTGACGAGCAGCACGATCATTATCACCAGCATTAGCACTTAATTGTGCCAAAATGCCATTGGCTACCTTGGCAGCGTCACCAACAATACCTACACTCACTGGCTTAGTTAAACCAATACGCTCAGGCTTTAGATCAACCTGAATAATGCGCGCATTCTTTGGCCAGTAATCAATTCCGTAGCCAGGTAAAGTAGAGAATGGATTCAAGCGCGTGCCCAAGGCCAATACTACATCAGCTTCACTGATTAGTTGCATACCGGCTTTGGAGCCGTTATAGCCAAGAGGGCCAGCAAATAGTGGGTGGGAACCAGGGAAGGCATCATTATGCTGATAACCACAACATACTGGCGCATCCAAACGTTCTGCCAAAGCCATTGAAGCAGCAATACCACCATCAGATAAAACCACACCAGCACCATTAAGAATAACGGGTGATTTGGCGTTAGATAGCATCTCTGCAGCGGCAGCAACTGCTGACTCACCGCCGGCAGGCAATTCAAAATCAATCATCGTCGGCAATTCAATATCTACCACTTGGGTAAACATATCGCGGGGTACGTTGATCTGTGCAGGTGCTGAGGCACGGTGGGCATTGGCAATAACACGGTCTAGTACTTCTGCAATACGGGAAGGATCACGAACTTCTTCCTGATAGCAAACCATATCTTTAAATAAAGCCATTTGCTCAACTTCTTGGAAGCCACCCTGACCAATGGTTTTGTTGGCTGCTTGTGGGGTTACTAACAAGAGTGGCGTATGGTTCCAATAAGCGGTTTTCACGGCAGTAACAAAGTTGGTAATACCAGGACCATTTTGAGCAATCATCATACTCATTTTGCCGGTTGCACGGGTATAACCATCAGCCATCATGCCACCAGAGCCTTCATGGGCACAGTCCCAAAAGGTAATTCCGGCGTCTTCAAATAAATCGGAAATAGGCATCATGGCAGAACCAATGATACCGAATGCATGCTCAATACCATGCATCTGTAAGGTTTTTATAAAGGCTTCTTCTGTGGTCATTTTCATTGCTGACATACCTGCATAAAGGATTAATAATAATGCCTGACAAAAGGTATGGCAGGCCCATATACCATACAAAGTCTAAACAAAGCTAAGAGCTAGCCATAGAGCCACATTTATTGATTCATTAGGCCAGTCATAAGAAAAAATACCCCATAAGAAAGGAGAATTATTTTGTAGCCTTATTGTCTTTATTATAGGTTCTTTACAAATTATATAAAATTAGATGTAATCGCTTACATAAATTAATATAAACTCACATAGAATTATCTTTAGGTCATATTTCGTTTAATCGTTATACTAACTACTAACTGCTTTAATATTTAGGTTTTCTATATATGTTTGAAGGATCCAAACCCAAAGTGGATGATGTCGCTAGACTGGCAGGCGTATCAACTGCCACTGTTTCGCGGTTTTTAAACACTCCCGAAAGGGTGTCTGAAAAGACTAGAAAAAAAGTAGGCGCCGCGGTAGAAGAACTTGGCTATACACCCAACTTTGGTGGTCGTTATTTAGCCTCCCAAACATCGCGCACCATGGGGGCCATAATACCGACCATGGAAAATGCCATTTTTGCTAAGGGGATACAGGCCTTTCAGGAAGTGTTGGCAGACGCCGGTATTACATTACTTATCTCCACCTCGAGTTATGATCATGAGCAAGAGTTTGAAAATATCCGTACCTTAATTGGTCAGGGAGCAGAAGGCCTATTACTTATTGGCACGGCAAGGCCACAAAGTACTTATGATTTCCTAGCAAGACGCAATATCCCTTATGTAATCGCTTGGAACCATCGCTGGGATGGTAAACACTTGTATGTGGGCTTTGACAACCATGCCGCCATGCGGGAACTCACCCAGACAGTCTTGGAAATGGGGCATAAAGATATTGCCATGATTGCTGGTCCGACTCAATTTAATGATCGCATAGAAGATCGTATAGCCGGCGCGAAAGCAGCCATTGAGGAGGTTGAAGGTGCGCAATTAATTTTAAAATCATGCTCCTCAAATTATTCACCTTCACTGGCTGGGCAAGCTTTTGCTGAATTGATGCAACTTAACCATAAACCAAGCGTTATATTATGCAGTAATGACGTACTGGCGGTAGGGGCAATAATGCAAGCGAGAAAGATGAATATTAGCGTTCCCGAGGATATTTCTATTACCGGTTTTGACGATATTGATATTGCTGAAATAGTGACCCCAACCTTAGCTACAGTTCATGTACCTCATGGCCGTATGGGTCAAGCTGCAGCTGGGCTATTGCTTAAAATGCGCGCTGGCGATACTAATAATAAAAGTATTAAGTTGAGTACCAATACGGTACTGAGAGAGTCTCTGCGTTATTATCCATAAAATATGGTAACACTGATATAAAAGAGTACGGTGAGTTTATAAACAGCTTTAGTGCCCTACTTCAAAAAGCCAATATTAGCGCCATAAGTGTTTAGCTAATGCTTGTGGTGATGGGCAATGGAGTTGAGACATCAATTGTTCTAGCTCAAGTTGCAACAGGGTTGCACATCGATCGCTACCTGCCTGGCCACCAGCGGCCACACCATACATAAAGCCTCTACCGGCAAATACCGCCTGTGCACCTAAAGCAAGGTAACGAGCCACATCAATACCAGACTCAACCCCACTATCCACCATCACTGTTACACCACCATCTACAGCAGCAACAATATCTGGCAAAGCCTGCACGGGAGATGGTGCTACATCCAGTTGCCGGCCACCATGATTAGATACCACAATACCATCAACGCCAATTTCCATAATTGCTTTGGCATCATGGGAAGTCAGAATACCTTTAACTATCAAATTACCCTGCCAGTGCTCTCGTAGCCATTCTAGCCAAGCCAAATCCACTACATCGCGCAATTTAGTGCGAATAAATTCAGCGGCATCTTTCATGGCCATGGTTTTACTATCCATATAGGGTGTTAAATTAGCAAACTGTGGTAACCCATGGGTCACTGTCGCCAAGCTCCAAAGGGGGCGTTGGCATGACTGCCAGACACTTGTGGGGGTGATTTTAGGCGGCACACTAAGACCACTTTTAATGGCTTTAATACGCCGCCCCGGTGTAGGTACGTCGACTGTCACTAACAAATTTTCACAACCAGCGGTCTTGGCTCGCGCCAATAAATCTAGACAGATTTCTCGGTCTGCAGGTGGATAGAGTTGAAACCATAAATTATCCCCAGCATGAGCAGCAGCTGTTTCAATACTAATTGTGGCTACCGTACTTAGAACAAATGGGGTATTGGTTTTTTGTGCGGTCTTGGCATGCATTACCGATGCTTGGGGCCATACCAAACCACTTAAACCCAAAGGGGCAATACCGAAAGGTAGGTCGTATTGTTTACCAAACAGTTGGGTATGTAACTGAGGCTTGGCATAAGCATCAGTATAGTAGGGCTGTAATTGCACTCCATCCAAAGCTCTACGGTTACCCTGCATAGCTATATTGGCGTTACAGCCTTCTTCGATATAATCAAAAGCAAATTCAGGAATACGCCGGCGGGCTAACTGTTTTAAGTCAGCAATACAATGGGCATTTTCTACCGCCGGCATGGTTTATTCTCCTAAATTAGTGACTAGCTTGCTATAGCATCCATAAAGCGTTGCTTAATAGCTAAGGCCGTCAGCGGAATCTCACCGCCCACTTTATCATTACCCGCTTCGATAAAATAGTGCACAAATTGCTTCTTATCACGCAGGGCTTGTTGCATGGCCTCTTTATCATCGGTCATGGCCTGAGACTTGATGCCCATAGAGTTAGCGATGCCAGATAAGTTAAAGCCTTGTGAGCTAAGTGTTGGCTGGTTACCGGTGGAACCCCAGCTACCATTATCCAAACAAATCAGGGTAAGATTCTCAGGCTGCATAGCCGCTAGATCTATCAACTGATTCGGGTTAAAGAACATAGAGCCATCACCATCAATAATATAAACATGACGATCAGGTACTGATAGTGCTAGGCCGATACCCACCTCCACAGCTGAACCTAAGGCACCCAACATATAAAAGTTGGTGTCACGGTCCATAGTGTTATATACCTCTTTGGAGGGGAAACCAATTTGCGAAATAACAATATCCCTATCATCAATGGTTGGCATAATCTGGCCAATGGCCTGATAACGGTTAACGCTTGGAGTGCCTTGATATGCAGGTACATCAACAGTTACTGGCTCAATGCGTGGATGACCAAACTGGTGATAGTCTGGATTGTTTTGTTCCCATACTTCAGGTGACATTAGAAATACTTTTACCTTGTTTTCTTCAAAACAAGCAGCCACTTCTGCATTAAGGTTATCTAGGTCTTCTGCTTTGGCTAAAATCTGGTATTCCACATCAATAGCATTCAGCAAGTCTTCAACCTTGCCACCAAAGATAATTTGCGCTTCGATTGGTTCTTTGTAATAGCCACGCCAGGAAACAAAAATAGGTAGGCCTGCTTGATAAAGCTTCTGCATAGTATAAAGCTCAGTGACCAAGTTACCTAAACCAGTATTTTGAATCATCATCGCTGTACGCTTACCGCCCAAACTACGACCAAAACACAAACCTAGGCCTGCTGATTCCTTGGTAATATCCCATACATCCATGGTTGCTGGTTTATGGGACATTAACGCGTTCATCTTATTACAAGGCAAATAAGTTACGGTATCAACCTGATTGGTTTCTAATGCCGCCCAAATGCGCTCACTGTTATTCATTTTTTTCTCCTATTATTAGCCAAACATAGCGTCTGGATGCAATACAATCTTTGCCGCTGCAACACGACCATGGTGTAAATCACTAAAGGCTTCAATGCCTGAGCTGAGTTCCCGTCTTTCTACCCATGCTAAGTCGCCGAGACGACCATCAATCAGCATATCTAGGGAAGCCTGCATATCCTGTTTGGTATAACAGTAATTGCCTAAAAAGGTGACCTCTTGCAAGGTCAGACGGCGCGTATCCAAGCCCTCGTCTGCATTTTGTAAACCAACATGGGAAACGATTCCGCCCGCCATCACTTGTTCTGATGCCATACGTCTGGTAGCGCCACTACCAACACAATCAAGCACTATGTCATAAGCACCTGGCGCTGGGGCAGAATCTGACAAGGGATCAAAAACCTGAGCAACATTTTGCTGCTCTACGGTCGCCCGCCGCAAGGCATTGGTTTCAGCCAAAGCAATATCTAAACACCCTTTAGCCGACAAGACTAAGGCCGCTAGCAGACCAATCGCGCCACCACCAATAACCAATACCCGCTGCTCTGATATGGGGCGGTAACTAATACGCTCAATTTGCGCTATAGCATGCAAAGCCGTCGCTGTTGGCTCAGTTAAGCTGGCAATCCAAGGTTCTATAGGTTGCTTGGGGATAATTAGACTAGCGCGTTTTACCACCACATATTCGGCATAGGCACCAGCTAAATACATACCAATAAGTTCACGCTCAGCACAAAGGTTGGTGCGACCGGATAAGCAATGATTACATTGACCACAAGTTAGTAATGGGTTGACTACCACCAACTGGCCATCTAATTCACCACCTACCACATAGCCAGACACCTCATGACCTAAGATTAATGGTGGCACACGTCTTTCATCCAAACCGTGATAAGCATGCATATCAGAACCACAAATGGCCGTCGCGGCTACCTTAAGTAAAACCTCATCGGGGCCCGGTTCTGGTTTTGGCTCATCTCGATATTGCATAACTTGTGTATCGGTATAAACAAGTGCTTTCATTATCAGTTCCTCCGGCTAAAATTCAGGGTTCATTACTTCGCAGTAAAGCCACCGTCCACATAAATAACCTGACCAGTAATATAATCTGCTGCGCGGCTAGCTAAAAAGACTGTAATACCATCAAGGTCTTGTAGGTCACCATTGCGCCCTATGGCTGTCTGCTTAGCTAACTTCTCAACTATTTCAGGACTGTCAAACACAGCTTGCGTTAAACCCGTATGGAAAAAGCCTGGAGCAATCGCATTACAACCAACCCCACTAGCTGACCAAGCCTCAGCCATAGCTCTGGTTAATTGGGCTACGGCACCTTTTGAAGCGCCATAGGCAATACCATTAGTTAATGCTCTTGCAGATTGCAAGGACGCAACATTAATAATCCTGCCCCAGCCTCTAGCTTGCATAGCTGGCACTAGCTTTTGCGCCAACATAAAAGGCACTTTTACATTTAATGTTTGTGTTTTATCCCAGCTTTCACTAGTTACTTGCTCAGCCGCTTGACGAAGATTAACCCCCGCTGTATTACACAGAATATCTATTTGGCCATAGCAGGACTGCGCCTGTTCAACGACACTGTCCCACTGCTGCTCATCAAGTAAATCAGCGGCAATATAGCTAGCCTTAATATCCTTAGCTGCAAGCTCGGCCTGCAACGCCTTTAAACTATCTTCACTGCGTGCCACCAAAACTAGGCGAGCGCCAGCAGATCCGAGCGCTCGAGCTTGCTGGGCACCGATACCCGATGAGGCGCCCGTTATTAGGGCTACCTTATCGTGTAGACTAAAAGCTTCTAAGGCATTAGTGACCAAGATCAAACTCCTCATTCGGGAAGTACTTATGTAGACGATCATCACCAGAACGCGCATGGCCTTCCATACCTTCCAAACGAGAGATACGTGCTGCTGCTGCACCTACTTCACGGTTAGCTTCTTTGGTCATACGCTGGGTAGTACAAGTTTTGATAAATTTACCTACAGACAGGCCACCCGTATAACGGGCAGCGCCTTTGGTTGGTAATATATGGTTGGTGCCAGAACACTTATCACCATAGGTTACCGTGGTTTCCTCACCCACAAATAGAGAACCATAGTTAGATAAATTATCTACCCACCAATCTAGGTCTTCACATTGCACTTCTAAATGTTCAGCAGCGTATTCGTCACTAACTTTTACCGCTTCTTCACGGGTATCACATACCACTACTTCGGCATAATCTGCCCAGGCGCTGCGTGCAGCTGAGCGGGATGGTTCAGGCATATCTTCAATCAAAGTCGGTACAATCTCGATCACTTTATTTGCTAATTCTAGATCTAAACTGATTAACCACATCGGGGAGTCCGGGCCATGCTCACCTTGCCCAACCAAATCACTCGCCACAATACGTGGATCCGCACTTGCATCTGCCAACACACCAATTTCAGTTGGGCCGGCAAACATATCAATACCCACACGGCCAAACAACATACGCTTCGCTTCTGCAACAAAGCGGTTACCTGGGCCAGCCAGTACATCAGCTGGACGCCCAGTAAATAAACCAAAGGCCATAGCCGCAATACCTTGCACGCCACCCAAAGCAAGTATAGTGTCCGCACCGCTATAGTCAGCTGTATACAAAATAGCGTCGTTCACACCACCGCCTGGCTTAGGTGGAGAACAAGCAATAACGTGGTTTACCCCTGCGGCTTTAGCTGTTGCTACGGACATAACTGCGGACGCGACATGAGAATAACGGCCACCAGGAATATAACAACCGGCTGTTTGCACAGGGATTTGTTTCTGACCAGCCCATAGTCCAGGGGATAATTCCACCTCAAAATCTGTTAAGGCTTGACGTTGGTGCTGAGCAAACTTAGAAACCCGCTCATGGGCAAAGCGAATATCGTCTTTAACACGTTGCGAAAGTCTTTCACCGGCTGCATCAATTTCGTCGCGAGTGACCACAATATTACCGTCAAACTTATCTAAGTCATGAGCATACTGGGCACATCTCTCTTCGCCACCTTGTTCGATATTTGCCAGCATCTCCGACACAATAGCTCGCGTATTATCTTCACCCGTAGCTGGAGATTTTGCTGCTCGCTTTACATAATTAATGGCCATATTGATCACCTTAACTGTTGAAGTTAGTTCTGTAAGAACACAATAAATGTATGCGCTTACATTTTAATACCTCAATGGTATGCTAAATAAACCTACAAGACAAGGTTATTTTGAAAAAATGTAAGCGCATACATTTCGTCAAAAAGAATCAATTTTTTGACAATAATTAAATATACGCGTCATTTGAAATGAACACAATGAGCCAATGCACTTAGGTCATTAGAGCCAATTTTAATAACATATCTTAGCCCTAATCTGCTTTTGTAATTATTTTTAAATACGCTTCAATAAACGTTTTTTTAATTGCCTACATAGCATTTTAAAGTTAGTCTTTGCTCTTCCCAATGGCCGCAGGATAAATTGTGAAAACTTTATCTGACAATGTTAAAGGTATGCTACTGATGAGCCTAAGCATGGCGGGCTTTACGCTTGCTGATGCAAATCTAAAAATGGCTTCTGAGTATGTTTCGACAGGCTTAATTACTTTGGCCTTAGGTCTTGGTGGCACGCTGCTTTTTTGGATTATGTTAGCCCGCAAAGGCGAGCCTTTATTTAGCAGTGCTATATTTGAACCACCAGTGATGCTTAGGTCTATCGGTGAAACAGTGGCCACAGTATTTATGGTTATGGCCCTCACCTACTCTTCTTTTATTGCAGTTACCGTCATTGTGCAAACCTTGCCACTTTTGCTTACTTTATTTTCCGTAATATTCTTAGGTGAAAAAGTGGGCATCCAGCGTCTTAGTGCTGTGCTGCTAGGTTTTTGTGGCATGTTAATTATTATGCGGCCAGGTACCGATGGTTTCGATATCTTTTCACTATTCGCTGTTCTAGCTGTGATGGGCATGGCGATGCGTGATATTGGTTCTCGCTTGGCCGCTAAACATCATTCATCTGTGCGTTTAGCCATCTTTGGCACCATGGCACAAACCCTTGCAGGCATAGTGTTTATGTTGTTTGAACCAGCCCCAAGCTGGCCCCCAATGATCGCCTGGGTTTATCTTTTTGGCATGATCTCATTAGCCAGCTTTGCCATTATTCTGGTTACCAAAGCTATGCGTATTGGCGAAGTGTCTGCTGTTAGTCCATTCCGCTATACTCGGTTACTATTCGGCATCTTGGCTGGCGTAATTATTTTTGGTGATTCACTAGATAATTTCACCATTTTGGGCTCAGTTATCATTCTCTTAGCTGGTCTATATATCTGGCAACGTGAACAGCGGCTAGCTGCAAAAAAATAATTTCTACACATATAAAAAAACCGCCCCAAAAGGCGGTTTTCTAATACCGGTAAATACTATGATTTAGCGATAGGTGGTTTCTGATTGACCATGGCCTTTCGGCCGCGCTATACCGCCAATCATATCGTTCAAAGTCACTTTACCTATGGCAGAGCCGTCTCGAGTTACAGTGGCTTCTGTTACACCAGAATCTGACATCATCGGCAAGGCGTCTTCTAGTATCATCTTGTGGTCCAATGTGAGATCACCAGAACCAGTACCTTCTTCCATAACCGCTGACACCTGCAATACCCGAGCTCGGTTAATATCTTTAATGAAATCGCGCACATAATCATCCGCTGGATTAAGCACAATCTCCTGTGGCGCCCCTTGTTGGATCACTGCCCCATCACGCAGAATAACAATATTGTCACCAATGCGTAGAGCCTCATCCAAATCATGAGTAATAAAGATAATGGTTTTATGTAGCTCTTCTTGCAAATCCAGCAAGATATCTTGCATATCATTACGGATCAAAGGGTCCAAAGCCGAGAAAGCTTCATCCATCAACAGGATTTCTGCATCAGTGGCTAAGGCACGTGCCAAACCAACCCGTTGCTGCATACCACCTGATAATTGCGCAGGGAAGTTAGCTTCAAAACCGGTAAGACCCACACGATCAATCCAACGCTGAGCTCGCTCATGCTGCTCTGCCACTGGCAACTTCTTAATCTTTAAGCCATAGCAAACATTGTCCAATACCGTGCGGTGGGGTAACAAAGCAAATTTTTGAAACACCATAGACATTTTACTGCGGCGAAAATCCCTTAGCTGCTCATCAGACATAGCCAGAACATTGTCACCATCGATTAAGACTTCACCAGAGGTGGGCTCAATCAAACGGTTTAAATGACGAATCAAGGTTGACTTACCTGATCCAGACAGCCCCATAATTACTTGGATTTTTCGTGCTGGAATATCGATATTAACATTTGATAAACCCAACACATGCTTGTAGTCATTTAACAGGTCTGCCTTGCTACAGCCATTTTCCACATGCTGCACCATGGCTTTGCCATTACTACCAAAGATTTTATATAGATTTTTTATGGAAACCTTAACTTCAGACACCGTGGCCTCCTTGACGGTGCTTCTGCAACCGCTTGCCATATGCTTGAGATACACGATCGAAAATAATCGCTAGGGCGACGATCGCCAAACCATTCATTAAGCCTAAAGCTAAATATTGATTAGATATAGCTCGTAAAACCGGCACACCCAACCCTTTAACACCAATCATAGAGGCAATAACTACCATGGCCAAGGCCATCATAATAGTTTGGTTTACCCCAGCAAATATATTCGGTAATGCCAATGGAATTTGGACATCAAAAAGTTTTTGTCTAGGGCTAGCACCAAAGGCATCAGCTGCTTCCAAAACCTCTTTATCCACCAGTCGAATACCTAAGTTTGTGAGACGGACAATAGGCGGTAAAGCGTACACACATACAGCGAGCAAGCCAGGGACTTTACCAATACCCAAGAGCATAATGATCGGAATCAGATACACAAAACTCGGTATGGTCTGCATCACATCCAGCACTGGAGTAATAGCCGTCTGCAAACGATCAGAACGCGCCATCAGGATTCCCAGTGGTATGCCTACACCGATACAGACGATGGTTGCCACAGATATAATGGCCACCGTAGCCATGGTATTTTCCCACATACCTAAATAGCCAATAAGTAGGAATGAGGCAATTGTGCCTAACACCAGCCATAGGCTACGAGAGCCGACCCATGCTAAGGCGGCAAATATTAAAATCATAAACGGCCATGGTATAAAGAGCATTAGCTTTTCCAACCCAACCATAAAATGTAGCAAAGGCTCAAAGAACCCTTCTATGCTGTCACCATTAGCACGAGAAAACTCCCGAAACGACTGGTCAATACCTTTTTTTAAATCACGCAGGTCCTGACGTCCCATTTCCGGAAATTCAGATAGAAAATCCATGCTTAACTCCTAATCTGCAATCATAAGCCGCAAGGGCTTATGCAACAGGTTTTTAATTAAATGCCTATAACCATGTAGCCATCAAGTATTTATAAAAAAGGCCCAGCAACCAATTGGTGTGGGCCTTATATTTTAATGCCAATCTCTAATTATAGAGCAGCTTTGATCTTGGCAGCCGCGTCAGCAGATACCCATGGACCCCAAACATCTTCATGTTGCTCTAGGAAAGCAAAGGCAGCATCTTCACCAGTAGCTTGGTTGTCATCCATATATACCAACATACCGTTCATAGCAGCACCTGGGAAGGTACGCTTGCTGAAGTAATCTGCAGCACCGCCATGAGACTTGATCTCATCTGTTACCACAGTGTTTACAACTGACTCAGTCCAAGAGGAAGGTTGTGGATCAGCACATTCTTGCTCAGGCTTAACAATACAGTTATCCCAGTTGTCAGCACCACCCCACTCAACACCAAAGTCGATAGCTTCTAGACCATAACGACCTGCTAGAGCAGTTGGTGACCAGTAGTAACCCATCCAGTTATCACCACGCTCAACAGCTTTAGCCACGGAGCCGTCTAGACCAGCAGCAGAACCTGGATCAACCAGTTTCCAACCTTTGGCTTCCATATCAAATGCGCGGAATAGGTTAGCCGTAGCTAATTGACAACCCCAACCTGCTGGACAACCAACAAGAGCACCTTTAGAGGGATCTTCAGCATCTGGGAACAGTTCTGGATGCTCAAGAATATCCATCACAGTTTTGATATTTGGATTGTTAGCAATGAAATAATCAGGCACGAACCAGCCTTCACCAGCACCAACGATTGGGCCTTCATTCATTACGTGTAAACGGCCTTCAGCAACAGCTGCATTTAGAGGAGTTGCAACAGCGTTAGCCCACAGCTCAGGAGCAACCATTGGTTGACCCTTTTCGTTCATAGATGCAAAGGTAGTCATTGTTGCGCCTGGCACCAATTCCACTTCACAACCATAACCTTCTTCTAAAATGATTTTATCGACATTAGCCATCAACTCGGCAGAGGCCCAGTTCATTTCTGCAATGGTAATTTCACCACAGCTAGCGATGGCACCTTGAGACAGAGCAAATGCACCTGCAACGGCAACACCTTTTACATACTTATTCATACATACTCCTAATTATTGTTTTTATCCAGCCCCAAAAAGAGACGCAAAGAGTATCTACTACATAAGCTATTTACCAACCTATTGGTTATCAACAGGTATAAAGGTCGTAAGACAAATTTGCTTACTAACTAAGTTCCAATGCCTACACTCTATTGCGTATTTCAAAGGGTCTCATATAGATAAAATAAATCAATTATTGATTACGACATAGTATTTAACTAAACACGACATTCATCGAATAAAGTGTCATAAAGACTATGCCTTCGGACAAGGAGACCGGTTATCTAATAACCCTTTGTCCTGCCTCTAGCATAACAATTGCTTTCCTAAAAAACAAAGGAATACGTAAAATACTCAAATAAATAGAAAAACTATTTTTATCAGACAGATAGTAATACTTTTTAACCCACTGAGATCATTAATTAAACCTCAAAGCATAAGGACTTTAATGCATATACATACTAAAAATCAGATCTGTCTGATAAGTATTAAATTCGGAGGTCAACAGATTAGGGGCGTTATTGCCAAATTTGTATTCCACTTTAGGCAAAGGGGTGCATGCAGTTGAGGGACTTTTGGTTTAGGCTGAATACTAATCCAGAGAGCTAAATTTTGGCCATAATTTTCAAGGCAAAATATACCGGTTAAGCGGCTAGCCGCAGAAGAAATCACTAATGGTGTATATCTTTTAATGGCTAACCGCTTTATTTATCGTGACCAATTAACAGTGGCCGTTAAGCCCCAGCTATTTGGCTTCAAGGACAACCATATTATCAATAACCTGAGTTTTATAGACGGGAATGGAAACGGTTTCGTCCTCGAGACATTGGCCTGTCTGCAGATTAAAATGCTGCTTATACATCGGCGAAGCAACGGTAATTTGATCATCTAATTGCGCCATTAAACCCCGCGATAATACATTTGCATCACTAAAAGGGTCGTAATTACCAATAGCATAAATTTGGTCACTTTCCGCCTCGCGGAATACCGCTACTTGTTGCTCATTGATTTTCGCACACACACCGCTATTGGGGACAATATCGTCTAATGCACATACTTTGATCCAAGTCATCATATTCTCCTTTAGCCTGCTTTGGCGATTAAATGAGCTCTTTCATCAACCGTCGCTGGGCGCGGCTGACCCCGTTCCGAAACATAGACAAGGTTTTCGTCACTATCAGAGGAGTTAATAAAGTGAGAGAAACGCTTCAGCTTTTCTGGATCTTCGATAGTGGTTGCCCACTCACACTGGTAATTTTCGATATTAAGCAACATTTCTTTCTCAAGCTCATTAACAATACCCAAACTGTCATTGATAATGACTTCACGTAAATAATCCAAACCACCTTCCATATTTTCCATCCATACAGAGGTTCTTTGCAGTCGATCAGCCGTGCGTATATAAAACATCATCAATCTATCAATATATTGAATTAATGTGTCTCGATCTAAATCCGTTGCGAACAGGTCACCATGCCTTGGCTTCATACCACCATTACCACAGACATATAAGTTCCAGCCATTTTCTGTGGCTATAACACCAAAGTCTTTGGACTGAGCTTCAGCACATTCGCGCGTGCAACCAGATACCGCAAACTTAATTTTGTGCGGGGCACGCACACCTTTGTAGCGATTTTCAATATCGATGGCCAAACCTACCGAGTCATCCACGCCATAACGACACCAGGTACTACCCACACACGATTTTACCGTCCGCACTGACTTGCCATAGGCCTGGCCTGTTTCAAATCCAGCCGCAACTAAACGCCGCCAAATATCTGGCAACTGGTGTAATCGCGCACCAAACAGGTCTACCCTTTGGCCACCTGTAATTTTGGTATAGAGATTAAAATCACGGGCGACTTCACCTAATATAATGAGCTTTTCAGGCGTGATCTCACCACCGGCAACCCGAGGCACAACGGAATAAGTACCATCTTTTTGAATATTGCCCAAATAGGCATCGTTGGTATCTTGGAGACCAACATGCTGGTCTTTTAGCACATACTCATTCCAACAACTGGCTAAAATTGAACCGATGGCTGGCTTACAAATTTCACAGCCTTGGCCTTGGCCATACTTTTCTAACATTTCGCTAAAGGTTTTAATGCCTTCCACCCGAATCAAATGATAAATTTCTTGGCGGGTATAAGGGAAATGTTCACAAATATCACGATTTACCTCAACACCAAGGGCCTCAAGCTCATGATTAACCACACTGGTCATTAAGGGCACACAACCACCACAACCAGTACCGGCTTTGGTATCGCTTTTTACGTCACCGACAGAACAGCAACCAGATTTCACAGAGGCGCTGATATCGCCTTTACTGACATCATGACAGGAACAAATTTGGGCAGTTTCTGGTAACGCATCAACACCTAGACCACCGACATCTTCACCCATACTCGGCAGAATTAATGATTCAGGGCTGGCAGGTAAAGCAATACTATTTAAACAATATTGCAGCAAGGTACCGTATTCTTCCGCATCACCGACTAAAACCGCACCAATTACATGTTTTCCATCAGAGCTGATGACTAGTTTTTTATAAACACCATTGGGGTCATTTTTGTAGGTATAGCATTGCGCACCGGGAGTAGCCGCATGGGCATCGCCAATGGAAGCAACATCAACCCCCATAAGTTTTAACTTGGTACTCATATCAGCACCTGAGAAAGGCACTTCATTACCAACAAGGTGGGCAACAGCGGTTTTGGCCATAGCATAACCTGGCGCTACCAAGCCAAATATACGTTCCTGCCAAAGCGCACATTCACCAATGGCGTAAACATCTTTATCTGAGGTTTGGCAATGATCATTGATCATTATTCCACCACGTGGGCCTACTTCCAGCTCACTGTCACGAGCTAAAGCATCTTGGGGACGAATACCAGCAGAAAACAAGACTAAATCTGTTTCTAATTCAGTACCATCAGCAAATTCCAACTTGTGAATGGATGCTTCACCATCAGTAATACAATTTGTGGCTTTAGATAGGTGAACACTTACCCCAAGCTCTTCAATTTTCTTTTTCAGAAGGGCGCCGCCATCATCATCAACTTGCACCGCCATTAAACGTGGGGCAAATTCCACCACATGGGTTTCTAAGCCTAAATCTTTTAAGGCTTTGGCTGCCTCTAGACCCAATAAGCCACCACCAATAACGACGCCTTTTTTAGCCCCGCTAGTAGCTGCTTGGGTAATATCTTCTAAATCTTCAATAGTGCGGTAAACAAAGCAATTTTGTCGATCATTACCAGCAATAGGTGGTACAAAGGGATAAGAACCGGTGGCTAAAACAAGCTTATCGTAACTAACCGTCAGCCCTTTGGTGGAGGTTACGGTTTTCGCCCCACGATCTATGCTCTCAACACGATCATGCAAATATACTTTTACCCCTGCTGTAGCGTAACTTTGTGGATCAGCCAGACTTAAGTCATCGGCATTACGGTTAACAAAATATTCACTTAAATGAACACGATCGTAGGCCAGTCTGGGTTCTTCGCTAAAGGTATGTATTTCAAATTGCTCTGTATTTTCGCTGGCCAAAAGTGACTCGATAAATTGGTGGCCAACCATTCCATTACCTACGACTACCACCTTCGTTGTGCTCATAGTTGTAGCAAGACTCATCTAGAGAAACCCCTCTCATTTATAAAAACAGCGCCCACAAAAAAAACCGATCACATTGCTGTGATCGGAGGACGTCGTTGTCTTGGATTATGATTCACTTAAAATAATGCAAGCCACATGCCAAAAAACATAAAGGCATATAAAACAAACAATTAGGGAAATAATATTTTTTTAACCAGCCGTACACGCACTTTGATTGCTCACGGGTGGACAGATACACTATCTTGCGCCCGATTTTAGTGCATTATGGCTTATGCTTTTTAAAAGTTTCGATAATTCTTTGTGCCATTACTTGTACTGGCACTTGCTGCTGCATCGCACTTTGTTGTAACTGACGATGAGCAGAAGCTTCATCTAATTTAAGATTCTCTTGCAGAATCGCTTTGGCCTGCTCAGTTAATTTACGTATTTTTAAGGCATCACGAGCAGACTTAAGATCCGCTTCCAAGATATCAATTTTTTTACGTTGATCGTGCAATACCTTATATATTGGATGTGAAGGATTGGATACGGACAGAGTTACGTCGCTATTTATGGCTAAGGACAATTGCTTTTCAATAGTCTTATTATTTTGCAAGGCAGACTTAATACGCTCATCACAAAGAACTTGTAACTCATGCAATGATGCCTGCTCAATAATATGCAGCTGATCCATATAATCCGTTGCCTTGGCGTACCATTCTTCGGCAATTTGCGGATCAATATCATCTTTATTTAGCAACTTATTGCGCACGTCTCTTAGGCGATTTAAGACTTCATGTTGTGGGCCTTTTATCAGGGCCAAAAACCTTGCTTGTTGATCATCCGTCGCGGTTTGTTGAAAACCATCAAAGACCTCATCAATTTTCTCAGTTAGTTGTTTTAATCGCTCTTGCAGACGTTCAACAAAATACCCACGGGCAAAACCTATGGCGGTCCAACCACGTTCTTGTGCAACTAATTCTTTGCCTTGAATAAGGTGGAATAGCGCACTTAAGGCACGGGTTAGTTTAGGGTCCGATGCTAAATAGGCCACTTCAAATATAACTTGAATTAACTTTTCAATAATCCAACTTAATTCCTGAGTTGAATCGGCTGGCTGAATGGCGAAGGTTTTTATCCGTTCCCGCAAACCATATATAGCATCAATTGCCCAAAATGCTTCGCCCACAGCATTGAGTAGTGCCGGGCTAATGACATCTTTCTGAGACTGCTCGTAGAGGGATTGGAAAGCCTGGCGAAATTCAGTAATAGCCGTATCCGAAAGCTGCGCTTGATCAAACAAAGTATATTGTTTGGACTTATCTTGGGTAACTAGGTAAATATTGCTAAGGCCACGCTCATGCTGCAAGTTATAAATTAACTCACTAATTAACGCCACCCACTCTAGGCTGAGTTTTAGATTATTCAGGTTGTAGGTTTCCGCATGTTTGGCGGCGATAACAAAATGTCGCGCAGAAATTTGGGAAGAAACCTGTTGCTTACTCATAAAACCTTCTATTTTGAGATGCTCATAATGTCTTGGTCACAAGACGCCATTGTCTTACAAGAGTAAAGGTTATCTTTTGGTCTGAATTATGGCAATGCTTTCGTGATTAGTCACACTAATACACATTATAAAATAGGACGAATAAGTTTAATCTTTAAAGCTAACTAGCCAAAGACCAGGCGCTGGGATGCCTGCGCATTTACTGGATCTGTGGCTTGGAATAGCTCCCTTACTTGCGGACTCATAGTGGTATTACCAAACAGGATGGCACCCACTAGTTGCCCTTCTGCATACCAGAAGCGTCGGTATTCCTGTTGCTCAGCATCAAGATAATAGGCTGTCTCATCCGTAGCCGAGATATCGCCACAAGAATAAAGATCAATGCCACTGATTTTAAGTTGCGTGGCGATGGGCTTATCTTGGTAGTTTGCTATTTGGCCTGCCAATCTTGTGGCCAACACCTTACATTGATCCCAAATAGGGGCTACCAGACCATATGTATTGCCTTCAAATTCAATACATTCACCCACAGCATAAATATTGTTATCAGAGGTTTGCATACCTGCATCAACTAAAATGCCTTTATTAGTTGCCATACCCGCTACTTTAGCAAGCTCACTATTGGGCGTAATGCCCAAGGCAAATACCACCAAGTCAGCATTGAGCTGGGTATCATTGTCTAAGGTTACTGAGGTCACCTTGCCTGCTGGCGCATTGATATGCTTAATGGTCGAATTGGTTTTTATATCTAAGCCACGTTGCTCTAAGACTTGTCTTAATAAGTTACTGGCACTGGCATCTAGTTGTCGGTTTAGCAAGTAGTCTGAACGGTGTAACAAAGTCACCGTCATACCTAATTTTCTTAACCCTTCAGCTGCTTCCAACCCCAGAAAACCGCCACCAACAACGATCGCCCGCTTAGCTTGTACAGCGGTTTGCTGCATTAACTCAACGTCGCGGGTATTACGAAAGGTCATTACCCCCTCGGCATCCCTATTTTCAAGGCTGGGCTTGACGGGACTTGCGCCCGTTGCGAAAACAAGTTTTTGATAGTGGTAACGGGTGCCCTGATCATCCTCAATCCAACATTTATGGCGATTAATCTGTAGCACTCGTCGACCCACAATTTGCTTGGTAACAGCAAGCATAGCGTTAGGAAAAGCCAACTCTATTTGCTCAGGTGGAATTTCCTCAGCTAATAAAGGCGACAACATGATGCGATTATAGGCAGGGCGTTGTTCTTCACCAATAACAGCAATCGAACTCGGTATATGGCCATGACTGGCAAGGTCGCATAGCAGCCTATGGGCTGCCGGACCATTGCCAATCACAATCAGTTCAAATTGTTTATGGCTGTCAACTTTAGGCAGAGACTTGTTTTGGCTCATCAGCTTTACTAGCCACTTTGGAGAGATTAGTTTGGGCCTGATTAATCGGCTCTACCTTTTTTTGCTTTTCGTACAGGAAGGAAAGTACTTGCTGACGGTAACTGTTGTATTTCTCATGATCTGCCAGAGCAATACGGTCCCTTGGACGCTCCAGCTCAATATCCAGTACTTCACCAACTGTCGCTGATGGACCATTGGTCATCATCACTATACGATCAGACAAGAGTACAGCTTCATCCACATCATGGGTGATCATAATAACTGTATTACCCAAAGTTGCCTGAATCTCCATAAGCGAGTCCTGCAGATGGGCTCGGGTCAAGGCATCGAGAGCGCCAAACGGCTCGTCCATAAGTAACACACTGGGCTCCATCGCTAACGCTCGCGCAATACCCACACGCTGTTTCATACCACCAGATATTTCATCGGGGCGTTTATCCAAGGCGTGTGACATATGCACTAAGCTAAGATTGTGCTCAATCCATTCTTTCATTTCGGCTTTTGATTTCTTGCCTTTAAATACCTGTTTCACAGCCAGTTCAACATTTTGGTAAGTTGTTAACCATGGCAGCAAAGAATGGTTCTGAAATACAACAGCCCTTTCCGGGCCAGGTTCAGTCACCACTTTTGAATCAAGGAGAACACCACCTTTGGTGGCCTGATACAGCCCTGCAACAATATTCAGAACTGTCGACTTACCACAACCAGAGTGGCCAATAAGGGAGATAAATTCACCCTTGTTAATCTTTAAATTGACATTATCGAGTGCCTGAAAAGGCCCATTAGGCGTTGGGAACTCGATTGAGACACCGCTTATTTCTAGGTGAGCTTTGCTATTCATAACTAATTCCTCAACGTGCTACCGATGTTTTATCCCATGACAACCAACGTTGTAGCATTAACATCATGCGATCCAAACAAAATCCAATTAAACCAATGACCACTACGGCAACCATGATGCGACCCAAAGAGTTGGAGCTACCATTCTGGAACTCATCCCACACAAACTTACCAAGCCCAGGGTTTTGCGCGAGCATTTCTGCGGCAATTAATACCATCCAAGCAATACCTAACGACAAGCGCATACCGGTAAAAATCATGGGAATGGATGAAGGTAAGACAATTTTACGCACATGGGTCAACCAATTAAGGCGAAGTACTTGTGATACATTCTGTAAATCACTGCTAATGCTTGATACCCCAACGGAGGTATTCAACAGTGTCGGCCATAGACAACAGAGACTGACTGTTATCAAAGAAGTGATAAAGGATTTGGCAAACATGGGATCATCACTAACGTATACCGCACTGACCACCATAGTGACCAAGGGCAGCCAAGCTAGTGGCGATACCGGTTTAAATATTTGAATAATCGGGTTCAGCGCTGAATTTAACGAGCTACTTAAACCAATACATATGCCTAATGGCACAGCAATCAGGGTTGCTAGAATAAATCCCGCAAGTACAGTAATTAGACTCGTACCAATTTGGTCAATAAAAGTGGGTCGACCATTGTATTCACGCCATTTTACCGGAGCATTTGGATCCTTCTCTAAGCGCTTGGCATTCCGCTCTTCTTGTCTTTCATAAAAAGCGGTTGCGCGGGCGCGTTCTTCTAAATGCTCAGAAATAAGATTTTGTGATTGTTGCAATACTTCAACAGGGCCTGGAAATTTTCCTAATGAAGTGTCAACTTGCTTGGCACCAATATTCCAAATAAGCATAAAAATCACCAAACCAATAATAGGTAAGGCAACGATGCGTAAAAAGTTATTAAACTTTTCGTCTAAGTTTTGTAACATGCTTGCACTTTTGTCCGTCTGTAAAGTGAGTTTTGATGTACTCATAGGGCAACCCCTTGCCCCAGCAGAGCTGGGGCAATCATAATTTAGATTTGGTCATCACCTTTTAGGCCAATCTCTAGACTTTCTAGATAGGCATTAGGCTGTGAGCCATCGAAAACGATACCGTCAATAAAATCATCCTGTGGTGGACGGAAACCATCTTCAGTACTGAAGTCTGGGAAATCTTTCGCATCCATTATGCCTTCGTCAATTAGTGACTGGGCGGCAATTGCATAGATATCAGGACGGTATACTTTTTTCGCCATCTCCATAAACCATTCGTCGCTCTTAGGCTCAGCAATCTGACCCCAACGACGCATTTGGGATAGATACCAAACCGCATCTGAGTAGTATGGATAGGTAGCGTTATAGCGGAAGAATACGTTAAAGTCAGGAACCTCACGCTTATCCCCTTTTTCATACTCAAAGGTACCCGTCATGGAGTTAGCAATAACGTCATAGTCAGCACCCACATAATAAGGCTTGGAAAGAATTTCCACCGCTTCTGGGCGGTTAGCGTTATTATTTTCATCCAACCAGTGAGCGGCGCGAATCATGGCACGCACAACGGCTAGGTGAGTATTGGGGTATTCTTCAGCCCAGGATTTGGAAACACCAAATACCTTCTCTGGGTTGTTTTTCCAGATTTCATAGTCGGTAATAACCGGCACACCAATACCTTTAAATACAGCCTGCTGGTTCCAAGGTTCACCTACACAATAGCCTGAGATAGTGCCAGCTTCCAAAGTGGCGGGCATTTGTGGTGGTGGGGTAACAGATAGCAAAGTATCGGCATCAATTTGTCCTGAGGTGTCACCTTTATGAGGCGCATAAAAACCAGGGTGAATACCACCAGCTGCTAACCAATAACGCAATTCATAGTTGTGCGTGGATACTGGGAATACCATGCCCATATTAAAAGGCTTACCTTCATCTTTATATTGCTCAATTACTGGCTTAAGCGCCGTAGAGCTAATTGGGTGAACTGGCTTACCATCACTGCCCACGGGAATATGTTTCTTCATTTCTTCCCATACAGAGTTGGATACAGTAATACCATTACCATTTAAGTCCATACTAAAGGCGGTGATAATATCTGCCTGAGTACCATAACCAATGGTCGCGCCTAATGGCTGACCAGCGAGCATATGAGCACCGTCCAACTGACCATCAATTACACGATCCAGAAGTACCTTCCAGTTGGCTTGGGCTTCCAGCTCAACAAATAAGCCTTCATCTTCAAAAAACCCTTTTTCGTAGGCAACGGCTAAAGGTGCCATATCTGTCAGTTTGATAAAGCCAAACTTAAGATCTTCTTTTTCCGGATAACCGATTTCAGCAAAAGCCGAAGTGGCCAATGATAAGCATGCGACCAATGAAAATGTCTCTAGTCGCTTGCCAAATTTGTGTAGCTTCATGTTTAGCTCCTTAATAAAAAAAATAGGCGCCGCACATAAGGGAGGTGAAGAATGCTTCCCCTATTGTGTAGCGCCTTTGCTTTTAGTTGGTGAGAGTGTCACCTAAATGTACTGTCACATGTATTGCAAATAAGATGCCATGTTTTAAATTTATATATAAATCAATTAGTTAATTATTTTAAGCTATTTTCTCTAGTCTTTTTACTCAGGCATGAGTATCTATAGACTCCCAATTTTGGAACATCCGCGCCCATAAATGGTGCAGTAATTGAGCGCCTATTAACTTAAACAACCTATTTAGCCTTGTTTTAGTAGAAAACTGCAGTTGGTGTAAATCTTGCTTACAATTAAATAACAATTTTTGGCAATGAAGCCTGTTTTACTCTCAAGACTTGGGGGTGGGACAGGTTTTTTTATTTTGAGTAACATAATGACCATTAAGTCGACATGTCCTTATTGTGGTGTTGGTTGCGGCATCACTATAGAACAGCAAACGAATCACATTAGTATTATTGGTGATCACAAGCATCCTGCCAACTATGGCAAGTTATGCGTTAAAGGCAGTAATTTGGCCGATACCTTAGGTAAATACGATCGTTTAACTGAGCCCAGCATTGACGGCCAAGGGACTTCCTGGGATGTCGCTATTGCCAAAATAAGCTCAGCCATTAGTCAGTGTGTAGTTAAATATGGTCCAGACTCCGTAGCTATGTACCTATCAGGCCAGTTGTTAACGGAAGACTATTACGTCGCCAATAAATTGATGAAGGGCTATATAGGCACTGCCAATGTGGATACCAATTCTCGACTTTGTATGGCCTCCAGTGTGGTTGGCCATAAACGGGCCTTTGGCGAAGATCTAGTACCGGGTAATTATACGGATTTTGATGAGGCCGAACTGATTGTCTTCGTTGGCTCAAATGCAGCCTGGAACCATCCCATTATTTATCAGCGTATTTGCCAAGCCAAAAATCGCAATCCTGACCTTAAAGTGGTGGTTATTGACCCTAAACAAACCGCCACCGCAGATATCGCTGACCTGCACCTTGCCATTAGGCCAGGTAGTGATAGCCTGCTATTTAATGCTTTATTAGCCTATATTGCCGATTCGACCAGCTTTAACCAAGCCTATGTAGATCAGTTTACTAATGGCTTTGAGCAAGCATTAAAAGCTGCTCAAAAAGATATTTCTGACCAAGCAGACTTGTTAACTAAATTAGATATTACGGCCACCGACTTACAGGATTTTCTTGAACTATTTGCTCGTTACGACAAAACGATTACCCTTTACTCACAAGGCATTAATCAATCCTCCAGTGGTTCAGACAAGGTCAATGCCATTCTTAATTGTCATCTGGCTACTGGGCGTATTGGTAAACCAGGTATGGGACCCCTTTCACTGACTGGCCAGCCTAATGCCATGGGTGGTCGAGAAGTCGGTGGTCTAGCCAATCAGTTAGCTGCCCATGAGGACTTTAGTGATCCCGTCGGCATACAACGTATTGAAGAGTTTTGGCAAGCACCTAATATAGCCAAGACTGAGGGCGCGAAGGCAGTGGATCTTTTTCAGGCTGTGGAAACAGGCGCTATCAAAATAGTCTGGATTATGGGCACCAATCCAGTGGTTAGCATGCCCAACGCCAATCAGATTAAACGTGCTTTAGCCAAGGCTGACCTTGTCATTGTCTCCGAGTCCATGGCATCAACGGATACCTTGGATTATGCCGATATTGTTTTACCTGCTAGCACATGGAGTGAAAAGCAAGGCACAGTGACCAATTCCGATCGCCTTATTAGCCGGCAACGTGGCTTTATTCCACCCCCGGGCCAAGCCAAGCATGATTGGTGGGCTATAGTTGAAGTGGCTCGTCATATGGGTTTTGCCGAGGCCTTTAACTTTTCTAGCCCAGCAGATATTTTCCGCGAGCATGCGGCACTGAGTGGTTTTAAAAACAATGGCCGACGACTATTTGATATAAGCGCCTTAGCCACATTAACAGATGCGCAATATGAAGCTTTAACACCACTCAGATGGCCAGTTAACAGTGCACACCCAAATGGTTGTGACCGTATTCTGAATAATGGCATTTTTCCCACACCTGATGGACGCGCGCGTTTTCTTTCCATAAGCCATCGCCAACCAGAGCAACCACCCAATAAGGCCATGCCCTTTATTCTGAATACGGGGCGAATTCGCGACCAATGGCACACCATGACACGCACGGGACGTGCGGCTAAATTAATGCAACATCGTCGGGAACCCTTTGTGGATATCAATCCCCTTGATGCTAAGAGATTATCCATTAAAGAGGGTCAGTTACTCGCCTTACAACATCAATCACAAGGCACTATTGTTGTGCGGGCACATATAGACAAGGGGCAACGCCAAGGGGAACTTTTTGTACCCATGCACTGGACCGATAGATTCGCCAGTAACGCCCGTATTAATCAATTAATCGAACCCAAAACTGACCCTTCTTCTGGCCAACCTGAATCAAAACAAGGTCGTGTTGCAATCAAGCCATTTAGAGCCAAAGTCTATGGTACCTTGGTTACGAATAGGCCCCTTACTGACGATCAATTAGCTCACTTCACCTATTGGTCTAAAGCCCCCTTGCCCCAGCACTTTATTTACTATTTTGCTAGTGAGTCTAGGACTGATGAGTTGCATAAATGGAGTGAAGATATACTTGGTCATCCTACTATAGCCGCTGGGGATGGGCTATCAGGTGATCAACGCTATGCTTGGATCAAAGATAAGCAATTACAAAGCTTAATGGTGGTGGCTAAAGACGATGTGTTACCGGATATGGCTTGGATAGAAGAAATCTTGTTAGCACCTATAAACAGTGAGACTAGATCCAATATTCTAGCCTTAAAACCAGCTACTGGGGTTGATGCTGGCCCCGTTATTTGTAGTTGTTTTCAAGTGCGTAAAGCCCAAATCAATAGTGCCATTGAAAATGGCTGTAAAAGCCTTGATGCACTGCAAGCTAAACTGAAGTGCGGTACCAATTGTGGCTCTTGTTTACCTGAAGTGAAGGGACTGTTAAACCCATAAATAACTTAGTATGTTTGATGTTTTCTGGTTTGGATAGTCACTCAATTTGCAAAAATTAGACAATAAACACCTCTCAGATAATGTGCTAAGATGCTCGGCCAACGATGACCATAATGCCAAATTGGAGCCAGCATGGGTAACTTATGGAGTGATTTTATCGGCGCGCAAAAATGGCGTTGGCTAGGCCTTATGGCTGTTGCCTTTGTCTCCATTGCTGCCATCACTTATTATTTTGCCTATCAAGTTTATGTTCAAGATGCGCAAAGCCACGCTGCCAATCAGGCAGCCAATGGCCGGGCAACATTAATATCCATTAGCAAACAACACACGCCTTTATTATATGCTTTATCACAATCTAGCAAGGTACATGACGTTTTAAAGGGTGGCTCCGTAGCCAAACTTAATAAACACCTGCTGGAATTAAACCAACGGGCTAATTTAGAGGCCATTTATTTAATGGATGCTGATGGCCTTACTTTGGCGGCCTCCAATTATCAGGAAGCCATCAATTATGTTGGTAAAAACTATTCATTCCGCCCTTATTTCAAACAAGCCATGGCTGGCGAGACAAGTGATTTCTTTGCCATCGGCGCGACCACCGGCAAGCCTGGCTACTTTATTTCCCAGCCAGTGTTTAATCAGCAAAATAACGTCATTGGTGTGATTACTGCTAAATTTAGCGTTGCCAGTTTTTTACCCTTATGGCCCAGCAAAGAGCTGCGTGGTTTTGTTTCCAATAAAGATAATGTCATTATCCTTGCCAGTGATAAACAATGGCTTTACCGCACATTAAATACACTTAGTACAGAGCAAATAACTGTTATCAAAGCCCAGAAGCAATTTGCTAATCTGCAATTACAAAATTTAGATTGGACGCCACTGGCTACTGGACAAGCCACCATTGCAGAGGAATCATTTCTTTATGCCAACACAGCTACATTAAGTAATGGTTGGCAATTACATATGTTAATCAAAACCAGTGGTGTAAGAACGCAGTCAATGATTACTGCTGCACTTATTTCTACGGCTATATTTTTTCTCTGGGCATGGGCACTGGTAATTCGCTCCAAACGCTTAAAAAAAGCCCTATTAAATAGTGAACAAGATCGCCAACAATTAGTCAGCGTCAACCAACAAATGCAACGTGAAATTGGTGAACGTATCGAAGCGGAAGCGAAACTAGCGAAGGCCCAAGGCAAACTTGTACAATCAAGCCGCATGGCTGCCCTAGGGCAATTATCTGCTTCTGTTATCCATGAATTAGGGCAACCCCTCACCGCTTTAAAGACCTATATAGCGGCAGCAGAACTAGACTCGCCATCAAAGCCTATGATCAACTTACTGGCCAACTTACAACGCGTCACCAAACGCATGCAAATGACCACCGATGAGCTGCGCTTATTTTCCCGCCCTGGTGATTTACAAATGCAAAGCGTACATTTGACAGAGGTCATCAATAAATCCCTATCTCTTATTGCACAGAGTCATGACCACCACGCAGTGATCATAGAAGAAGATTTCGAAGGTAATGACACCGCACAAGTAACAGGCCATGATCATCGTCTTGAACAAGTGATTACCAACTTAGTCAGTAATGCCCTCACCGCATTGGTAAATACCAGCAACCCTAAAATCATGATTCATATTAAGGACGATGGCCAGAATTGGATTATCGATATAACCGACAATGGCCCCGGCTTTGGTATACGTGACCCAAAACGACTATTTGAAGCCTTCTACACAACAAAATCTGAACAACAAGGGATGGGGCTAGGCCTTGCCATCTCAGCTGCTATTGTGGAAGAACATCATGGCAAGATTTGGGCAGCGCAAAATCCACAAGGGGGCGCCATATTTTATGTTAGCCTGCCAAAAACAATGCCAGCCAAGGGCAAAGTGTCATGAATAACAACAAGTCATATCACGTATTAATTATTGATGATGAAGCTGAAATCCGCCATGCACTAAATTATCTGTTTAGTGGCCAAGGTTGGTCAGTAAGTGAATTAACTAGTGCCGAAGGTGCAGCCCAGAAAATGGCCAGTCTGTCTCCAGACTTAGTAATTAGCGATGTCCGTATGCCCGGGCTGTCTGGCTTAGATTTTTTTGCTAGCCTAAAAAACCCAGACACTAGCCCACCATTTATCTTTTTATCTGCCCATGCTGATGTCGCTATGGCTGTTGAGGCTATGCGTTTGGGGGCTTATTCTTTTTATGAAAAGCCCTTTGAGCCAAAACAACTAATCAGAGCCTCTAAAAACGCCGCTAAACAACACCGACTGCGTCTTGAAAATAGCCAATTACAATCCCAAGTTGCCAGCTTGTCTGGCCTTGATGCCATGCTAATTGGCAACAATAAGCAACTAGTCAAAATCAAACAACAGATTATCCAATTTGCTGCCTTAGATTCGCCAATTCTGATTTTAGGGGATACCGGAACGGGCAAACAACTGGCTGCAAGTGCATTGCATCAGCTATCTCCTCGATCTAATAAGCCATTTATTACCATCAACTGCGCCAACCTTACCGAAGCACAATTTGCCTTAGCTTTATTTGGTAGCACTAGCAATCCTGGATATGTGGAAAAAGCCCATGGTGGCACGATCTTTTTGGATGAACTAAGTGCCCTATCTAGTGACCAACAAATGCAATTGTTAAGGGTAATTGAGACAGGCGAATACCAACATACGGATAGTATCGAGTTAAAACAAGCTAATCTGCGTATTGTGGCCGCTGTAAATGGTGATTTACAGCTGTTGCAAACCAACGAGGTAGTGCGCAAAGACCTGATCTATCGTATTGCCACATTAACGATTCATATGCCCAACCTAAGTGGCGCTGATGAAGACATTATCTTGTTGTTTAATCATTACCTGCACCACTACTGCCAAGCCAATAATCTGCCTATTCCAGAGTTAAGTGCCCATGACCTGACCAGCTTACTGACTCACCCTTGGCCGGGCAACGTGCGCGAACTTATTCACTTGGCTGAGCGTTTTGTGATCCACAATATGCTCCAACCTTCTTCTATCGAGGAAGTCTTATCAGGACAATCCAGCACCCAAGCCGATAAACCAAATCTGCGGTCGGCGGTCGCTAATTTTGAACGCGCGATAATTCGTAAAGTCATGCTCGAGCACCAAGGCCGCATGGACGATGTCGCTGCCTATCTGGGCATAGGCAGGAGGACACTTAATGAAAAAATGGTCAAATTAAATCTTGATCGCAAAGACATTTTATAAGTCCTGAGCGGAAATCCGCCAAAAGATTTTTCAGCCTTGGCGGATTTCTTCATAGGTCACTTTGCCCTGCTCTCCTATAATGATATTGCAAATAACAATAATCTCTAGGAGTAAACTATGAAACATAGTCATCTAACAAAGGGCGTTGTCGCGGCCCTTTCCTTAAGCTTCGGTGCTGAGGCTTTTGCCGATCAATGGAATGTCTCTTTGTGGGGCAAGCGTCGCGCATTTACCGAACACGTCGAAAAACTGGCGGAGCTAGTCGACGCCAAAACCAATGGTGAATTTACCCTCAATATTTCTTATGGCGGCCTTTCTAAAAACAAAGAAAACCTAGATGGCATCTCAATTGGTGCCTTTGAAATGGCTCAGTTCTGTGCTGGCTATCATCGTGACAAGAACCCAACGATTACCGTCTTGGAACTGCCTTTCCTAGGCGTGAGTTCCCTAGAGCAAGAACGTGAACTTTCTCAGGCCGTATATCAGCACCCAGCCGTAGTGAATGATATGGCTCGCTGGAATGCAACCTTGCTCATGCCATCACCCCTACCCCAGTACAATATTCTAGGCGTAGGTGATGAGCCCAAAACGCTTGATGATTTTGCCGGCTTAACAGTACGTGCTACCGGTGGTATTGGTAAAGCTATGGCAGCATTAGGCGCTGTACCTACCTCCATGTCTGCTTCTGAAGTGCGCCAAGCACTTGATAGTGGCGTGGTAAAAGCTGTGGCTTTTGCACCTCATGCGCATATGTCCTTTGGTACTGTTGAAACCGGTCAATGGTGGACTACCAACCTAAATCCAGGCACCGTTAACTGCCCTGTTGTGGTAAATAGTGACGCCCTAGCAGGTCTATCAGATGCCCATCGTGAAGCCTTACTGGGTTCCGTGGATGAGGCACTAGACCATTATATTAGCACCTACAATGGTAAAACCATGGATGCTTGGGGTCCTACCCTGAACGACAAAGGCATTAGTAGTGTTACCTATAGTCAGGCCAATCTCGACAGCTTTAAAGCAGCCGTTGCAGGCCCTGCTGCCGCTGCGTGGATAGCGGATAACAGTGCTAAGGGCATTCCAGCCCAAGAGTTGTATGATATGGTTACTGGCATGATTGCCCAATAAAGCCGTTTTATTTATACAATAATATGGCCCATAAGCTATCGCGTATGGGCCATTAACGGAGATCACCATGGCCTCTAGTGCAGCAATATTATTAGACAACACTCGTCTAAGTCGGATAGATCAACGCCTATTCCAATGGGAAAGCTTACTAGCATTAATAAGCGGTTACGCCATATTAAGTTTGATGGTATTGGCGGTTATTTCTGTATCAGGCCGCCAGTTTTTTAATCAACCCTTGCCTGGCTATGTTGATTGGATAGAGCAGGCTATGCCCTTAATCGCCTTTATGGGCATCTCCTATACCCAACGTCAAGGTGGTCATATTCGTATGGATATGCTGGTAGGTAGTTTAAAAGGTCGCTTCTTATGGGCCTTCGAGCTGCTTACTAGTCTTGCCATTTTGTTCTTAGTTAGCTTTTTGGTATGGGGCACTTGGGCACACTTTGAACGTTCTTTCGATTTTAATGCGCCTTGGTGGAGCCGAGACAGCTCCATTGATATAGGTATTCCTCTATGGCCAGCAAAGCTAATTGTACCAATCGCCTTTTCTATCTTGGTATTGCGTTTGCTGATCCAAATTTGGGCTTACAGCAGAGCCTTTATTTTGGGTACCGAAAACCCTGTGGCTGTGCCACTTATTCAAGATGCTGCACAACAAGCAAAACAAGAAGCTGATCAACTAAGTTAATAGTTAAATAAAAAGGTAAACAAGCAATATGACAAACTTAGATATTGGCATATGGGTCTCTGCTGGCATGCTTGCCATGGTAATAATGGGTATGCGGGTGGCATTTGCTGCCGGTTTAGCTGGCCTTGTCGGCCTAGTAATTATCTTTTGGGCAAAAAAAGGCTTTACTGCTGATTCTTTAGGTTGGGCCATCACTGTGGCTGCCAAAGTTGCGGGTCAAGTACCCCACTCCAAGATTTCATCCCAAGCTTTATCCCTCATACCTACCTTTATTTTGATCGGTTATTTGGCCTACTATGCCGGCCTAACCAAAGCCCTGTTTGAAGCAGCTAAACGCTGGGTGGGCTGGCTACCAGGTGGTATGGCTGTGGCTACCGTATTCTCCACAGCTGGTTTTGCCGCTGTATCTGGTGCCTCTATCGCAACTTCTGCCGTGTTTGCTCGTATTGCTATTCCTGAAATGCTCAAGCTTGGCTATAACAAACGCTTTGCTGCCGGTGTCGTGGCCGCCGGCGGTACACTAGCTTCCTTAATTCCACCATCGGCCATCTTGGTAATCTATGCCATTATCGTGGAACAGGATGTGGGCAAGCTATTATTAGCTGGCTTTGTGCCGGGAGCATTTTCAGCCTTAATTTATGCATTACTTATTATGGGCATTGCCATCTTTATCAAAGGCTCAGGACCATCTATCAGTGGTTATACTTGGCAACAACGCTTTACCTCATTACCCCAAGCTTTACCTATTTTTGCCGTAGTATTTATCATTATCCTATTTGTCTATAACCCCTTTGGTGATGCCCTTGGTACGCCAACGGAAGGTGGTGCACTGGGAGCATTTGTGGTGCTATGTATGGCTATTTTTAATGGCATGCGTAAAAAACAACTGCAAGAAGCCCTGCTCGAGTCAGCAAAACTGTCAGTGATGATCTTTACGATAATTTGGGGGGTACTTATTTATGTGCGCTTCTTGGGTTTTGCCGACTTACCAAATGCCTTTTCCGACTGGATTACCTCCCTCGAACAAAGCCCTATGCTAACACTCGTATTAATACTATTGGCTTATGCCGTGCTAGGCATGTTTATGGATGCTATTGGTATGCTCTTACTTACCCTGCCAGTGGTTTATCCAGCGGTCATGGCTCTAAATGGCGGTGAAATGGTGACAGCCGAGGCTAGCACCTTTGGCATGTCTGGCCCTATGTGTGCTATTTGGTTCGGTATTTTGGTTGTCAAAATGGCGGAGTTTTGTCTTATCACCCCACCCATAGGGCTGAATTGTTTTGTCGTCGCCGGTGTGCGCGATGATATCTCTGTGCAGGATGTATTTAAAGGTGTGACACCTTTCTTTATTGCTGATGCAGTCACTATTGCCTTGTTAGTAGCATTCCCAAGTATTGTTTTATGGCTACCGAGTATTGCTTCCTAACTAAGCAAATTTTGGAAAATCAAACACGTATAGGGCACAAGCTAAAGGCGCATACTGCCCTAAACTAATTCGTTATCAAAGCAAAGAGGGCACGTTCGGGAGGATTCGAACCGCTGACTGCCTAGTTAGTAGTCATCTTGTAAGCGCTTCGAACCCAATTGAATCATCGCTCTAAGAACAGGGCGCTCGTTGCACAGTGAATAACTGACTACTAAAGTTCGGCAGCCAATTACTTACTTCGCATTAACATTCCATTAAGAATATTTGACAAGGGTTTGTTTGGCAAAATCAGTCAATGGGTGAGACTTGCGGGTTGATTCATTCATTTGCACAATCACTGTATCTGCCGTAGCGACAAGTTTGCCACTTTGATACAGACCTTGGGTCAAACTAACTGAGCTATTACCTATTTTCACCACGCGGGTGCCAATTTCTACAGTTCCAGGCCAATTAATTTCACCCAGCAAATTTAAGCTGGCATTCGCAATCACAAAAGTCGCGTTATCATCTAGAACATCCATGGCTGGATCTGACATGAATTCCACACGACCTGTTTCTAGGTAGGTAGAAAACATCGCATTGTTGACATGGCCTTGGCGATCAGTGTCGGCATAGCGAACCTTGTCGTAGGTCTGCAATGGAAAATCAGCTAGTTGTGGGGCTAGTTGTTCATCACTCATTCGCTTCAATCCTAGGTTCTTGGCACGTTAGTCATACGTTGAAGAATATCCAAACCTTGCTGATTCCAGAAGTGTAAGAAATCTATAAAGATCCAATTCTCGGCCAATTTATTACCGTGACGACGATAAATATCAATGATGCGCAAATCTCCTGGTTTACCTGTAGCAGGCATACCCATGAAGCCACCAATAGGTTCAAGTGTTAAATTGGGCCAGCCAAAGAAGCCACCAAATTCGCCTTCTGCCATGCGACAAATGTGACCGTTAAATATGCGTTCTTTAAATGCTGCACGGAATGGTCCTGAATGCTGTTTAGCATAGCGTTCAATGGTATAGGTAGCGCCAATGCCTGTTGGCCCCCACCAAATCATATCTTCACACCAACTCCGACGCAATTCATCAACCAAAGACATGTCGTTTTGCCAGTTACCGATATCATTTACCATGAAATCAATCGCAGCGATGGTTTTATCACCCTCTGCTGGGTCTGACTCGTCATATATTAACCCATTATGAGTCATGGGCCCTGGTTGCACCAACTGAGCACCAGTCATAGGCGGAAAAGGGTTAAGCCCTGCCTGCATCATGACATGAGGGATATCAAAAAACATGGCTGATTCAACAATTTTATTGTTTGCAACCTTATGAAATTCACAATAACGTAAAAAGGTCATTTTGCCAGTCGCAGGAATACCTAACCATGGCTCGTCTAATAAGCCCATCAAATGGCCCATAGAAACAACCCAGACACCACCATCACTATCTGGCAAACGGTTTTTACCAGCCATAAAGATATCTTCACGTCTTTGCATGTGCTTAAAAGACTGCCGCAAGGGCTGCCAGAATAAAGCGACTACTTGGCTATAATCTTTTTGCTCATTAAATGGATGATAGCCTCGCCATAAATAATCATCGCCAATATAGGTAGCAGTGCTATCAGCTATATTGTCTCCCAAAGATGTATCTAACTGTTGATAATAATCTCTAACTAATTGCTTTTCTGAGTGAAACATCCCAAACCTCTATGTGCGACTTTTTTCAAACAACGTCCAAGCAGATTCAAATTTTTCGAAATCAAAATCGTCTTGTTCGGCGGGTTCCAACACTAACTTCTCTGTATCCAGAAGTTTTTTAATGGACACTTCCAAGACAGGAATCACGTCTTTTGGAATCACCACAGCACCATGACCATCAGCATGAATTAGATCGCCCTCTTTTACTTGCATACCAAAAATATTCACTGGCTCACCAATCGTACGCACATGCACAAAAGCATGACTAGGGCCTATTGAGCCAGCAATGACAGGAAAACCATCAGGTAAATCACCCAAATCTCGCATGACACCATTGGTAAGGGCACCACCTAAACCAAAACCTTTGTGGACCGTGGTATTGATTGCTCCCCAGTAAGCGCCTACGGCATTAGGGAAATCCACATCTTCAACCACGGCAATGCCGGGACGAGGGCCTTCCGACATATACTTGTAATAGGCCATACGACGGGCTTTAATCACTTCAGAGGTTTCTGTTGGTGGATCAATAGCTGCGATCTGAGACACACGAGCATAACCTACCACAGAGCCCTCTTCTGGTGCAGAACTAAGCATGGTGCCACGAGTAAACTGGTTAAAACCCCGCTTACCTTGTGCCACTTCAATTGCATTACATACGGTGGGGGTGTCTACTTGTTGCAGTAGCGCCAATAAACTGTCACTCATCATAGTTCTAACCAGTTGCTTGCAACCAAGCCACAAGGGCTTGGTTAGTTAGTTGAGGTTGCTCCAAACAAGGTATGTGACCCGCATCTGGAATAATGGTGTAGTTGGCATGAGGCATCAATTGAGCCATAAGATCATGCCGATCTTTAGGGCATAGCAGATCTTCCTCACCCATCAAAATGAGGGTTGGCACGATCACTTCAGCCAAGGTATCTTGCTGGTCAGGACGGGTGGCCAAGGCCTGGGACTGAGCAACAAATACGTCAGCACCTAAATCTAAAGCCATGTCGGTTGCATCTTCCGTAAGTTGAGAGGCATCTGTATTACTAGCAAAATAACGTGCAATCATTTGCTCTCGCATAATTTGCTCTAGGCCACCAGATGCAGCGGCCTCCATTTGCGGTTGACGAGCAGCTTGCACCTCAGGTAATTCGGCCCGTGGATTAGTATCCAGCAAGGCTAATCGAGTCACTCTTTCAGGTGCAATACGCATTACCTCCATGGCCACAATGCCACCCATAGACAAACCAGCAAGAGCAAACTTAGCGGGTGCTTGCAGTAATACAGTCTCAGCCATTGCCCTCATGGTATTAGCTAGACCAAAATCGACCACTATCACCTCTCGGCTGATAGAAAAGTAGTCAATTTGTGGCTGGTACAAACGTCGATCACACATCATACCAGGCAATAAAACTAAAGTTTCTGACATCAGAACAACTCGCTTTGTTAGCTAAATAGAACCTTGCTCACCAGTCCAGGTTAGACCTGCAGGGTCGTCAGTTTTACTAATACGATACAGACTCGATTCACCAGTTACGCAAGCTTCGATAGAGTGAGCTAGACCTGGTGGCACCCAACAGGTATCACCGGGGTTCAGGATTTCTTCGTGGCCTTCCCACTTCAATTTCCAGTAACCTCGCATAGGCATTAGTACTTCATGTTGTGGGTTCACATAGCTATCAGCGGAAATCGAATGACGACTGAGCAACTCCACATTAAAGCCGGTCTTGTCTTTGATCATACCCGTTTCACTAATTACATTACATGGTGCATCTTTGGATAGTGCCATCATGTCCCAGTAACGTTTAACATAGTTAGGAATAACAATGGATGCCGACACTTCTGGAATCTCTGCCACCTGCTCACGTGTGAGCTTCGGCATTGGCTTTTCACCCTCTGGAAGTTGCTCACCTTTCTTGGTGTCATACAGAGCACCTGATTCGGCCAACACGAGACCGTGGGCTGCTGCCGCATCCAACACATGTGGAGCCCAAACCACACCACCACCGGAATCATCACCACCCAGCACTGACATGATCATGCCATAGTCGCTGCCAACGTTTTCAAAGCCACGGAACACGCGAGTCGGAATATTAAAAATATCCCCTTCTTCCATGATTACCTCACCCGCAGTGCCATGCTCTCCCCAGAAGAAACGCCACTTACCTTTAAGTACGAAGAACACCTCCGCCGTATTATGGTAATGTAAGGAGTTAAAACATTTTGGCGGCTGACCTGCAGCACCAATATTAAAACCAGGCGTGGCTTTAATATGTACGTGCTGATCATGGCTTTCAGCTACGCCGGCACCAATAATGGTAAAGTTTTCTTTTTGATCCGAACCCGGTGTGTGAGCATCAATGAATGCACTGCGACAAGGCTGCAGTTCACCGTAACGTACGATTTGTGGTTGTTCCATTTGTATGACTCGAAGGTTGAATAATGGGCTCTCAGTGTTATTCTTTTCGTTAGGATTTTAACCCGACTCTTTAAGTTGGACTGAAGCCCAGCCTACTTTACTAGCCTGTTTGAAGAGCAATCTGTTTCCACACAGATGTTTCATCAAACAAGACATATTCCTTTCGTAAACCCCATGGACCAAATTCGGCATGAGCGGCGCACATGATGAAAACCTCTTTGCCCGTGGGTTGCCCAAACATACCCCAGCCGTCGTGCTTACCATGTAAACTGAAACGAATTGCCGCCCGAGGTGGCATCATTGGGTCATCCCGACCAATCTGATGGTCGATTGTGAATTTGGCATTAGGAAAACTCGCACGCAGCCCCATCCAGAAGCGATCAATGGCAGGATAGGAAATATCCTCTAAACCACCTGGGTAAGCCACATTACAAGCACGATCATATTCACGCTCAACGGTAGCCATGTCGGCATTCATCATGCTGCTAATAATGTCGGCGTACTTCTGTCCCCACTCGTTATCATTACCTTTACCTTTATAGGGACCTTCAATATCAATCTCGGGTGTAAATGGTTTTACACAGTTTTCTGGGCCACCTTCGCGTGCAATCAGATCAATTGCGTATTGTTTAGAATCCCAGCCCATCTGTTTGACGATGGCACCCTGATCACGAATCAACCATTCATCAGTAATGACGTTGTTGATGGCATAACAGTCGGCAATAATTCGGTATCTCAGCTGTTTACCTGTGGCCTTACCGTAGACACCATCACCTAGGTGGGTAGCAGTAGAATGTATTCGGTGGGAGGACAGCATGCCTGCGTCTTCATTGCCGCTCCAAATAACGTCTTCACCCAACAAAGTTCGATCGGGAAATTCAGCCAAGGTTGCCATGGTGGCACCAATCACCCCTTGATTACCAACCACAATAGATGGCGGCGAGCGAACTACAATGTCTTTACCATAATACTCATTTAAGGTATCAATACCGCGGTCTTCCCAAATTTCTTTGGTAATGCCGATAATGTAATCGGGAAAGTCTTTAAATTTAGAGCTAAAACCTTTCATCATGTTTTTATCCTTGTGGCTCTTTGGTACTGTTACGCAGGATTAAAGGGCCATCTACTTCAATATGAATGGGTTGTGCTGATGCACTATTTGCATCAAACAGTAATCTTATCGTTTCAGCGACCATACGTTTGGCTGGTTGACGAACGGTGGTTAAATTAAATATAGGCCAACTAGCCAAAGGTACATCGTCAAACCCCACCATGGCGACGTCGTCTGGTATACGAAAGCCTAGCTCTTTCTCGATCACCCCCATTGCCGCAAAGGCCATATGATCGTTGGCAAAAAACACAGCGTCGGGATGGGTTTCATTGGCAAACATGTTGCGTGTGGCCAAAAGAGTTTCTTCGTAATTGTAGTTACCCACTTGACGATCAAATAATTCAATACCAGCTTTTTTTAGGGTATCAACAAAACCCTTTTCACGATCTCGCTGTGTTGAAGTTTCCTCCCACCCAGCTACATAGGCGATACGTTTATGGCCAGCGGCTATAAACAATTCTGCTACCTTGCAGCCACCTTGGTAGTTATTAGCAGTAACCGCATGAAAATTGTCTTTTTCCAAATAGCGGTTAAACAATACCACTGGGATACCCGCTGCTTTACAGCGATCAGCCAAGGCCGATGACATACTCACAGATGCCAATACGACTCCGTCAACCTGATAATCTAGAATTTCAGCCATTACCTCGTCCATGTCATCATTGTCGGAGGCCATAAACATTAGCGGGTGGTAGCCGCGTTTGCGTAATTCTGCCGAAAGAATCTCTAAAATCTCAGGATAAAACTGATTATTTAGATAAGATACAACCACACCAATAATGCGACTATTACCTGTGATTAAAGAGCGCGCCAAAATATTAGGTCGATAACCTAATTCATCAGCCGCTAGACGCACCTTATCAGCCATTTTTTTTGATACCGATGCGCCGGGGGTGAAAACCCTAGACACTGCAGATTGACTTACTCCAGCGAGCTTAGCAACATCTTGAGAAGTAACTATAGCCATCTTAATCTGCCGTCCATCCGCCATCAACAATCAAACTTGTACCCGTTACCATACTAGAAGCATCAGTAGCTAAATACTGCACCGCTGCCATTATATCTTGTACCTCAGCAATCCGACCTAGTTTAATCTTTGATTCCACCCAAGCCTTACGTTCCAGATTGCTAAATGTTTGTTTAGCTAATTCTGTATTAACAAAGGTTGGGCATACCGTATTCACACGAATCTGATGTTCACCCCACTCAATGGCCATGGCCCTAGTGAAGCCTTCGACCGCAAACTTACTGGCACAATAAACAGCACGATCAATGCCACCAACATGAGCCATTTGTGAGCTGATATTAATTAGAGAACCCGATTTTCCGGCTGCAATTAACCCCTTGGCAACTTCGCGAGTTAGGAAATAGGCACCACGTAAATTAATGCCCATCACCTGGTCATAATCAGAGATTGATGTTTCCAAGGCTGGGCTATGTTTAGCCATTCCAGCACTGTTCACCAAGACATCAAAAACTCCAACTGCAGCAACCGCTTGGGCCGTCTGCTCAACATCACTAACATCCAGTTCAATGGCCTGCGCCTGAAGCCCTTCTGCTTGCAAGCTGAGCACCAAATCCTCTAAGCGATCTAGGCGTCGAGCTGCCACAGTAATGTCTGCACCAGCGCGTGCCAACGCCACGGCGCAAGCTAAACCAATACCCGATGACGCACCAGTAACGAGCGCACGCTTTCCGGCTAAAGAAAAACTAGGGGATTCTGGTAACTGCATTAATGATCTCCAATAGGGAATGGGATAGAACCTTGAACCCTCACTTTATTAAATTCACGCATGCGTGACAATACATCAACACCTAATTGGCGATACACATCAAGGATGTCCAACATTACCCAGTTCTCGCGAATTTTACCGTTCTCTATACGCCAAAAATCCAAACTGCACAGGGTAATTTTTTGGCCACTAGGTGCGATACCCATCCAACCATCATGGGTAACGGTTTGAATCATGTTAGGCCAGCCAGTAACAGCGGCATAATTACCTTCGCCAAAAAACTGATAGGTTATTTCGTTCATATATTGGCCGCGATCTGGCATGGCATTGATAAAAGGTATTTGATGCCAATTACGAAAACCATCAATACCTCTACCGGTTCCGATGCCAGCAGGGCCATACCAATTCATTCGATCGTGCCAATACTGATCCATTGCCATCACTTCAGGGCCACCTTGTGTTGGATGGCGCTTCATATGGGTCAGCATATCAATGATATGCTGACGACTACGTAGCGGCTGAGCAGCATCCTGGTTAGAGATAGATAGTCCATCTTGCGTGGCAGGGCCAGGTATATAGAACTCCAATCCCAGTGAAGGCGCCATAGGCCAGGCCTTAGCTTGCATCATAACTTCGGGAATATCCCATAAGGTTTGAATTTCAGTTACCTTTCCATCCACGAAATTATAAAACTCGTGAAAACGCATATGCGTTAAATGCCCCGTTGGCAAAATATCCAACCATGGCGCCACAAAGGTGCCAACATAATGGCCGGCGCAGCCAACCCAAATACTACCATGCTCACTTTCACCAGCCATCAGAATCCAATCGCGACGTTCCAAATCTGGCATGGCTGCCAACAAAGGCCCATAACATTTGTCATAGAGGTCATCAGCTCCCTGCATGTCGCCTAATGGGTGAGGCATATGGATGATGCATTGATCGCTAAGCAATCCACGCATAGCTCTTCGTACATCAACTTCATTAAAGCTGTACATGGTAGCTGTCATCTGCCGGATTAACTGTTTAATTTCACTAAAATCATTCATCACAAAAATACTTCTACGACCAAAGTGACAGCCTAAACACTGCCAATAGGATATGGTAATTGGCCTTGCACTCGCGCTTTGTTAAATTCTCGCATCCTCGCCAATACATCTACACCTACTTGTTGGTATATATCCAATACATCAAACATGACCCAATTTTCACGGATCTTGTCATTTTCCATGCGCCAGAAATCTAAACTAGCCATCGTTATCGGCTGATCCGCCGGAGTAATACCCAACCAACCATCATGTTTGATAGTCTGTTTCATATTTGGCCAGCCCGTAACAGCTGCATAATTACCATCGCCAAAGAAATTAAAAACCAATTTATCATCTGCCTGACCTCGATCCGGCATAGCCGCCAAAAACGGGATCTGGTGCCAATTCCGAAAGCCTCCAATACCACGACAAGTTCCTACACAGGCAGGCCCATACCAATTCATACGTTTGTGCCAGAACTTTTCTAGTTCCATCACTTCTGGGCCGCCCTGGCTTGGGTGCTTAACTAGGGCCGCCAGCATATCCAGTACGATTTGTTTGCTCTGTTGCGCTAACTGTTCGTTAGTTTCAATGTTTAATCCATCTTGAGTTGCTGGTGCAGGTATGCACATATTACGCCCTAGCGCAGGCACCATTGGCCAAGCGCCAGACTGCATCATGACTTCCGGTATATCCCATATGGACTGCACTTCAACTATCTTACCCGTTTCAATGCGATAGAACTCATGGTAACGCATATAAGTTAGATGCCCCGAAGGCGGAATATCTAGCCAAGGTGCCACAAAGGTACCCACGTAATTACCAGCACATCCTACCCACTCAGCACCATGATCGCAGATACCTTGCATTACAATGAATTCGCGCCGTTCAAGATCCGGCATTGCCTTTAACAAGCCGGTATAAACTTCCTCATAAAGTGCCTGTGGTCCCTGCAACTGTCCCCATGGCTGACACATGTTTATGACAGCATCGGCAGCAAAAAATGTTTGCATTTGCCTATTTACTTCAGCAACAGAAAAGTCAGACATGGCGTCAAAAAGAGGCTGCAAACGCAGCTTGTTATTCATACTATTTCTCAACTATCGTCCCTAGTTAAGTCTTATTCGGCTCCTGTGCCGTAGGGCACGTCTTTATTGCCAAAACGACGCACACGAATATTGCACTGTTCAGCATGGCCAACAAAACCCTCCAACATACACAATCGAGAGCCAAATTCGCCTATCTTCACGGCTGCCTCGTCGGTAGTGATTTTTTGATAGCTATGGGTTTTCAGATACTTACCAACCCACAAACCACCCGTATAACGACCCGCTTTTTTAGTTGGCAATGTATGATTTGTACCGATGACTTTATCACCATTGGAGACATTAGTACGTTCACCCAAGAACAAACCACCGTAGCAGGTCATATTATCGAGGAACCAATCATCACGATCCGTCATCACCTGAACGTGTTCGTAGGCTTTGTCTTCTGATACAGCCAACATTTCTTCGTAAGTATCACAGAGGATTATTTCACCATAGTCACGCCAGCTTACTGCCGCCGTATCAGCGGTTGGTAAAATTTGTAAAATACGTTCAATTTCAGCCATTGTATCTTCCGCTAGTTTCCGTGAATTGGTCACCAAACAAGCTGGGGAGTTATAGCCATGCTCGGCTTGCCCAAGCAAATCAGTAGCACACAGTTCACCATCAACTGTGTTATCAGCGATAACCATAGTTTCCGTTGGCCCAGCAAACAAGTCGATACCAACGCGACCATAAAGCTGACGCTTGGCTTCTGCCACAAATGCATTACCTGGACCCACTAACAGATGCACTGGTTCAATAGTTTCTGTACCTATTGCCATAGCTCCCACTGCTTGAATACCACCCAACACATAAATCTCATGAGCACCACCTAAATGCATAGCTGCAATCACTGCTGGATTTGGTTCACCGTTAAATGGTGGGGTACAAGCAATGATACGAGGCACTCCAGCAACATTTGCTGTAGCAACAGACATATGGGCAGAGGCCACCATGGGAAATTTTCCCCCTGGTACATAACAACCCACTGACTGCACGGGAATATTTTTATGACCAAGAATAACTCCAGGCATAGTTTCAATTTCTATATCAAGCATGGAATCCTTTTGTGCTTGAGCGAAGTTCCGAACCTGTTCTTGAGCAAACTTGATGTCTTCCATATCGCGATCAGAGACCTTGGCAATAATGGCTTGGATTTCTTCATCACTTAAGCGAAATGATGCTTGCGTATAGTTATCAAACTTCTCTGCCAACTCACGTACTGCTTTATCCCCATGTGTTTCAATCTTTGCTAATGTCTGTTCCACTACTAGCCGCGTCTTCGCATCATCTGCGGCTTTTTCTGCATCAGCTTTGGCGCTTTTTAACCATTCAATTGCCATAATCATTGCCTCACTTATATATTCTCGTTAATGACCAGGATGTAAGGGCTGTTTATCGCCCTTATCAAAAGCTTCCCAGCCTTCACCATTAAAAACATCTACACCAAGCTGTGCCAACACGAAGGGAAAATCAACCATGACCCAGTTATCTACAATTTTCCCATCGACTACTTTCCAAAAATCCATGTAACGAATTTCAACTCTTTGCCCCGTTGACTCGACTCCCATAAAAGTGCCAGAGTGAACTGCTTCTTGACGACCAAAAGCGGCTGCCCACTCCCCCATGTATAAGCGTGCCTCGTCGATACAAACCTTATCGGAAAAAGCAGCCTGAAATGGTTTTTGCCAGTTATCTTGGAACTCTTTAAGGCCGATTTTAGTTCCACAGCCCTGATTGCCCATCCAACGAAACCCGCTACTAAAAAACTCGCCGATATCAGCAATACGATGATCATTTAACCCATCAACCATGGCCTCAATTACACGTTGTGTTTCAGCTGTTTTACCCATATCGGTATCACGACTCAATGCCGCTTGCTCAGGTCTTGTGCCTTTCATATTTGTACCTTAATAATTAATGAGTATGTGATTCACATAGATGCCTAATCAACTACCCTTAGCCTTTCACAGCCCCAGCCGTTAAACCGCTGACAATCTGACGCTGGAATACCATAACCAAAACAAATAATGGAGCAATTATTGAAACAGCAGCGGCAACAGCCTGAACTTGATCCGTAGACGTCGTTTCCATGTTAAAGAAGTTAGCAATAGCCGGAACCATTGTTTGGTTCTGCATGTCTAGTAATAAAGAAGTCACCAAGAAATCATTGTAGGCTAATAAAAAACTAAATAACCCTGTGGTTATCACCCCTGGCCACATCACCGGCATAATGACATGACGAAATGCTTGAATATGATTACAACCATCAACACGGGCAGATTCATCAAGTTCAACCGGAATATTCTGGAAAAATGAGCGCAACATCCAAATCGTAAAAGGCTGGTTTATGGCGACTAGGACAGCAATGACTGCCAGAGGTTGCCCATAAAAAGTTGGCGCAGCATCGCCGAATATTGGCGCCAATATTTCTGCCGAGTTAATGAATACCGGCATATAACCTGCAACTAATACAGAATGAGGTAGAGCGCGAAACACCAAGGCCACAACCAACAGCCAGAATGCCAACTTTGTGCCTGAACGCGCTAAACCATAACCGGCCAAAGTACCAATAGTAAGAGAAATGGTGACTACGCCAAAAGTCACCACCATAGAGTTTATGAAGTTACGATAAAACTCTCGCTCCACCCAAATGGCTTCATAGTGCTCCAAGGTAAAGCCGATAATACCTTGTCCAAGGAAACCTATATTTGGATTCACAAATGCCGAGATACCTGGCAGCACAATAAACAAGGTAACAACAATTAACAACATAAAACCAAGCGACACTGACGCCCACCCCAACAGTGGGAAAGCGGCAAAGCCAGAGTGTCGACCCCAAATCATAAATTTGCTTTTTAATACGCGAAATAAGGCCCAGACTAGACCAACAAACATCACCAAATCAAAAACACTTATGCCTTTCCCAGCAGCCACCGTATTAGGCCCTAGTAAGACCACTAAGGGGTTATGATCAAAAGAATCAATAGGTAGTTTAAAACTAATAACTGCAACCCATAAGATCGGAAAAGCAGCGATTAAACACCAAATTGCAACGAAACCATAAGCGAACAATTTCATCGATAAGGGTAATTGCTTGTAGGCGGGCAGACTCATGAATTGCCTCCATAATACTGCTTCCAGGTTTTACGCAGTGGGTAAATTAACAGGACTATAATGCCAATCATAGTTAGCATAGCGCTTGCAGAAGCACGGCTTACAGATCGGTTTCCAGCTTGGTCTGGAACCAGAAACTCATAGGTAAGCCACTGCAGAGAAATAACGTGGCTCTGACTGGAGAAACCAACAATTTCTTCAAACACACGATAAGCATCCATGAGGTGAATAAGACTTACGAACACAATAAGTGGCATTAGGTGTGGTATAACAATGTACCAAAGTTGTTGCAAACGGCTGGCACCATCTATTACCGCACTTTCTAAAGAATCACTATTTATTGTTTGGAGCCCTGCATAGAACACTACAAAGGCAAAAGGTGCTGCGTGCCAGACACGATAGAACAACATTAAAAACTCAATAGTCCAGGCTTCAGCAAACATCGCAATATCTTTGTCTAACCACCATTCAAGGGCAGCTGTTAGAATGCCATCACCAATAAACAACCATTTAATTGACAAGGCACCAATGACAGGGGTGATGATAAAAGGCAGCAGGGTAATAAAAATAACTGAGCCCCGCAGTGATTTAACTAGAGAATTAACGGCAACAGCTAGCCCTAATCCTAGACCAATCACCAACGGTAAAGTAATGAAAGTAAATGTTAGGGTAAAACGTAAGGCCCCCCAAAAATCGATAAGCAGCAAACCCTTCCAGTCCCCAGCAGTTATTTTCTGCCAAGCTTTTTCGGGTTGCAATAGTTCACGATAAACATCAAAACCAACAAAGGTTGTGGTAGTAACCATATTGCCTAGATCATCTAAAACAGGAATCGTCTTTTCCTCAGTGACACAAATCTGCGTTATGAAACCAGGCGTACACGTTTCTACCATTTGAGTTTGCATGACCGGCTGAGTCAGATTAAAGCTCTGCCAAAATACGCTTATTAAAGGCGCTAAAATAAACAGCAGCATCATCAACAATGATGGACCAACAAACCACGCAAAAGTCTTAAACTTCATCGTTTAATACTCACCAAAAAATTCTTTAAAATTTGTTGGGCTGCCCACCCCGATAAAAGACCAGTTGGACAGCCCTAGGCTTAAATTCCTAAACCAGGAACTTATAGGTAACCAGCTTCTTTAGCTTTGCTAGTGTATGCAGCTTCAATGTCTGCAAGTGTAGTGGCGGCATCTTTCTTACCCGTCAGGTAATCGGCGAGACCACTACCAAGAACGCCGTGCATAATACCTTCTGGTCCACCAGCAGCATATGGCTTTGCTCCATTCATTGCAGTAGCAATAGCGCCTTCAGCAGCAGCACCTGGCTGGTAGCCAGATATTAACCAAACAGCCTTATCATTGTTAGCTTTAACCATTTCTGTATCCAAGCCTTCCATCACTACCTTAAAAGCTGCTTCCGCTTCAGCATCAGAAATGTTGGAGGCGATAACGATACCGTCCCACCATAAAGTGGATGCAGGAATACCCGTTTCAGAGATCACTGGGGCAGAGGCCATTTTAACCATACCAACAACCTGGCTTTCTTCTGCGTTGTTCATAGCAGCCGCACGAGACGCCCAAAGATTAGCCATCGCAATCTTTCCAGACTGAAATTGCTTCTGGACATAAGTAGAATCAGAAACTAGGAATTCTGGATCCATGTAAGCAGTCAAGGATTTCATCATTTCTAAGGTTGCAATGCCTTGAGCATTGTCAATAGCAGGCTGGTTACCAGAACCAATCAAACTACCGCCAAAGCCTAAGTGCATATTGATGAACTCTTCACCTAAGTTCCAACCTGTCATGTATGTACCGCCCAATGGATAATCAACGACACCTGCAGCCTTAATCTTTGCAGCTGCTGCTAATACATCTTGATAGGTCTTAGGTTCAGCAATGCCCAAATCAGCGAGAATATCATGGCGATACATCAAGTGCTGATTATTCACCATCATCGCCACAGCCATGATCTTGCCATCAATTTTGATTAGCTGACTTGGTTGCAGGTGAGAACCGTACTTGGCTACTAAATCATCCAAGGCGCGAACAGTACCAGCATTCAATAGTGGCACCAAAGTAGCGTTACTTACACCACCAATCTGATATAAAGCCGGCTTGGCTGCAAAAGCATCAGGCTGCTTTTCTTTAAAGTCATTGTCTAAAGTTGGAGTAAAATTACCACACTCAGCCATAGCACCAGTAACTGCCTTCCAGGCATCAAAACCGGAACTAAGTGACTTTAACTGTACATCATTATTAAACGAACAGGCTGCAAAAGCACCTGAACTGGCAAGTGTCAAAGCACCAGCTAATGCGAGATTTTTAATTGTTTTTGCTTGCATTGAGTTTCTCCGTTATTTATAGGAACTAACTGCCCCCTATCACAACGATAGGCGGCTTTAAAAAACTTTATAGTTTGACTCGTTGCCCAGAGGCCTTATCAAAAAGATGACATATACGCATGGGCGCAGAGAAATTAACCAAATCACCAATTTTGGCGTTGTATTCTTTGTCAGCTTTAACCGTAACCAAATTACCTCCAATGCGAAGTGACACAGTGGTTGCATCCCCCAATAGTTCAAGGGAATAAATTTGGCCACTGATTTCTCCACCGGCGTCCACCACACTGGCGTCTTCGGCGCGAAAACCAATGGTGTAATCACCATCGTTAGCAGCAATATCGGCAATAGCAACACCGTCAGCCTTAAACACGCCACCTTCAACCACACCCTCAATCAAGTTCATGGCCGGTGAGCCTATAAAACTAGCCACAAAGGTGTTAGCAGGAGTGTTATAGATGTCTTTTGGCGTACCCATCTGCTGAACTTCACCGTTTTTCATAACAATTACACGATCTGCTAAGGTCATAGCCTCAACTTGATCATGAGTCACATAGATAGTGGTGACCTTGAGCTCATGGGATAGATTCTTAATTTGAGCACGAGTAGAAACGCGTAACTTAGCGTCCAAATTTGACAGAGGCTCATCCATCAAGAAGACCTGAGGACGTCGCACAATTGCGCGTGCCAAAGCCACACGCTGGCGCTGACCACCAGACAATTCTGCTGGTTTACGATGCAAAAATTCTTCCAGTTCGACCATGACTGCAGCTTTCATAACCTGCTCATGATGCTGCTCCGTTGGCACTTTACGAATTTTTAATGGAAAACGAATATTGTCATACACCGTCATATTTGGATACAAGGCGTATGACTGAAACACCATGGCCACATCACGATCTTTAGGCTCTAGATCATTAACACGATTGCCATTAATAAGAATATCCCCAGAAGTAGGATCTTCAAGACCTGCAATCATGCGCATCGTTGTTGTCTTACCACAACCTGAAGGCCCTAATAGCACCAAGAATTCTTGATCTCTAATGGTGGTATCAAAATTTTGTACAGCTACAAAGTCACCCCAAATTTTGGTGATATTTTTTAACTGAATTTCTGCCATGAACATGTCTTCTATGTTGTTTGAATTTTCTAAAAACTATGCATACGCTTGCAAAGTACGACAAAAATTCTTTGAATACGAATGCAAAACACGATATCAATTTTTAAATTCACTTGCAAAAGGTTTTTTATAAATTTTTAGTTAATACGATCTTCCGATCTTCGGTTTTATGTTGGCATTATGAATTTGTATGTAAAGCTGATTTCTAGCACAACTTCAATACAGTGGCAATCTAGTAAGTAATTATCAACATCAGCGCTTGCAACATGTCAGATGCTAGCCAACCTAGGTTAGGGTTTACGATGTTAAGCACAACTTTGGTTGAATATTTCGTTTAGGATTTATTACAAAAGAAAATGTAAAGTGTGATGAAGTCAACGTTATGGACACAAAACAACACACGAAACCGCACCCGAACTGGAGAAATTATTGGATGTAGCAAACAAGATTTGTAAAACTAGCTCCTGCAAAAATCCACTTCTTACTTTTGGAAAACCAGATGTGTTAACAGAGCTAAAGCTTTATAAACGATAAACCCCTTGCAAAGCAAAGGGTTTATCTAAAATGTGGCGCGCCCGAGAGGATTCGAACCTCTGACCGCCTGGTTCGTAGCCAGGTACTCTATCCAGCTGAGCTACGGGCGCACATCAAAATGGCGGTGAGTGAGGGATTCGAACCCTCGATACCTTGCGGTATACGCCCTTAGCAGGGGCGCGCCTTCAGCCACTCGGCCAACTCACCTTGTCTCAACAACGGGGCGTATACTACAAGACTGATTTCAAAAAGAAAAGGGTTAATTTAATAAATTTATTCCTGATCTTCGTCTTGCATCTTTTCGCGCTGAATACGCTGATAGATTTCTTCGCGATGAACAGAGACATCCTTGGGCGCATTCACACCGATGCGGACCTGGTTTCCTTTGACACCGAGTACAGTAACGGTTACGTCGTCACCAACCATCAGGGTTTCGCCGACACGGCGGGTTAGAATCAGCATTTGTGGCTCTCCTTATAAATCCTGGGGCGCTGAGTTCTTTGTACTGAAACCGATAGCACCTATCTCCCATACGTCCTTCGACCATCCAGGTAATGCAGGCGCCATCGATTCAAGCCGATAGCGGGGGCTAACCACTATGATAGAACAGTTGTATAGCCCCGTCATCTGATACTGTCGTTATTCCCGGACTGTATCAGATTCATCCAGATCAAACGCTGAATGCAGCGCACGTACTGCCAACTCCAGATACTTCTCAGCAATCACAACCGACACCTTGATCTCGGAAGTCGAGATCATCTGGATATTGATGTTTTCAGCCGCCAGGGCATCAAACATCTTGCTGGCAACACCTGCATGCGAGCGCATGCCTACGCCCACTATGGACACCTTGGCGATCTTGTTGTTTCCGACAACATCACGGGCCCCCAGTTCCTGCTGCACCTGCTGCAGTACCTGTTGAGCTTTATCATAGTCGTTTCTATGTACGGTGAAAGTAAAGTCGGTGGTTTTATCCGCCGCAATATTCTGCACGATCATGTCGACTTCAATATTGGCGCGACTGATCGGTCCCAGAATACGGGAAGCCACACCGGGGATATCCGGCACCCCGACCACGGTCAGTTTGGCTTCGTCACGGTTGAACGCTATACCCGAGATAACCGGCTTTTCCACGGCGTCATCTTCCTCTATCGTAATCAGTGTGCCGGGACCATCCTCGAAACTGGACAGAACCCTGAGCGGAACCTTGTACTTGCCCGCAAACTCGACGGCCCGGATCTGCAACACTTTCGAACCCAGGCTGGCCATTTCCAGCATTTCTTCGAAGGTGATCTGTTCCAGTCGCCGCGCCCCCTCAACGACACGTGGATCGGTGGTGTAAACACCGTCCACATCCGTGTAGATCTGACATTCATCCGCTTTCAACGCGGCAGCCAGTGCGACACCCGTGGTATCGGAGCCACCACGCCCCAGGGTGGTAATGTTGCCGTCAGGGTCAACCCCCTGGAAGCCAGCCACAACCACTACACGCCCCTGATCCAGGTCCTCACGCATGCGCTCGGTTTCAATGTCCTGGATACGAGCCTTGGTGTGAAAACCATCAGTCAGTATGCGCACCTGAGAACCGGTGTAGGAGCAGGCATCCACGCCACGCGCCTTGAGCGCCATGCTCAACAGCGCAATCGTGACCTGCTCACCGGTGGACACCAGTGTATCCATTTCACGCGGGTCCGGCCGTGACTGCATTTCACTGGCCAAGGCAATCAGTCGATTGGTCTCCCCGCTCATCGCGGAGACCACCACGACTACATCATGCCCCTGCTGACGAAAGCCTTTCACTTTCTCGGCGACAGCCTGAATGCGCTCAACCGAGCCCACCGAGGTACCGCCATATTTCTGCACAAATAACGCCATTTCACAGCTTCCATTCGGCTGCCGCCACCCTGTGGATGACGGCAGTGCCTGCGCTTACAGACTTGCCGCTACCAGTTCAGGCACCGCTTCCAACGCAGCCGGCATGGCACTGATATCAGTACCACCACCCTGCGCCATATCGGGACGCCCGCCTCCCTTGCCACCCAAGCGTGCTGCCAGCTCACGCACCAGATCACCGGCCTTGACCTGTCCGGTCAGATCCTTGGTTACACCGGCAATCACGCTCACTTTTTCACCCTGAGCCGTCATCAACACCACGACACCGCTGCCCAGCTTGCTCTTCAACTGGTCAAGCATGTCTCGCAGGGCCTTGGTTTCGACACCTTCCAGCTTGGTCGCCAGTACCTTGATACCATTCACTTCCTGAACCTGACCTAACAGGTCACCACTCTGAGCACTGGCCAGCTTGGCGGTCAGCCGTTCAATTTCTTTCTCCAGCTGACGGCTGCGCTCATTCAGGCCACGGACCTTGTCCAGAGTGGTTTCGCGATTGCCTTTTACCAGTGCCGCGATTTCACCCAGTACCTGTTCGCCACTGTTGATCCACTGCAGCGCCTGCATGCCGGTGACCGCTTCGATACGGCGTACACCGGAAGCAATACCGCTCTCGGCCACAATCTTGAGCAGGCCGATATCACCGGTACGCTTGGCGTGAGTACCGCCACAGAGTTCAACCGAGAAATCGCCGCCCATGCTCAGGACGCGCACTTCAGCATCGTACTTTTCACCGAACAGGGCCATGGCACCTTTTTCCTTGGCCGCGTCCAGCGCCATCAACTCGGTTTCTACCGCCGAGTTGGCACGAATCTGGTCATTGACCATACGCTCTACCTGAGCGATTTCATCGGCACTCATAGCCTCGAAATGGGCAAAGTCAAAACGCAGACGCTCGGCATCCACCAGGGAGCCTTTCTGCTGTACGTGGTCACCCAGAACGGTACGCAGTGCAGCGTGCAACAGGTGAGTCGCAGAGTGGTTCAGTGCAGTCGCCTGACGCTTGGCCATATCCACTTCGGTCACGACCTGATCGCCAACCTGAAGTACACCTTCACTCAGGCTGCCGTGATGCAGGTGATGACCGCTTTCCTTGGTGCAGTCACTCACGTCAAACTGGCCACGATCCCAGCGCAGCGTACCCTGGTCGCCCGCCTGGCCACCGGATTCAGCGTAAAAAGCCGTGTTCTTGAGTACGACCACGCCGCTCTCACCGGCAGACAGCTGCTTCACTTCTTCACCGTCACGGAACAGCGCAACCACTTCAGAGCGATCTTCCAGGCTGTCATAACCGGTAAATTCGGTGCTGCCATCCAGCTTGATCTGCTCATTGTAGTCAACGGAGAACTGACCGGAGGCACGGGCACGCTCACGCTGCGCCTGCATGGCCTGCTCGAAGCCGTCCATATCCAGCGTCAGCTCATGTTCACGCGCCACATCAGCAGTCAGGTCAACCGGGAAGCCATAGGTGTCATACAGACGGAAGACGGTTTCACCCGCAATAACCTTGCCATCCAGTTCGGCAATAGCCTGACCCAGCAGCTGCATGCCGTGATCCAGCGTCTTGGCAAACTGCTGCTCTTCCTTCAGCAGGATACGCTCAACCTGTTCCTGCATTTTGGCCAGCTCAGGGTAGGCTTCACCCATCTCCTTGACCAGCGGAGCCACCAGCTTGTGGAAAAACGGCTCTTTGGCACCCAGCTTGTTACCGTGACGGATGGCACGGCGCATGATACGACGCAGGACATAACCCCGGCCTTCGTTGGACGGCATAACACCATCTGTAATCAGGAAGGAGCAGGAACGGATGTGGTCGGCAATGACGCGCAGTGACTTGCTGTCGATGCTGTCCAGACCCAGTACGGCGGCGGTGGCCTTGAGCAGGTTCTGGAACAGGTCGATCTCGTAGTTGCTGTGTACACCCTGCATCACGGCCGCAATACGCTCCAGGCCCATGCCGGTATCGATGCTCGGACGTGCCAGCGGCTCCATGGTGCCGTCAGCAGAACGGTTGTACTGCATGAACACCA
>JBMZUZ010000013.1:0-78905 GCA_049625185.1 Pseudomonadales bacterium | reverse complement strand
ACGAAGAACATGGCCACGATGAGCATGATGAACACGGACATGACGACCATGATGAACATGACCATGGTGAGTTCGATCCCCATGTATGGCTAGACCCAATCAATGCCAAAGCCATGGTGCATGAAATTGAGGAAGCATTATCTGCTGCAGACCCAGCTAATGCTGCAGCCTATGAGGCCAATGCCGAAAAGATGATGGGTGACCTAGATAATTTGGTAGCTGAGATTACTGCCGACCTAGGGCCAGTCAAGGATAAGGGCTTTATCGTATTCCACGATGCTTACCAATATTTTGAAAATCGCTTTGGTGTGTCAGCCGTTGGCTCAATTACGGTATCACCTGAGGTTATGCCAGGCGCCCAACGTATTAGCGAACTACAAGAAAAAGTTATCAGCTTGGATGGTACTTGTGTCTTCTCAGAACCTCAGTTCGAGCCAAAATTGGTATCAACAGTCACTGAGAATACTAATGCTGGAACGGGTGTATTGGATCCGCTGGGCACCTCAATAGACGATGGCCCTGAACTATATTTCACCCTCATTCGTAATATGTCTTATTCCATTAAAGACTGTTTGACTGACTAAGGGTAAATACCCAATGTGCCAGAATCATGGCACAAATATCACTAGTTTGGTTATAAATGATCAAGATGGTTTGAGTAATGGCGGTATCAATAACTTGATACCGCCATTTTAGTTTCTAACTAGCTTGTTTTTGCCTGCGCAATTTATGTCCAACGGTAACCACCACACCATGATCACCATCAATCACATAGCGATCTTGTAACTCATCAAGGTTCTGCACTAAACGCCTAACATCACGTTTTAATCGCTTAAGCCCACGTTTATTGATACTCCAGTAGCGCTTACCTTGCCCTAAATGTAAACATTCACCATACATCAACATTAGTTCAGCTTCTAAATGTGGAATGGCCCGTTGCTGCGAACGTACTTTGGCATGTTTGGAAAAATGTGACGACATATGAACACCTCCTCTAGGGTTATAGTGTTCATTAAATAGTAAAAAGTTAAAGCAAAATGGGAGAAACCATTAAGAAGCAATGGAGATTTGCCATAAGAGATAAAACCCTATACCTATTTGCCCACAACCCCTGCCCAGCAATTACAAAATCTTTGACTAAACTCAATACAAAGTTCCTCAAGTAAGCAAGTTTAGAGCAAAAGGGCAGTTATATGATTCACCGGCCTAATATTCCTAAAATTCGTGCTATTCAGGCCTTACAGGACACACCGCATATGCAAAAAGGCGGCTTTTACCTAAGCCCCGTTGCAAGGGCCAATGAACATATCCAAAGCGGTCGTGCCCGCAGAGTGAAAGCAGCTGATATCAACAATGTAAATTTGCAACTAGAGCAAAAGTAAGCTGCCCCTCTAACCTTCAACCAAGCCATTAACAACAGCTCCCTAGGGTCAACCTCCATTGTGATAATTTGGTGCACAATTAACGCCTTGCTCGGAAATATATGTTTGAGAGCAGTTATTCAAAAACGACAGGTCGGCACAGACTAATTGAGCCTGCAAGATATAGATAAAACTAGCACACAAAAATGGGGGCTTATTTCAGGCACATATGGCTTTCTCAGCCTGTGCCTGAAATATTTATTAAAGTATTCACCTTAAGAAAGGCTTAGAACCGTTTCTTATAGCTTATCTCAAATCCTGACTCGGTATTTTCTATATGGTTTAAGCCAAAAGATAAGCGGTCATTGGCTTCGGCATCTTCAGCCAAATAACCAATAAAATAGGCTCTTACTTTATCATCTGAATGTATATGTCCCATATCAACGGACTCGGTATACTTTAATGACATGGTTTTTGCCTGACCAAGGTCTAAAGAATAACCTAGGATATAATCTAATTGCCGGCCATCAGGGTTTAGCTGTGCCGAGGTATAGTTATAATCAATAACCCCATTGTTATCAGCTAAATTAGCAACCCTATACTCTACGTCTCCGTTATACACACGGTCTGGCTGGCTAATGGAAAGGCTAAATTTATCATTGGCAAAAATGCCATATTTAGTCATACCTAGTTCAAAGGCATCGGATTTAACATCATTTAGACTGGAAATAATTCCTGATGCGAAAGACTCATCAGACCTAAGCGTACTAGTCCAACCAACATTTAGAGATATCTTATCCTTATTTAGGTACTCGTATTTTAGGCCAATTATATTTTGCTTAGATCCTCCGCCATCAAAGTCAAAGGCACCATTGCCCATAAGCCCCAAACCATTTTCTGATGAGTGTAGAGAGCTTAATAAATAAGAAGCATTGATCTTGTTGCCCAGTTGCGATTCTAGGAGCAGTGAATAGGATTCATGACGATCTACCTCATCCCTAGCATTCTGTGAGTAAGAAAGTGTGTAAGCCCATTCATTTAACTCACCCATATAGTGAATTCCTTCACCACCACTAGCAGTTGATAGCTGGGGAATGGCGTATGCTGCGCTGCTGAGTCCATTCCAATTGCCCGACTCTAGGAAGCGCGACAAGGCTTTGTTTGATTTAATTGCCGTTGGATCAAAGTGACTGTTAACTTCACCGTGCGCATGCCATTTATTCGTAGCTTGTTGGCTTAAATTAGCTACAGAATTTAAGGCCGAGATATTTTCATGCAAACTTTTTACTAAACGAGTAGGCTCATCGTTAAAACGAGTAAGCTCCGACAGCTCAAAATCAAATCCACCGCCTAAAGCATCATAATAATAGGAATTAACACCCTGTAGACTGTTGCTAATGGTGTTACCAAATGATCTTGATGCTACCAAACTTGTACTTTCTATAGCATAACCTTGGTTAGATAGTGATCCCTCTCCAGCATATATACGCGCCGAATAGCTACTACTAGTTATCGGCAGTAAAGCTGCGTAAACATCTAAAATGCCATGGCCCGCCTCATGGGAGTAGCCATGCATAACACCATTGCTAAAAGTAACATAGCCAGTATGATCAAAACCGATATCGTTATTTGCTGAGGCAAGTAGCCTATCCACTAACTGCTCTGGAGTATGGTTAGGGAAATGGACACTCAGTAGTGCTATCGCACCAGATACTTGTGGTGCAGAAAATGAAGTACCCATTGCCTGAGTATATTCATTAATGGCATCACTATAGGCTGGTAATGAAATGTCTGTGCCATCAGCGGCCATGCAATATTCAGCCGCTGAACCACAAGGTCCAGAGTATAACTCATACACAAGCTCATCTTGACCCTGAATATCAACATTAACAACTGAAATCCAAGCCTCCTCTAGCTCTGGGAAAAGCTCAGGTAAGGCTGCAGACACATCCGCATCTGTAAATTCAACATTATTTGTTATTGCAAAAACAATGGGAGCTTGGTTCTGAAGATTATCAAGTGCATCTATATATGCCTGCCAAGCGTCTGTAGAAGCTTCTGTTCCAAGAAGAATATCATTGTAACCATTACCATCGGTATCCAGATGTTGGAATGCATAAAGTGTCTCGGCTCCTGTCCAACCTTCCTCATCTTTTTTATTAACATAACTGGATATGGTGGCGGAATTTGCAGCCCAGTCTTCAAATTCCCCATATTGGCTATCGTCAAAACCCCATGAGTTATTCTGAACATCAACACCTTGCAATTCCGCATCTTCAACAAGTAGTGCCCAGACTTCTGGGTGGAATCCACTTGCGTATATATCTGCCAAATGTAACTGGGCTCCAGGTGCTACACCCATTAACCCATAATCACCATCTAAATCACCAGCAGCAATGACGGCTACTTGAGTGCCATGATTATAGTCAAAATCTGCAGCGCCATAATTAGCACCTTCAACTAATTTAATTTCTAGTGAGTCTAAGTCTTGATGCGTGGAAGCATGGCCCGCACCATCTACCATATAGCCGCCATCCATTATGGATATCATCGCTGTGCTAATATCTACATCGTAAGCCAATGCTTGAGCCAAATTAATATTTTCATAGGGGCTAAAATCACCCTCTCTATATTCGGACAAGAAATCAATATCCTGGTATTCAACACTTGCTTCAATTGCCGCTTGTCTGCCTGGAACTATTGCTTTTGTTGTTCCCGAATCTAATGCCTCATTGGTAATATTGATGGCGACTGATGTAGTATCGATAATTACCCCAGGAACACCTGAAACAGAATCAATAGCCACAACAGCCCTTTCACTGCCTGCCTCGTAATCAGTATCTGCTATGGCTGTAAGCAAACTTGCCCCAGTTAGGTCACCTTGTGTGATTTCTATAGCATTAAGATTGTAATCTGTGCCATGGCTTGCTGAACCACTGGTAGAAAAACCAACCACAAGATTAGATCCAACCGCTGAACTTAAAGTAGCGGTTATGGTGGCAGATCCATTTTTTTCAGAAATATTTGCTGAGGATGCTGTTAAGGTCATTGTTGGTGCCGACTCATCCTCTAAAATGGTCAAGGACACAAGCTGATTGCTTTCTTCAATAGCTCCATCAGCATTACTAATTTCTACAACAACTGTCTCATCACCTTCATAGACTGTGTCATTAACAAATGTAATAGATGATGTGTTTGTTTGAGTGCCTGCTTCAATTGTTATATCTGACATTGAACTATAATCCGTTCCCTCAGTAGCTGTTCCTGAGGTTTCGAATAATATAACAGTATCTATTGCAGATATTTTTGATAATGTTGCTGTAATACTAATGGTGCCTGCAGATGCCTCTTCAATTGAATTTGCTGATGCTGAGAGTGTGACTACTGGTGCTGATTCATTTTCTAAAATAGTAAACGTTTGCTGTTGTTCGCTTTGTTCTGTTGCGGCACCACCATAAACATCTGCTATATCAAAAACAACTGTTTCATCACCTTCAAATATCCCATCGTCAATAATATAACCGCTTTCATACCCTGTTAACCCTCCGGCACCAATGATGATTTCGCCAGTAAACGTATCAGAAGGTAGCCAATCATAACCTGCAATAGCACTTCCTGAGTCAATTAGTGTTACATAAACATCTTCATAGGAAGGGTTTGATAAGGTTGCTAACATATTAATTGCATCCTCGTTATTCTCCAGTTGAGAATATGAGGACAGCGTTAAAACAACGGTAGGAGCAGGATCATCATTTTCAATGGTTAATTCAGCAGTTTGAGAGACGCCTGCTTCAGCACCATCTGATACCGAGTCAACAGAGACAATAAGTGATTCGCTTAGTTCATAAGTCGTATCATCAACTAGATTTACTGTTACTGAGCCAGATAAATCCCCAGCCGAGACGGTGACCGTGGTCTCAGGCAGGGTATAATCATTGCCAGATATTGCCGTTCCAGAAGCAGCCAAGGAGACAACAATATCTTGATAGGTTGGGTTTGATAAGGTGGCAATAATTGATGGCGATAAATCACCCTCTAGCACCGTTTCAGTACTAGTTGACAATACTACCATTGGTAATGCGTCATCATTATTGACTGCCACAGAAACTGGCTGTGGCTTATCGCCTGATATTGTACCTAATACCGAATCGACAGCGACAATAATCGTTTCATCCTGTTCATGGGTATTGTCATCCAACAAATTTACTGTCGCTGCGCCTGTTGTACTACCACTAGGTACCGTAATGCTTGTTGCCGATAAGCTAAAATCATTAGTTGTTGTAGCAGTGCCGCTAGTAGCTATGGCCAAAACTACATCTTGGTATGTTGGATGGGACAATGTTGCTGTAATGGTAGGCGATATGCCGTCCTCTGAAACAGAATCCACACTTGTAGACATGGTCACCATAGGGGCAACATCATTATCATTAATATTTATGGAAACTGATTGATCACCATTTTCAAATGCCTCTGCACCAGTGACTGAATCAATATTAATAACAACAGTTTCTGCAACTTCGTTATCAAAAAGATTATCATCAATTATGGAAAATGAGCTATTGCCGTTGGTGCTTCCAGCTGGAATTGTAATAGTACCATTCGTTGTATAGTCAACAGTGTTTTCTGCACTTCCAGAAAAGCTAAGGCTAACAACGATATCTTCAGTAGCCGAAACCGAGCTAGTGGCATTCAATAGGATACTAGCATCGCCTTCCTTAACTGTGGTGGTTGTAGCGGATAATGAAATAACTGGCACACTTTCATCATCGACAACTTCAACAACAGCAGGTGTTGAGTCTATCTCTACATTTGTTGCCCCTGAAACGCTAATGATTTTTACAGATAGATCAGTTGAACCTAAAGCGTCAGTGTTATCCGTTATTGTCAAAGTGGTCGTTTTACTGATTTCTCCAGCAGAAATCACGATAGAAGTTGAAGCCAGGACAAAATTAGATCCAGTTTGTGAGCTTCTTGAGTTTGTTGGAGTTGATGTCACTGATAGATTTAAGGTAGTTGGAACATCAACAGCCTTTGATAGACTAGCCGTAAGAGTGAGTACTTGTTGGGCTGATTCTGCAACTTTAGCTGATGATATCGAGACAGATGCTTTTGCCGGTGGCGTAGTTTCATCCTCTGAAGACTGAAATAATACTGATGAAACGCCAACAATCGCTAATATTCCACCATTCCCTTGTGTCTCACTAGTTGATTGCAAATTGTTATATACAGATAAGAACCCACTTTGCATGTCTAAATAAATATTCTCTTTTAAAGCAGGGTAATCATTACGAATAGAATTATCCAAAACAAATAATAGCTCAGGATTAAAGGCAACTATTTGTTTAAAGTCTGTCGTTTCATCAATAGATTTTATTAATGTAAGCTGCGCATTTGAGAGTTCATTTTGGCCTAGTACCCCATCAATAAAAACACTTTGCTCTTTACTATCTGGCTTATAATGGGCACGCAAAACGTCTATATAATCACTTTTTGTAACTGCTTGCGGAGATGATGAATAAAGGTTTTCGATTTCTGAAACTAGTGTATTTACATTTGCACCAGCAACAAGTGTGACAAAGGATAAAATCGTCGCAAGAGTGATTTTAAATAAGACTCTCATAATGCTCTCCCTGCATATATTAGAATCTTTTTATTATACATAACTATAATAAATTATAAATAAATATTATTTTATTATTTTATCTTATTGATATTTAATGTTTATATATTTTCATTTATTAATTTTAAATATATTTTTTAATCAAAAAAAAGGACTATTGCCAATTATCTTTTTATAAGTAAAAAGCCTTATTTGTCCTTCAGTTTGATTTAAAGAAAAAGGCGAAAGTGAAGCTAGTGAAGCCAAAACTTAATAACTTCTGCAAAAGGATTGTTAGTAAGCCTAGAAAGATACCCTTGGGTAAAGTCTTCTAACTAAAAATGCACCAAAATATCCAAAAACGGATTTATTGCACTTGAAAAGTGCCACACACCTTGAAACTAGACCCATTCCCTCAGAGCTAAACTAGCTTAACTCACTGTTTTTAAAACATAAATAAACTTTGGCACAGATAATGCAAACAGCATATATACTAATATATCAGTTGCTATATCATGATGAGCGAGCTTCGATTTTTTGAAATCTATCGATCCCAGGAATACCTAGATCTATTATTTTCGGGCGCCTTAACCTCGGCCTGGTTGACCCTAGCGGCGGGAATCATTGGATTTCTACTGGCCTTTGTATTGGCATCTATTCGCTACTGGAAAGTGCCCCTACTTAATATTTTAGCGGCTGGTTATGTTGACTTTATTCGCAATACACCCCTAATCGTTCAGCTGTTCTTTATTGCTTTTGGCCTGCCACTTCTACTTGGTTATGTTTGGCCATTCTGGGCTCATGCACTACTTGCCCTGTCGATCAACTTTTCCGGCTATTTCGCAGAAATTTTACGCAGTGGCTTCGCATCAACGGCTAGGGGACAGCTCGAAGCTGCGGCGGCACTTAACCTAACAAAATTCACCCAATTTAAATCCATCATTCTGCCGCAAACAATTATCAAAATGTTTCCGTCTCTAAGCAGCCAGTTTATTTTTCTATTTTTAACTACCGGGGTGATCTCAGAAATCGGGGTCGGGGATCTAACTCATGCAGGCGTTTTTATTGAAAGCCGCTCATTTCGTTCTTTTGAAGTATTTATGACCCTAACCATTATTTATATTGCCATCGCATTATCACTAAGAGGGCTAATGCAACTTATCTTTACCCAGACCCTTGGTAAAAGGGCTTAAGCATGAAAGATTGGTTTATTGAAGTCCTAGGCAAACCGAATGGAATCATTATTTTCCAGCTCCTTGATGCTGGGCAATTAACCATCTATTTGTCCCTTATCGCTTTTTTTGGCGGTGGCGCCATCGCCTTGTTATTAACCCTGATGAGGGTCTCTAATTCGCGGCCATTACAAGCTTGTAGCAAAGCCTATATTTGGTGGTTCCAATCTGTACCCTTATTAATGCTGTTGTTTCTTTGTGGCCTAGGCATGCCTCGCCTATTCAATATTCAAGTTAGCCCATGGGCTGCCGCTACGATCGCTCTGGTGCTGTTTACCTCGGCTTATATGTCAGAAGTTTGGAGAGGTGCCATCGAGTCTGTCGACAAAGGCCAATGGGAAGCTGGCTATGCCCTAAACCTGAGCTTTATGGAAATTCTGCGCAAGCTCATCGTGCCGCAAGCATTTAAATACGGACTAGCACCAACCGTCGGCTTTATGGTGCAAATAATAAAAGGCACGTCACTTGCCTACATTATCGGATTTCAAGATTTGATGTTAATTGGCAAACGCTGGGCCAACTCACCCGTGCCAGGCTCAGAACCTTTCATTATTTTTCCGCTGATGGCCGTCATGTATTTCTGCATTTGTTATCCACTTGCGCTTTACGCTAGACGCCTTGAAGCACGATCTATTAAACGAATTTAATTAAACTAACGAGGAAAAACCATGAAAACTCTCTTTAAATCACTCAAAGTAGCAGCACTCTCAACACTATTGTTGTCTTCTACTGCTTTTGCTGATCTTTCAGACATCTTAAGTGATGGTAAAATCCAAATCGCCGTACCTGAGTCATTCCCTCCGTTTGGCTCCGTTGGTATGAGTGGCGAACATGAAGGTTACGACGTCGATGTCGCCAAACTTATTGCCAAGGATTTAGGCGTGGAACTAGAACTAGTTCCAGTGGTATCAAAGCAACGTATACCATTCTTGGAAACGGATCGGGTTGACCTAGTGATTTCAACTATGGGCGCCAACCCTGAGCGGGCTAAATCCATTAACTTCTCCAGTGCTTATGCGCCTTTCTATTCCGGTATCTTTGCACCATCAACCTTGAGTATTGCTGGCGCAGCCGATCTTGCCGACCTAAAAATTGGTGTCACTAGCGGTAGTTTAGAAGATCTGGAACTAACCGCCATCGCACCGGAAACAGCCGAAATCATTCGCTTTGGTGATAACGCTGCTACACTAGCTGCATTTACCTCTGGTCAGGTTGAAGTACTGGTGACGGGTAACACTGCTGCCGCATCACTGACCTCTGCAGACCCTGAACTGGATCTTGAGCGTAAGCTGATCCTTAAAGATAGCCCCTGTTTTATTGGCGTTAAGAAAGGTAATGATGATTTACTGCGTTGGGTAAATGTGTTTATTCTGCATAAGACCCTAGGTGGTAACCTGAATGAAATTTCCAAGAAATGGCTTGGTCAATCTTTACCAGCACTACCGACTCTTTAAATCTTAATTATCACCCGGCCCTTATCTGGGCCGGGCCTATCTATGGTGTACCTTATGGATGCTATCTCAATGCAATCAGTAAACAAGTGGTTTGATAGCTTTCATGCGCTTAATGATATTAATTTTGCCACTAAAAAGGGAGAGAAGGTGGTTATATGTGGACCCTCTGGCTCAGGCAAATCAACCTTAATAAGGTGTTTAAATGGACTGGAGCTACACACATCAGGAACCATTGAAGTACTAGGTATTCGGCTCCTTAAGGATGGACAATCGTTAAGAAAAATCAGAGAAAATATTGGCATGGTTTTTCAGCAGTTTAATCTATTCCCTCATTTAACGGTTATAGAAAACTGCACATTAGCGCCCATCACTACCCTAGGCCTGTCACCAGCAGAAGCAACGGAACGTGCAATGAAATACCTTGATCGAGTCAAAATTGCTGATCAAGCCCATAAACTACCCAAGCACTTATCCGGTGGGCAGCAACAGCGTGTGGCCATTGCCCGCTCCCTTTGTTTAGAACCAAAGATCATGCTTTTTGATGAACCAACATCAGCACTTGATCCAGAAACCATTAATGAAGTTTTAGATACTATGATCTCTTTAGCGGAAGATGGGATGTCCATGATTTGCGTTACTCATGAACTCGCTTTTGCACGTAAAATTGCTGATCGAATCATCTTTATGGATCAGGGCCAAATTATAGACGACCAACCGCCAGAAGAATTTTTCTTAAACCCAGGCTCTGAGCGAGCTAAGGAATTTATCAGCCAAATATTGACACATTAAGGAGACGATTCTGGTCTGAGGCTATGCTCTTTAAATTCAAGAGCTTAAACGTTCGTGTAAATATTATTTATCGAATATATTAGGGATATCACTTTTAGCCAGCCAAAATCATATATCATGCAGAAACTAAGCAACATATCAGCCTTTAATCTACACGCCAAAACAGGATCTGCCGCAGACCACGCCTACCAACAGTTAAGAGAGCGCATTGTTTTCTTTAACCTAAAACCGGACACCGTTCTAGTACGGAAAACCTTAAGTGATGAGCTCGGCGTCAGCCTGACACCATTACGTGAAGCACTACAACGCCTAGAGAGTGAGGAATTGGTTGTGGTTATACCTCAATCCAAAACCTTTGTGACGCGCATTGACAGCAAAAAGCTTGGAGAAGCCCACTTTCTTAGATTATCTCTTGAATCGGAAGTCATCCGCAGAATCACCGAAAACCATACCAGCGAACTAATTTCATCACTCAGCCGTGTTATCGAACAACAGCGACTTTTAATAAATTCACCAGAGCGTGCCAATGAGTTTCACGCCCTAGATGAGCTATTCCACTTCACGATGTTTGCATTTGTGGGGCAGCCAGATTTACATGCCATGCTTATTTCAAAACTAGGAAATCTAGCCAGACTAAGGCGACTTGAGCTGCCTAATAGTGGCAAAATGCAATGGGTAGTCGATGCCCATCAGGCTATTGTTGATGGCATACAGTCCGGTGATATCCAACGGTCTTTAAATTTATTACGCACTGATATCTCAGCGAGCATGTCAAAATTATCGCTACTTGAAAGCCAGCATCCTGATTATTTCTATTAAACTCATCAAAAAAGGTAGCCAGATAACAGGCGGTTTAAGGTGCGGTTTTTAGATAAATATGGCGCGCCCGGAGGGATTCGAACCCCCGACCAACAGGATCGGAACCTGCTACTCTATCCAGCTGAGCTACGGGCGCGTTGAGGAAGGCGTATGATACGGGGGATAAGGGGGAGATTCAAGCCAAGGCCAAGCTCATTTGTATATAATTTTATGCCTCTGAAACATAAGATTTGGGCGTAAAAAATCAGCTTAATTTTACTTATTAGTCGCTTTTTTAAAGATATTGCACCGATTTGATGCCTTTTGATGATTTTATAGCTCTAGCAAACATTCACGTTTGCAATAAATACCGCTATAATGCCAGCTGTTTTTTTGCTGCCCTATTGCAGCCGAACCTAATTTTTTTGAGAGGCACCGCACTTGAACCTACTAAAGCCTGTTGTAACTGCCGGCCTAACCGCTGGTCTTGTCGCCCTTTGTTTGACTACTATCACCGCTAAAGCTGACCATGATAGCGCCCACTCTATTGCCTCACGTATTGGCAAAGTAGGCACTGTCTGTGTGGATGGTGGTGAGTGTAAAGCACCTGTTGCTGCTGTCGCAGTCGTTGCTAGCGGCCCCCGCAGCGGCGAAGAGGTTTATAACGCTGCCTGTGCTGGTTGCCATAACAGTGGTGCCGCTGGTGCACCAAAATTTGCTGATGCAGCTGCTTGGTCGCCCCGTATCTCTAAAGGTACAGAAATGCTCGTGAGCAATGCGATTAATGGTATTGGTGCTATGCCCGCACGGGGCTTATGTATGGACTGTTCTGATGATGAAATCAAAGTGACAGTTGAATATATGTTAGATGCGGTTAAATAAGCATCTAGGTAAATCAAAAAAAGGGCTTATATAGCCCTTTTTTTATACCTGCAGATCGGCAAACGATTAAAACTTTTTGCCCCCATCCTTAACGCGATTCTCTGGTTTATGGTCGGCACGCTGGGCATTGTAGGCGAGCTTTTCTTCTAAGGCACCAGCCACATCAAGACCATAACCACCAGCATAATCACAGATACGGATAATGGCATCGGCCAGCTCCACTTCTTCCATGGGGCGGTTGGTAAGGTGGTCATCCATTATGCCTTTACGCGCACCTTCCATAGCTTCCGAAATCTCCGAATGTATTAGGCATAAAAGCTCGCCTTTATTGCGCTGTAGTTTTTCTCCAGTCGTAGGGTCATGCCACCAACCACCCTTTAGGGCAGCTCCATGACAAGTTTCGATAAGAAGGTTAAGGGCGTTTTGCATGTCGCTCATGACATTTCCTCTGGCTTATTTGGGGGTTCTTATAACAACTATATAAATCATTGTAGCTATAAACGCCGACTTTGATAAGCACTTGTGGTCTTTAAAAATCGTCTAATAAACCTTTTAAACCAGCGAGTGTGGCTTGGCCTTGCTGAACGTTTTTACTGGGATCATCATCACCTCGGCCTTCCCATTCCAGATCGGCTTCAGGTAACTCATCAAGGAAGCGGCTAGGGGTTGTTTCCAGCATTTCCCCAAACTGTTTGCGCTTGCGGGCCAGGGTGATGGTTAGGGTCTGGCGAGCTCGAGTTATGCCCACATAGCACAGGCGTCGCTCTTCTTCGACATTGCCTTCATCAAGGCTATTACGATGGGGTAACAAGTCCTCTTCCATCCCCATCATAAACACATGGGGGTATTCCAAACCCTTAGCAGAATGCAGGGTCATCAGTTGCACCCGATCACTATCATCCTCTTCCTCTTGGCGCTCCAGAATATCCAATAATACTAAGCGGGCTACCGCATCACCCATATCAGCATATTCATTCTTCTTAACCGCTACGTCTAGAGATTCCTTTAGCGACTCCACCAATAGCTCCACATTGGCCATCCGTTTTTCGGCCATGGGAGGGCCGCTGCTGGTTTGTAATAGCCAGTCCTGATATTCCATATCACGGATCATTTGTTGCACGGCGGCGATGGGATCGTCACACTCAGCCTGTTCAGCTAAGCCATTTATCCATTCGCCAAACTCTTGCACTTTGGCTAAGGCATTGCCAGACATGTATTCTTTTAGCCCCACTTCCTGACTAGCTGAAATCAAACTTACGCCACGCATGGTGGCGTAGTTAACTAGCTTTTCCAACGTAGCCGCGCCAATCTCTCGACGCGGGGTATTAACAATACGCAAAAAGGCATTGTCATCGGCGGGGTTCAACAACAACTTAAGGTAAGCCATTATATCTTTTACTTCGGTGCGGCCGAAGAAAGACTGCCCTCCGTTAATCTTATAGGGCACTTTGTAAGTCTGTAGCTTCATTTCCATTAAGCGTGACTGATGATTACCTCTATATAAGATGGCAAAGTCTTTATATGCGCCTTGGTTTTGCAGTTGTGCTTGCAAAATTTCTGTGGCAATCCGCTCCGCTTCCGCATCTTCATTACGACAACTAATAACGCGCACCGGCTCGCCAAAGCCCTTGTCACTCCAAAGGGCTTTTTCAAACTCGTGAGGGTTATGGGCAATCAACTTGTTAGCGACTTTAAGAATGCGCCCTGTAGAACGGTAGTTTTGTTCTAACTTAATCACTTTTAAGCTAGGGAAGTCAGCCTGTAGAATAGCTAAATTTTCTGGTCGAGCGCCACGCCATGCATAAATCGACTGGTCGTCGTCGCCCACCACAGTGAAATTGGCGCGCATACCAACTAGCTGTTTAACCAATAAATACTGGGAGCTATTGGTGTCCTGATATTCATCAACCAGCAAATAACGGACGCGGTTTTGCCACTTATCAAGGATATCAGGCCGCTCAGTAAAGAGCCGCACGGGTTGTAGGATCAAGTCATCGAAGTCAACACCATTGTAAAGCTTAAGGGTTTTCTCATAGGCTTCATAGACCTTAGCCGCTAGAACCTGTTCTGGGCCATTGGCGCCGGCCAAAGCTTGGGCTGGTGAAACCAGATCGTTCTTCCAGTTAGAGATCTGATATTGAATCGGCTCACAAACGTCTTCCGCCGCCTCAAATTCTTTATGGGTCAGGTCTTTTAATAGGGTCAGCACATCTTGGGCATCAAAGATGGAAAAGCCGGGACGATAGCCCAAAGCTTGGCATTCACGACGAATAATATTTAAGCCAAGATTATGAAAAGTAGAAACAGTGAGTCCTCGGCCGGCTTTACCTTGCACCAATTGACCGACACGTTCTTTCATTTCGCGGGCGGCTTTATTGGTAAAGGTTAGGGCGAGTATTTGGTGACCTTTAAGTCCACATTCATCAATCAAATAGGCAATTTTACGCGTAATGACACTGGTTTTGCCCGAACCCGCACCAGCTAATACCAGTACCGCACCACTGACAGCTTCCATGGCTTCCTGTTGTCGGGGATTTAATCGGCTCACGCAGGTCTCTGATTGATAGCAAAAGGGGCGCAAATTATAAAAGATTCCTAGCGCCTATGCATCGCTTATTTGCTAGTGGCTATTCAACTTTATTGATCTAGCAAACTAGACTGTCGATAGCCAAGGGCTTCCAACAAAGCCTCACGACTAATCTTATTCTCTCCCTCAAGATCGGCGATGGTGCGCGCAACTCGCAATACCTTGTGCACAACTCTGGGGGATAAGGCTAAACGTTTACTCGCTGCCAATAGTAGTTCTTGCTCCGGCTCGGCCAATAGAGCCACCTCAGCTAGTTTAGCCCCACTTAAGTCTCCGTTAAGCATGCCTTGCCGCTGCCATTGGCGACTTTGTGCTGCCTTTACCATAGCGCGGGCTTGGTTACTATTCATCCCAGCTTCAGGTTGCAATATCGCTCTCGCGGAAGGTCGCTGCACACCTAGTTGTATATCTAAACGATCCAACAATGGGCCCGATAAACGTTGTTGGTAGTTGGCAACTTTAGTTGGACTACAGCGACACTCAACATCTGTGTCCCCATAATAACCACAGGGGCAGGGGTTTGTTGCCGCTAGTAATAGGAACTTGGCTGGCAAATGTAGTTGCTGCTGTGCCCTCACCACATGAACCCAGCCACTTTCCAAAGGCTGGCGCAGGCTGTCTATAATATGCCGCGGGAACTCAGCTAGCTCATCCAGAAATAACACGCCGCGATGAGCACGGCTAATTTCTCCTGCTTTTGGTAGCCGCCCACCGCCCACTAAGGCGGCAGCAGAAGCTGTATGGTGGGGCCCTCGCCAAGGTACTTGTTGCCATTGTGTAGCATCAAACTCACCTAAACTGGATTGAATGGCCCCCACCTCCATGGCTTGCTTTTCATCCAGCGGGGGTAACAAAGCATGTAAGCGCCTTGCCAACATAGTTTTGCCTGTTCCTGGGGGGCCAACAAGCAGCATTGAATGATGGCCAGCAGCGGCAATAACCAATCCACGCTTGGCTTGTTCCTGACCTTGAACATCTTGTAAATCAACTTTAGCAGTATGTCCCTTAGGCTTTTTAGTCGGCTTATGCCAAGCCGCCGTATCTGGATAAAACAGCCACTGACACAGTTCATTAAGGTTACTAGGCGCCATCGCTTGAGCCCCGTTGGGCATAACGGCTTCATCGGCATTGGCCGGCGCAACAACTAACTTGCGCTGCGCATCGAAGCAAGCCACGGCGGCACTCAGCACCCCGGGGCAGGGCTTTAGCTCGGCGCTAAGCCCTAGCTCGGCAAGGAATTCAAGATTTTGGATATTGGTGTTTGGCACTTGCTGAGAAGCCAACAAAATACCAACAGCAATCGCTAAATCAAAACGCCCGCCTTCTTTCGGTAAATCAGCTGGCGCTAAATTGATCGTGATACGCTGCATGGGAAATTCAAAGCCAGCATTAATAATAGCGCTGCGCACCCTGTCTTTACTTTCCCGTACAGCAGTTTCTGCCAAACCCACCATATTGACTGCTGGCAATCCACTACTTAAATGAACTTCAACCCAAACTTGAGGGGCGTCAATGCCCATATGGGCACGGGTATAAATAATAGCTAATGACATTTTCTCATCCTTGATTATCTCGTCATTGACTATCAGTATAGTAGCCTCCTTTTAAAGGGCAATTTGGCTTGCGTAGATTATCGGGTTAGAATAGCGCCAAATAATTAAATGTTATCCCGTTTAATATGACCACCAACAAACGTCTGGCACTTATCGACGACGATAGTGAAATCCTACAGCTACTGAGTCAGTACATGAGCCAGCAAGGTTATGAGGTGTCCCCTTTTACCGATGGTGAAAGTTTTCTGGCGGCTGATATTAGCCAATTTTCTCTCGCGATTCTTGATCTAAGCTTACCTGGTATTGATGGCTTAAGTGTGTGTCGGCAATTACGCCAGAGCTCAGATTTACCCGTTATTATGTTAACCGCGGCCAGTGATGATTTAGATCGTATTTTGGGGCTTGAATTGGGTGCCGATGATTATATGGGCAAACCTTTTAACCCACGCGAGTTGTTGGCCAGGGTAAAAGCTTTATTGCGTCGAGTTGAAACCCAGTCATCTGCTGTTAATAATGAAATACAACTTTTTATTAATAGCCAAAAACGCACAGTTAAGGTTAATGATCAGCCCATTGCCTTAACCGGAACTGAATTTGATTTGTTGGCGGTATTAGCTCAGCAACAAGGTCAGATTGTGAGTAAGGATTATATAAGCAAGACCTTACATGGCCGTTCCAACTCACCATTTGAGCGGGCTATTGATACTTCCATTAGTCGTTTGCGCAGCAAATTATCCGAATTTTATCCTGACCCTATTCAAAATGTGCGTGGCAAAGGGTACGTGCTCGTTATCCCATGTCAATAGCCACTAAGTTACGCGACCGCATACTGCCAAATAATATGCTGGCACGGGTATCTGTGGTGCTATTAATTGGCATCTTTGTGGCTCAGTCATTAGGCACTTGGATATGGGTTGAGCAACTTAAAGAAGGCGAGCGTAAACGCTTGATTGAAGTCTCTGCCAATATGGGCTCACGTATTGGCCAAACCATACAATTTTTTACCAAGCTACCAAAAGAGTATCGTCATATTGTCCTCGATCAATTGCGAGATATGGGTGGCACGCGCTATTTTGTGTCGGTAAACAAAAACTATATTGCCTTACCCAATATCAATACTAATGAGTTTTCTGAGCTCGTCAGAAAGCAATTGCAAAATAGTATTAGTGCGCAGATTGGCCAAAAAGACAAGCTGGATATTCAATTCGTTAAATTTGATGAACTAAAGATCTTATCGGGTGATAACCGAATGGTGGACTTACCACCAAAATGGACGCGTTTTGCCTTATTAGAACCCGGTGATCAAAGTCCCATCGTATTAGTACAGCTACCCATTGCAGATGACTGGATATATCTTGCTGCCCCCGTTCCCTCGGGCAGAGTGCTTGTTGGCGTTAGTTGGCTTACCACTGACCGTTTAATCAGTATTAGCTTGGTATCTATAACTGTGCTTATACTGACGGTATTGCTAGTGCGCTGGGTTGTACGTCCCCTGCGCTTACTGGCTCGCCATGCGGAACAAATTGGTCGTGGTCATAAACCCAAGCGCCTAGAAGAACAAGGTACAAGGGAAATGATTGCCACTGTGCGAGCGTTTAATACCATGAGCGAACGCATTCAAAAGTTTATTCATGATCGTGAGCGACTATTTGCCGCTATTTCCCATGATTTAAAAACCCCTATAACTCGCGCTCGCTTACGCGCCGAAATGGTGGATGATGAGGAAGCTAGAACAGGCCTTATTGGCGACCTAGAAAATCTCGACACCATGGTTAAGGGTAGCTTACAAATGGTGAAAGAGGGCATTGTGCACGAAAATGCGCTAACCGTAGACATAAGCAAAATGCTCTTTGATCTGGCAGAGAAACAAAAAATATATGGCCTACCCGTTAGTCTTGATGTACAGCCACAATTACATCTAGAAGGGCGTTCCATGGCATTGGAACGCATGTTTACTAATCTGATTGATAATGCTCTGCAATATGGTGATGCTGCTTATATAAGAGCATGGCAAGATGACCACTATTTACATGTTGAGATCAGAGACCCTGGCCCAGGCCTATCCGCTATGGATAAGAAGCGGGTGTTTGAGCCCTATTTTCGCATTGACCAAAAGCCCAGCAGTGAACACTCAGGGCTGGGTTTGTCTATTGCCCGCAGTATTGCTAACTTTCACGGTGGTGAGCTGGTGCTTTTAGATCGCCCAGGCGGGGGCTTGATCGTAGCAGTTCATTTCCCTTTGTAACATTTCGTAACATTATTCTACACTGCGCCACACAAAACACTCTAAACTCCTCCTACCGAATGTACATTGTATAAAAGTTCGGCATATTAATAACAACGAGGACTTTCTCCATGAAATTCAAATTAAGTGTATTGGCAGCCGCTACGGCTATGGCTATCAGCCCAGTTTCCCAAGCAAGCGAAGTAGAAGTATTGCACTGGTGGACTAGTGGTGGTGAAGCAGCCAGTGTGCAGTTTCTGAAAGAAAAATTGAACAACGAAGGCGTTGGCTGGAGTGACTTTGCCGTAGCTGGTGGTGGTGGCGAAAGCGCCATGACTGTACTTAAGTCACGTGCTATCTCTGGTAACCCACCAACTGCAGCTCAAATCAAAGGCCCATCCATTCAAGAATGGGGTGACTTAGGTTTCCTAGCTGACATCAATGACGTTGCTACTGACGCTGGCTGGGATGACCTGCTACCAGGCGTTGTTTCTGACGTAATGAAGTTTGAAGGTAAGTATGTTGCTGCTCCTGTTAACGTTCACCGCGTAAACTGGTTGTGGGCTAACCCTGAAGTGTTCACCAAAGCTGGTGCAACTATTCCGACTACTTGGGATGACTTCATGGTACAAGCACAAAAATTGAAAGACGCTGGTTTTGTTGCCTTGGCTCACGGTGGTCAAGCATGGCAAGACGCTACAGTATTTGAAGCTGTAGTATTGGGTGTTGGTGGTGCTGACTACTACCAGAAAGCTTTTGTTGAAGGTGACATGGATGCTTTGAACAGTGCTACTACTGTTGAAGTATTTGAAACTTTCGGTCAACTACGTCAGTTCATCGATGCTAACTCTCCAGGTCGTGACTGGAACGTTGCTACTTCTATGGTTATCAACGGCGAAGCCGGTATGCAAATCATGGGTGACTGGGCGAAAGGCGAATTCAAGGTTGCTGGTAAGAACTCTGGCACTGACTTCGTTTGTGTAGCTGCTCCAGGTACTTCTGGTTCCTTCACCTTTAACGTTGACTCCTTTGCGTTCTTCAACCAGTCTGACGCTGGTAAGGCTGACGCACAGAAAGCAATGGCTGACGCTATCCTAAGCGTTGAGTTCCAAGAAGTATTTAACCTAAACAAAGGTTCTATCCCTGCACGTTTAGGCATGGATCGCGCTGCATTTGATTCTTGTGCACACGACTCTATGGATGCTTTCGTAGCTAGCTCACAAACTGGTGGTCTAGTACCAAGTTTCGCTCACGGTATGGCTGTTTCTGAAGCTGTTTCTGGTGCCATTTATGACACTGCGACTAACTACTTCAACTCATCCGACAGTGCCGAAGATGGTGCTAAGCAACTAGTTGCCGCTATCGCTGCAGCTCAATAAGCTTGACCCTTATATGCCGTGGCCAATAATGGCCACGGCATTTTTATTTTTCGCCAAGAGCATAGTAATGTTTAAATATCTCGAAAACCAATTACCAAAACTGGTAATGGCCCCTACTGCGATTGCCATGTTTGTGTGCATGTACGGGTTTATTGCTTGGACTGTGGGGCTTTCCTTTACTAAAAGCCGCATGATGCCACAGTGGGACTTTGTCGGCTTGATGCAATATGAAAAGCTATTTGCCAATCCCCGTTGGATGGTCGCCCTAGACAACCTGTGGATCTTTACCTTCCTGTTTATTGTTATCTCTTTATTTTTAGGCCTTATGCTGGCCATCTTTCTTGACCGTAATGTGCGTGCTGAAGGTGCTTTGCGTACGATTTATCTATACCCTATGGCGATTTCTTTTGTTGTAACCGGTACCGCTTGGAAATGGATTCTTAATCCAGGCCTAGGTATCGAAAAGCTAGTTCGTGATCTTGGCTTTACTGATTTTGAATTCCGCTGGTTGGTAGACCAGGATATGGCTATCTATACCATTGTTATTGCCGCTGTATGGCAATCTAGTGGCTTTGTAATGGCCATGTTTTTAGCTGGTTTGCGTGGTATTGACGACAACCTAATTAAAGCGGCCCAGATAGACGGCGCTTCAACCACCCGAACCTATTGGCATATTATTTTACCGATGATGAAACCCGTATTCTTTGGCGCTATTGTGGTACTGTCCCATATCGCCATCAAGAGCTTTGACTTAGTGCAGGCTCTAACTGGCGGTGGCCCGGGCTATGCTTCCGATTTGCCCGCCAACTTTATGTATACCTTTGCCTTTAGCCGTGCGCAAATGGGCGTTGGTGCAGCCAGTGCCGTGATTATGTTATGTGGTGTATTGGCTATTCTAGTGCCTTATCTATACTCAGAATTAAGGAGTGATAAGCAATGAGTAGCATGAACTTGCGTTTAGGACGCACTCTGATTTACACCTTGTTAATCGGCTTTGCCTTAATCTACTTGGCACCACTCTATGTGATGCTAGTAACGTCTTTAAAAGACATTGAAGAAATACGTTCCGGCAACCTTATTGCCCTGCCAGAACACATAAACTTCTCGGCTTGGGTTAAAGCTTGGAATAGCGCTTGTACTGGTAGTGAATGTGAAGGTCTGGCTCCCTATTTCTGGAACTCTGTGCGCATTGTTATACCTGCCGTATTGATATCTACCATTATCGGCGCCTGCAATGGCTATGTTTTAGCTCAGTGGCAGTTTAAAGGTAGTAATATGTTATTTGGTGCCTTGCTATTTGGTTGCTTTATTCCTTTCCAGGTTATTTTGCTACCTATGGCTAAGCTACTAGCATGGTTAGGTTTAGCTAACACTGTTGTGGGGCTTGTTGGCGTTCACGTGGTCTACGGTATTACTTTTACTACGCTGTTTTTCCGTAACTATTATGTGGCTATTCCCAATGAATTAGTGCGTGCTGCACGCCTTGATGGTGCAGGCTTTTTTGCCATTTTCTGGCGCATTTTCTTACCTATGTCGACACCGATATTCGTGGTAACTGTAATCTGGCAATTTACCCAAATCTGGAATGACTTCCTGTTTGGCGTAGTCTATTCCGGCCCAGGTACACAACCCATTACCGTTGCTCTCAACAACTTGGTTAATACCAGTGTCGGCGGTAAGGAATATAACGTTGACATGGCAGCGGCCATTATCGCCGCTCTACCCACACTACTAGTGTATCTAGTAGCTGGTAAATATTTTGTACGCGGCCTGACGGCTGGTGCAGTTAAAGGCTAACCCACAAGACAAGAGACTTTTATAATGGGTGCAATTACTATACAAGAACTCACTAAATCCTATGGTGAAACGCAAGTCCTCAAAGGCATTGATCTAGCGATCAATGACGGCGAATTTTTAATCCTCGTCGGCCCTTCTGGTTGCGGTAAATCAACTTTGATGAACTGTATTGCTGGTCTGGAAGATATTACCAGTGGCGAACTGTTTATCGGTGAAGATAATGTCACTGATGTGAGTCCCAAAGACCGTGATATTGCTATGGTCTTCCAGTCCTATGCTCTATATCCGACTATGACAGTTGAGCGTAATATCCGTTTTGGTTTGGAGATGCGTAAATATCCTAAAGCCGAAATCGATTCTACGGTGAAAGATGTCGCCAAGCTTCTACAAATTGAGCATCTACTAGATCGTAAGCCAAGCCAGCTTTCTGGTGGCCAGCGTCAGCGTGTGGCTATGGGTCGTGCCTTGGCTCGCTCACCTCGCGTATTCTTGTTTGACGAGCCTTTGTCCAACCTTGACGCTAAGTTACGGGTTGAAATGCGTACTGAGATTAAAAAGCTACATAAACGCTTGGGCACTACCATTGTCTATGTTACTCACGACCAAGTTGAAGCCATGACTTTGGCTGATCGTATCGCGGTAATGAAGGATGGTGTTGTGCAGCAGTTTGGCACACCTTATGAAATCTATAATGACCCAGCCAATCGTTTTGTTGCTGACTTTATGGGCTCTCCTGCCATGAACTTTATTGAATGTACCGTTAAAGATGGTAACGTTATCATCGAAAGTGGCGGCCAACATCATGAAGTAAAAGTGCCTAGTAGCGAAGCTCTGCAGAGCAGTGGCCTAGATTCTGTAGTGTTGGGTTTGCGTCCAGAAATGATTACCGAGCCTAAGCCGCATTCAGACTCTGGCTATATCTCACATATGAGTTTAAATGTCTTGGTGACTGAGCCTACCGGTCCAGACACCTTGGCCTTTGGCGAATGGAATGGCCAAGAAATGCAAGCTCGCTTATCACCTGAAGTTGGCGTTAAGGCAGAATCTGAAGGTAAGGTGGAGATTCAGGTGGATACCGGTAAGGCTGTGCTGTTTGACCCAAAAACGGGCGCTCGAATTTAGTCTTAAATAATTCGCACTATTATGGGGCAGATAAAAGTAAATCTAGCACCATAGTGGTGCGAATGCACCTAAAAAAGCCATTAATTTAGCCAAATTGGTTGGCACAGTCCATGCATAGCTCATTGACTGTGTAGCTTGTATTTCAAGGTGTTAAAGCTTAAGTATGTGGTACAATGCTAAAAATAACTTCAAGTGCAAAAGGGGATCCAAATGAAACTGGTCAGCGCCATAATTAAGCCATTCAAACTAGACGACGTGCGAGAAGCATTATCGGAAGTTGGTGTGCAAGGTGTAACAGTTACCGAAGTAAAAGGTTTTGGCCGTCAGAAAGGTCATACTGAACTATACCGCGGAGCTGAATATGTAGTCGATTTTTTACCTAAAGTAAAAATCGAAGCCGCCGTAGATGATGCTCAGGTAGATACTGTTATTGAAAGCATTAGTAATTCTGCCAATACAGGTAAAATCGGCGACGGTAAAATTTTCGTTGTGAACTTAGAGCAAGCTATCCGTATCCGTACTGGTGAGACTGGTTCTGAAGCACTGTAATAACCATTACAGAACACAGGTTATTTAAAAGCTCCAAGCATTCAACTGAGTGCTTGGAGCTTTGTCTTTTAATACGCTCACTTTTTCTGTATATTTGGGTCGGTTTTAACAACTTCTCTTTGTATAACTATCACGATAGTATGAAGTAATTTATCAACACTTCCGACCACGCTCGCTTATGAAACAAACAGGATTTAGACTCGACTTTATTGCCAGCTTACTGGTCTGCGCTGTTATTCTTGGTATCGCCCTGTATATGGAATTTGCCATGGGCTTAGACCCTTGCTTATTGTGCATGAGCCAGCGCTTTGTGTTTCTTGCTATCGCCTTTGTTTCCCTCCTTGCTGCTCTGCACAATCCTATATTTGGCGGACATAAAGTTTATGGTGGTATTATTACCCTGTTGGCAATAGGTGGGGCTGCTTTAGCTATTCGCCAATTGTATCTACAGGGCCTGCCGGCCGATCAGGTACCTGCCTGTGGGCCTGGTTTTGACTTTATGCTGGAAGCATTTCCCTTTACTGAGGTCTTAGTGGCAATGGTTACCGGGTCTGGCTCCTGTGCCGAAGTGCAATGGACCTTTATAGGCATTTCCATTCCTGGCTGGAGTTTAATCGCTTATGCTCTTTTGGGCCTAAATGGTTTACGCCTAACTTTTAGCCGAGCTAAGCTTTTATTGGTCTAAGCAGTACTAGAAAACCGCCGCTAGCACTTGCACACAAACAAGGGCCATTAGGCCAGCCACAAGGTCATCCAACATAATGCCTACGCCGCCATGAACCTGGCGATCAAGCCAACCAATTGGCCATGGCTTAACAATGTCAAACAGACGAAATAGCACGAAGCCTATAAGCAACCACAGCATACCTTGCGGCAGCCATAGGTAAGTAATCCAAAGTCCTACAAACTCGTCCCAAACAATACCGCCATGATCATGAACGCCAATATCTGTAGCCGTTTTACCACATATATAGATACCAAAGAACGCACTCAGAATTAGCACCAATAAATAAGTTTCAGCTTCTAGGTGAGACAGCAACAATATATAAATAATAACCGCGGCGATGGTACCAAATGTGCCCGGAGCCTTTGGCGCCGCACCACTACCAAAGCCAAAAGCGAGGATATGTACGGGATTTTTCCAATTCGGTTTTATATGCATAAATCATTGCCCATCAGGTCACTAAAAATGTTGCCAGCCAAGCTTGCTTGGCAGCGTTACTTTTTGGCCCGCACGCAATAAGTTAAGGCCGTGAGTAGCTTCAATACTCCCTATACACGTAATGGGTAGGTTATGCTGGCGAGAAAAGTCTTGCAAGTCCTGACGCCAAAAACTAGGCAGTGTAAAACAAAGCTCAAAGTCCTCACCACCAGCCAAAGCCAGCTCTTCACATTTATCTTTAGGCAGCTTGGCGCAAAGCTCAGGGGAAAGTGGTAATGTTTCCAAATTTACCCTGGCGCCCACATCCGATTGGGTCAAAATATGGCCCAGATCCTGTAATAAGCCATCAGAAATATCCAGCGCTGCTGTCGCCTTGTCACGTAACCATTCACCCAAGAGCAAACGCGGTGTAGGGTTAAAAAAGCGCTGCGCAAGATAGCCTGTATCGTTAATATTATGGCGCAAACATTCTAAGCCTGCAGCGGCATCACCCAGATAGCCCGATACATAAATATCATCACCTAGTTGCGCTCCACTACGCACCAATGCTGTATTGTTTGGCACCAATCCCATAATTTGAATACTGATCGCTAGGGGGCCACGCGTGGTATCACCACCAGCTAAACTAATATGATAAGCCTCAGCCATCTGCACTAGACCATCGCTAAAGCCTTGCAGAAAAGCCATATCTGGACTGGGCAGGGTCAAACAAAGGGTAAACCAAGCCGGCTTAGCACCCATAGCAGCAAGATCGCTTAAATTGGCTGCCAAACAGCGCTGAGCAATATGTTGAGGTGGCATAGCGGCAAGAAAATGCACATCGGCAACAAGAGTATCGGCACTCACCACTAACTGCTGACCAGCAGGCACCTCTAATATGGCCCCGTCATCACCGGGGCCAATCACCATAGGCACAGCTGTTTGTAATTGTGGGCGCTGGAAATAGCGCCGAATAAGATCAAATTCGCCTGTTGACGACATACTTCAGGACTTGTGCGCTTCGACTTCAATCTGGCGATGATGGGCAGCCAGTTTGTCGAGAATGCCATTCACGTATTTGTGACCATCAGTGGCACCAAATACCTTGCCCAGCTCAACACATTCGTTAATGACCACACGATAAGGGACGGCTACAGAGTCCGATAATTCAAAGGCCCCCATACGCAAAATATTGCGCTCGATAGGGTCTAATTCATCAAGTTCACGGTCCAAGTGTGCAGCTACCATGACGTCTAAGTCAGCAGTCTGCTGACTGACCCCACGCAAGATTTTACTAAACAAGCGCTTATCGGCATGCTTAAAGTCTTGATCTGTAAGGAACTGGGCTTCCACATTAGTTGCCGTATCGCCGTTCATATGCAGCTGATAGAGTGCTTGCAGGGCTAGTTCACGAGCCGCACGACGGCGGTCGGGACGTTTGCTGTCGCTCACAAATTAGGCCTCTAGTTGACGCAGTAGACTAACCATTTCCAAAGCCGAAATAGCCGCTTCTTCACCCTTATTGCCCGCTTTGGTGCCACTACGCTCAATGGCTTGCTCAATAGAGTTGACTGTTAAAACGCCATTGGTGACGGGGATACCACTATCTAGGGACACTTTGCTTATACCAGAAGAAGCTTCACCTGAAACATATTCAAAATGTGGTGTGCCACCACGAATAACTGCGCCTAAAGCGATAATGGCATCGTCTTTACCCTGGGCCGCAACCTTCTGCACTGCCAGTGGAATTTCAAATGCACCTGGCACCCGCACGACACGAATATTGTTAGCGTCAACACCATGACGCACCAAGCAATCAATAGCACCGGTGACTAAGCTTTCAACAACAAAAGCATTAAAACGACCAACCACTAAGGTGTAATGACCATTAGCATCATTAAAACGGCCTTCAATATTAGTTACGGACATATTTTTCTCCAATCATGGTAGCGTTACCCTTAGGCATCGCATTCAATATATTCTTCAATTTCCAGATCAAAGCCAGAGATAGCGTTAAACTTCATTTCTGGACTTAACAGGCGCATCTTACCGATACCCAAATCACGCAAGATCTGAGACCCTGTACCGACGGTCAAATAGGCACCTGAGCCGGTTGTAAACGGAGGCCGAGCCTGCCTTTCTGGATGATAGTAGGAATCAATACTACCTAACATAGTGTCCACTTCACCTTGACCCAATATTACTAGGGCGCCTTTGCCTTCCTCGGCAATACGCTTCATAGCAGCTTCAACGGTCCATTTTGGCGTATCACTTTGTGCGCCAAGTAGATCACGTAAGACATCGGGCACATGCACACGCACCAAGGTGGGCTGCTCTGGGTCAACCGTCCCCATGGACAAAGCCATATGGGTATGGCCAAAGATCGTATCCCGATATAGATGCAGATCAAACTCACCCTCAGCCGTCGGCACCTTATACTGGTCGATTTTATTCACTGTCTTTTCATTCAGACTACGAAAATGAATCAAATCAGCGATAGTACCGATTTTTAAATCATGTTCTTTAGCGAAGGCCACCAGATCATCGCGGCGCGCCATAGTGCCATCATCATTCATGATTTCCACAATGGTCGCGGCTGGCGAAAAGCCAGCCAATCTTGCCAAGTCACAACCTGCTTCCGTATGGCCTGCGCGCGTCATTACGCCACCTTCACGGGCCATCAAAGGAAATATATGACCTGGTTGCACAATATCAGTAGGCTCTACATCAGCCGCCACCGCGGTGCGAATGGTATGGGCTCTATCGGCCGCGGAGATACCCGTAGTTACTCCCTCTGCCGCCTCAATAGACATGGTAAAGTTGGTCTCATAGGCCGTGCCATTACTTTGCACCATCAGGGGCAAAGCCAACTTTTCACAATGTTCTCTGGTTAGGGTTAAGCAAACCAGCCCACGGGCATACTTGGCCATAAAGTTAATATCTTCCGGCCGCACTTGCTCAGCAACCATAACTAGGTCGCCTTCATTTTCCCGCTCTTCATCATCCATAAGGATGATCATTTTGCCCTGGCGCAGATCTTCGATCAGCTCCACAGTAGTATTTATCTGCATACCTTTCTCTCAAGCACATGCCATAGTTTAATAATATGGCCCTTTTCTTAGATCCCAAGGAACATAAATTTACGCAGTAACATACGTTAATCTATGCTGCTTGTACCTTAGTGCATATGGTTCGGTGATTCAGGAGGCGTATTGTGCCAGAAATCCCTTCATATAGGTAGTTAAAGCCTTGCTATTGGCGACATTGGCGGTTTTTTAAGGGATTTTGTTTAGGACAAATCCAAACTGAGCAATAAATCTTCGCCTACTTGCTGTACTTTTGAAAATGCTAGCTGCCATGCATCCTCTAAGTGGTCGATATCTTGTGCTAATAATGGCTTGCCACCGGCACCAAGCAACTTCGGCGCCATAAACACTTGCAAGTTATCTATAAGGCCAGCCTGCAAAAAGCTAGCATTGAGACCAGCACCCGCTTCTAACATCAGTTGCTGGCAGCCACGCTCCTGGAATAATTGTAAAGCCTTGGCTAAATCAACTTTACCCTCAACCCCCGGCAAGACAGCCACCTCCACACCTAAATTAAGATAAGGCTGATGCAAACTGATATTATCAATGCAGGTAAGCACAAGCACTGGGCCAGACTGGGCAAATATCTTGGCATTAATAGGTGCGCGTAGCTGACTATCCAAGACCACCCTTAAAGGTTGTTTGATTCGCGCCCATTGATTATCACCAATCCCAGCCATCTGCAATTCTGGTTGGCGGCAAGTCATACTCGGATTATCAGCCAGAATCGAACCGATACCAGTAATGACCGCACAACTTTGGGCGCGCATAAGGTGCACTTGCGCCCGAGCGGCAGGGCCGGTTATCCATTGGCTCTCACCGGAAGCCATTGCAGTGCGACCATCAAGGCTCGAGGCCAGTTTGCTAAATACATAAGGCCTGGCGTGAGCCATGGCATGCATAAAACCAGGATTGATGGCCACACATGCTTCTGGCAAAACCGGACCTATAATATCCACACCAGCTTCTTTAAGCTGCCGTAAACCTTGCCCAGCAACCAGTGGGTTAGGGTCTTCAGTGCCATAAACAAGAATCGTTATACCCGCATCAATTAAGGCCTGACTACAAGGAGGCGTGCGACCAAAATGACTACATGGCTCTAGGGTTACATAAGCCGTGGCACCTTGGGCATTGGCTCCAGCCTGTTTCAGTGCCATCACTTCCGCATGGGCATGGCCAGGCTCTTGTGTATGCCCTTGACCCACAACTATATCATCTCGCACCAGCACACAGCCTACGGCAGGATTTGGTTTGCTAATACCCCAAGCCAAGCGTGCTTGTTGCAACGCCTGTTGCATATACTCCTGATGCTTAGCCATGCTGTTCCTGTTCTAGGCGTTCGATTTCGGCACGGAACTCATTAAGGTCCTTAAAACTGCGATACACTGACGCAAAGCGTACATAGGCAACTTCATCTAGCCCACGTAACTGCTCCATCACCGTCTCACCTAATAATTGGGTTGGCACTTCACGTTCACCACTGGCACGCAGTTTATGCTTGATCCGACTAATAGCCGATTCAATGGCCTCAACGCCGACAGGGCGTTTTTCTAGAGAACGCAAAATACCTGCTCTTAGCTTATCTTCATCAAATGGTTGGCGGGAGCCGTCCTGTTTAATTACTTTAGGCATCAATAATTCAGCCACTTCAAAGGTGGTAAAGCGTTCGTTACACTCCATGCAACCGCGCCGGCGACGAATTTGTTCACCTTCGGCCATCAAGCGGGAATCAATCACTTTAGTTTCATGATGGGAGCAAAAAGGACAGTGCATGGCGGTATCTCGAATACTTTTACAATAAACTAACTATATTATAACGATAAGCTGAGGTCAGAGCTAACTGGTTGATAATATACCTATTCAGCGTTTATGCTTGCCTTTATCCATTGGTTAAGGCACTAAAGGTGATGCTGGGCGTGTCGATGACCTCAACCATCCTGTACTAAACTGTTTATTAAAAATAAGCATGGATTCAACTTAGTGCTAGGCAACAAACCTTATAAGGCACGGCCTTAGTCACAATATTACCGGTACAGAAGCGCGCCTATGACAACAATTTCTAACCTACCCTTAGCAGAAATGGCGGCTCTCACCGCTGCTGCTCTATGGGCACTAACAGGTTTAATCACCCAACCCATTGTCCATCACTTTGGTGCCACGGCTACAAATCGTTATCGCAGCACCATGGCCGGTGCCACACTTATAGTAATAACCACCCTCTTTGGTTTATGGCATACCCTATCGCCGTCAAGCATGTGGCTGCTTGTTTTATCTGGCTTTATTGGCATCTTTATCGGTGATACCGCTTTAATGCAAGCCCTAAAACGCATGGGCCCTCGCCGCAATGCTGTGGTATTTGCTACCAATGCCCCCATAGCGGCTGGTATGGGCTATATATGGCTGGGAGAAACTCTTTCCCCCAGCACATTGTTTGGCTGCGGCTTGGTTATTGCTGGGGTAATGATCGCTATCTGGTGGGGCAATCGGCCCAAATCTGCCGATGGTGAACATAGCATGGAACGCGTTTCTGGGCGTCTTTGGGTTGGTGTTGGATTGGGCTTATTAGCGGCAACTGGCCAAGCTGGTGGTGCCATTGTCGCCAAGCCGGCCCTGTTAGACGGGGCTGATCCCATTGCCGCCTCTGCCATTCGTGTGGGGTTTGCTGCCATATGTATGTGGGGCTTGCATACTTTACCTATCAGCTGGAGCAAAGCCAAAAACCCTATGACGGGACAATGGGCCATGCGCTCTTTTGTCAGTGCCAATTTGGGACTAGTTATTGGCATGACCCTATTGGTTTATGCCTTAAAAGGCGGTGATGTTGGCCTTGTAACTACCTTATCGGCCACCTCGCCAATACTTATCTTACCCTTATTATGGATTATTACCGGTCAACGGCCCAATGCTTATGCTTGGCTGGGTAGTTTTTCCGTAGCCATAGGTTGCGGTATTATTTTTATGTTGTAGGCCGCCCTTATTGGTCAAGATAAGCTTGCAAAAATTCATCAAAGTCCTGAGTTTGCTCGGCCTCTAACTGAGCTTGATCCAGCAATGACTGTTGCGCATGGGTTTGCATTTGCCTTAGTGTGTCTGCAGGAATAGCTTGTTGCAAATGAAAATCTTGGTGTTGTTTAGCCAACTGCATAATTAACTGCTGATAGGATAAATTACCTTCTTGCATGGCATTTAACACCTGTGCGGACGGTGTCAGCTCACTATTTGCTAATTTTTCTGCTGCTGCATCGATAGCTTTATGACAGGCTTCGGGATCAGGCATCATATTGGCCACCTCACGCAATCCCGCCAAAATATCTTCACCCCACTGGCACATCGTTAGCTCACCATTAGCGGTTTGCAACATAAGTCCAGGCCGACGACCTTCGCGCACGACTTTAACCTGATTGGCATCAATCCAGTCACACTCCTGCTGGTCAATAATAGGGCTGTCGGTTAGTAAACACCAAACGAGGAAGACATTCATAAAGTGGCTTTGCTGTGCATCAATTCCTAAAGGCAGGAAGGGATTAAGGTCAAGATTGCGCACTTCCACATATTCTACGCCGCCTTCAAATAATGCGTGGACTGGTTTTTGCCCAGGCCGCGCCACTCTTTTGGGGCGAATATCACTATAAAATTCATTTTCAATCTGCAAAAGATTGGCATTGAGTTGGCGATATTCGCCATCCACCTTAACCCCCATACTTTCATATTGTGCGAGAGGAGTGTGGATAGCATGATCCAACGATTTGGCATAACTTGGCAAATCATTAAAGCAGACATTGAGTTCAGATTGGGCATTGTTGTTATAGCCTAAATCACTCATACGGAGCGAGGTAGCATAAGGCCCAATTAGGCTACCACCTGGGCCTTGTTGCAAACCAACATCACGATCGCCAACAAAGCTGGCATCAAGAGCAGGCGAGGCGCCAAACAAGTACAGCAACAACCATGAATGGCGGCGAAAGTTTCGGATTAAGGCGAAGTATTGTTTGGAATGAAATTCTTTTGTGCAACCCGTGTCACCCAGAAAAGCCCGATAGGCTTGCCAAAAATCCTCCTGCGGCGAGAAGTTATAATGAATGCCCGCAATACACTGCATAATCTTGCCATAGCGCCATGCTAAGCCAACACGGTATATATGCTTCAATTTGCCCGTATTGGAACTACCATACTCGGCAATGCGAATATCATCTTCACTGGCCAAATAACATGGCATACTGCCTGGCCACAGGTACTCATCCTGAGCAGCCAAGGCCTGAGCATTAAAGCTATGCAACTGTTGCATATGCTTAATGGCGTCTTCTGGGGAGCTATATACAGGGGTTATAAATTCCTGCAACGCTTCTGAATAGTCAGTGGTGATATTGCCGTGGGTGAGGGCAGAGCCCAACACCTTAGGGTGATCAGTTGCGGCAATACGGCCCTCATTACTGAGTCTTAACCCTTCTTTTTCAATGCCACACTGGAGATGCTTTAAGGCATCGGCAACGGGTGTTCCAGACAATGACGCTAGGGTCTCAGAAATACGTTTTTGCAAAGTTATGCTCTCCTTAATGAGGCATTTGTGGAGCTAATCCAGTTATCACAAGCAATTTGCTGGCGATCTTATAAACATTAGCATTAGCTGCAGCCACAAGCTTAGTAAAAGCTTTATCTTGCGTGTTATAGGCTAATACTACTAAGTTTAGCATCAATTTTTCCAGCCAGCGGCCTTTAACTTGGCTGCTAGACTACCTTCTGTTGGGCTTGTTTTATTACGTGCCAGGCCCTTGCTTTTATCTTTACGAGACTTACTGGGAATTGCCCGTTCTGCTTGATTTCGTCCATCGCCAACATTGTCTGGCTCATCGGTTAGGCGCATAGACAGGCCAATGCGTTTACGTGGCACATCAACCTGCATTACCTTTACTTTGACTATATCACCAGCCTTGACCAGACTGCGTGGATCTTTGACAAATTGATTAGACATGGCAGAAATATGCACTAAACCATCCTGATGCACACCCAGATCAACAAAGGCGCCAAAATTGGTCACATTACTGACAGTGCCTTCCATAATGCTGCCAACCACCAAGTGCTTAATATCTTCCACACCTTCTGTTAGTTGCGCCATACGAAACTCTGGACGCGGATCACGACCCGGCTTTTGTAATTCCGCCAGCACATCCCTAACGGCCTGCTCTCCCAAATTATCAGCTACAAACTGAGCAGGTTGTAAACTGGTAAGTTGTGCATGTCCTAGTAATTGGCCTATTTCTAGCTTGAGACGCTGAGCCATATTATCAACTACCTGGTATGCCTCTGGATGCACAGCAGTAGCATCCAATGGATTATCGCCTTGGCGAATACGTAAAAAACCGGCGGCCTGTTCAAAAGCTTTGGCACCCAGACGAGAGACATCCATTAGCTGCTTCCGGCTAGCAAAAGCACCATGCAAGTCACGATGAAAGACGATATTCTCGGCCAAGCTTTTATTTAGCCCAGCCACATGTTGCAGTAGTGGCGCTGAGGCGGTGTTTAAATCCACCCCCACACTATTTACACAATCTTCTACGACATTTTCTAAACGACGGGCTAATTGTACCTGAGATACATCGTGTTGATATTGACCAACACCGATGGCCTTGGGATCAATTTTTACTAACTCCGCCAAGGGATCTTGTAGGCGGCGGGCAATAGACACAGCGCCACGGTAGCTTACATCCAAATCAGGGAACTCAGCCGCAGCTATAGAGGAAGCTGAGTAGACAGAAGCACCGGCTTCACTAACAATTATTCGCTGCGGGGCACCAGCACCAATCAGTGCTTGTAAATCTTTAACCAAACGATCGGTCTCTCGGGAGGCCGTGCCATTACCAATGGCTACCAAAGCCACTTTGTAGTCTGTTACCCATTTGCTTAATAAGGCAATGGATTCTTGCCATTGATTTCTGGGCACATGAGGGAAAATCGTTTCATAAGCCAGTAACTTGCCCGTAGTATCAACCACCACGGCTTTTACCCCAGTGCGTAAACCAGGGTCCAAACCCAATGTCACTTTATTGCCTGCAGGGGCCGCCAATAATAAATCTTTTAAATTGTCGGCAAACACCTGAATAGCTGACTCTTCGGCGGCATCCCGTAAACGTGAAATTAGAGTGGTTTCTAACTGACTAGCTAGCTTAATGCGCCAAGTCCAGGTGATTACTTCCTGCAGCCACTTATCCCCGGGGCGACCTTGGTCACGTATTTTCCAGTAGCTAGCCACGCGGTTTTCAAATGGCTCATGACCATATTCCGACCACACTACCTGCGCCAATAACACACCCTCATTGCGACCCCGCAAAATAGCTAAGGCACGATGGGAAGGTAGACTTTTAAACGCCTCTTGAAAATCAAAATAATCTTGAAACTTAGCGCCCGTTGCCTCTTGGCCAGCTATAACTTGTACCTGCCACTGGGCACTTTGCCAAGCCTTTTCACGCAACTCGGCCAATAGATCCGCGGCCTGACTAAAGCGTTCCATCAAGATCTGTTTGGCGCCATCCAAAGCTTCTTTACTGGTAGGTATATTGGCATCCGTATTCACAAACCCCTGGGCTTCTTGCTCAGGTATTAATTGTGGATCAGATAACAGTAGATCAGCCAAAGGCTCTAGTCCTGCCTCGATCGCTATTTGCGCCTTGGTACGGCGCTTAGGCTTGTAGGGCAAATATAGATCTTCTAAACGGGTTTTATTATCGGCAGCAAGGATAGCTGCTTCTAATTCAGGTGTGAGCTTGTCCTGCTCTGCAATACTTTTTAGTACTGCAACCCGTCGCTGATCTAATTCCCGTAAGTAGCCTAAGCGTTCTTCCAAAGTACGTAGTTGAGTATCATCAAGAGTGCCCGTGGCTTCTTTGCGATAACGAGCAATAAAGGGAACCGTTGAGCCTTCGTCCAGTAATTTAATAGCAGCTTCTACCTGCCATATCTGCACAGCGAGTTGCTGGGCAATTTGCGAAGGGATCATAGGTTGTCTCGATTAAAAGGCATATTGGCTTTCATTTAGCTAGCCTTTATATGGGCAGTCATGGGCGTTTTAAATATCGCAGGAAAAATATTCCTAGCTTAAATTAAGCAAAACTTAAATTCCGGCACGCTCGTAAAGCTGCCAAGCTCGATCTTTCCATTGTGTAGATAATTCGGCTACCCCACAAGCAACCTGCATACGCTCTCTATCACGCTGCTTAAATAACAATTGGTTAAGTTGATCTATTGTCCATTCTGGTACTGGGCGTTCAATGCGCACAATATCAGATTCGGCACTAATGGCACCCGCTTCTAGTACCCGCAGGTAATAACCCGTCATCATATACTCGTGAATCCATTCCAACATTTTGGGGAGATGCAAACGTCGACCAATAGTGCCGCAACGTTCGGTAGGCATACTTACCTGCACTAGGGCCTCACCTAACTGCCAAATATCGCCGACACAAACATCATGCTCGGTGAAGCCACTTACACAGAGATTTTCACCAAAGCTACAATGAGCAATGGGCGCCCCGGCACGTTGCGCAAAATACGCATAATGCTCATGGCTAAATACATGTAGCGCACTGTCTGGCTTGCCGTGCACATCATCGTAACTATCATCATCCTGCACACCAGCACTACTGATCATCAGGCTTCGTGAAGTGGCCTGTTTCGCAATACCTGTCATAAAGGTTTTGCCATGACGATCCACCTGTTCCTGTGGCTTGCCAATATTTAGATACACAATCGCCATTTGAATCCCGATTATCGTTTTAGTATTTGTTGGTAGCGTATCCCAAAGGGGGTCCGAAAATCAAAAAAGGCTCCTGAAGGAGCCTTGTGGTTTTTTCTAATCTCGCAACTAAGTCCCTATAAACTTGGTCCAGCCGCCACAATGGCTTCAGAAACGTCAAAACGTTTAAAGTTTTCGTTAAACTTAGCAATTAGCACCTTAGCTTCTGCATCATAGGCATCTTTATCTGCCCAAGTTTCACGTGGATTTAGTAAAGCATTATCAACACCATCAACAGCAACAGGAATATCGACATTAATTCCATCCAAATGTACTGTTTCTGCTTTGGCAATATTGCCGTTTTGAATTGCGGCGATAATAGAACGCGTAACCGGAATACTAAAGCGCTTGCCCGTGCCATAAGCACCGCCGGTCCAACCCGTATTAACCAAATATACTTTGGAGCCAAAGGCTTCAATACGCTGCATCAATAATTCAGCATATTTGCCCGCTGGACGAGGGAAGAATGGCGCCCCAAAGCAAGTTGAAAAGGTTGATTTGATCGCTGAGCTGGAGCCCATTTCCGTAGAACCTACCAAGGCTGTATAGCCACTTAAGAAATGATAGGCAGCCGCCTCTTTAGAAAGGATAGATACGGGTGGCAAAACACCAGTCAAATCACAGGTCAAAAAGATAATAGCACCCGGCTCGCCAGCGAGATTATCAACTGTACGCTTGTCGACATGCTTAAGGGGATATGCGCAACGCCCATTTTCCGTTAATTCGGTATTATCGTAATCAGCTTGGCCAAGTTCATCTAGCCATACATTTTCGACAATAGCCCCAAAGCGAATCGCATCCCAAATAATAGGCTCATTTTTCTGGCTTAGGTTGATGGTTTTGGCATAGCAACCGCCTTCCAGATTAAACACCACGTCTTTACCCCAACCATGCTCGTCATCGCCAATTAGATAACGCTCAGGGTCTGCAGATAAGGTGGTCTTGCCAGTACCAGAAAGGCCAAAAAATAGGGTTACGTCACCATCATCACCAACGTTAGCAGAACAATGCATGGGCAAAACGTCTTGGGCTGGCAATAAAAAGTTCTGTACTGAGAACATGGCCTTTTTCATTTCCCCAGCGTAGCGCATGCCTGCCAATAACACTTTGCGCTGAGCAAAGTTAATCATTACACAGCCATCACTATTGGTACCATCGCGCTCAGGCACACACTCAAAACCAGCGACATTAAGAATCTGCCATTCGCCATGGCCTTTGGGGTTATATTGATCTGGCGTGATAAATAAATTTTGACCGAACAAATTTTGCCAAGCTGTTTGCGTGGTCATACGTACTGGTATGTAATAATTGGCATCAGCACCAACATGGACGTTGGCTTGGTATTGGTCGTGATCTTTAAGATAGTCTTCAACGCGCGCCCAAAGGGCATCGAAAACAGCTTCGGCAATGGGTCGGTTGACGGCACCCCAATCAATATCGCCCTCAGTACTTGGCTCTTGCACAATATATCGGTCAGCCGGTGAGCGACCAGTGCGAAGGCCAGTAATAACATTTAAGGCACCTGTACTAGCCAGGGTGCCTTCGCCATTCTCTATGGCTTTTTGTATTAGGGTTGATGGGGAAAGTTGCTTGAAGGTTGTGGGAGCTTCAGCGTCTAAATTCATTTAATTGTACCTTTTTATCCAATGATTTAGTTTGTGGGTAAACCATTGGGGAATCAAAGTTCAGGACACTTACAAATAGTAAGGCCCGGCACCAGTTGGGTTTTTTCGGTTGTTGTGAGTGCTGAGACTGGGTATGTGGTTAGCAGAATCAGTACCGAAAAACGAGACGTGATTATGCCAGAGAAAATTTACAATAGCTAAAAATAGAGCTTATTCGCAAAACTGATAACATTTGCAACTAATATAACAAGGCGATACGCTTTGGTGCTAGCTGATAACCAAATCGAGGTTTAAATTAGTGCAAGATTTCCTGTTGCTCTGGGTCGTTCGTCCCAGGCGCAAATAACATATGGCAATCCACTTTATCAAAGGTATATTGGCTATCACAGAACTGGCAATCAATAACAATACTGCCTAGATCATCTAGGACCTCATCCACCTGAGCCTTGCCCAAGGCAACGATAGCATGGGCACTTCGCTCGCGACTACAGTCACATTTGTAGCCCACAGGGCGTTCGGCAAAAACTGTTAAATCATGTTCATGGAACAGTCGCTTGAGTACTTCATCTGCTGGGAGTGCCAGCAGCTCATCTGTGGTTAGGGTGGTTACTAGGGCATGCACAAGTTCCCAATCTTCATCGGCCTTAGCTTCATTTTTTATTTCTGCCGGCAACCGCTGCACCATAAATCCAGCCGCTTGGGTCTCGCTCATATCCAACTGTAGATGCGTAGGTAGCTGTTCAGATTGGTAAAAATAGCCTTCTATACAAGCTGCCAAGGTATCATATTCAAGCCCTACAATACCCTGATAGCGTTGACCATCATCAGGTTCAATGGTAATTACTAGTTGGCCATTACCCAATAACTCATGCAATCCCATGGTGTCATTAATTGCCTCTGAATGCCGCGCTAATCCTTTGAGCAGCAGTGGTGCCAAAGTTCCCGGTTGATCAAGGCGACATTCAGCTAGAGCATATTCCAGAGGGCCGTCACCCCGCACCTGCACACTAAGGCGGCCTTGTAATTTAAGGTTGGCACTTAATAATGCACTGGCAATAAATAGTTGCCCTAATAAAGCCGATACAGGGGCAGGGTAAGCGTGTTGCTGGAGTAAAGTTTGGACACTATCGTCCAAACGAATATGTACACCACGAATATCCATATTATTAAACAAAAACCCACGCATAAGGTCCTGAGTCATGGCCCAACCTCAAACAATTAGTAGCAAATTAATGTGAGCAATTATAACACGTATAATCTTAGTAACGTCAGGCTAATGCCTAACACATAGCAAGTTAAATGACTGTTTTAATCCTCCAAACCTTGCCAAAAGAGGGACTGATTCCGGCGCTGTTTTTTCGTTGGCCGCTGCTCAGATATAGCGCCACCCATGGCTTTTCGCGCTGCGGCTTGTTCCGCTCGACGATCAATGCTCGCTGCTGTTTCTTGGTAAAGTTTGGCCGCTTCTGTGGCACCCCGTCGTTGTTCTGATAAACCCGTGATTTGAACTATTTTTTCATCCCAGCCTTGGCGGATAGTCAACTCTACCCCTAACTCGACTATACGTGAGCACTTACTTCGTTGGCCATCGTAGTGAACTTTACCACCTTCAACTGCCGCTTTAGCTAAGGCTCGGGTTTTAAAAAATCGTGCCGCCCATAGCCACTTATCCAAGCGCACTTTAGTGTGATTATCAGTCATTAATTTATCTCTTTCGCAGTGGGAACCGTTTGCCCTAAATTTGCTACACTCAAAAATTTACCCGTATCTTGAGGAGGGCGCTGACTATCAGGTTTGCTGATTGATAAAAGATGCTCAATACCTGCTTCTTGTGCGGCCGCCAGCACTTCTAGATTATCGTCGACCATCAAACTACGCTCAGGATCATAACCAATATCCTTTTGTAGTGCCTGCCAAAAACCCTGTTCTTCTTTGGCATAGCCATAATCATGAGAATGATAGAACCCGTGTAGCCATCTATCAAGGCGCACATGGGGCTGTTTTACACCTAGACTGTGATGATCAGCATTGGTGACTAGGAATATTTGTTTGTCTGTGGTACTAAGCCAATTTAAAAAATCTTCAGTACCAGATAAAAAGCCTATTTTATGACTGACTTCATGTTGTAGGGCAACAATATCAATATCAAATTGCGCCGCCCAATGGTCGATACTATACCAGGCAAGCTGACCTCTTAAAGACATCAATTTGGGGTAAATTATATTTTTAGCTTGTTGCTCGGTTACCCCTTTTAATTGGCTGTAACGTTCTGGTAAATGCTGCAACCAATAATAGGTATCAAAATGGAGATCCAATAATGTGCCGTCCATATCTAGCATAACCGTATCAATTTTTGACCAATCCAACATATCTAAAACCTGCTTATTGTTAATTTTTACTAAAACAGCGCTTGAATTATGTTATCGTCGGGCGCATATTTTTGCTATGCCTAAATTCAGCTTCTCAAGGAAAATTTCATGAGTGAAGTGCAACACCATCGTTTAATCATTTTGGGTTCCGGCCCTGCTGGCTATACAGCCGCTGTTTATGCTGCCCGTGCTAACCTAGCGCCAACACTTATTACTGGTATGCAAATGGGTGGTCAATTAACCACCACTACCGATGTTGATAATTGGCCTGGTGATGTGGAAGGCCTTCAAGGGCCTGATTTAATGGAGCGTATGAAAGCCCATGCTGAGCGCTTTGATACCAATATTATATTTGACCATATAGACAGTGTGAACCTACAACAAAAGCCGTTCCAGTTGAGTGGCCAAGGAACTGCGTATACCTGTGATGCTTTGATTATTTGTACTGGCGCTAGTGCCCAATATCTGGGGCTGGAAAGTGAGTCAGCTTATCAGGGCAAAGGGGTATCTGCTTGTGCCACCTGTGATGGCTTTTTCTACCGTAACAAGAAGGTCGCTGTTATTGGTGGTGGTAATACAGCAGTTGAAGAAGCACTGTATTTGGCCAATATTGCTGCCGAGGTGACCGTGGTTCATCGCCGCGATAAATTCCGCTCCGAAAAAATTCTTGCTGATCGCATTGCCGACAAAGCCGCCAATGGCAATGTTACTATAGAGTGGAACCACACTCTTGAGGAAGTTTTAGGTGATGATATGGGTGTGACTGGTATGCAAATTAAAAGCACTACCGACGGAAGTCTTAAAACCCTTGATGTCGATGGCGTATTTATCGCCATTGGCCACAAACCCAACACCGACCTCTTTATTGACCAACTAGATATGGAAAATGGTTATCTAAAAGTGCAAAGTGGCACTGAAGGTAATGCCACGCAAACGAGTGTAGAAGGTGTCTTCGCGGCTGGTGACGTGATGGACCATATTTACCGTCAAGCGATCACGTCCGCTGGCACTGGTTGCATGGCTGCTCTTGATGCAGAACGCTATCTAGATGATCTAGAAGGGTAAATTGTGTATTTTTTGGCAAAAAATTCGTTGATTTATCATTATTTTGTTCCAAAAGCCTCTTAAATTGATACAATAAGGCAACAAAAAATTGGGCATAGCCCATACATAAAAACCATTGAGAGGCTTATTTATGGAAGTTTTAGGATTTTTGTTCCGCTGGTCACACGTACTTTTCGGTATTACCTGGATTGGTATGTTGTATTATTTCAACTTCGTACAGGGTGGCTATTTTAAACAAGCCAGCCCAGAAGGCTTGGCTGATGCCAAAGCGAAGTTAGCACCAAGTGCATTGTGGTGGTTCCGTTGGGGCGCAATGGGCACCTTCCTAACAGGTGTTATCATGCTGTATACCGTACCTTCAGCGATGAATAACTATATCTACATTGGGTCAATCTTTGGCACCTTGATGTTCCTAAACGTGTGGTTAGTCATCTGGCCTAATCAACAGGTTGCTTTAGGCATGAAAGACGGTGACGCTGCTGCTGCTGGCGCAAAAGCACTACTAGCTTCTCGTCACAATGTTCTATTCTCTGCACCAATGGTCTTTTGTATGCTAGCCTCTGGCCACGGTGGCGCTGGCGGCTGGGCTGCTCTGGATTGGAGTGCTCCTTCTATGCTAGCCATGTTAGCCATCATTGCCTTATTGGAAATCAATGCCCTTAAAGGTAAGCAAGGTCCTTTGACCACAGTCAATGGCGTTATCGGTAGCTCTTTGGTGCTAACCGCTGTAATGGTCGCTGTACTGAATATTCTGTAATAAGATAAAGCAGCAATAAAAAAACCCAGCTATCAAGCTGGGTTTTTTATTAACTAGTGATTAACACGACCACGTCCCTGTGGTCAGTGTCATCTGGCATCCTGCCAATCCCTGTCTGCCACTCCGGCTAACTATTGTCCTGAGCGACATAATAACTATAAAATAATATAATTACTATCAGAAAAATTCCTAAAGTTATGCAAAACTCTAGGAATTTATAAAAAAACGTGTCTAAACACTAATAATAAGACGATTATAGCCGTTTAATAATCACCAAGCAGGCTTATTCGCCTACTTTAATCAGCTCTACTTGGAATACCAAAGCTGCATTTGGTCCGATAGCACCACCCGCTCCACTCTCACCATAAGCTAGGTCAGGGTGAATATAAAATTCAAACTTACCGCCCTCTTTCATTAGCTGTAGTCCTTCTGTCCAACCAGCAATAACCCCATTAAGAGGGAAGGTAGCAGGCTCACCACGAGCATAGGAACTATCAAACTCTTGCCCATTCATAAGCGTACCACGGTAGTGAACGGTTACATTATCTGTTGCCTGTGGTTGAGCGCCTGTACCTTGCTCAATAATTTTGTATTGCAAACCAGACTTGGTGATATTTACCCCTTCTTGCTGCGCAGTCTCAGCTAGGAAAGCTTCGCTCTCAGCCAGAGTGTTGGCATTTTGTGCCACTTGTTGGTCACGTTGATAAGCCTGCACAGTCTGCATGGCTTCCTGTGGTGATATTGCTGTTGCTTCACCATTATAGTTTTGGTTAAAGCCTTCAACAAATGCATTTAAATCAAGGTCATCAAAGTCATTGGCCAACTGACCAGCAATCAGAATACCGATACTGTAACTCACTCTTTGTTGAGTATCTTCGAGATTAATATCTGCCTGAGCAGTGGTTGCTGATAAAGCTAAAGCGCTGGTCACTGCCAGACGACTAAAGGAGTTTTTCATGATGTTTCCTTATTAAATGATGAGCATACAAGCTTAAAAGCCATAGATAAAAGTTTACTTACTGCACGGATAATCCACGCTAGACTATACTTATATAGGGCTAAAATGGCCAATTACCAGAGTACAATCTTAGATGTTATCAAATTTTCTATGCTAGATAGATAATTGTTGGCTGCAAGGATAGTCCACACCCTTATGTTTTTCGACTTTTCAGATCAGGCTTATGGGGTCTAATGCCTGCCTATGGTATGATGCGCGCCCATGATTCAATTGCAAAACATTCAGCTATTACGAGGCGGGCAAAGTCTCCTTAATGACGCCCAGCTTAGCCTCCATGCAGGTCAAAGTTATGGCCTCGTTGGGCGCAATGGTGCTGGCAAAACCAGCCTCTTTAAATTGCTGCTTGGTGAGCTGCAACCCGATGCTGGTGACATGCAGTTGCCACCCAACTTACGCCTTGCCCATATGGCCCAAGAGCTTGGTGATATTAGTCGCACCGCTATTGACCATGTACTAGATGGCGATCAACCCTTTCGTCAGGCAGAAACAGCCATTGCCAAAGCTCAACAAGAACAAGATGACCACGCCCTTGCGCGAGCTTGGGCAGATTATGATCAGCTATCTGGCTATACCGCACTTAATCGGGCACAACAATTACTACAAGGCTTAGGCTTTGCAGAAGCCGATTGGGCACAACCCGTGGCTAGCTTCTCGGGCGGCTGGCGAGTTCGCCTTAACCTTGCTCAGGCATTGATGTGCCCTTCTGATTTATTGCTTTTAGATGAGCCAACCAACCATTTAGATTTAGATGCCACCATGTGGCTAGAAGCTTGGCTAAAAAACTACCCAGGCACCCTACTACTGATTTCTCATGATCGTGACTTTCTTGATCAAGTAGTAGCAACCATTGTGCATTTGCAGCAACAACAGTTAACTTGCTATCGCGGTAACTATGCTGCTTTTGAGCGCCAGAAGGCCGAACGCATGGCGCAACAGCAAAGCCTGTTTGACAAACAACAAGCTGAGATTGCTCATATTGAAAGCTTTATCCGACGCTTTAAAGCCAAAGCCAGTAAAGCCAAACAAGCCCAAGGGCGGGTTAAAGCTTTAGAACGAATGGAATTAATAGCACCAGCCTATGCCGATTCACCATTTAGCTTCCGTTTTCCAGAATTTGCCCACACTAGCAGCAATCTGATTACCCTTAATCAAGTCAGTGTGGGTTATGAACAGGCTTTATTAGAGGCTAACTTAAGCATTTTACAAGACTCTCGTATCGCTTTGTTAGGGCCCAATGGCGCTGGCAAATCATCGTTTATTAAAACCTTAGTTGGCGATGTACCTACCTTGGCTGGTCAAATTGTTACTGGCGAGCACCTGAAGATTGGCTACTTTGCCCAGCACCAGCTACAAGCTTTAGATTTACAAGCCAATGGGCTATTGCACCTACAACGTCTAAAACCACAGGCCAGTGAACAAGAATTACGTAATTTTCTCGGTAGTTTTGGCTGGCAAGGTGAGCGGGTCTTTGAGCCGGTAAAGAACTTTTCTGGAGGCGAAAAAGTACGCCTAGCTTTGGCCATGATCGCCTTGCAAAAACCCAATTTACTGCTCTTAGATGAACCAACTAACCACCTAGATTTGGAAGCAAGGCATGCTCTCACTCGCGCCTTACAAGAATACCAAGGCGCTATACTGGTTATTTCTCATGATCGACATTTACTGCGGCAAGTGGTTGACCAGTATTGGTTAGTGGCTGATGGCCAGATTACTGCTTACGAGGGAGACTTAGATTCTTACCAACAGCAGCTGCAACAAATGGTGCAGCAACAAGCCAAAGCGCGCCAAGAAGCACATAAAGCTAATCGACAAACGGATAAAGATAGCCGCTTATCGGCTCAAGATCGCAAACAACAAAAGCGTGAAGAAGCTGCTCAAAGGGCCCAATTAAGACCCCTAAAAAAACAACTTGCAGAGCTGGAAGAAAAGTTAGACAAAAGCCAAACCCTTCTGGCTGAGCTTGAGCAGCAACTGACTGACCCAAACCTATATATAGACGAACACAAACAACAGCTAAGGACTTTATTAGAAAGCCAAGCAAAAGCCACTCAAGAGGCTGCTGAGCTAGAAGAAAAATGGCTGCTTTGCCAAGAGAAACTGGAGCAGCTAGAAAGCCAATTGGGACTCTGAATAGGGTTTATTTTAAGTTAATTGGCCTGCTTTATTCTGCAAACTCCGAACCAACCTATATAGAATTTCATGGGGGTTGGAGCGTTAGCCCAAAGTTAGGCGCCCGTCTGTAACCAACTAAGCGCAAAGTCTATTGCCAAATTGAGATACCTTCCACCTCTAGCACAGCATTCACAGCAGGTCTGTCAAGCATCCTAATTGTATGCTTTGTCCAACTTGGAAAGCCCTCTTGCATATCTACGCCTAAACGATTTCCCCACCTATAGAATACCAATAAATACGGATCGACAATTGAATAGGTGTTGTTTACGGCCCAAATATCGCACCCCTGCATTCTTTGCTCTACCAATTGATATGCGTCAACAAGGTTTTTCATACCTTTAGTGCGAATGCTATGGTATGTTGATTGATCATCACTAAATCTCTTAGTTCGCCAGTTCTGGGCAATGGATAAAGCATGTACGCCACTCCCCAGCCAACTTAACCATTCGATTGAATATGCCAAGTTATTGGCCGTCGTAGCAAGTAATTTAGCACCTGGATTTGCGGTCGCAAGGTACACCATAATTGCAGCAACTTCTGTAATGATAGCATCACCAACACGAAGAGCTGGAACTCTAGATTTGGGATTTATTTTTAGATACTCCGGAGTTTGCGTTGATCCATCCATGGACGAAACCAGCTTTCTTTGATAGGGCTTACCGATTTCTTCCAAAACAATATGCGGAGCCAGAGAACACGCTCCAGGAGAATAATATAGTTGCATAGAGAAGCCCGCTTTTTGATCCAATTACATTAATGTATAGCAGCCCCTTGGGCAATAATCAAAAACCCTTTTGCACACCAAACAATTCTAATGCATCACTATATGACAATATATTGAGCAGTGCCTGAAGTGCAAAAATGACCGATTTGATCATATTATTCTAAAGTGCTTGTGCTCTATAGTTGGTGTCCCCGCAGCAAAGGGTTACAATAAACCTTTCGTTATGCTGATAAACCATTATTGCGGACCCAATCATGACTTTTTCAAACAGCCAGCGTATGTTTCCCTCAACTCGTATGCGTCGCATGCGAGCTGATGATTTTTCCCGTCGTTTAATGCGTGAAAATCAACTCACCACCGCTGACCTAATCTACCCAATGTTTGTGATTCCTGGCCAAGGCCAAACTGAACAGGTGGCCTCTATGCCCGGGGTTGAACGCTATTCAGTGGACTTACTGGTCAAACAAGCTAAAGAACTGGTAGCCATGGGGATTCCTGCAATCTGCTTATTTCCTGTTACCCCCGCTGAGGCAAAATCGGAGATGGCAGAAGCCGCCTACGATCCTAATGGCCTAGCGCAGACAGCAATTCGTGCAGTTAAAGATGCCTGCCCAGAGCTTGGTATTATGACCGACGTGGCACTAGATCCGTTTACCAGTCATGGGCAAGACGGCATTATTGATAAGCAGGGTTATGTGCTTAACGATATAACTATTGAAATATTGGTTAAGCAAGCCCTATCTCAAGCTGAAGCGGGTGCCGATATACTCGGCCCTTCTGATATGATGGATGGCCGTATTGGCGCTATTCGCCAAGCTCTAGAAGCTGCAGGCCATACCAATACCCGCATTATGTCCTATGCCGCCAAATACTCTTCTGCCTATTATGGCCCTTTCCGCGATGCCGTCGGTTCTGCTGGCAACTTAGGCAAGTCCAATAAGCATAGCTACCAAATGGATCCTGCCAATAGTGACGAGGCTTTACACGAAGTCGCTCTTGATTTGGCTGAGGGCGCCGATATGGTTATGGTGAAGCCGGGCATGCCCTATCTGGATATTGTGCACCGAGTTAAAACTGAGCTTAAAGTACCCACTTTTGCTTATCAGGTTAGTGGTGAATATGCCATGCATATGGCTGCCTTCCAACAAGGCTGGCTAAATGCTGATCAGGTGACCTTGGAGTCTTTATTAGCATTTAAGCGAGCTGGGGCAGATGGTATTTTGACCTATTTCGCGAAATCGGCAGCGCAACTAATCAATGGCTAAGCAAAAAACCGCATTTGTCTGTAATGAGTGCGGCTCCGACTATACCAAGTGGCAGGGGCAATGTAACGACTGTGGCAGTTGGAATAGCCTGCAAGAGATACGCCTAGGCACCTCGGCCAAGGGCGGTGCCGCTAAAGTTAAAGGCTATGCCGGAGTAACCGCCCAATTACTTGACCTTAGCGAGGTTGATATTGCTCAGGTGCCTCGTTTTAGCACTGGTATTAGCGAACTAGATCGCGTTCTGGGTGGTGGCTTGGTATTGGGCTCCACTATTTTAATCGGTGGCCATCCTGGTGCTGGTAAAAGTACCCTGCTTCTGCAATTAATGTGTAACTTAGCCCAAACTATGCCTGCTATGTATGTAACGGGTGAAGAATCTCTCCAACAGGTAGCATTGCGGGCTCAGCGTCTAGAATTACCGACTACCAACCTAAAAATGCTAGCCGAAACGGATGTCGAAGCGATCCTTGCCCAAGCCGAATCCGTAAAACCAAAACTGTTAGTCGTCGACTCCATTCAAGTTATGCAGTTAGCCGATATTAGCTCCGCTCCAGGCAGTGTATCCCAAGTTCGGGAATGTGCTGCGGCACTGGTACGCTATGCTAAACAAAGCAATACTGTGCTGTTATTAGTCGGCCATGTCACCAAAGATGGTAATTTGGCTGGACCAAAAGTATTAGAGCATATGATCGACTGCTCCCTGCAGTTAGAGGGCGACCATGATAGCCGCTTTCGCACCTTGCGTGGCCATAAAAATCGTTTTGGTGCAGTTAATGAGTTGGGCGTTTTTGCCATGTTGGAAACGGGTTTAAAAGAAGTTAAAAACCCTAGTTCTATCTTTCTTTCGCGAGCCGAAGGCGCTGCCCCTGGCAGTCTAGTAATGGTAATCTGGGAAGGCACACGGCCGCTACTAGTAGAGCTGCAAGCTCTAGTCGACGATAGCCACTTTAATAACCCCCGCCGAGTGACAGTAGGACTCGATCAAAACCGTTTAGCCATGTTGCTAGCGGTACTGCATCGCCATGGTGGCTTGCATACGGGTGATCAGGACGTGTTTGTTAACGTCGTTGGTGGTGTGCGTGTCAACGAAACCAGTGCTGATTTAGCTTCGCTAATGGCCATTGTTTCTAGTCTGCGCGACCAGCCTTTAGATCAACAATTGGTGGTATTTGGCGAAGTGGGCTTATCGGGCGAAATACGTCCTGTGCCTTCTGGACAAGAGCGTATTCGCGAGGCCGCTAAACATGGCTTTACTCGCGCTATCGTACCATTGGCCAATGTCCCTAAAGACAGCCAAGATAGTAGCTTAAAACAGATTCAGATTATTGGGGTAAAAACCTTATCTGATGCGCTGGACGCGCTATAGGTCAAGAGCATGTTACCCAAGCCTGATATTTATACCCACCATGCATATATCAGGCTTTTAGATAATAGCGACGCTAAGGCTTTAAGTGATTACTATTGGCGCAATCGTGTACACTTGCAAGATTCTGAACCGGCCCGTACTAAACCATTCTATGCTTATGAGAATATGCGGAACTTACTGTTAGCCGCAGAAGGCGCTTTTTATAATGGCACTCAAATCAAATTAGGCGCCTTTGGTCATTCTGACCAACAGCTTCTGGCTTGTATCGACTTTTCTGAAATCTTAAAAGAACCTATGCATTCTTGTAATTTGGGCTATTCCATTGATGCCCAGCAACAGGGCAAAGGCCTTATGCGCGAATTCTTGCCTCCTTGCCTAGAATATATTTTTCATACTCTTGGCCTTCACCGGATCCAGGCTTCTTATATGGTTAATAACCATCGCAGTGGCCAATTACTCCGCCATTTGGGATTTTTGCAAGAAGGTCTTGCCAAAGATTACGTCCATATCAATGGGCAATGGCAAGACCATATCCTGATGGCCAAACTCAATTCTGACTAAATTACCTTAAGCTGTCTGGCGGTAGTATTCCTGAGCCGCAGCCACGCCTGTACCCAAGGTAACTGGGTAATCCAAATCAGCCATCGCCATTTCGATGGTAGCCAAGCCAGACAAGACCATAACATCAGTAAGCATACCCAGATGACCAATACGAAAAGCCTTAGCGTCCATCTTGCCCAAACCCACACCAAAGGATACGCCATATTTATGGAAGGCATGGTCGGTTAGCTGATTACTATTAAAACCTTCAGGCACATAGATAGCCGTTACCGTGTCAGAATAGGTGGCCGGGTCTTTAGCACATAAGCTTAAGCCCCAAGCTTTGGCGGCTAATCTTACCCCTTCAGCTAAACGCTGGTGGCGACTATAGACTTGCTCCAAGCCCTCCTCAAACAACATATCAAGGCTTTCTTTTAGTCCATAGATTAGCTGTAAAGGGGGCGTATAAGGGTAGCCGCCACCAGCATTGGCAGCCAGCATATCGCGGAAATCAAAAAAAGTGCGAGGCAGCGTTGCTGACTGCATGGCTTCTAAAGCTTTTTGACTTACGCCCAAAATAGCCATACCCGTGGTTAACATAAAGCCCTTTTGTGACCCACTAACGGCAATATCCACACCCCAAGTATCCATATCAAAAGGCATCGAAGCTAAAGAACTAACACAATCAACCAGCAATAAGGCTGGGTGAGAGGAAGCGTCCATGGCTTTGCGCACAGCAGCAATATCACTTTTTACCCCTGTCGCTGTTTCGTTATGGGTAACCAGCACAGCTTTAATGGCATGACTAGTATCTTGGCCAAGGCGCGCCTCGAATTTAGCAGCTGGGGCAGCCTCTCCCCAGGCACATTCAATCACCTCGACATCCAAGCCATGCCTTTCACAAAGATCAATCCAGCGATGGGAAAACATGCCATAGCGAGCAACCAAGACCTTATCGCCTGGGCTTAGGGTATTACTAATAGCCGCTTCCCAACCACCCGTGCCGCTGGCAGGAAAGGTAATCACCTCGCCAGTAGTGGTACCAAATACCTGCTTGCAACCCGCAAGCACGGGATCTAATGTGCTCACAAAGTCAGGTGAACGGTGGTCACAAGTCTGCTTATGCATAGCGTTAAGCAGACGCTGTGGAATATTGGTTGGTCCCGGGATAAACACTGGGTTTTGCGATGACATAGTGGCCTCCTAGCCATATTTGGCATTGTAAAAAGTTTAAAAAGCCTTGTTGTTATGACAAAAATTACCTACTATTTTGCCAGATAACACTATTTCACAATGTGAAAATTTAACAAAGCCAATCTTTATAACCATTGATAAATATGAACCAGAATAGGCTAAAAACTAAATGATAGCGAAATAGTCGTTTCCACAATGTGAAAAATTAAATAATCTGTGGAGTCATAACTTATGAAGGACAAGCCTAAATCCAGCATACAGGTAATCGATCGTGCTGCTTTATTATTGGATGCTCTATCCCGTTATGCCAAACCAACGCAGCTTAAAGTGCTAAGTGCTGATACCCAATTACATCCCTCTACGGTGCATCGAATTTTGCAAGCACTGATCGATAACCGCTTTGTCGAGCAAAATAGCCATGGCCACTATCAGCTAGGCCAGCGCCTATTACAGCTCACCAATCGACTGTATTCTGATATTGATATCCGTGCCATAGCCTTGCCCTATATGGAGCGTTTGCGAGACCAATTAGGCGAAACCATTAACTTAACCATGCGACAAGGTGATGTGGTGATGTATTTCGAAAAAGCCACTCCTAGCCGTATGATGCACGTGCAACAGGTAATTGGTAGCCGCGCGCCCTTACATGTAACCGCTGTTGGGAAACTAATGCTCGCCATGGGAGGTGCTGAAGAAATTAGCGCTTATGTGCAACGCACCAATATGCCTGCCTATACGCCAAACACCTTATCCAGCTATGAACAGCTCTTTGATGACTGCATATTAAGCCAACAACGTGGTTATGGCTTAGATAATGAGGAGGCAGAAGTGGGCGTTGGCTGTATTGGGGTTTTAATCTATGACCGCAGTGGCCAAGTCGCTGCCGGCTTATCCATATCAGCCCCTATAGAACGGCGCCAAGCCAGCTGGATTGATGCTATCACCAAAGCCGGCAAAGATATTTCCCATGACTTAGGTTTTGCCTCTGCATAAGCTTATTGCAGGCACAAAAAAACCGACTCAAGAGCCGGTTTTTATCATACCAATATCAATTACTTGATCTTGGCTTCTTTGTACATAACATGCTTACGTACTTTGGGATCAAACTTTTTGATCTCCATTTTGTCAGGCATATTACGCTTGTTTTTGGTGGTAGTGTAGAAGTGACCAGTACCAGCGCTGGAAACCAGCTTAATCTTATCGCGCATCAGTCAGCTCCTTAAACCTTGACGCCATTGGCACGTACTTCGGCCAAAACAGCATCAATACCTTTTTTATCGATAACGCGCATACCTTTAGAAGAAACACGTAACCGAACGAATTTGTTTTCGCTTGCTACCCAAAAACGATGCCAATGCAAGTTTGGCAGAAAGCGACGACGAGTTTTGTTGTGTGCGTGAGACACATTGTTACCTGCGACAGGGCGCTTACCGGTAACCATACATACTCTGGACATTTTAATACCTCAATTTGGTGTCTTGAATACAACCCCATGTTGCATTCTCAGGTGGAGCAGCCCTCCAGTGGGCCAATATCCGTACCAGCCTTATTTTGCCTAATAACTGGTGGCGAAATAAGGGATGCGGAGTATAACAAAGAAACTGGCATATGGAAACCAAATGGCCAAAGCAAACAACAGTTAAAACATAATTGTTTAGATTAGGTGTTTTTACAACCAACCCCGATCAGCAAAAGATACCCATTGCTTACGCCCTACCACTAGATGGTCAATCACACGCACACCAACTAGGTCTAGGGCGCTGCTAAGGGTATTGGTCAACAAGCGATCACTGCGGCTGGGTTCGGCCACGCCAGAAGGGTGATTATGGGCCAGAATCACAGCCGCCGCATTATATTGTAGAGCTACCTTAACCACTTCTCGGGAATGCACGCTGGCACTGTCAATAGTGCCCTGAAATAGCTCCAAAAACTGCAATAAACGATGCTGATTATCCAGTAATAACAGTGCAAAGACTTCGCGTTGATAGCTCCCTATGCGCTGGCACAAATAGTTGCCCACTTGTTCACTGGAACGCATACTTTCAGGGTCTTGTAGCTCTTCACGAGTCAAACGCAAACCCAATTCTTTTATGGCTTGCAGTTGTATATATTTCGTGGGACCGATACCAGGCAGCTGGCAAACTTCCTTTTGCGGCGCCTCTAACAGTGCATTGAGGCTGCCAAATTTAGCCATTAAAACGCGCGCTAAATCCACAGCGCTCCGACCAGCACAACCGGTACGCAAAAAAATAGCTAATAATTCTGCATCAGATAATGCGCTTGAGCCAACTTTTAATAAACGCTCTCTTGGCCGCTCACAAGCAGGCCAGTGATTAATTGCCATATAGCTTCCTTGCTTTTAAACCAGCATAAAATCTAAATTCTATTTTAGTCCCTAGACTGATATTTGCTTGTCTTTCTCTAGGTAAAAAATACTTCCTAAAGTAAGCAAAGACCTCCCTACAAGCCTACAATTATCAGAATTTTTCCTATATTTTCTGCTGGTGCAAAGGCGTATGCTTATGTTAGTTGTGGCGTAATTCTTTGTTTATATCAGAGAAAAAACACCACTTAATGATAATAAATAGCCCACCAACCAACTATCAAGGACAACATATGAGATACCTTCTGCACCAAAAATTTAAATTTTGCAGCTTAAGTGAATGGCAAGCTGTCTATAACAGTAAAGCATCGGTTCGCGCTGAATTTTCTACTGGTGAAGTACACGGCGTTGTTAATGAAAATGAGGTCATGACATATTTTGAGCTAACCAATATTGATGCTGCTTCTGCTCACACCAATGAAGCCGAAATCACAGCCCATATTGAGCGCATCGGTGAAACAACTGAAATGTATGAATTACACGAAGTCTCATCTGATAGTGCTGGCAATGTTTGGTTTGGCCATTTTACCTTTGAGAACGAATCCCCAGAGGAATGGATTGCTACTTGGAAAAATGACCTACAGAGGCTATCTACAAACGAAACTTTTGCCATTGTAGACGCGAATAATGTATTGGTCTTAATGGAGTCACATGCTTCCCTAGAGGATCATGAAAAACATGTGAATCGTCCAGAAGTCAAAGCCCATATTGATAAGGTAAAAGAAAAGTCCGTAGCCTGGTTAGCGGTCGCTGCAAAATAAACTATGGCTTAATCAACAACAGATGCCTGTTTGACACAGAATGTATCTGTAAGCCATTAACTTGGCCTAGCGACTTGGTTTAGCAGCGGCAAAGTGCCATCAATTGTTACTTCCACTTGGTCACCTGGCTGTAAAAACTTAGCTGGGGTAAATCCCATACCAACACCAGCCGGGGTGCCTGTGGCTATTACATCACCAGGTTCTAAAGTAATGCCTTTCGATAGGGTGGCCAGAATAGTCGGGATATCAAATATCATCAACGCTAATTTAGCTCGCTGACGCTCTTCGCCATTGACTGCGCAAGTTAGGGTAATATCGCCGTCCAAAGGCTGCCCATAAGTTGGTGTCACCACTGGCCCCATGGGGGCAAAGCCATCAAGACTTTTACCTAAATGCCATTGATTATGGCGACGTTGAATATCCCGGGCGGTAACATCGTTAAAGCAGCTATAGCCAAAGATATATTGCCATGCCTCATGTGGCTGAATATTGGTACCGCGCTTACCAATCACAATGGCCAGTTCGCCCTCATAGTCTATTTTCTCCGTAATACCTGAGTGCAGAGGAATCATGTCATTGGGGCCGCTCAGGGTATTAGTGGCTTTGGTAAAGACAACAGGGTATTCAGGCACCACGGTCTGTTCATTTAATTTGGCAGCAATTTCTGCCGCATGAGCAGCATAGTTTTTACCGATACAAAAAATATTACGCTTTACATGCCCCAACGGGCTTTGCAATAACTGGCTATCATAATCCACACAAGCCACCTTTTGTTGCACGGCCGCCTTAGCCAAGGCTTCGGCCTCACTTTGTGCCTCGGCACCAGCAGCAATAAGCTCGTGTAGGCAAGTAGCGGGTAAGGGCCTATCTAAGCGTGAAGCCGCTTCTGTTAAACCTACAATTTGCTTATCTAATACAGCAGCCAAATGTCCATTTTTGAGTTTTGCGTAGTGCATTTTTTTACCCGTCTGATGTCGGTCATTTTTTCGAAACCCTAAGCTACTACATTTAAGTATTAACGCAAGTAAAAAGCGTTATTTTATGGGTTGATATTGGATAGTTATTAGGCGCATATCGAAATGACTCCAGTTTGGTTATAATACGTCCTCATTTTTTGGTCACCACCTTTACTTTCTCAATGGAGCAACCCATGAAGACCCCAGTAAACGTAGTTATTACCGGTGCCGCCGGTCAAATATCTTACTCTTTGATTTTCCGTATCGCCCAAGGCGAAATGCTGGGCGCTGACCAGCCTGTTAACCTCAAGTTATTGGAAATCACACCTGCTTTAGGCGCTCTAAACGGTGTGGTAATGGAAATTGAAGACTGTGCCTTCCCTCTAGTTGCTTCTATCACCGCTACTGATGATGCTAATGTGGCCTTTGACGATGCTCACTACGCATTGCTTGTAGGTGCACGCCCACGTGGCCCAGGCATGGAACGTAAAGATCTATTGGAAGCTAATGCCAATATCTTTACCGCACAAGGTAAAGCTATCAACGACAATGCCAATAAAGACGTTAAAGTATTGGTTGTCGGTAACCCTGCTAATACCAATGCCTATATTGCTATGAATAGCGCCCCTGATCTAAACCCACGTCAGTTTACCGCTATGACGCGCCTTGATCATAACCGCGCCCTAACTCAACTAGCCAATAAGGCTAGCGCTACCGTTAGCGATATTGAGCATCTATGCATTTGGGGTAACCACTCAGCGACTATGTATGCTGACATTACTCGTGCTACTGTTAATGGCCAAGCGGCAACAGATATGGTCGACCAAAACTGGATCGATACAGATTTTATCCCTACTATCGCACAACGTGGTGCGGCAATTATCAAGGCCCGTGGCGCTTCTTCTGCTGCCTCAGCGGCCAATGCTGCCATTGATCATATGCGTTTATGGGCAGCTGGCACCAATGGCGCCTGGACATCCATGGGCATTCCTTCTGACGGCTCCTATGGTATTCCTGAAGGTCTGGTATATTCATTCCCAGTAACCTGTGAAAATGGTGACTATAGTATTGTGCAAGGTTTAGATATTGACGCTGCTTCGCGCGCCTATATGGACAAAACCCAAGCTGAATTGGAAGAAGAGCGCGACGCTATTGCCCATTTGGTGTAATTAAATATGCGTCCTTTGGGCGCTAACTAAAAAGGGATGCGCACATTATGCAGCATCCCTTTTTTTGTGCGTGCAGCTAATTAAGTAAAACTATACTAGTGCGCTAATACGCAACAGGCTGATAATAATAGCTGCAGTAGCAAAAGATATTAACGTTGTGATGGCCACAATGCTGGCCGCAAGTTTATCATTTGAGCCCATGGCCCGAGCCATGGCATAGCTGGCCGCCGCCGTTGGCGCACAGCTCATCAGCACAATTAATTCTAAATGCATACCCCTTAAGCCGACCATATAACCTAATAAAAAGGTTACTAGAGGGGTAAGTACCAACTTAGCAAAAGTGGCCAACCAAACCTTGCCGGCATTATTTTTAAAGGCCTTCAGACTCAGACTGCCACCAGCACATAATAGGGCCAAAGGTAAAGTCATGGCGGCAAAGTAATTACCTGTTGCATTCAATACTGAGGGCACAGGTATGTTTGCCACTGACCATAATAAGGATATGACAATAGCAATAATCAATGGATTACGGCTGATACTTTTTAGGGTTAAGCGAATACTAGTGACACTTGATTGTTTGCGACTCAGGGTAATAACAGAAGCCACATTATATACGGTGGTGACCAAGGCCAAATACATAGCTACAGCAGCTACCCCCGTCTCACCATAGGCATTAAAGCAGTAGGCCAAGCCTACAATGCCTAAATTTGAGCGAAAACTACACATGGCCACGACACCGCGGTCACTTCGAGGGTGGACTAGCCAACGTGAAACCATCTCCATCAGCCCCCAAATTAGTAAGGTAACTACTACCCCTACAAGGGCGGAAGTAAGGGTTACACCATAGGTTAATGGCTTTGTTGCGATACTAATAAACAGCAGAATGGGTAACGTAAAATTAAATACTAAGCGTGAGCCCATACTAATAAAATGATCGTCTAAGAGGCCCAGGTGGCGCAAACCATAGCCACTAATAACCACCAGAAAAATAGGCGCGGTGATTTGTAACGTTTCTTGCAGCAGTGTTAGAAACATGGCTTCTACTCAGGCGATTGTGATGGGACAATTTTAGCTTGAATAGCTTATCAATACATACTGAAAAAGCCAAAAAGGCGACTATCTATGGAAATATAATGGAGATTGTCATTTGAGCGTAATCATCTATTCTGTTCCCACCCCAAGCTGTGCTACCTTTAAGCAAAAGGAGCTGATATGCAACACCAACCCTGTATTGCCATCGTTGAAGATGATGATGACCAACGCAATAATTATGTGCGGGCTTTGGCGCGTATGCCAGTGCAGGTATTGGCTTTTGCGGATCAATACAGTGCCCTAAAAGCATTACTTCAGCAACGGCCAGATTTGGTGATTCTGGATATTATCTTGGGCCATGAATATGATGCGGGGTTTAATCTCTATAGCCAGTTAAGTCGACTGTATGAAGATTTACCGGTGTTATTTCTTACGGAACGGGTAGACGAAATAGATCAAGTTTCCGGCTTACGCATGGGGGCTTGGGATTACCAGCCAAAGCCCATTTCCATTGACTATTTTACCGCCAAGGTTGAATCCTTGCTGCGTCTGGCGCGGAATAGCAATCCCAATCCAGAACAGCGCCTAATCACTTGTGGTAATTTAAAAATCGACTTAGACCGCCGCCATATTTTCTGGCGTAATGAACCCCTTAAAGAATTTACTATGACAGAATTTGCCATGCTGGAATTTTTGGCGCGGCGCCCAGATCAGGTTCTAACTTACCAACAATTAGCGCAAGCAACCTTTGGCGGCTGTGTGGAAAACAACACCATTAGTACCCATATCAGTAATATCAAACGTAAGTTCAAAGCGGTTAGCGTGAACTTTAACAACATTGTTTCAGAGTATGGGCAAGGCTATCGCTGGCGCAGCTAAACACAGTCCATTTAAGTTACGCTATCAGTTACTAGCCGTTGGTTTAGTTCTGCTTAGCCTTCCTTATTTGGGCTATCGTTTTATCGATGCTACTAGTAGCCTGTTGCAGCAAAGTCAGGCCCAAGCACAAAAACAAGTGGCACAATCCTTAGCCAATTTATTTGTGCAACGGCAAGAGTTGCTACTGGCTCTTCCCGAGCTGAGTAAACAGCAGCCATTATTATTTGTCCAAGCTATTAATCAAACCAAAACCATTGATGGTATAGCCGATGATTGGCGCGATGAAATGGTGCAAGCCAGTGAATTTCGCGACCCTACTGGACAGGTTCACTATACAGTTACTCTAGGCAAGTTTGATCGCCAGCTAATTGGCAAAGTACAGGTTTATGATCAACATTATGTTAGTGCTAAAAGCGCCTCAAATAGTTGGCTAGCTAGTGACCACCTACGGCTCTCTTATATAGACTCTATGGCCAAAGAACATCATCTGTTGTTACTAGCTAGGCAGCTGGGAGAAATGCAGATTTACCGCACAGACTCAACGGGCAGCTTTGTTAGCCAACAGCAACTAAACCGCTTTGATATTCGCGCTAGCCTGCAAACCAATAACGAGGGTTATATGGTTGAGTGGCGTATGCCCTTGGCGCTGCTAGGCGAGCGTCAACTCTTGCGCTTAGCCATTGTCGATGCCGATAAGCTTGACCAAGCTCCCAATTTACTAACTACTCAAGGGCCTGAGCCAAATGGCTTTACCGCCCTGAATACGCTCTCTAATCAGGCCATGGCGCTTTTGGCTGGACAACAAGAAGCACCCATGTCCGTCACCCTTTATGACCAGCAGTTAAATCGTTTAGCGCATACAGGCCATGTGCCTAGTGTGCGCAAAAACCCTTGGGAGTGGCAGTTAACCGAGTTATGGCAGCAAACCTATAGCAGTCTGCTGAACCGTATTATGACTAGTACTAACCCCGTACAAGGTGAAGCTAAGCTTAGTCGCCCACGCTTGTTAAATTTGGCTTTGGCCGGCATTACGGTGCAAGACCGATGGCCACAATTAAATAGCCAAGGCATTCAGGCCACCGCTATGCCTATTATGCACCAGCAGCAACCCTTAGGGGTGATTCTGGTAGAGCAGGATATCGACCAATTACTGCAGCTTCAACGCCAAGCCATGGAACAAGTGGTACTGATTAGCCTTACTACCGTCAGCCTCATTATGCTAGTACTGTTTGCTTTATTTTGGCGCTTAGCCCAGCGCATAAGAACCCTTGGCAAACATACTCACGCCCTTGTTGATACCTATGGACGCCTGCAAGGAACAGGCTTGCAATATGGCACTGATACTAGTGATGAAATTGGTGATTTAGCCCGAGATATTGCCCAAGTGATGTCGCGCTTACAAACTCACCAAAGCTTTTTAGCCAATATTCCTCGCACTCTAAGCCATGAAATCAAAAATCCGTTAAATACTATTTCTACTTCTATTGGCAATTTGGCCGCCGAGTTAGGCGGCCACCCTACTCGTGACTATGTAACTGCTGCGCAGCGCGGCCTATACAAAATAGAAGGCATTCTAAATAAGTTGGCCAGTGCCGCTAGCTTAGAACAAGCTCTCCAGCAAGAAACAACAGAGCTAGTTGATTTAACCCATTTGCTTAGCAGCTATTGCGCCTATCAGGCTCAGGTGGATCCCCTTATTGACTATAAAGGGCCTAATAATAGTATCACTATGTTGGCTGTGGACTACCGTTTAGAACAAGCCTTGGATAAGTTATTGGACAATGCCCGTGACTTCCGCACGTCGGATACCCCAATTGCTATTACTCTAGAAGAGCATGGTACCTGGGCCACTATTAGTGTTAGCAATATTGGCCCAACCATTGATGCACAGCAGGCTGAACATTTATTCCATTCTATGGTTAGCCAGCGACCTACAGCCAATCAAGGGGGTGCGGGGCACTTTGGTTTAGGATTATTTGTCGTACGTATTATTTGTGAACATCATGGTGGCCGAGTCAGTTGGAGCAATTTGCCCGACGATAGCGGGGTTTGTATACGTTTAGAGTTGCCAATACAGATTTAATCTTCACTCCATTATATCTACATTCTCTTCCCACAGTTTTTCACTTTTATTCCACTGTTTGACCAATATTATTTGGTTTACTAAGTGCTTCTTATAAAACCCCAAGGAAGTACGAACATGCCCAATCTAGATGATTTTAACCAGCGTATTCAAACTTATCAGCAAAGCACAGAAAGTTTAGCCGTTGGGCAGTTGTTTGGTCGTTGTAATAGTAATATTTTCCGTCATGTCCCTGATCTACAACCGCAGTCACCACCCAGTACAGCTGATCTGGCTTTGCGCATTAAAGAGGTCTGTCTTGCAGCTAAGCCTTGGCGCCAGATTTATGCCATGCTTGAAAAGACGATTCAAAACCAACATCAAGGTTACGGCGTATCCAAACCGGTGGTATTTCATTATGTAAGCAATATGATCATTGCTTTAGCCGTTTATCAGCGCCATGGTAAAACTTTATCTAGTGATATTCTGGTGCGTTTAGTTAATAAACTTGACCTCCGGCACCCAGTTTTACGCGCCGGATTAGAATTGCTTGCTGAGGAAAGCTTACGCCGATGTTATCGTGTTTGCTAACCCCTCAATATCTTATTTAGGGCTATTAACTGAAAAACTTTGAATAGTTTTACAAAATGCAAAAGCTATTTTTTATCAATAAGTTACTTTTAATTAGCAACCCATGATTAACCTAATTTGCTACTAAAGTCACTGATATAGGTTTTCGGGTATTGATTTTATGTGGCATTTATTTTTAATATGCAAACAAGCTTTACCCAAGATAAAGTGTTGTGAAACCTCTGAGCGTGAAAGCCATATGAGTGTTTATGCCAGCCCTTGGTAGTGCCCCCAGACTGGCTTCCAGAGTTACAGAGGTTCGTTGTTAGTTGTGCTTTTGATAAGCAAGCGCTATTCAAAAGATTGCATTGGAGGTTCGCTATGTCCGATGAAAAAAATATTAATAACTTACCTGAACAATTGAATGATATCGTCGCCGATATTGAACACTCGCAGCAAGCTTCTCATAAACAAGCTGCGGATCAACGTGCTCTAGAGTTACGCCGACAAATAGAAGCGCGAGAAGAAAGGCGTCGTTTAGCCCAAGATATGGCCGACTTCGCTTTTGATTTTGACGATAGTTAAATCAAATAATCTTATTAGCGCCTGACATAACTTTATCAGACGCCTCGGAAACCAATATAACTAACGCAGATCAGTTGTTTTTTGCTTGGAACTGAGCGGGCAACTCGGCACATGTCTTTACACCTTTGCCAAGGGCCGCAGTGGTGTTAATTGTGCCGCCCAAACTTCTTACTCGTTCGGCAATACCATTAAGTCCATAGCCCTTCTCTAAGCTATCTGGATCAAAGCCGACACCGTTATCCATAACACAAATATAGATACCGTCTGGCTGTTGATGCAATTTCACTATGATCTTGGTGGCCTGAGCATATTTAGCAGCATTATTAAGTAGCTCTTGAGTTATACGATAGCTGGCAATAATAAAAATCTCATCCATATCATCAACAGCATCATCTATATCTAGTTCAACATCAACACCTTGCTCGGTAAACTTAAATCTATTAGCGCATTGTTCAATAGCTACTTTTAAACCAAATGTATCCAGTGCCTCAGGCCGTAGACGTTGAATCAAATTCTGACTTTTTTCATATAGCTGATCGCTATGTTGAAAAATTTCACTGGCGCTCTTTATCACCGTTTCATTGCTTTCCGTTTGGCTCATAATATGGGCGCTAATTTTTATTGCCGTTAGCATTTGCCCAAATTCATCGTGTAATTCTCTCGCTAGGCGCTGGTAGGTGGTTTCTTCCAAACGAACAATAAGCCTCGCTAGGCGTTTATTTTCATCACTGGTAGCCTGCAAGTCGGCCGTGCGCTCGAGTACCATTTGCTCCAACAGGTCATGTTGACGCGCCAGATCAATTAGCGCATTGTCGCGTTGGAGCTCACTCCGCCGTTTGGCGATAGAGGTGCGTAAAAACACAAGAAAGCCCAATATCAGCAACAACACCATAATCATTAATTGATTTAATTGGCTTTGATATAGGCCCACTGGCTGCATTATTTGGATATCTAACTTATGCCCAAACTGATCTAAGCTATATTCTTGAGTCAATTCTCCTAACTGCCACACAGGCACAGTATCAGACTGCTGTGTGTCTTTTCGACTGACTGTTAATTCTTTCTTTTCATCATAGAGCATGGTGATATTGGCCCTAGGAATAATCAGGTGTGCTACTTCTAAAATAAGATCAGCTCGCACCAGCATAGTAGCCACCAGTTTACCAACGGCATCTTCACCAGATGCACTTGTCACCTTATCGAGGGGTTTATAGAGAGTGTAGCCTTTGCCCCCCTCCTGTAAGCTATAAGGCAATGAAGCTGCGGTTTCGCCTGTTGTCAGGGCTTTAATTAACGGCTCTCGCATCATTTTAGCTGACATCATATCAAAGCCTAAAATGCTCCGAACCTCTTCGACTATGGGACCGATAAAAAATACCGGAAACATAACGGGTGTATCGTTAAGCAAGTTAAATGGCTTACTTGGCTTACCCGTTGTGCTTTTGCGCGACACATACCGATATACTTTATAGTCGGCCAGCCCTTTGTTTTGCATATCCTCAGAAAATGCCTGTTGATCTTCAGGGTGAATACCCACAAGTGCCTCAAACATATAAATCTGACCGTAAGCCTCAGCCATGCCAGCTGCATATTCCTCCACACGGTCAATATCGGCGGCGCCTAAGGTTTGTAATAAACTAGCAAAACCAGAAAGGGCAGCATCATTGATAATAAGTTGTTCTTGGATACGGTTGAAGGCATCACTGCTTTTGCTATTAAAATCTATCTCTTGATCAGTGACACTGCTTTCAATAAACAGATACACAGAAACCACCAAAATACCGATAAAGATGGCTACACGAAATAGTAGAAATCGCCACAGAGCCAGTTTTTGAATTTGCTTTCTTCCTTGAAGATAACTCATAAGAATATATTTTCCCGCTTCAGGGTCATTTTTGTTTTATATCTGAATTGATTATGCAGTCTGATGCAATAGCTAAACTTAATCTTTAATCCCTTTAATTATCAGAAACCTGCTGTTAGGTTATTTAGCAGTGTATCATGTTTAGCAAAAGCCACCCAAATCTACTCAGGTGGTTCAACCAAGCTTTTATCATCCATATCATAGGGGTAAGAGCCAACAAATCTTAGTATGTCGTCCTGATAAATTTTGGTTTTTTTCGGACGATATTCATAATCAAAGAGCAACACCACCCAAGCAATTTTGGATTCACCCATTTTCTTAATCTTATGCTCTACCAAGCTGGCATAAGCAGATGAATAGGAACAAGGGGCAAGAATATCAATGATGGGAGCAAGTCCTGCTTCAACCCCGTTAAGTTCAAGGTTTTCCACATCAATATCACTGATAGAAAAATTTTGCATCCACGGCTCAAAACCCTCTTTATTCGCTTCAAAATAAGTATCGGGCACCTGATTGTAGGGCTCGGTGGAAAACCAGACTGAGACCTTACCTTCTTTGGCAAAAGTAAATACGTTATTCATTTTAATACCTGATTTGAAACCATTGAGGTGGACAACCCTACTAACATTATTAGTTTATCCAAATAAAACGCTATGAAAGAACCTGCCAGGCATTAAAGTAAATACACCAGCAATTAATAGTGCGCCTATATATACACCAATCATAGAATTCATATGAGCACGCTTATACTTCGTTATTTTTGTCTGTTTAAACTTTCTAATATTCCAAATGGAATACACCAATGACCCCAAAGTATAGGGTATTAGCAGGTGGATAACAGAATAATGACCTGGGTTGATGGTAGTAATAGACAGAGCCGTTATGGCCACAATCGATAACAATAAAACCCATATACGACCAACTAATCTATGCCGCGGCGTGCCCTTTGGGGTTAAGAAAATATACCAACCAACGGGTATTGCTAGTAAAGCCATAAAAGCGTGTGTGTAGACTATAATCATTGGTGCTAGTTCTTTTTATGCCAGCATAGCAGTGGGCTATTAACTCACCTTTTATTTAACATAAATAAATTATCACCCAGTAGCAAAATTAATCAAATAAAAATATCTGATTAGCTTACTGGGTAAATATCCAAACAGGAGTTTGAATGGATTCATTAATATTAATTACAACAGTATACCTTTCAATCTTTATCTTAAGATACTTGGTATTCTCTTTTAGTTGTTTTGGGTTAATTTCTCTATTACCCAGCAACAGAAAAATACAAGCAGATAAAAAAGCGACCAGAGGACAAAAAATTAGAGAGCTAAAACACTCCTTAATTGCCTCTATACAAACATCACTCATCATTAGTTCTATAATATATATGGGATATCAAGGATTAAACAAAGTTTACTTTGATATCAATCAATATGGATATATTTGGTTTTATGGTCAAATAGTTTTCCTGATGCTACTTACTGATTTTTGGTATTACTTTGTCCATAGAGCAATGCATTCTGAAAAACTCTTTAAACACACCCACAAACGTCATCATTTATCGACAGACCCCACACCATTTGCAACAAACTCGATTAATTCATTTGAAGCAATAATAGATATAAGTTTTGTATTCATAGCATCATTTTTAATTCCACTACATCCACTTGCTTTGTTCCTTAGTGTAACAATTGCTTATTTCTGGAGCACAATTGCACATTTGGGGTATGAAATTCTACCTAGAAATTTCTACTTTATTGGAAAGTATTTAAACTTGCCGACATATCATAACCACCATCACAAAACCTTTAATTATAATTTTGGATACTACACGACTATAATGGATAGATGTTTTGGCACATTGCACCCTGATTCAGATAAGACTCTTAAAGAGAAATCATCCCATCAAATTTTTAAGATAAACTAGGGCTCTATCAAGTATCACTTCAATTCAAAAAAAGGTTTATTGTTAGAACAGATAAACCTTTTTTCATCATCATAAAAAAACTACTAAGTATTTAGGGTTTCGTAATTGAAATCGGAAGATAGGAGTATGAACTATTCGACAGTAACACTTTTAGCCAAGTTACGCGGTTGGTCCACATCAGTGCCTTTTATCAAAGCCACATGATAAGCCAATAGCTGTAGTGGAATGGTATAAAGTATGGGCGCCAATAGCTCATGTACCTCTGGCAGAGCAATAATATGGGTGGTCTCATCAGCTGCCAAGGTGGCTTTAGAATCAGCAAACACAAATAGCTCACCGCCACGGGCGCGAACTTCCTGCATATTGGCTTTTAACTTATCCAATAAGTCATCATTGGGCGCCACTACTACCACGGGCATATCTGCATCAACTAGTGCCAGTGGGCCATGTTTTAATTCCCCAGCAGGATAGGCTTCGGCATGAATATAGGAAATTTCCTTTAGTTTTAAGGCGCCTTCCATAGCTATAGGAAAGAGTGCGCCACGACCAAGAAATAGAGCATGTTCTTTATCGGCAAAGCGTTCAGCTAAGTCAGCAATACGATCTTCATACTGGACTACCTGATTTAATAAACCAGGTAATTCTTGGAATGCCTGCATAATATTGTTGTGATCCATAGCCTGTTGATCACATAAGGCAAATGTAAGCTGTAATAAGGCTACCAGCTGAGTGGTAAAGGCTTTTGTTGAGGCTACCCCGATTTCCACACCAGCTTGGGTTAATAAGACAAAGTCGGACTCGCGCACCATACTACTAGAAGGTACATTACAGATGGTCATGGCAGCGACCAATTTGGACTTATCAACATGACGCAGGGCAGCTAGGGTATCTGCCGTCTCTCCTGACTGTGACAAGGTAACAAATAAGGTTCCCGGTGCAATCACCGCATCACGATAACGGAACTCACTGGCCACCTCGACCTGACAACTAATGCCTGCCAAAGATTCAATCCAATAACGTGCCACCATACCAGCATAATAGGATGTGCCGCAGGCAATAATCAGTACTTGGGATGCCTGTTTTAGTTTTGCTAAAGCTTCATTATCTAGGGGTATATGTAAATCACCATTGACATCACTACGCTCATTAATAATATTGCCAATCACCATTGGTTGTTCGTGGATTTCCTTGGCCATATAGTGCTTATAATGGCCCTTATCACTAGACTGATCACCATGCTCATAAGGAATTACTGGGCGCTTAACAGCTTCTCCCTGTGCATCCCAAATCTGTACTTGGTTGAGCTCCAGCTGGGCAATATCACCTTCTTCGAGAAACATAAAGCGATCTGTTACTTGCAACAAGGCTAGTTGATCAGAGGCAATATAGTTTTCCTCTACCCCCACCCCAATTACCAAAGGGCTGCCCTTGCGTGCAGCTAATAAAGTATCTGGATCATTGATATCAATAACACCCAGAGCATAGGCCCCCTCACATTGACTGACGGCTGCTTGGACTGCCTTCTTAAGACTTAGATTCTGTTCACGGTAGGAATGAATTAAATGCGCAATCACTTCCGTATCTGTGTCGGATGAAAAATGATAGCCAGCATCAATTAATTGCTGTTTGATGATTTCAAAGTTGGTAATAATGCCATTATGAACCACCGCGATATTCTCATTAGAAAGGTGGGGGTGAGCATTGGTTTCATTGGCTACGCCGTGTGTTGCCCAACGGGTATGAGCGATACCTAGACGGCCTTTGATGGGATTATCGGCTAAAGCATTTTCTAATTGCGCAACTTTACCCGCCCGCCGTAAACGCTGTAGTTGGTTATCTGAAGATAAGGCGATACCCGCTGAATCATAGCCTCGGTATTCAAGACGGTTAAGCCCCTCGATGAGGATGCCAGTAACATTCCTTTGAGCAATAGCACCTACAATTCCACACATATACCTTTCTTACTCCTGTTACTTGTCTTGTTTAGTTGGCTTAGTCCAATCCGCCATATTTCTCTGTTTGGCGCGGCCCACGGCTAAATTATTTTCCGGAACATCTTTGGTGACTGTCGACCCGGCACCAACAGTTGCCCCTGAGCCAATCAACACTGGCGCTACCAGCGACGAGTTGGAGCCAATAAAAGCATTATCGCCAATCTGGGTAGGGAATTTATTTACCCCATCATAGTTACAAGTTATGGTACCCGCACCAATATTTGTGCCTTTGCCCACTGTGGTATCACCTAAATAGGTAAAGTGATTGGCCTTTGAGCCAGCGCCTAGATAGGTTTTTTTGGTTTCCACAAAATTACCTATTTTGGCTTTATTAGCTAGTTCTGTGCCTGGGCGTAGACGGGCAAAAGGACCTATTTCACAGGCTTCACCCACCACTGAATCTTCAATCATAGTATTGGCTTTAATATAACTGCCAGAGCCAATGGTGGCATTATGAATAATACAGTTTGGTTCAATAGTGACATCATCACCTATTTCTACATCACCGATAAACACACAATTAATATCGATGGCTACATCTTCACCACAGGTTAATTGGCCTCGTATATCGATACGCTGGGGGTCTGTTAATTGTACACCACTTAGTAGAAGTTGCTGGGCCTGAAATTGTTGATACCAGCGCTCCAAACCAGCTAACTGTTCGCGGTCATTAACGCCTAATACTTGTTCAATATGATTAGGTTGAACGGCCTCAATCGCTATACCATCAGCAACGGCAAAGGCCACAATATCGGTAATATATAATTCACCCTGGGCATTATTGGTATCAAGGCGAGGCAACCATTCACTTAAGCGTTTGGCTGGCAATGCATAGACCCCGGTATTAATTTCATTAATCCCTAGTTGCTCAGAAGAGGCGTCCTTATGCTCGACAATGGCTTCTACTTGACCAGAAGTGCTGCGCACAATGCGCCCAAAGCCAGTCGGGTCGGCTAAGTTTGCGGTCAGCATAACCAGCTGATCTTGCTGCGCCAAAGCAACCATGCGTTGCATAATATCCGCTGGTATCAAAGGGCTGTCAGCATACATTAATAATAGCACCGCATCGTCAGCAACATGCTGGTGGGCAATACCAAAGGCATGGCCCGTGCCCTTTTGTTCAGCTTGCAGATGACACTGCGCATCAAGGTGCGCCACAGCCGCACTAACCTGTTCAGCCTGATGACCAACAACTATATGTAATGCATCTGGGTTAAGGCTGGCTGTAGTTTCAGCTAAACGGGTCACTAGGGGTTTGCCTGCCAATGTATGCAGTACCTTAGCTCGTTTGGATCGCATACGCGTACCCTGACCGGCAGCCAGAATAATGGCTTCTAAGCCCATTAGCTTATCCTTTGTAGAATTAAACGACGATATAATTAATTAGACGGTAATTATAGACGAAGTTCCACTGCTAACAGGCGAATATTAGGCAGTTTAAGAAAAATTCCTACTTTTTCCCGTTTTCTTACTGATTTTGTGTCACGAAAACAAAAAAAGGGCTTAATGAGAAATCATCAAGCCCTTTTTTAACCAGACAGGTTGCTTATTTATTAAGCTTCTGTCGAATCTGACGGATGGTTCGCAGTTGCGCTGCAGCTTCAGCTAGCTGAGCCGCCGCAACAGAGTATTCAAACTCTGCCGACTGATCGGCCATTTGCTGCTCTGCTTGACGCTTAGCTTCTTCCGCTTTTGCTTCATCCAGATCATTGACTCGCATAGCTGTATCAGCCAGCACAGTGATCTTATCAGGCTGTACTTCCATAAAGCCACCTGATACGTAGAACACATCTTCTTCACCTGATGCCATGCGCATATGCACGGGGCCCGGCTTAATCGATGACAACAACGGTGAGTGGCCTGGAGTAATACCCAGGTCACCCATGCTACCGGTCAAGGACACAAACTGAACTTCGCCAGAGAAGATTGCTTCTTCTGCACTTACGATATCGCAATGTACGCTTGTAGCCATATTTTCGTCCTCTTATATCTGAGTTAACTGCAAGTTAACCAGAGGCATTACATGCTCTTGGCTTTCTCGATCACTTCGTCGATACCACCAACCATGTAGAAGGCTTGTTCTGGTAAGTGATCATAATCACCAGCCAAGATAGCCTTAAAGGCACTGATAGTGTCTTTCAGCGATACGTATTTACCAGGTGCACCGGTAAATACTTCTGCTACGAAGAATGGCTGAGACAGGAAGCGCTGAATCTTACGGGCACGTGTTACCACCTGCTTATCTTCTTCAGACAGTTCGTCCATACCCAAGATGGCAATGATATCTTTTAGCTCTTTAAAGCGCTGCAAGGTACCCTGTACACCACGAGCTACTTCATAGTGCTCTTGACCAATAACCAGCGGATCCAGCTGACGAGAAGTGGAGTCCAATGGGTCAACGGCAGGATAAATACCTAGCTCAGCAATTTGACGCGACAATACCACGGTGGCGTCCAAGTGCGAGAAGGTTGTTGCCGGTGATGGGTCAGTCAAGTCATCCGCAGGTACGTATACGGCCTGGATAGATGTGATAGAACCAGTCTTAGTGGAGGTGATACGCTCCTGCAAAACACCCATTTCAGATGCTAGGGTAGGCTGATAACCTACCGCAGAAGGCATACGACCTAGTAGTGCAGATACTTCTGTACCAGCCAGCGTGTAACGGTAGATGTTGTCAACAAACAACAGTACGTCACGACCTTCATCACGGAACTTTTCTGCCATGGTCAAACCAGTCAAAGCAACACGTAGACGGTTACCTGGTGGCTCATTCATCTGACCATATACTAGAGATACTTTATCCAATACATTGGACTCTTTCATCTCGTAGTAGAAGTCATTACCTTCACGAGTACGCTCACCTACCCCGGCAAATACCGAGAAGCCGCTGTGCTCGATGGCGATGTTACGGATTAGCTCCATCATGTTTACGGTTTTACCAACACCGGCACCACCGAACAAACCAACTTTACCACCTTTAGCGAACGGACATACCAGGTCGATAACCTTGATACCTGTTTCCAAAAGTTCATTGGAAGCTGACTGTTCGTCATAGGAAGGGGCTTTACGGTGAATCGGCATACGCTCTTCTTCACCAATTTCACCACACTGGTCAATGGGGTTACCCAAGACATCCATAATACGACCTAGGGTCGCTGTACCTACCGGTACGGAGATGGCTGCGCCAGTGTTGGATACATCTAGACCACGACTCAGACCTTCGGTCTGACCCATGGCAATAGTGCGCACTACGCCGTCGCCCAACTGCTGTTGAACTTCCAAAGTAGTACCTTTGGTGTCAACGGTCAGAGCGTCGTATACTTTAGGCACGTTGTCACGTGGGAATTCCACGTCGATTACCGCGCCGATAATCTGTACGATTTTTCCGCTACTCATAATTCTATCCTCTTACCTGTACCGGTTATACGGCTGCCGCGCCGCTAACGATTTCAGAAATTTCCTGAGTAATCGCTGCTTGACGGGCCTTGTTGTAAACCATTTGTAAGCTGTCAATCAGCTCACCAGCATTGTCTGTGGCGTTTTTCATTGCCAACATACGTGCCGCTTGTTCACAGGCGTTGTTTTCTACTACGGCTTGATATACCAGGGACTCAACATAACGAGTTAAAAGGCCAGTGAGCAATTCACGGGCATCTGGCTCGTAGAGGTAATCCCAATGGTGACTCATACCGTCATCATTCGGGTCTGCCTGCAGTGGCAAAAGCTGTTCCACGGTGGGGGTCTGTGTCATGGTATTAACAAAATTGTTGTATACCACGTACAGGGCGTCCAACCGGCCTTCATCATAATTATCGAGCATAACTTTAACCGAGCCGATTAACTCGGCGGCTTCAGCCTTATCACCCAATTGGGTTTTGCTCGCTACAACGTTACCGCCGTAGTTATTGAAGAAGGATGCTGACTTAGAACCAATGGCACAGATATCAATCTCTATACCATTGTCATTCTGTTCAGACATAGCTTGTACAGTTTGCTTGAACACGTTGATATTCAAGCCACCACACAAACCACGGTCGGAAGAAACCACAATATAACCCACCCGCTTCAACTCTCGTTGCTGCAGATACAGGTGCTTGTATTCAGGGTTGGACCGAGCTAAGTGGGCGATCACCTGACGCATTTTATCAGCGTAGGGACGGCTCTCATGCATTCTGTCCTGAGCTTTACGCATTTTACTAGCAGCTACCATTTCCATGGCACTAGTAATTTTCTGCGTACTCTGAATACTTGCAATCTGGGTCTTAATTTCTTTTCCGACTGCCATATTCTTACCTATTTTGGTATCCGACTTAGGCACCTACTAGCAGGTGCCAAGGTCATTACCAGGTTTGTGTTGCCTTAAATTTCTCAACGCCTGCTTTAAAGGTGGCGGCGATATCGTCGTTATAATCACCAGATTCATTTACCTGGCTCATAACGTCAGCATGCTCGCTATTCATATAAGCTAGCAAGGCGGCTTCAAAATCACCTACTTTATTCAGTTCAACATCATTTAAGAAGCCTTCGTTAGCAGCATACAAACTTACTGCCATTTCCGCTACGCTCATTGGAGAGTATTGGTTTTGCTTCATCAATTCTGTTACGCGTTGACCGTGTTCTAACTGGGCACGAGTCGCGTCATCCAAGTCAGAGGCAAACTGGGAGAAAGCCGCCAGTTCACGGTACTGAGCCAAGGCTAGTCGAACACCACCACCAAGCTTCTTGATGACTTTGGTTTGCGCTGCACCACCTACACGGGATACGGACAAACCAGCGTTTATCGCAGGACGGATACCAGCGTTAAACAAGTCTGTTTCCAAGAAGATCTGGCCGTCGGTAATGGAGATAACGTTGGTCGGTACGAAAGCCGATACGTCACCACCTTGGGTTTCGATAACAGGCAAGGCTGTTAGAGAACCGGTCTTACCTTTCACTTCGCCATTGGTAAAGTCTTCAACGTACTTAGCATTAACGCGCGAAGCACGCTCCAACAAACGGGAGTGCAAATAGAATACGTCACCAGGGTAAGCTTCACGACCCGGTGGGCGACGTAACAATAGGGATATCTGACGATAAGCCCAAGCTTGCTTGGTCAAGTCATCATAAATGATCAGGGCGTCTTCACCACGATCACGGAAGTATTCGCCCATGGCACAACCAGCATAAGGTGCCAAGAACTGCATAGCGGCTGAGTCAGCAGCGCCAGCATTAACGACAATGGTGTGATCCATAGCGCCATGTTCTTCCAACTTACGTACCACGTTGGCTACGGTAGACTGCTTCTGACCAACGGCAACGTAGACACACTTAACACCAGTGCCTTTTTGGTTGATGATAGCATCGATAGCGATGGCAGACTTACCAGTCTGACGGTCACCGATGATCAATTCACGCTGACCACGACCAACAGGTACCATGGCGTCGATGGCTTTCAGACCTGTTTGTACAGGCTGATCAACCGATTGACGTTCGATTACACCTGGGGCAACCTTTTCTACGGCGTCAGTCAGTGCGGCTTCGATTGGGCCTTTGCCATCAACGGCGTTACCCAATCCATCTACTACACGACCTAGCAGTTCAGGACCGACAGGTACTTCCAAGATACGACCAGTACAACGAGCAGTTTGGCCTTCGACCAAGCCCTCGTAATCACCTAGTACTACCGCGCCCACAGAGTCGCGTTCTAGGTTCATCGCCATACCATAAATATTGCCGGGGAATTCAATCATTTCCCCGTACATTGCGTCAGCTAGACCGTGGATCAATACGATACCATCGGAAACACTGACAATCGTGCCCTCATTTTGGGCTTCAGACGAAACATCAAGTTGCTCAATACGCGACTTAATAATTTCGCTGATTTCTGAAGGATTTAGTTGCTGCATGCTTTATTTCCTCACACTCAGGCGTTTAAGGCTTCTGCCAGTTTACCTAGCTTGCCACGTACGGAACCGTCGACCACTAAATCACCCGCATGGATGATCACGCCACCAATCAGAGATGTATCGGTGTTAGCGTTGACAGTCACTTCTCGTGACAGCTTGGCAGTTAATGCCTGAGCCAGTTTGTCTTGTTGCTCATTGCCTAATTCAAAAGCGCTAGTAATAGATACTTCTACTGACTTTTCCTGGTTTGCTTTCAGTATGGCAAATAAATTGGCCACTTCTGGTAACAAAGACAGACGCTTATTCTCGGCAAGCAGGCTTACAAAATTTTGTGCCTGCTCGGAAACGGCTTGACTGGCGTTACAAACGTCGATCACTAGCTGTGCTTTTTTGGTGTTAGCCAAAGCGGGGTTTTCCAATGCGACTTTCATGTCAGCATCGGCTACCGCCGCGGCAGCCAGATTCAAAAACTCAGACCAGCTACTCAGGTCACCCTGAGCCAGAGCTGTTTCAAAAGCAGCCTTGGTGTAAGGGCGGGCAATAGTAATGGATTCAGCCATTGTTAACCTCTCTTACAGTTCAGCTGCCAATTTATCGACAAGCTCTTGGTGGTTGTTCATATCGACAGATGCACCCAGAATTTTTTCCGCACCGGTAACAGCCAAAGTGGCTACTTGGGCACGCAAAGCTTCTTTAGCGCGATTTACTTCCTGCTCGATTTCAGCTTGAGCAGCGGCCTTAATGCGGTCGCCTTCAGACTGAGCGGCAGTTTTTGCTTCGTCGATAATCTGACTTGCACGCTTGTTTGCCTGCTCGATCAACTCGGCGGCACGCGCTTTACTTTCCTGCAATTCTGCTTCCACAGATTGCTGGGCTGCTTCCAGATCACGCGCAGCTTTATCGGCAGCGTCTAGTCCTTCGGCAATCTTCTTTTGACGTTCAGCCAAAGCCGCTGTTAGCGGTGGCCAAACATACTTCATGCAAATTAGCACAAAGATAACAAAAGATATGATCTGCCCTAAAATTGTCATGTTGATGCTCATGGCAAGACCTCTTGTATCCGTTTAGGGTTGATTAAAATATCCTTTATGCAACCGCAAACATGATGTACAGAGAGATACCAACACCAATCATTGGTACCGCGTCAGTTAGGCCCATCATGATAAAGAACTGGGTACGTAGCAGAGGAATCAGTTCAGGTTGACGCGCAGCGCCTTCCAAAAACTTACCACCCAGAACACCGATACCAACAGCAGCGCCAACAGCAGCCATACCCAAGATCAATGCTCCAGCAATGTACAGTAATGCCATTTCCATTAGATTTTCTCCAGTTTGAGATTTAAGTTAATAATTAAAGTTAATAAATTTAGTGATGGTCGTGAGCCATCGCCAAGTAAACTATGCTCAACACCATAAAGATGAATGCTTGCAATGTGATTACTAGGATGTGGAACAAGGCCCACGGCACAGATAGCAAGAACTGAGCCCAGAAGGGTAGCAACGCTATCAGAATAAAGATCATCTCGCCGGCATACATATTACCGAACAGACGCAAGGCCAAAGATATTGGCTTCGCTAATAGACCAACCAACTCTAGGAATAAGTTAAAAGGCAGGGCCCACTTACCTAAAGGCTGAAGGCTTAGTTCAGCCAAGAAGCCACTAATGCCTTTTTGTTGGATTGAATAAAAGATGATTAGCACAAATATAGCTAGGGAAAGACCTAAAGTAACGTTTAGGTCAGTAGATGGCACTATCTTCATGTACTCAATACCGGCAAGATAAGCCGCATGAGGAATCCAATCAACGGGAATCAAGTCCATCAAGTTCATCAAGAAAACCCAGACAAAGATGGTCAGTGCCATGGGTGCAATCATGCTGTTTTTGTGATGGAAAACGCTTTTGACGTTGTCATCAACAAATTCAACAATCATTTCAATAAAGTTTTGCATACCCCCCGGTACACCGGTGGTTGCTTTCTTTGCAACTCGACTAAATAGCCAAACAAATAAGATACCAAGGCCAACAGACCAGATCATGGAGTCAACGTTAATTGCCATAAAGCCCATTTCAGAGGCTTCCTGACCATTTGACGCAAATACCCAGCCTTTTTCAGGATGGTTACCATAGGTTAAGTTGGTAAGGTGGTGAGTTATGTACTCGGAGGACGTAAGCGTGCCACTAGCCATGTTATTTCCCACTATCGATTCATAGAAGTTTGTTTAGCTATTACTACCGGCAAAAAAGCAGCTAGCACTTGCGAACCGATAAAGGCTAATAGCAGTGCCAAACTATCTAGCGGTTTAACGAAACCAAAGGCCAGAGCAAACAACACTAAAGTCAAAGCAAACTTTATTAGTTGGTTGCCGTACATCTGTACTAAGGTGCGTTTTGGGTCATTGTTGGCTTTGCTACGATTAAATTCTCGTCGCATGGCCCAGTATGCTGGCAAGCTGTAGATAGCTCCACCCAGAATTACCGAGTAACCTGTCACCGCGCTAGTAATAAATAAACCCACTCCGACAATTAGTATTATAATTACCTGAATTTTAAGGGTTTTAATCAACCAATGGGGGGCCTTATTTAACGCCATAGGGCACCTCTGCAACACTTGGTTGATATTATCTACCTTACTCCGATTAACATCATGGTAATTGGAGCGCAGGAGATTATAGAGATTTTAGTGCCGAATCTCAACCAAAATCAGCTGAATGACGAGATGTAGTCGTAAATAGTCATACTTAATAAAGACCATTTATCGCTGGTAACAATAGTATTTAATTTACTTAGTATTTTTCACGCTTGGGATCAAGCCGCTGAATGATGCCATCCAGCTGATCCAAACTGGCATAATTGATAGTAATCATGCCTTTACCTTTGGCGTTCTGGCGAATGCCCACTTTGGCTCCCAAGCTATCCGATAATTGCTCCTGTAAACGTTCCACATCAGCATCTATAGTTGGCTTAGATTGAGTCTTTTTGGGTTGTTGTAGGCGGCGAGCTAAGTCTTCTGTCTGCCTTACCGACAAACCTTTGGCTACTACCTCGCGAGCTGCTTGTTGTTGTACCTCCGATTCTAGGGTTAACAAGCTGCGAGCATGACCCATTTCTAGATCCCCACGCTCTAACATCAGACGTACAGGTTCTGGCAGTTGCAACAAACGTAATAGATTAGCAATAGCGCTTCTTGACTTGCCCACAGTGTCAGCAATTTGTTGTTGCGTTAGTTCAAACTCTCCCTGAAGCCTTTGTAAAGCAATAGCTTCTTCCATGGCATTGAGGTCTTCACGTTGAATATTTTCTATCAACGCCATGGCTATAGCGGCTTCATCGGCAACATCTTTAACCAGAGCAGGGACTTTATCTAATTCAGCAAGCTGTGCTGCACGCCAGCGACGTTCACCAGCAATAATTTCATATTTATCTACACCAATAGAACGCACAACAATAGGTTGCATAATGCCATGTTCACGCACAGACAAAGCTAATTCTTCCAGGGCCTCTTGGTCAAGATCGCGGCGTGGTTGATAAATACCTCTTTGTAACCATTCTACGGGCAAATGCTTTAGTTCTTCGGTTGGTTCCCAAGTGGTTTGGTCTAGATCCATATCTAGACTGCCCGCACCTTGCAAAAGGGCTTGGAGTCCTCGATTTAAGCCGCGCTTTTTAACCATTTTTCTAACCTCTGAACACTCTCTAGTTGTTTCTTATTTCTGTTTGCGGATAAATTCACTAGCTAAAGCTAGGTAAGCAACTGCACCCCGTGAATGCTTATCATACATCAAAGCCGGTAAGCCATGGCTTGGGGCTTCTGCTAACCGCACATTACGAGGAATTACTGTTCGATACACTAATTGCCCAAAGTGATTAATTAGCTGGTGTGATACGTCATTGGTTAGGCTATTACGAGGGTCGTACATAGTCCGTAATATACCTTCAATAACTAATTTTGGGTTAATACTATTTTTAATTAGCTTCACCGTATTTAGTAAGGCACTAATGCCCTCTAAGGCATAATATTCACATTGCATAGGTATTAACACCCCATTAGCACAAGCCAATGCGTTAACGGTGAGCATGTTTAATGAGGGTGGGCAATCGATAACGATATAATCGTAACGATTCTGCAAAGCAGACAGTGCGGTTCGTAACCGTGCTTCTTTATTTTTGGCGTCGATTAGTTCGACTTCCGCAGCCGTTAGATCGCTATTAGCAGGTAATAAATCATAACCAGCAGGAGTCTTTAACTGGATAACCTGGTTTACATCAGCGCGCTCGGTAAGAACATCTAAAACAGAGAAACGTAGATTATTTTTTTCTACGCCACTGCCCATAGTAGCATTGCCTTGGGGGTCCAAATCGACAAGCAAAACACGTTGTTTTGTGGCGACTAAAGATGCTCCTAAATTAACGCAACTGGTGGTCTTACCAACACCCCCTTTTTGGTTAGTTACAGCGATAATCTTTGCCACGTGTTTATCCTAAATTTATGCTTAATAATGGTTTTTTTTAATCAATAATAGATGCCTTGTGGCATCAACACCTGGAACTGACAAGGCTATGCTGTTTAGTAGTTGATAGTTCCCTGACATCGAATCCAGCTCAGCTTGTGGATATTGCCCTTTCATTGGCGCAAATACACCCTCTTTAGCAACTAGTTGCTCACAGCCAGCTAGCATATCACTGATTGAGGCAAATGCTCTAGAGGTAACAATATCATATGCTTGTTCTGGATGATGCTGTTCAACTCGTTTATTAAGCACTAAAACATTGGTTAAACCAAGGGTATGTTTACATTGATTAAGAAAGCGGGTTTTTTTGCCGTTAGTGTCGAGCAGATGAACTTCTACATCTGGCCACATAATAGCCAAAATAATACCTGGCAGACCCGCACCAGTGCCAACATCTATAATTTTTTTCGGCTTTAACTGCGCTAAATCCTTTATAACACTTAGACTATCTAAAATATGCAGTTTAAGCATATCTTCAGGTTGCCGGATGGCAGTAAGGTTATAGGCTTTGTTCCATTTATACAGTTCTTGCGTGTAACGCAGTAATAAGTCTTGTTGCCTGGCATTTAAGCCTATTTGCATAGCTTCACAACCAGCAATTAACAAACCTCTACAATGGTTTAATAGGTCGTCGTTCATCCGTGGGCCGCCAAACCCTGTTTTAGTTGCCGCTTCTTTAGGTAAATAAGCAATAGGGAGATAGCCGCTGGAGTCACCCCTTGAATACGACTAGCCATACCCAATGATGTTGGCTTTACTTGTTGAAGTTTGATTCTTGCTTCGTTAGAAAGACCATCAATTTGGTCATAATCGAAGTCCGAAGGAATAAGCGTTTTTTGGTGTCGTTGTAGCCGTTCTATATCCTCTTTCTGACGACTGATATAACCAGCATACTTGGCTTCTATTTGTATTTGCTCGCTGCAATCATTAGACACATAAGGTAGTTCTGCCAAGCTTTGTAGTTGTTGATAATCTAATTCTGGCCGCTTCAATAAATCTAACAAGTTAGTATCTTTTGATAGGGGTTGTTGAAGATGCTCATTCAAGCGTGATCCCAACTCGTTGTGCAACGTTACCTTTGTATCACGCATTAATTGTTGTTGTTGGGCTATAGCCTCACACTTATCATTAAAGTGGCGCCAACGCTCCTCACTAACCAAGCCAATACGGTAACCAATTTCCGTTAATCTTTGATCGGCGTTATCTTCACGTAACAGTAAACGGTACTCTGCACGGCTAGTAAACATACGATAAGGCTCTTGGGTACCATTGGTAATAAGATCATCTACCAGAACACCAAGGTATGCTTGATCCCTAGAAAGGGATAATAGTTCCTTGTCCTGAGCTCTAAGTGCTGCATTAACGCCGGCAAGCAAACCTTGAGCGCCCGCTTCCTCGTACCCAGTAGTACCATTTATTTGACCAGCAAAAAACAAACCCTGCACCGATTTTGTTTGTAAATTTGGGGTTAGGTCCTGTGGGTCAAAATAATCATATTCAATAGCGTAGCCTGGACGGATGATATGTGCATTTTCAAAACCTTTGATGGAACGTACTAAATTTAGCTGAATATCGAAAGGCAAGCTGGTTGAAATACCATTAGGGTAAAGCTCTATGCTGTTTAAGCCTTCAGGCTCAACAAAGATCTGGTGACTGTTCTTATCAGCAAAGCGCATAATTTTATCTTCGATAGACGGACAGTAACGTGGTCCAACACCTTCTATCACACCAGCGTATAATGGCGACCTATCTAAACCTTGGCGAATAAAATCGTGGGTCTGCTCGTTAGTATGAGTGATATAACAAGAAATTTGCTGTGGATGCTCTGCAGCGGTTCCCATATAGGACATAACAGGCGTCGGTGTATCTCCTGGTTGTTCTTGCATAACACTAAAGTCAACAGTACGCGCGTCTATGCGGGGTGGTGTACCTGTCTTAAGCCGCTCAATTCGAAACGGTCTTTCGCGTAGCTTGGCCGCTAAACTATTAGCAGGTGGATCACCCATACGTCCACCCTGGTGATTTTCCATACCGATGTGAATGACACCGGCCAAAAAAGTACCTGCGGTTAAGACAACTTGTTGCGTTTTGAAAGTCAGACCCATATTGGTGACAACACCTTGAACCTGATCTTGTTCAATAAGAATATCGTCAACAGCTTGTTGGAAGATAAACAAGTTTTCTTGTTGCTCAAGCTTACTTCGTACAGTTTGACGATAAAGAGAACGGTCTGCTTGTGCTCGGGTGGCCCGAACAGCTGGACCTTTACGCGCATTTAAAACTCGAAATTGAATGCCTGCTTGATCAGTAGCATGGGCCATATAACCATCAAGAGCATCAATTTCTTTTACTAGATGACTTTTACCAATACCGCCAATAGCTGGATTACAAGACATTTGTCCCAAGGTATCAATACTATGGGTCAATAGGAGTGTTTTGACACCCATGCGTGCACTAGCCAACGCTGCTTCTGTACCAGCGTGGCCACCACCAACAATTATGACGTCAAATTTCTCTGGATATAACACACAATCACCTGAGCTTTAAGGTTAAACAAGCAAGCCGGCCATTATAGCTTTTTCTTAATGGTTAAGAAATAAACATGGGTTTTGTTTTTTAAACTAAAAAAGAATATATGAAATATATTTAGATTATTTTTATGGTTATTATTAGTCAGATTAAATTCTGTTGATAAAGCAATTTAATATATAAAAAACAATAATATGTAAGGATAATAAAGAGCTTATTAATAGCTTTAAAGAGCCCCTATTTTATTGGGTATAGATTGTGGATAAAAAGACACTTTATACACACCTTTCGATTATGCACAGGATGCTAAAGCAGCTATAAGAGGGGTTATACAGAAAATAAAATAATTTGTGTATTTATTAGAT
>JBMZUZ010000012.1:0-81321 GCA_049625185.1 Pseudomonadales bacterium | reverse complement strand
TTTTCAGCTTGGATAGCGCGCTTTTTAGCTGACTTAATATTAGCCAAGGTTAACCAACTACGGAAACATCTTCCGCTTGCATACCTTTATCAGACTCTGTCACGGCAAAACGCACTCGTTGACCCTCTAATAATGAGCGATGGCCTTTACCTCGAATAGAGCGAAAGTGCACGAATACATCATCACCTTGATCACGGGTAATAAAACCAAATCCCTTGGTGACATTAAACCATTTAACAGTACCAGATTCACGACTTGGATCGTCCTCATCTTCAACCCAGTGTGCATCTTCAGCATCACCTTGGGGTACAAATTTAACCCCAACAACAAGACTTACTACCCAGAACAACACAAAAAGGACACCAATGGTAATAGGCAACTGAGATGTTAAATTAATTCCGGTAATGACGCTTTCTAGGATAAAAGGTGTCGCTATCGCCGCCAAAAGGCTGACAATAAAGCTATATGACAACAGCAATTTTCTCATTTTGACTCAAAATCTCTTATAGTTTGTTATTTATTATTTATTGTACTTTACTAAATTTTAAAATAGCTTTGTTAGCCAGAGTAAACATCGATAACACTTGCAACTTAAAAATGTAATTTCCCTGTCAGAACAATAGCCTGTACAATCGATGTAGATTATCGAAAAAAGCCACTGTTATCAAACTTTAGGCCGCAAACAGTGAATTTCTTTTAAGGTGCCCCTCTCTATGTCACAAGATCCGACAATTGCTGACTTACAACAGCAACTTGCTTTTCAAGAACAAACCATAGATAGTCTGAACGCTAGCCTTAGCCAACAGCAGCTAGATATTGTCCGCTTACAACGCAGTTTGGCGCTTTTGGCGCAGCAGGTAAAAAATATCCGTCAGGATATGTCAGCCCCCAACCACACTCCTCCAGCCGACGAAAAACCGCCACATTATTGATATTCTGTTGGGATCAGCTCGCGCTGGTTTTACTCAGCGAGGCTTTCACATAAATATCGAAGCGGTTGGCCTTACCAGATAACTGATAGGTAGGCTCTTGACCGGCCAAATGAGGCGCTAACCTTGGGCGCTTAACCACCACTCTATGGCTTGCTAAGTCCAGTGCTGGCTGCAATAGCATATCAGCATCCGTATCCGCACCCACCAAAGTGCGAAATAGCGCCATGGCTTTTTTGACTTGCGCAGATTTGCCTGTGTGGGGAAACATAGGATCAAGATAAATTACCTGCGGTACTGGTTTATATTGCCAATTATGCAATACCGATAGGGCGTCGCCAGCAAGTAAGTCTAATTGTTTGCCTAATTGTGCCATCTCCGGATCAGCCTGCAAACGTTGTAATCCATCTGCCAATAAAGCTCTAACTACTGGATGCCGCTCTACCAATTGCACCTGACAGCCCAAACTAGCCAATACAAAAGCATCCTCGCCCAAGCCCGCTGTAACATCTAAGACACAAGGTTTAATTGTACCTTGTACACCCATTGCTTTAGCGATTTGCTGGCTTTTACCGCCACCATAGAGTCGACGATGGCGACTTTTACCAGCGGTAAAATCAACTCTGACAGAGCCACTACGCCCATCACTAGGATAAATATGCAAGCCCTGTTGATCGAAAGCCAAAACTAAGTCAGTACTTGGTTCAGTAGTTACTAAAGGGATGCCTAAATGCGTTGCTAATTGGCTAGCTAACGGGTCTTGATCAGGGCTATAAACGGCAATTGTATCTAGTTGCTCAACAGCCATAGCAAGCCTACACCTAACAACAAACGATAGACCACAAAAGGCCACATGCCCAAACGGCTAATAAGCCGCATAAACAATAAGATACATAGCCAGGCACTCAACCCTGATACTAAAAAAGCGATCAGCATGGGCTGCCAGTCGATGGCTGTGGTTTGCTGGCCTAGCTCAAACATCATTAGCACCGAGGCAGCTAAAATAATGGGTATGGACATTAAAAACGAAAAGCGTGCTGCAGCTTCACGTTTATAGCCCAAAGCCAAAGCCGCCGTCATGGTGATACCAGAGCGGGAAGTACCTGGTATCAGTGCTAATACTTGCGCTAAGCCAACTAGCAAGGCATGTCGCCAACTCATATTTTCAAGCTCATAGTGACGGCGCGCGCGCCAATCTACCCAACCCAATAACAAGCCAAAGCTTATGGTAGTGGCAGCAACTACCCAAAGTGCGCGCGCATTTACTTCAATCCAACCTTGCAAAGCAAAACCAGCTATAACAGCAGGGATGGTAGCTAAAACAAGAAACAAGGCCAGATAAGCGTGCTGGTTCCAACCTTTGCCCAATAACCATTGCCAAGTGCCTTGCCACAAGGCCAATAAATCCTGGCGTAAGTAAAATAATACGGCCAACAAACTGCCTAGGTGGACTGCCACATCAAAAGCTAACCCCTGATCAGACCAACCAAAAACAAGACTAGGGAATAGCAGGTGAGCAGAACTGGAAATAGGTAAAAATTCTGTTACCCCTTGAATAAGGGCAATAATTGAAGCTTGCAACCAATCCATAATTTACTCAATAAGCTCTAAAGCTGGTTTGAATCGACAAGTATAGAACAACTATAGGCTTATTGATAACGTGGTAGTTTTTGCCAAGTCACTTCATCGCGCAAATAGACTGGCAAGGCATCTTCTGGTTGTTGGCCCTTATTCTGAGCCAACTGAGCTGCACCCAAAACCACCATAAACTCTGCCATGGGTTCCATATTAGGTTGACAGGCTTGCGCCTGGGCAACAATAGAAGCCGGAAATTTATCCACCTGCATACCACTGCCACACACCACAAAAGGTTGGTCGGGCATTAACACGAGTGCAGGGCTTAAGACCTTTTCATTATCCACCAAAGTCAGCAAATCTTGACCCTGTTTTGCCACCGCATAAGTACCCACATAGACCTCTTGCATGCGGGCATCTAAGGTACATAAATAATTACAATCAGGATAATCTTGCTGCGCCTGCAGCGCCATGGTAGCCAAGGTGGAAACTGGAATCAGGGGGATATCTAAAGCAAAAGATAAACCTTGAGCAACACCAGCAGCAATCCGAATACCCGTAAAAGAACCAGGGCCACGACCATAAACAATAGCATCAAGCTCACTTTGTTGCATATCGGCCTGCTGCAAAACCTCAGCAATCATAGGCAACAAGCGTTGGGTATGAGAGCGCTGAGCTATCTCATGCAGGCCAATAACTTTATCTCCTTGCCCGTCAGGTTGATAGAGCAGTGCGACACTGCAACTATTACCAGAAGTATCTAAGGCAAGTAGATTGGGCATAAATGATTACCTACAGGCGTGCTCGATTATAGAGCGGAAAACACAGCTTGTTTGATATCATCAACGCCACCCACACCAGCAATATAGTGATAGGCTGGGGAGGACGCTTCAGCTTGGGCCTCTAGGGACTTATAAAAATTAACCAACGGAGCAGTCTGCTGATGGTAAATTTCTAAACGCTGGCGTACTGTGTCCTCTGCATCATCAGGCCGCTGTACTAGCTCATCGCCAGTAACATCATCTTTACCAGCTACCTTAGGTGGATTGTAAACAAGATGATAAGTGCGACCAGATCCAGGATGCACACGACGCCCACTCATACGTTTAATAATTTCTTCATCAGCCACATCAATCTCAACCACAGCATCAATGGAAACACCTGCAGCCTGTAATGCTTCGGCTTGGGGAATCGTGCGGGGAAAGCCATCAAATAAAAAGCCGTTAGCACAATCACTTTCGGCAATACGCTCTTTAACTAAATTGATAATTAGATCATCAGAAACCAAGCCACCTGCATCCATGACCTTTTTGGCAGCTTGACCTAGCTCTGTGCCAGCTTTAACCGCTGCACGCAGCATATCACCAGTAGAAATCTGTGGTATACCGTACTTTTCAGTAATAAATTGAGCTTGTGTGCCCTTGCCTGCGCCAGGAGCGCCCAAAAGGATTAGTCGCATTATGTTACTCCAAATATGTTTAAAACTGTTGGCCTTTTAACCACCCTCAAAGAACAGCTGGTGAGATGCCTTCATTAGTACTCTTGCCATGATCATCAAGACGAATAGTACTAATGAAGAAACCACAATTTATAGCGAACTCAAATCGGGTCGCGTAGTTTACCTAAAATCAGCTGCTAGTGCCATTAGTGCCACCAATGCAATGTGCACCTAGGCGTGAATAGCTTAAGAGGGTTTATTTAATGTTTGTTTGGTTTGTTGCCAAGCCGCTTCCAAGGAGGCCAAATCCATTTCTGATAAATCTTTACCTTGGGCTTGCAGAGCCCCTTCCATATGCCGGAAACGTAATTCAAATTTATCGTTAGCGGCCCGCATAACTTGCTCTGGATTAGCTTTTAGATGACGGGATAAATTCACAGCTACAAACATCAAATCACCTAATTCATCTAATATCTGCTCTTTATCACCATGGGTAAAGGCGGCATGTAATTCACCTACTTCTTCATCCAACTTAGCCACTACTTGATCAACAGCAGGCCAGTCAAAGCCAACATTTGCTGCCCTTTTTTGTATTTTAGACGCCCGCTGCAGGCCAGGCAGCGCACGAGGAATATCATCTAACACCGATAACTGATGTTTGGCTTGGCGTTCAGTGGTTTTTATTGCTTCCCAATTAGCTAAAGCACCTTCGCTATCAGCGGCATGTTTATCACCAAAGACATGGGGGTGGCGGCGAATAAGCTTATCAGCCATGGCCTTGGCTACATCATCAAAAGCAAAGCTACCTTCCTCCCGCGCTAACTGACAATAGAACACAACCTGAAACAATAAGTCCCCTAGCTCATCACGTAATTGCTCACGGTCCTCACTTTCGATGGCATCAGCCACCTCGTATGCTTCTTCCAAGGTATGGGGCAAGATAGACTTAAAGTCTTGTTTTAAATCCCATGGACAGCCGGTTTCTGGATGCCGCAATTGCGTCATAATATCCAGCAGTTTTTGCATGCCTTGATCAGCCATCCCTTTGCCGCCTTACATCCAATACGTTAGCAAGTTGGCCAATTTTATCCATAATACGCCCCAGTAGTTCTAGCCGCGGAATATCGATAGTAAATGTCATGGTCGCCGAATTAGCTTTGGTGTCAGTCATGGTATTCATACTGACTATATTTACTTTCTCTTGGCCTAGAATCAGAATCACATCACTAATTAAGCCCTCACGGTCAAAGGCTTCAACGACTATGTCAACAGGATAGGTTTGTTCTCTATGATCAGCCCAATCGACACTAATAATGCGATGCTGTTCTTTTTCTGCCAAGTTAATAATATTGTGGCAATCCTGACGGTGTACTGACACGCCGCGATTAAGGGTAATAAAGCCAGCAATATCGTCACCGGGAACGGGCTGACAACAGCCAGCCAAGGTGGTTAACAGATTACCCACACCCGCTATGCGAATATCACTAGAGCCACCTTGAACAGGTTGTGATGCTCGGTTTTCAAGTGCCTGACCTTTGGCCTGTCGACGTTTCAACTGCGGCTCAAGCAACTGTTGAGAAGCGTTAATAACTTGCGCCAAACGTAGATCACCCGCGCCTAGTGCAGCATACATATCTTCGGCTAATTTAAAGTTTAGATTAGCAGCTAGCTTCTGTTCATTAATACTTGGCAAAGCCATGCGACGAAGCTCACGCTCCACCTGTTGCCGCCCTGCTGCAGCATTCTTTTCTTTATCTTGCTGCTTAAAGAAATGGGCAATTTTAGCCCGTGTGCGACCAGAATTAACATAACCCAAGTTGGGGTTCATCCAGTCACGACTAGGAGTGCCACCCTTGGAGGTTAAAATGGTGATCTGATCGCCAGTTTTTAAGCGATTAGTCAAAGGCACAATACGGCCATGGATTTTTGCCCCACGGCAGGTATTGCCCACCTCGGTATGCACGCGATAGGCAAAATCTAAGGGGGTGGCACCATTGGGTAAATCCACCACATGCCCATCAGGGGTAAAGACATAAATGCGGTCTTGCTCCACATCAGCTCTTACCTGATCTACCAGAGCACTGCTGTCACCAACTTCATCATGCCATTCTAAGACCTGCCGCAACCAAACCAACTTGTCCTCATAAGAGTTACTGTTACTATTGGTATCAGTACCTTTATAGAGCCAGTGGGCACAAACACCTAATTCGGCTTCATCATGCATAGCGAAGGTACGAATTTGGATTTCTACGACCTTACCATCGGGCCCAATTACAGCGGTGTGCAATGAACGATAGCCATTTTCCTTAGGCGTCGCAATATAGTCATCAAATTCTTGGGGAATATTGCGCCAAAGGCCGTGAACAATACCAAGTGAGGTATAACAGTCACTTAACTGGGGTACCAAAATACGCACTGCACGCACATCGTACACTTGAGAAAACTCAATATTTTTGCGCTGCATTTTGCGCCAAATACTATAAATATGTTTGGCGCGTCCCATAATATCAGCTTCAATACCGGCTTCACCCAAACTTTGCTGTAAAGTGGCCAAGACTGAATCAATATAGCTTTGGCGATCAAGACGCCGACCATCCAGTAAGCTAGCAATCTGCTTATAGGCATTAGGTTGTAGGTAGCGGAAGGAAAGGTCTTCTAATTCCCATTTAATACTACCAATACCCAAACGGTGAGCCAGTGGAGCATAAATATCAAACACTTCACGGGAAACAAGATAACGCCTCTTGCGGTCACTATTCTTTACCGCTCGAATAGCACAGGTACGCTCAGCCAACTTAATCAGTGCTACCCGCACATCGTCCACCAGAGACACTAGCATTTTACGTACATTAGTTAACTGACCATCGGTCTGACCCAACACATTATCCCGGGTAGGCGACTGTAGATTACTGATGGCGGCCATTTGCAAAACGCCGGTGATTAATTGTTTGATCGTTGGCCCAAAGGTTTTACCAACAGTATCTAATGGCAATTTGTTTTCTCGCACACTTCGATACAAGATAGCTGCCACCAAAGTCTCTTCGTTTACCTTTAGGGAGGCGAGAATAACGGCCATTTCAAGACCGGTGCGAAAACAATCAACATTGGCATCTTCCCAATAATCATCATGTTCAGCGGCATTTTCTAATGCCTTTTCGGTGATTTCACAAGCCTGCCGGATACGGCTCACATCAGTAATGTCCAAGGATACTGTAAGGTCTTCTAACCAGGCATTGATGTCGATATCGCCATTGGTTTTAATTGGATGTAAATCGCGTACTTGAACCATAATGTTTATTCACAAAAGCCGAGATAATTGCAGTATTTTCGGCCTAATTATTATAATTTACCCTATCCCAAGGGTGGGTACCTTAAGCTCTTTCTAATAAGGTCATCACTTCTAAATGGGGTGTATGGGGGAACATATCAATACACCCTGCTTTCACAACCCTTAGGCCTAACTTTTGCAAACCTTTTAGGTCTCGAGCCATGGAAGCTGGATTACAGGAAATATAGACCAACTTTTCCAACTTGTGTTCCCGTAATATTTTATCAATATCTTTTGCACCCGCTCTGGGCGGATCCAACAGCAACTTATTAAATTGCTCGCCACGCCAGTGCTTGCTGGCATCAGAAGCAAATAAATCAGCTTGTTTAAAAGCGGCCTTTAAACCATTACGGGTGGCATTTTCAGAGGCCCGCTTAACCATTGTGGCATCACCCTCCACGCCCAGCACTTCAGCGCCTAGGCTAGCTGCTGGTAAGGAAAAATTTCCTGCCCCACAAAACAAATCCAAGATTTTATCCCCTGGCTGCACATCTAACCACGTCATGGCTTGTTGCACCATAGCAGCGTTGGCTTCTGCATTAACCTGAATAAAGTCTTGACTAGAAAAACCAATTTTCAAGCCTTCATTTTGGCCTGATAACGCTGGCAATTGATAATAGCAAACACCATCAGCATCGCCAAAAAAGCTAATATCATCAGGCTGACGAACTTCTACGCCCGCCTTTTGTTGGGCAGCAAAAGTTTGCCACAAGGTCTTATCCATAGCCGTTAAGGACTGCTGTACTTGCAGTACCACCAGAGGCTGTTGCTGGGTTTGTAATAATTCCACATGGCCATAGATCGCCGGATCAGCCGAAGCCAATATCGTCTTACGGATAGGCGCCAATAGCTGATCAAGACTTGGGGCTAAAACTAGACAGTGTTCAACCGGCACAATATGCCGATGCCCAGCTTGGCGAAAACCCAATAACAGTGTATTGCTATCGGCAAAATAACGGGTAGCCAAGTGCGCACGGCGACGGTATCCAGCGGCATTAAAGACCAGTGGTGGCTGCCAAGCGGGAAGTGTGACCTTAGCAATCCGCGATAACTGTTGGGTTATGGCCTGCTGTTTTAATAACACCTGCTGTGCTGGCTGGAGATGTTGCAGTTGGCAACCGCCGCAGTCATTATAGTGCTGACAAGGTGGCGGTTGGCGTATCTCACTTGCCTGCAGGATCTCGAGCAACTTCGCTTCAGCAAAATTTTTGTGATCGTGGACAACTTCAGCCTGCACCTTCTCGCCGGGTAAACACCCAGACACAAAAATGGTTTTACCATGCCAACGACCGACCCCACGGCCATCGTGACTAAAGTCGTCCACCAGCAATTCAATATGCTTGCCCAAGGGCAGAGTAACAGTGTCTATGCTTGCCTGGGCCAAAGCATTACTTTGCTTAGTGGAGCGTGTTTTTTGCTTCAGCTTAAGTTTCTTTTGCAGAGGGGAAAGTCGGGCCATAAGAAAAAGTCCTTAACTATAAACCCCAGTCGAAAGATAACGGTCACCGCGGTCACAAATAATACACACAATAACGGCATTCTCGACCTGCTGCGACAACCTTAAAGCCCCTGCCACTGAGCCACCAGAGGAGACACCAGCAAAAATACCTTCCTCCATTGCTAAGGCTCGCATGGTGCGCTCAGCCTCTTCCTGTTGCATATCAATAATCGCGTCCACTTTATGGGCTTGGAAAATTTCCGGCATATAGGCTTCTGGCCAACGCCGAATACCCGGAATAGACGCGCCCTCGATAGGTTGCAAACCATGTATTTCAATAGCTGGATTTTGTTCTTTTAAATAGGCAGACAAGCCCATAATCGTTCCCGTGGTGCCCATAGAACTAATCATATGGGTAATTTTGCCACCCGTTTGTTGCCAAATTTCTGGGCCCGTTGTGCGATAGTGAGCAAGGGGATTATCGAGGTTAGCAAATTGATTAAGGACTAAACCTTCACCCCGCGCCTGCATTGCCAGAGCTAAGTCCCGAGCGCCCTCCATCCCTTGCTCATTGCTAACTTCAATTAGCTCAGCACCATAGGCAGCCATGGATGCCTTACGCTCCATGCTCATATTATTGGGCATGATAAGTACCATGCGATAACCTTTAATGGCAGCAGCCATGGCTAGGGCAATACCGGTATTACCACTAGTCGCTTCAATTAAGGTATCGCCAGGTTTGATATCACCGCGTTTCTCGGCTTCGGCAATCATGCTTAAGGCTGGCCGATCTTTTACTGAGCCAGCCGGGTTATTACCTTCTAACTTAGCCAGTATGGTATTCGTAGTCTTGCCTGGTAAGCGTTGTAAGCGTACTAGCGGTGTCTGCCCAACATAATCTTCAATTGTGGGAAAGTCTGGCAGGGATGTCATGGTGTCTCCTCTTCAGGCCAAAACCTGAAAACCTTAAAATATAATTAGCTCAAAACCACAAAAGCAATGGCTTGGTCAGTTTCATCGGCGATACTAATATGTGCTTGTAGTGAGCCCAACTTGGCTTGTCGCTGTGCGGCAGGCCCAGTGAAAATAAGCACAGGAGCGCCATGCTCATCATTTTCGATTTGTATATGCTGCCAAGATATACCGCGACCAATGCCCGTACCTAAGGCCTTTACAGCAGCTTCTTTAGCTGCAAAGCGTTTTGCCAAATAATGAATACTATCACTGCGGGCAGCATACTGCTGCTGTTCAAAAGGGGTTAATATACGCTTTGCAAAGGCTTCCCCACTGCGCTCAACGGCAGCACGAATTCGCTCTATCGTTACGATATCTGTTCCAATGGCCTTAACCATAATACACTTCCGTTATTGCGTTTGTTGGGGATTGCGTAACTGTCGTAATAACTCACGACTGCGCAAGGGGCGATCACCCAACAAACTCTGTAAATTTGCCCGTGCCATATATTTGCTTACTTTGCGAGCTTGGGGGCTTAACTCATTACCAGACTGCAATTCTAATAAAATAGCACCGGATATGCTTGCTACTCCTCCTGGCGGCGTTACTAATAATTCACTCACTCCTTGTAAAGGAGTGAACTGATAAAGGGCTTCTGCCTGCACAGGCGCCTTGCTTACCATGTCACAGGTTAGATCAACATGATAACCCAACTCCATTAACATACGAGACTCAAAACCACGCAATACTGGCTCTATATCGGCTAAATTCTGTAACTCACTTAAAGCCGCTTGATAGTATGCGAATAATTCTGGATAGGGATCAGCAATGGCTAATAAACGTAACACCAGTTCATTAATATACATGCCACTATAAAGGGCTTCCCCTTGCAACCTTAAGGGTACACCAGCGGCTTCCAGATTATGCAATAAACGCATCTCTCCGCGGCCACCAAAACTTAATTGAAGGGGCTGAAAAGGCTGCAGTAGAGACCGCTTAGCTGGCTGTTTACCCCGCGCCTTTCTAGCCCCCTTAGCCATAAGCGTTTGGCGGCCAGAATACATACACCAAGTATCAACAATTAAGCTGGTATCACGAAATGGCCGACAATGCAGAACGTAAGCAGGTTGAAGTTGGCCAACATCAAACACAGTTTACTCCAAGCCGTCGTAACCCAGACTTTGCAAAGCCCGTTCATCATCAGACCAACCACTTTTAACTTTTACCCAGAGGTTAAGCATTACCTTGGTATCAAACATGGATTCCATATCAACACGAGCATCACGGCCAATCTGCTTTATACGCTCACCTTTATCACCGATAAGAATGCGCTTTTGGCCCTTACGTTCAACCAAAATCAAAGCACTAATATGCAAGACCCGACCATCATGGCCAAATTCTTCAATTTCCACGGTCATTTGGTAAGGCAGCTCATCACCCAATTGCCGCATAATTTTTTCGCGTACTAATTCGGCAGCGATAAAGCGTGAGCTGCGATCGGTAATTTGGTCCTCAGGAAAGAAATGACCACTCTGTGGCAAATGACTCAGTACCGCTTCTTCAACCCGCTCCACATGCTTGCCATGTTTGGCGGCAATGGGTACTAAAGTAGCCGTCGGTAGCTTCTCTTGTACCATCTGTAAAAAGGGCAATAAGTCGGCCTTATCGTCTAAAATATCAATCTTATTGATCGCTACGATTACCGGGCATTGCACATGCTTAACTTTTTCGAACACATGCTCATCGGCCTGATTCCAAGCTGTTCTATCCAGTACAAATACCACCGCATCAACATCTTTTAAGGCACTGGCGGCGGCCTTATTCATATAACGGTTGATGGCCTTATCATTCTGATCAATATGTAAACCTGGGGTATCGACGTATACAACCTGCACATCGCCAGTGGTTTTAATACCCAAGATTTGATGGCGAGTAGTCTGAGGTCGACGGGAGGTAATACTGATTTTTTGCCCAAGAATATAATTTAATAGGGTCGACTTACCCACATTGGGGCGCCCTACTATAGCCACATAACCGCATTGTTGAGTTGACTCTGCTTCTTTATCGAGCCACTGCATAAGGTCACTCATGCATGCTCCTCAGCAATAGTTTGCTCCAATATCTGTAAGGCTTGGGCAGCGGCTCTTTGTTCGCCAATACGGCGACTCGTTGCCTCAGCTTGGGTCGCGATAGCAAACATTTCCACCTGACACGACATCACAAACATTTGCTCATGGTCATTGCCTTTGACTTGAATTAATTCATATACAGGCAAAGCTTGTTTATGGGCCTGCAGAAATTCCTGCAAACGGGTCTTGGCATCCTTCTGATTAGTATGCAAATCTAGGCTACGCAAACGCGATGCAAACCAGTCTAAAATCCGTTGCTCACACACCGCCATATCACTATCTAAGTAGATAGCACCGATAATTGATTCCACGGCATCGGCTAAAATAGATTCTCGTCGCTGACCGCCACTTTTACGCTCGCCAGCGCCCAAACGCAGACACTCACCGACCTGAAGTTCCTTGCCTACTTCCGCCAAGGTAACGCCTTTGACTAAGCCCGCCCGCAAGCGGCTCATTTGCCCTTCTTTAGCCATGGGGAACTGCCTATATAAGGCTTCGGCAATCACAAAGTTAACAATAGAATCACCAAGAAACTCCAAGCGCTCGTTGTTCTTTGGGCCCAAAGAACGATGGCTTAAGGCCAACTGCAATAAAGCTTGATCTTTAAACTGATACCCCAAACGATCCATAAGGGCTTGTAGGGCTTGCTCTTTAGCATGCTTACTTGGCGCTATCATAGGCCTACTCGATTCCACCTGCGGTGCTAAAGTTTGGTAGACTAAAGAAGTTATCCCAATGCAACCACACTGCTACTGCTTTACCGACAATCAGTTCTTCCTTAACCATACCCCAGATACGACTATCGTTACTGCCATCTCGGTTATCACCAATCATAAAATAACTATCTGCAGGGACTTCTGTGGACCAATTTCGGCCTTGACCAGGTTTGTTCCATAACAGGTGGTTAGTTTCACCCAAAGCCTCACTCATAATGATATGGCCAGTAATATCCATACCCACATATTCCTGTGGTACGGGCTTATCATTAATAAATAATTGTTTGTTAAAATAGGTTACTTTATCACCCGGCACACCTATCACACGCTTGATAAATTTGATGGACTCATCACGAGGAAATTTAAATACCATCACATCACCGCTCTGGGGTTCATTCAGCGTTAACACTTTGGTGCCAGTAACCGGCAAACGTAAACCATAGGTGTATTTATTGACGATAATAAAATCACCTACTTTTAAAGTAGGTAACATTGAACCGGAAGGTATTTGATAAGGTTCAAAGAAAAAACTACGAAAAATCAAAACCACCGCTAGAATGGGGAAAAAGGAGCGACTATATTCGGCTAATAGGGGCTCTTTAGTCTCTGCCAAGGGGCTATTCTCAGGTAATTGGCCACCCGCTGCAGCGACGGCCTCATTGAGACGATGCAGGCGTTTTGGCTTCCACCAGATCAACTCAATGGCCCAGCCCAAACCTGTAATCAAACAGCCGATTACCAATACCAGTTCAAAATCAAAACCCATAACTTTCTCCAGTTGCCCCGAGCAACCTACTAATTATCCACTTTCAGTACTGCTAGGAAGGCATCCTGAGGGATTTCCACACTACCTACCTGCTTCATTCGTTTCTTACCTTCTTTTTGCTTAGCTAGCAACTTCTTCTTACGACTCACATCACCACCATAGCATTTGGCTGTCACATTTTTACGCAAGGCTTTGACCGTAGTACGGGAAATAATCTGCCCACCAATAGCCGCCTGAATTGCCACATCAAACATTTGCCGTGGAATTAGTTCTTTCATCTTCTCACACAAAGCTCGGCCACGTCCTTGGGCATTATCACGATGCATAATCACCGCCAAAGCATCAACCCGATCACCATTGATAAGAATATCTAAACGAACTAACTTCGCCGCTTCAAAACGCACAAAATTATATTCTAAGGAAGCATAGCCACGACTTACGGACTTGAGGCGATCAAAGAAATCCAAAACCACTTCACTCATAGGCATATCATAGGTTATGGCTACTTGCGTGGCCATAAACTGCATATTTTTTTGCACCCCACGCTTTTCAACACATAAGCTAATAACATTACCAAGATGCTCTTGTGGCACCAGTATATTGGCTTCCACAATAGGCTCGCGCATTTCATTAACCCGGCCCATATCGGGCAACTTAGAGGGGTTGTCTACGTAAATAGTCTCGCCATTATTGAGTTCTAGCTCATAGACCACCGTGGGAGCAGTAGTCAGTAGGTCAAGATTATATTCTCGCTCCAACCGCTCTTGGATAATCTCCATATGCAGCATACCTAGGAATCCACAACGGAAACCAAAGCCTAAGGCATCAGAACTTTCTGGCTCATAAAATAAAGAGGCATCATTAAGGCTTAATTTCGCCAAGGCTTCACGGAAGTCTTCATAGTCGTCAGAACTGGTGGGGAAAAGACCCGCATAAACTTGTGGTTTAACCTTCTTAAAGCCAGGCAAACTTTCTGTATCAGCTGTTTTAACATGGGTTAAGGTATCACCAACTGGCGCACCATGAATATCTTTGATACCTGCCACGACATAGCCAACTTCACCAGCTTTTAAAATCCCTGTTGATTGCCGTTTGGGAGTGAATATACCTAAGTCATCAATGCCATAATTTATACCCGTCGACTTAACAACAATCTTGTCTTTCTTCCGCAAGGTACCTTGTTTGATCCGCACTAGGGACACAACGCCTAGGTAATTATCAAACCAAGAGTCAATAATTAGAGCCTGTAAAGGTGCGTCTTCGTCACCCTCTGGTGCAGGTATAAGCTCCACTAGTTGGTCTAAAACATCTTCAATGCCTAAACCACTCTTCGCTGACGCTGCCACAGCATCTGTGGCATCAATACCAATAACTTCTTCGATTTCCTGTTTTACGCGATCTGGTTCTGCTTGAGGCAAATCCATCTTATTTAGCACAGGCACCACTTCCAAACCTTGCTCAATGGCCGTATAGCAATTAGCTACTGACTGTGCCTCTACGCCTTGGGCAGCATCCACCACCAACAAAGCACCTTCACAGGCTTCCAATGAGCGAGACACCTCATAGGAAAAGTCCACATGGCCAGGGGTATCAATAAAATTTAGCTGGTAAGTTTCACCATCGTTGGCCGTGTAATTCAAAGTCACACTTTGGGCTTTAATGGTAATGCCGCGTTCCCGCTCAATGTCCATTGAATCAAGCACCTGCTGGGCCATCTCCCTATCACTTAAGCCACCACATAGTTGGATAAAACGGTCGGCAATAGTGGATTTACCATGATCAATATGGGCAATTATGGAAAAATTACGAATATTCGGATTAATGGCCATGCAGGTTTCCTGGCGATTTATAAGGGCTCTTGCCTAAATCTTCTTTGACTCAAAGTTAACACGCCCCTAGCTAGGCTTATTAGCCTACTAACAGTCGCTATTATAAGGGGCAAGATTGTACAGCAAAGCCACTCTTACCACCACCAAAAGGTGGCTTTCCAGGGCCTTTAGAACTCTCACTCCAGCATAAAACAATGGTTATAAGCTTAGCAGCTTACAACCATTTTTTTCACTAGTGCGAGTGCGAGATATGACTAGTCTTCAAGCCTAAAGGCTTGATACATAGAACGCCCATTGCGGACAATCCGAATAGCAATTGAACGCTGACTGGGGAGGGCATCAGCTAACCTTGCAAACTGCTTGGGACCAGTCACGCGACGATTCGCAATACTAGTCACAATATCGCCAGCACGCAAACCTAAATCTACTGGTGCATCTTTATCCACCTCAGTAACTAAAACGCCATAGCGTAAGCGCAGCTCATTAGCCATCTCTTGATCTAGAGGTAACACAGTCAAACCAAGACGCTCAATATAAACATCCTTGGTTTGCGCCCTTTCTTCAGCCTTAGCTTCAGCTACAGCCAAACTACCAATAGTCACCTCTAACTCTTTGGTATCGCCATCACGAATCAATGTTAGCATCACCTCAGAACCGGGCTGCAGAGCACCTACATGATGAATGACTTGGCCATATTTAATAACTCTTTGACCATCAACATAAGTAATAATATCACCAGCCATTAAACCAGCCGCTTCAGCTGGACTGTCTTCTAGCACCTCATTAACGAGTGCCCCGACGGCTTTATCTAAGCCAAATGATTCAGCTAGCCCTTGGCTGACTTCCTGAATACGTACCCCTAACCAACCGCGCTTTACTTCGCCATTGTCACGTAATTGGCTAACAATATTTGTGGCCATATTACTAGGTACAGCAAAGCTTAAGCCCATAAAACCACCAGAACGAGTATAAATCTGTGAATTTATGCCTACCACTTCGCCAGCTAAATTAAATAAAGGCCCACCAGAATTACCTGGATTAATGGCTACATCGGTTTGGATAAAGGGCACATAAGCTTCCGAGCGCAATCCACGCCCTTTAGCACTAACAATGCCAGCTGTTACCGAATAATCAAAGCCAAAGGGTGAGCCAATAGCTAATACCCATTCACCCACTTTTAAATTGTCCGAATCAGCCATTACTAAAAAGGGCAAATCATCTGCATCAATTTTCAGTAAAGCCAAATCAGAACGCTCATCACTACCAATAAGCTCAGCAGATAATTGTCTCCTATCATTTAAGCTAACCAATATTTCGTCGGCCTTATCGATAACATGATGATTAGTCAAAATATAGCCATCTTCACTAATCAAAAAACCAGAACCAGTTGATTGCGGGACAGAACGTGGTTGCCCTTGGGGTTGGTCATTTGGGGTAGGTGGGTTTTGATAGTCAAAGAAATAACGCAACATGTCGGGGATCTGTTGATTACCTGATCCGCCCCAAGGCGACATAGCTTGGCGCTGAGCAACTTCCCGAGTGGTACTAATATTGACCACCGCAGGTGCAGCTGACTCAACTAACTCGGTAAAGTCAGGTAAGGCATTGGCCACAACGGGTCGGGCTACAAATAATAGTAGAGCGATAGTACCTAGCACAGATAGACGTATAGTTTGCTGGATCATATTTCTTCCTCTTATGCGCTACAAACTGATAAAGCATAAAATGCTAAAGGAATATTATTGGGACGAATTACTTAAAAATTAACTTTCTTTACATAGCTTTGCACTAAAACCTAAGGGTCAATAGAAAGCAGGCAAACAAATAGTGTTAATTATCGGATTTGGTTGTATCAGCCACAATATGGGGCTGCCACTGAGCATCTTGCTGCAGTGCATGCATGCGACGTCGCATAAGGAGGATACCCACGCCAAGACCAAGCAGACCTGAAATAGCTATAGCAGCTTCACTTTGCAGTAAAGTTTGAGCCATAAAAGCGCCTAGCAACATGCACAGCAAAGGTACTAGAAATACCCACAAGCTGGCCTGAATAAAAGTACTTTGGGGAATAGCTACCCGCACTTCCTGCCCCACTTGCAGGGACAGACTGTCTGGCTTATCTAGTTCAATTTGAGAACGTGTGCAGTTGGAGGCTTGATTTAACAAACGCTGTCCACAACCTGCTTTCATGGAACATTGCTGACAGGTGTTTAACTTAATTGTCGACAGGGTCACCAAGCCATCTTTCAGGTCAACTACCGTAGCAGGTTGTTCAACATAGGCTGATTCTGTATCAGAAGAAAGATTGGTCATCATTATTGCGCAGTGTTAACTACCACGGAGGCTGCCACTTGCTCTGCGTCGACCAACGGCAAACCACCCACAAAGGTAACAAATAACTCATCACCAGCCACGTCTAAAGACTGACCAAGAACCAGATCTTGGGCAACATAGGCATGACCTTCGGCAATTGTGCGTCCCCTTAGGGGCTCAACATAAATCGTGAATTCACTATTACCGTTACTAAAGATAAACATTTCACGCTGTAGAGCATCGAATTCCTCTAGTTGGTGAGTTACCAACACAAAACCTGGAGGTAATTCTGATATAGACCACAAAGCATCTTTGCCATCAATAGCCATAACGCCATTAAGCTGTTGATCTTGAGCATCTGGTGCTACAGGCATCGCACCCGCATTAACACTAACTTGCTCAAATTGACTATTGAACTGACCCGGTTCTAACAAGACAATCCCCGACTCATCAACCATATCAACTTGACTAACCAAAGTAGCTTGCTGCACACCTAAAACCATCATCATGGTGGCACTAGCAGCAATGGCAAAACCACCCACCGGCTTCCAGAAGTTCCATGTAGGTGCTGGTTTAGCTGATACTTGAGAAGTTTCTTCTGCCACGGCACTACGTACCTTGTCAGCAAGCTCAGTATCCACAGAAAGCGGCTGTGTTTGACGCTTTAACAAACCACTAACCAATTGAAAGCGCTGCCATTGATCTCGCACAGCAGGCTCATCTTCAGTTGCTTTTAGAACCCTTTGCAGCTCAATTGGCTGGGCTTCATTATCAACCATAGCGCTAATAGATTCGCGCATTTGTTCAGCAAGCAATGATGTTTCGGTCACTAGCATTTCCTTAGTTTATAACACCTTAAGCAAGGTTTTATATATTCAGATTACAGACTTTGACGCCAAATATTGGCAACAGTTCAATGATTTTTTGTTTTCTTTTTTTAAAGCTAAAATACCGCTCGCTCTAATGCATCAAGCTTACATATATTTAGCCACCACTTTATCAATGGCCTCACGCGCACGAAATATCCGCGAACGCACAGTCCCTACGGGACAATCCATAACTTCAGCAATTTGCTCATAACTTAACCCTTCAAATTCACGCAATGATAAAGCTGTTTTCAGATCATCAGGCAAACTTTCAAGGGTAGCAAATACTCTATCCTGCAATTCATCCCTAGCTAACAGGTTATCTGGGGTTTCGGAATCAGTCATAGCCTCAGCAAAGCCATAATCAGCTTGTTCATCAACGTCCACATCTTGATCAGGTGGTCTGCGCCCTCTAGCTACCAGATAATTTTTGGCCGTGTTAATGGCAATACGGTACAGCCATGTATAAAACTGGCTATCACCACGGAATTTTTGTAACGCGCGATAGGCCTTAATAAAGGCCTCTTGGCTAACATCCATAGCCTCATGCTGATCTTTAACGTAACGGCCCACCAAGCTAATTATCTTATGCTGATATTTGAGCACTAATAAATCAAAGGCACGCTTATCCCCCGCTTGCACACGCTCTACTAGTTGCTGATCAGTATCTTGGGAATCGGACAAGGTCCTTCCTTACTTGTTTGCTGAGAATGCTTAATTCTGAAAGCCTAAGGCATGAACTAAAACATAAGGTTGATATGTCTAGGATACAATATACAAAAGTCCATATAAAGTGGCTATAATACCTTTCGATTCAATGCAGGCAATTATGCCTAATCCAATAACCAAGCGTAATTGGTGACCTCCCCCATGCAACAACAATTTGATTATGATGTTCTCGTGATTGGCTCGGGTGCCGCTGGGCTAAGTTTGGCCTTACAGCTACCAAAAGACAAAAAAGTGGCCATTATTAGCAAACGTGAACTATATGCCGGTTCCTCTGCCCATGCCCAAGGTGGCATTGCAGCGGTATTGGACCCGACAGATGATATCCAAAACCATATCCGGGATACCATCGAAGCCGGTGCTCAATTAGGTAATAGCGAGGCCGTGCGCTTTACCGTTGAAAACGCCAAGCAAAGTATTGATTGGTTAATTGCCCAACAAGTACCGTTTACGTCTGATGACAGCGAAGCCGTTGGTTACCATTTAAACAAAGAGGGCGGGCATAGTCATAGGCGCATTATTCATGCCGCTGATCGCACTGGCTGGGCGGTGTCGGAAACTCTGTTACAGCGTGCTACAGAAGCTGACAATATTTCCCTATTGACCCATAAAGTTGCGGTTGATCTGATTACCAATGCGAAAACAGATTTGCCTGGCAACCGTTGTATTGGTGCCTATATCTTGGATCAGCAAACAGGACAGATAGATAGTTTTAGTGCCCAAGCGGTGGTGTTAGCCACCGGTGGCGCCAGCAAAGTTTATCTTTATACGAGTAATTCTGATGGCTCATCTGGTGATGGGATTGCCATGGCATGGCGCGCAGGCTGCCGTATCGCCAATATGGAATTTAATCAATTCCACCCTACCTGCTTGTATCACCCTAAGGCAAAATCATTTTTGATCTCTGAAGCTGTGCGTGGTGAAGGTGGCGTATTACGCTTAGCCAATGGCGACCGCTTTATGGAACGCTTTGACGAACGCCTTGAACTAGCACCAAGGGATATCGTAGCACGAGCTATTGACCATGAAATGAAGCGCTCCGGTGATGACTGTGTGTATTTAGATATCTCTCACCGTGGTAAAGAGTTTATCTTAGAGCACTTTCCTACGATTTATGAGCGCTGCCTTGAATATGGCATTGATATTAGTAAAGATCCTATCCCTGTTGTACCTGCTGCTCACTATACCTGTGGGGGTGTGATGACTAATGAGTATGGTTTAACGGATATAGAAGGTCTATATGCCATTGGTGAGACTGCGTTTACGGGCTTACATGGCGCCAATCGTTTAGCTAGTAACTCCCTGTTAGAGTGCTTTGTTTATGCTCAGTCCGCGGCCAATCATATTGTCGACACCTGGCCAGAAGAACAATTCCAGCCTAGCTTCAAAGCATGGGATCCAAGTAAAGTAACTGATTCTGATGAAGACGTGATTTTATCTCATAACTGGGACGAGCTGAGACGCTTTATGTGGGATTATGTCGGTATTGTAAGAACCAATAAGCGGCTGAAGCGAGCTCAGCACCGAGTCGATCTCTTGCTCGCAGAAATTAATGAGTTTTATAGTAATTATCGCGTTACCAGTGATCTAGTGGAATTGCGTAATCTAGCTCTGGTCGCCAGTTTGATTATTGCTTCAGCGCAACAACGTAAGGAAAGCCGAGGACTTCATTACACTTTGGATTATCCCCATACAGCCAGTGTCGCGCGTAATACAATCCTAACTCCTAATAACTATCATTGGGTATAACAGCAGGGCCCCAGCGACCCCAAACGCGTAAGCGACGCAGGGCCTCACTGTTAGCACTATCTGCTAGCAATACCCACCATAGCTTGTGCTGGGTATTGTTATGGGCTTTATCTAGGTCTTTACTACTCAACTGCAAGCGTAAAATAATCAACCCCGGTAGAAAACGGCAACCACTCAGCAGTTGAGCATCATAAGTGTTGCCATTGGCAAGCTTAACTCGCCAGCCATTAATGCTGATATGAATTTGCCGCAAACTGCTGGCCGTTTGTAACAGGGCATAGTGACGCAACCAAATGACCAAGCGCCATAGAGAGAGTAATATAAAGGTTAGTGATTGCCACCAAGGCAAGTCAGCTGTAACACATATAACGACTAGAATAAGCCAGCTTAAAATGACTACCCTTTGCAGAATTAGGGAAGGTCTAAGTTGAAAATCTAGAGGCTGCATATTGTTGAATCCTTTCAACCATACTTGCAAGTTCTTGATCTGGGCACTTAGCATTGCCCATTAACCAAGCAAATATATCAGGGTCCTGCTGAGCCAGTAAACGAATATAAACTTGTTGCTCATGGGCGGCTAAATTTGCCAACTCATTGCGGGCAAAAGGCTCTAACAAAACGTCCAATTCCAGCATACCACGCCGACTATGCCATATCTGACGCTTTAACTCAGTTGCACTTAACACTTTATCGTCACCCATAAACTTGTGTTCCTAAACAATGACCCCATTTTAACGCAAAAGAACTGGTTATTTTAGCCGTTAAGACGGATAATCTTTGTAACCGAGGCCATTCAACCCCTTTTGAATAAATTGACTATGCAACACTGGCACGATTTTTTGCAACAACAAGGTTTTACTCTACTTCCACAAGGCGGCATAGAGGCTGCTGAAGCTGATGCAGCCACCTACGTAACTAGCTTATCTAATTATGGCAGCCTTAGTGTTAATGGACCAGATGCGCACAAGTTTCTGCAAGGCCAGTTAAGCTGCGATCTGGATAAGCTGTCGTCGGAGACATGGCAGACTGGGGCATACTGCACTCCCAAGGGAAGCGTGATTGCCAATTTCGATTTACTACAACTCGATCAAACCTTGCATTTGCATATGGCGGCCGATGTGGTACCTGAGGTATATGCCAATTTAAGCAAATATATTGTGTTTTCTAGGGCCGAACTGACCCATGAGACTGATAATTGGGTGCGTTTAGGCATTTGGGGTGAGCAAGCTCATCAAGCTTTACAAACACTGGTTAATATACCTACCACGGAAGGAGCACTGCAGGCATTTGCAGAGGGTTTTGTCTTCTGCACCAGCAGTGCCCAGCAACGTTTTGTTATTTACTGCCAACCCGCAGCAGCCCCCGCAATATGGCAAACATTAAGTGACCTTGCCCAACCGGCCTCCACTGCCTGGTGGGAAGCCAACCAAATTAAAGATGGTTTGTTATACGTAAATGGCACTATCAGTGGCCAATATGTACCGCAAATGCTTAATTTGCAGGAGCTGGGGAGTATCGATTTTCAAAAAGGCTGTTACACGGGTCAAGAAGTCGTGGCACGGATGCAATATTTAGGCAAACTAAAGCGCCATTTACATATTTGTCATATTCATAGTGCTGAGCCCCTAGAGGTAGGCATGAACATCGCTGCCACTGGACGCAGTAACGTTGGCCAAATTACTAGTGTGGCTAAAACAGCGGATAATGAATATTGGTGTACCGCTGTCATTAATATTAAAGAAGCAGCAAGCGATGGCCTAACTGTAGATGGCATAGCCGGCAGCAGCATTAGCATACAGCCACTGCCCTATACCATTGACCCACAGGTATTTGAACGTATTAAGCTATAACGCAAGTGGGGGCTGATAGCCCCCACTTAAATAGTTACTTATTTTGCTTCTGGCCGCATATGTGGAAATAGCAGCACATCGCGAATTGAAGCAGCATCAGTTAAGAACATCACCAAGCGATCTATGCCGATACCTTCACCAGCTGTAGGTGGCAGACCATATTCCAAAGCCGTGACATAATCTTCATCGTAATGCATGGCTTCATCATCGCCGGCGTCTTTTTCCGCCACTTGATCCATAAAGCGTTGCGCCTGATCTTCGGCATCATTAAGCTCAGAAAAGCCATTCGCCACTTCACGTCCACCAACAAAGAATTCAAAACGATCCGTCACAAAAGGATCAGCATCATTACGACGAGACAAAGGTGACACTTCAGCCGGATATTGGGTAATAAAGGTTGGTTCATCCAGACGATCTTCCACCGTCTTTTCAAAGATTTCTATCTGTACTTTACCCAAGCCCCAAGAGGCTTTTAGTGGAATACCAAGTTTGGTAGCAATTTCCCGAGCGGCACCTTCATCGGCTAGTTGTTCTGGGGTTATGTCAGGGTTGTAATGCAAAATAGAATCAAATACAGAAATGCGCTTAAATGGCTGCGCCAAATCGTAATCTTGACCTTGATAATGGACGTTGGTACTACCTAATACTTGCGCTGCTACTTCGCGCAACATCGCTTCCGTAAGGTTCATTAGGTCTTCATAATCTGCATAGGCCCAATAAAACTCAAGCATGGTAAATTCAGGGTTATGGCGAGTCGACAAGCCTTCGTTACGGAAGTTACGATTGATTTCGAATACTCGCTCAAAGCCACCCACGACCAAACGCTTCAGATAGAGTTCAGGCGCAATACGCAGGAACATTTCTATATCCAAAGCATTATGATAAGTGACAAATGGCTTAGCACTAGCACCACCAGGAATCACCTGCATCATGGGTGTTTCCACTTCCATAAATTCATGCCGAATTAGGAACTGGCGAATAGCTTCCACAATTTGTGTACGCTTACGGAAAGTTTCGCGAGATTCATCATTAACAATCAAATCCACGTAACGCTGACGATAGCGCATTTCTTGATCAGCCAGACCATGGTGCTTATCAGGTAACGGACGCAAGGCTTTGGTTAGTAATTGTGGCATTTGCATATCCACATACAAGTCGCCTTTGCCAGATTTTTGTAAGATACCGGCAGCTGCGACAATATCACCCAAATCCCAAGATTTTATATCAGCTAACTGCTCAGGACTTAAAGCTTTACGATTTACATATAGCTGAATACGGCCAGAACCATCTTGAATTTCAATAAAGGCGCCACGATTACGCACAATACGTCCGGCCACTTTTACTGGCAAAGCCTTTTCTTCTAGTTCAGGTTTGTCTAGCTCACCATATTGGTTTTGCAGATCTTGGGCATAGGCATCGCGGCGAAAGTCATTAGGAAAGGCATTGCCCTGCTCACGACGTTGCGCCAACTTGGTCCGGCGTTCAGCAATTAGCTTATTTTCGTCCTGCATATCGGCAGGGTTGTTACTTGCGTTACTCATAATGCAAACATTATTCCCGTAGTTACAGACCAGCTTTTAAGCTAGCCTCAATAAATTCATCCAAATCCCCATCAAGCACCTTATCGCAGTTGCTACTTTGAACGCTAGTGCGTAGGTCTTTAATGCGCTGGTCATCTAGCACATAGGAGCGAATCTGACTGCCCCAACCAATATCAGACTTGGAATCTTCCAAAGCCTGCTGGGCCTCTTGGCGCTTCAGCATTTCGCGCTCATACAATTTGGCGCGCAACTGTTTCATGGCCGAATCTCGGTTTTGATGCTGAGAACGCTGGTTCTGACACTGCACTACTATACCTGAAGGCTCGTGGGTGATACGAATAGCCGAGTCAGTTTTGTTTACATGCTGACCACCCGCGCCACTGGCACGATAGGTATCAACACGCAGATCAGCCGGATTAATATCGATTTCGACATTATCATCAATTTCGGGTGACACAAACACCGAGGCAAAAGACGTATGCCGGCGGCCGCCTGAATCAAAAGGTGATTTACGTACTAAACGGTGAACACCAGTTTCTGTGCGCAGCCAACCAAAGGCATACTCACCATCAAACTTAATGGTCGCACTTTTGATGCCAGCCACATCGCCGTCACTGACTTCCATTAATTCGACTTTAAAGCCTTTTTGTTCGCCCCAGCGTAAATACATACGCAGCATCATATTGGCCCAGTCTTGCGCCTCGGTACCACCGGAACCAGACTGAATATCCAAAAAGCATGGATTAGCATCCATTTCCCCAGCAAACATGCGGCGAAATTCTAGGCTAGCCAGTTTGTCTTGCAGCATTTGCAACTCGGCTTCGACATCGCCGAGGGTGTCAGCATCGTTTTCCTCGACGGCCAAATCCAGCAATTCACGGGCATCTTCAAGGCCAGCTTCCATGGCATCAATGGTTTTAACAACACCTTCTAAACTGGAACGTTCTTTACCCAAAGCCTGGGCATTATCAGGATTATTCCATACATCAGGCTGCTCAAGCTCACGCTCAACTTCGACTAAACGCTCCTGTTTACTGGCATAGTCAAAGGTACCCCCTAAGCGATTCAGTCCGCTCAGCAAGGTCTTTTATAGTCTGTATGTAGGGGTTTATTTCGAACATAGATACACCTAGAAATGAAGCGCGCAATTATACCGAATGCAAGACCATGAAGATAGTTCTGAACCCGTTGTAGGCAGAAAAGTTATCCATTAGTGACCTTGAAAATAGCTTGTTAATGGTCTGGATATAATTGCTGTAAGCGTGGATATTCAATCTTCGGGCAGCGATCCATAACCACGGTTATACCAGCCGCACGCACTTTAGCAGCTGCTGCCTCGTGGCTTATACCCAATTGCATCCACATCACTTTAGCACCCTTGGCAATCACCTCATCTGCTAAGCTGGGCATAGTTTCACTGGCTCGAAAGCAATCCACCATATCAATAACGCCAGGGATTGCCGCCAAATTAGGATAACAAGTTAAACCCAGAATTTCTTCATGCATGGGATGAACTGGTATCACCTCATAACCAGCAGCGAGCAAATATTGAGCGACTCGATAGCTGTCACGCCAAGGCTTGGGCGACAAACCCACAATAGCAATACGCTGACAGTCCTGCCGAATAGCATTAATTGCTGCAGCATCTAAGCCATCAATGGCTGTACTTACCAAGTTAGTCGTCTCCTATATAGACACAACCCGAGGTGCAGGTTTCTTTAATTTCTAGGCGCACAAGTTGGGGTAATACGGGCTTTAACTCTTGCCAAATCCATTTCACCAATACTTCTGAGGTAGGATTTTCTAAACCATCAATCTCATTTAGATAGTTATGATCTAAGCGCTCATATAAAGGACGAAAAGCGGCCTTTATATCGCCAAAATCCATAATCCAACCTGTGGTCTCGTCCACCGGACCTGATACGACTATTCGTAATTGAAAAGTATGCCCGTGCAAACGTCCGCACTTGTGACCATCTGGGACATTGGGCAGCCTATGGGCCGAATCAAAGCTAAAGTCTTTATAAATTTCCATTACAGAATCCCGGTAATTTTATGGGTTTGTAAACTTAGGTGCCATTGTGGGTGCAGCAAGCAATACTCAATGGCCTGTTGCACATAGTCACCATCATCACTGGATGTAGCTATATAAGAAGTATCCATGGGTTGTAGGTAAAAATGGTCAAAGTCCAAATGCGCAAACTGCTCTGGCATGGCTTGATGCTGTGGATAAACTAATTTTAGTTCCTGCCCGCTGGTTTGCAATATTTTGGCTTCACCTTTGGGACTAACACAAATCCAATCCACACTCTCTGGCACGGGAATAGTTCCATTGGTTTCCAAAGCAATTTCAAAACCCTCATCATGCAAGGCATTAATCAAAGCTTCATCAAGCTGTAACATGGGTTCACCACCCGTTAATACGACTAACGGATGCCCTGGCATGCCCTCCGGCCATTGTTGTTCAATCACTTCTACTAATTCGGCAGCAGTGTTATAACGACCACCACAATGACCGTCCACTCCAACAAAATCTGTGTCACAGAAATTACATAAACTGGAGGCGCGCCTAGCTTCACTACCAGTCCATAAATTACACCCAGCAAAGCGGCAAAAAACAGCTGGACGTCCAGCATGACGGCCTTCGCCTTGCAAGGTATAGAATATTTCTTTAACCGAATACATAGGTTTTAACATACCAGTCACTTAGTAATAAGCTATTGGATCTGTTAGGCCCAAAGCAGCAAAGGCACCTAGGCGTTCGATACAAGATCCACACTTGCCACAGGCTTTTTCTAGGCCCTGATAACAGGTCCAGGTATTGGCATAATCCAAGTCCATATCAAGACCAGTCTTAAGAATAGTTAACTTGCTGTCATGTAAGAATGGGCTCACTATTTCAATAGGTTCGTAGTTAGCCAAGGCGGACACACCATTTATAGCATCAACAAATTCAGGGCGGCAATCGGGATAAATATCATGATCACCAGAATGGGCGCCATAAAACACCTTATCAGCCTTTAGGGAAACCGCATAACCAATAGCCAAGGATAGCAAAATCATGTTGCGATTAGGCACCACAGTCGATTTCATATTAGCATCGGCATAATCCCCCGTAGGAATATCAATATCCTTGGAGGTCAAAGAAGAGCCCTGAAGAAGCTGATTAATAGCCGTTATGTCGACCACTTTATGGGGGATATTTTCCTGCTGGCAAACGGCTGCTGCCACTTCTAGTTCTTTGTTGTGTCGTTGACCATAGTCAAAGGATAGCGCATGCACATCAAAGCCCTGCTGCTTGGCCAAATGTAGCACAGTAAAAGAGTCCATACCGCCAGAATAAATAACTACCGCTTTTGGTGGCGCAGATTGTTTGGGTTGCATAAATGCCCTATGACTAAATTGCCTACAATGGGGGGCATTATACCTGTGGGCAAGGTCCTTTGCACAGATCAATAACTGACCAGAATGACAAATTCAGCTGTGCACAGCAAATATTTTTATCTTAAGCACTTAAAGCTAAATTAACTGGCGGTTGTTCCAGAGAAGCTAAAACCCCAGCCGTCAAAGTACTGCGATTGAGAGTATAAAAGTGAAATTGATCAAGGCCATTGTCTATTAGCTGGCGACATTGTTCAGCAGCAATCTCAATAGCTAATTTGACCTTATCTTGGGTCTGTTCCAGACCAGCAAAACGATCCCCAATAGACTGTGGAACGGTAGCGCCACAACGAACCGAAAATCGTTGCACAGCAGCAATATCATGAATGGGCATAATCCCCACTAAAAGTGGCTGGGTAATACCTGCTTTCTGCAAGTTCTCGGCAAAGGCCAAGAGTGTATCCGTATCGTAACAATATTGAGTAATAATATTATCAGCACCGGCATCCATTTTCGCCTTCAGGAAAGCCAAATCCTTTGCGCCAGATAAAGCTTGAGGGTGAATTTCTGGATATGCAGCCACGGAAATAGTACCTGCAAACCACTCCCGCAAGCCAGCAACTAAATCATTGGCATAGGCATAGCCTTGGGGATGAGGCACATACGGCCCATCAGGACTATCCCCCCTTAGGGCCACAAAATGATCCACGCCTTGGGCGACAAACTGCTTGGCCGTAGCTTGCACAGTCTCGCGGTCAGCACCGACACAGGTAATATGGGATGCTGTAGCCAGCTCTTGAGCTAACAATTTTTGTGCACCAGCAAAGCTTTCCTGCTGGCTAGTTCCACCGGCACCATAGGTCATGGACGCAAACTTAGGCTGCCAAACTTGTAATTGTTGTACAGCATTATGGAGTGAACTTTGCCCAGCATTATCCCGGGGAGGAAAAAATTCAAACGAAACTTGCATGCTGACTCCAAATAATAATTTGGAAGCCATTATGCCAATTACCAAGCAGGGTCTGGGTGAAAGCTTTTACAGCAAAATGAATATAACTAAAGTTGCCGGACTAAATAGAGAAGAGAATCACAATAGCAAACAATAAAACGCCTTCGGTAAGCTCAATGCTGGCACCCGCTGTATCACCAGTCCAACCTTGTAAACGCCGTAACATCAAATAACGCCAATACCAACCTACCAATAAGGCTACTAAAACTAGGCCGATATAGAGCCAATATTGCAAACTGGCCAAAGCCAATACAATAGCCAATAACTGCAACCAGAAACCCCAGGCTTGAGGCTGATTTTTTAAATCACTACCCATACCTTTGCCTCGCACATAAGGGGTATAGATAATTAACGCCATGACTTGTAAACGCGCTAGCACCGGCACACAGATTAGGGGTAAAAGTAGCTTGGCAGCAATCAACTCAGTTAGCAATAACCACTTTAATAACACCAGCAACACCAGTACCACTATTGCCACAGGGCCACTAGTAGGATCTTTCATAATCGCCAACGTGCGCTCTTGATCTCCAAGGCCACCTAGCCAAGCATCAGCGCTATCGCCGAGGCCATCTAAATGCAAAGCACCGGTCAACAGCACCCAAAACACCAGTAGCAAACCAGCCTGCAATGGGGCGCTAATATCGATTTGCCAACGCCATAGCAAACTTGCCAAAGCAAATAGCAAGGCACCTAAAATAAAGCCTGTTAAAGGGTAAAATAAGAGCGCGTTGCCAGCCACTTTACTGCTTGGCATAGTGCGGGCAACAGCAAACCATTTATGCACAGGGATACTGGTAAGAAACTGCATACTTACCAAAAAGCTATGCCACCAATCACGCAACCCCATTAGCTTTGTTTCCCCAAATCCAGACTAATATGATAACCCTGTTGATCCATCTCGTGGGGCTGGAATGTATCCACCTTAAGATGCGCCAGACCAGCATATGGCAGGTATAAATGAAACAATCCCTGACTCGACATATGCAGGAGTTGACCCAGCAAACAACGAATAACACCACCATGACTGACAATAAGCAAATGCGCTTTAGCCTGATCTATAGCCGTTTCAATATGCTCATGTAAAGCCGCCATGGCCCGTGCCTGCACTTGTGCAAGGTTTTCACCACCAGGTGGGGAAACTTCCATAGGGTTAGCCCAGAAAGCCTCCACAGCAGCTTGATCTTGTTGCCAAACTTGATCTCGATCTACCCCATCCCAAGCACCAAAGTCCATTTCCAAAAAACGCTCGTCAGTGATAACTGGCATATCCAAGCTGTGGGCAAAATCAGCACACCGCTGAAGAGGTGAGGTGACCAACATATCAGGCTGTATACCCTGCATAGCGTCTTGCATTTGTTGCCAACCTCTGTCAGACAGGGGCACATCTACGCGCCCACGATATACTGGGCCGCTAGTCGTATGACCATGTCGCAACAAACTGACACGCAAGGAGATACTCATTACTTAGGCACTTTTCTCAGATACGGCTGCTTCCGCAAAAGTAGCCATGTGGTTATGGGTCGCACAAGCACTTTTTAAAATCGACAAGGCAACACCCGCACCACTGCCCTCGCCTAAGCGCATACCCAGATCTAAAATAGGTTTAGCTCCTAGGGCTTTGACCATTGCCTGATGACCCGGCTCAGCCGAAGCATGAGAGAAAAACATCCACGCAGTGATTTGCGGTTGGATTTGTGCTGCAATCAATGCCGCTGAAGTGGTAATAAAGCCATCCACAAGGATTGCCATACCCAATTGCGCAGACCGCACATAAGCGCCAACCAAGGCGGCTATTTCGAGACCACCCACAAATTGTAGAGCTGCCAAAGGTGATGTCATAGCAGCCTTATGCTTAGCTAAAGCCGCAGCAATCACTTGCCCTTTATGACTTACACCAGCAGCATCTAAGCCTGTGCCTGGACCAACATGATTATTAGCATCATCATCTAATACCCACGCTGATAAAGCCGTAGCAGCACTGGTATTACCAATGCCCATATCACCACCAATAAATACTGTGGCGCCTTTTTGATGGGCACGTTCGGCTGCCTCTTTACCTACTTGTAGCGCTGCGGCGAGTTGTGCAGGGGACATAGCAGCTTGGCGAGCAAAATTAGCTGTGCCTTTCATCACTGTCGCATCAACAACATGCTCCAAAGCTGGCAAATCAACTACAGTGCCCACATTAACCACCTCAAATTCGGCACCTTGCTGTTGAGCCAAAACGCTAATAGCAGCACCACCAGCTGAGAAATTTTTAATCATTTCACCCGTCACAACTTGTGGGAAAGCAGACACACCTTCCTCCGTGACACCATGATCACCGGCAAACACCACAATCTGTGCTTTATCAACACTGGGCTTTTCCACACCCTGCATAGCGGCTAGACGCACAGCCATGGCCTCCAACTCACCAAGCGAGCCTGGTGGCTTTGTAAGCTGACCTTGGCGTTCCAATGCTGCTGCTTGCATCGCTTCCTGCAAACTGGCCAGAGGGGCATTAATCCATTCCATTATTTGATTTCTCTTCTACTAATTTAACGACTCCCCCCTTATTTAAGGGGGTATCCTTTTAAGTTGTCACAGTTGTGAACTACTTTAACTCCATGGGTAAACCGGCAACAGCTAAAGTGACTTTATCGCAGACCCTAGCCAGGCGCTGGTTCATTAAGCCGGATAAGTCCTGAAACTGGCGACTAAGTTCGCCCATAGGGACAATACCACTACCAACTTCATTGCTGACCAACAACAGCTCAGTGTTAGTGTTAAAACCGTCAACCATAGACACCAAATCTTCAATTGCTTGCTCAGCCATGGTTGCTACATTTTTTTCGGCGGGGACTTCCTGACATAGGTGATTAGTCAGCCACAAAGTAAGGCAGTCAACTAAAATACATTGCGGCTGATCGTTTTCTGCTTGCCATTGTGCCAAGGTTTCCGTCAATTGCATGGGCTGCTCTAAAAGCTGCCAACTCTCAGGCCTACGCTGTCTATGAATATCTACTCGCGTTTGCATTTCCTTATCCCATATTTGCGCCGTGGCAATATAGGTTACTTGGCCTGTTGGATGGCGTTGCTGCCAAGCATGGGCAGCTGCCTCTGCCAATTTACTTTTGCCAGAGCGCGCACCACCTAAGTACAAATGGCGTATTGGCTTTAAGCTGTGCATAGGTGGCAGTTCCAGGATCAATAAATAGGCCATTATTTTATCGACTTACAAGAAATATGGATACTTAAAAACGACCTTTATAATTAATTTACAATAGCGCCTCTTGTTCGGCACCCAAGTGGTGATTTAATATGAGCGCCACTTTAACAAACAACCGAGAAGTCGCCATGAAAAAGCCCGTCAGTGCCGAAAAACATCAACAACGCATGGCAAAAGTAAAAGAAAAAATTGACCAGAAAATTGCTTCGGCAGACAAGCAACAAGGGATTATCATTGTGCTAACCGGCAATGGTAAGGGCAAAAGCAGTTCCGCCTTTGGTATGCTGGCCAGAAGTCTAGGCTATGGTTATGAATGCTCCGTCATTCAATTTATCAAAGGTGCTTGGGAGTGTGGCGAAGAGCTGTTTTTTGCTGAGCATCCTAAAGTTGACTACCATGCTCTTGGCGCTGGCTTTACTTGGGAGACCCAGAACCGTGAAGCTGATCAACTAGCGGCTAGTAAAGCTTGGGAAATGGCCAAGGAACGCCTAATGAATCCAGACTTTAATCTGGTTATTCTGGATGAACTGACCTATATGTTTACCCAAGGATTACTAGACTTAGATAATGTCATCGAAACTTTACAACAACGCCCCGCCCATCAAAATGTGGTTATTACTGGTCGTGGTGCACCTGAGGCATTACAGGAAGTAGCCCATACCGTAAGTGAAATAAAAGACGTCAAACACGCTTTTCGACAAGGCATCATGGCACAACGTGGCATTGAGTACTAAAATTCGATCAAACCAATGGCATGAGATGGGCTTATTACATAGCCACTCTTGTGCATATGGGCTGTTGGCATTAATTAATACTAAAAAAAAGCGACCTGAACCAAGTTCAGATCGCCAAGACGCCACATAAATGTGGAAAGCCCTGTCATCCTAACAGCCACTTTTACTCGCCACCATAGCAGCGAGAAAGTTTAGGAAAAATTCTGAGAAAAAAGTCTATTTGACCTTAGTTACTTTGCTATACAAGCCTAATGCCCTTAAACTAGCGGGCGTTGGCCACTGCCTAATGAGACGAGAAAATATATGAACATCGGTATCTTTTTTGGTTCCACTACAGGTAATACTGAAGATGTCGCCGAACAGGTGCAAGAATTTTTAGCCCCTCACCCAGCGCAATTACATAATATTGCCACCGAGCCAGTCACTTTGATGCAAGACTATGACCTAGTGATATGTGGTATTCCCACTTGGGATTATGGTGAGTTACAAGCCGACTGGGAAGATATTTGGGATGAGCTAGACACCTTGGATCTATCTGATACCCATATAGCTATCTTTGGTTGTGGTGATCAGATTGGTTATCCAGAATGGTATCAAGATGCCGTAGGTATGCTGCACGATAAGCTGTGTAACCGAGGCGCACAGGCAATTGGCTATTGGTCAACGGAAGGCTATAAATTTGAACAATCAAAAGCAGTCATTAATGATAGTCACTTTGTTGGCTTGGCTGTCGATGAAGATAACCAGCACGAGCTAACCGAAGAGCGTGTTTCCAATTGGTGCCAACAAATCATAGAAGAGCATCTTTCTAAAGTTTAATTAATTATAGAGAAAGAATAATTTAGGGTATAATAATTTATAGGATTAATTGTCCAAGCTGGAATGCTACCATTAACAAGAGAGCATTTTGCAACAATCTTATAATAATAAAGGACGCATTATGTACCCTAAAAACCGTGGCTGGAACCGTTTCTGGTTTGCCATGATATTTTCCCTTAAAGGCTTAGCCTACTGCTTTCGTAGTGAAGCTGCCATGCGGGAATACACAGTTATTTTTCTGATTTCCATACCCGCAGCGCTTTATCTAGGTGAAAACCCCGTCGAACGTATTTTGCTAATCGGTAGTGGAGCCTTGGTGCTTATTATTGAACAGTTAAATTCAGCTATCGAAGCCACCCTTGATCGTATTAGCACCGAACATCATGATCTTACTGGTGCGGCCAAGGATATGGGGTCGGCTGGGGTCTTTTTAGCCGTGTTGCTATTTGTTTATACCTGGGGCGAGTTTCTGTTGCGCTTATGGCAGACTAACCCATAAACGGGTTAATCTGCTTCATTAGCTTGGCCTAATTAGAAAGCAAAGTGTTCTGCCTCAAGATCCTGTAAGTTATCTGCACCACTTAATATAGCTGCCATATGGGATTCAGCACGAGGTAATAGGCGGGCAAAATAAAAGCGGGCGGTAAATAATTTAGCTTGGTAGAAGTCAGCTTCGGTAGTGCCTGAAGCCAGAGCTGATTGTGCCGCTTTTGCCGCCTTGGCAAACAAGAAAGCATTGGTGATATAGCCAGCATACATCAGATAATCCACAGCCGCAGCGCCCACCTCATCTCGATTCTTCATGGCCTTCATACCAATTTGCAGGGTGTAGTCGCCCCACTCTTTATTTAATTTCGCTAACGGCGCCACAAATTCTTGCATTTCAGCATCTTCGGCATGAGCTTTACAGAAGCGATGAATCTGCTTAGTAAAGGCGCGCAGGGTTTCACCTTGGGTCATTAATACTTTACGGCCAAGTAAGTCCAGTGCTTGAATGCCTGTTGTACCCTCGTAAATTGTCGAAATACGGGCATCGCGCACTAATTGCTCCATGCCATATTCACGAATAAAGCCATGGCCACCAAAACACTGGATGCCCAAGTTAGCACTTTCCACCCCAGTTTCCGTCATAAAGGCTTTAGCAATAGGCGTTAATAAAGCCAAGAGGGTTTCCGCCTCTTTTTTTGCCTCAGCATCCGAGCTACGATTAGCTGTATCATTAAGTTGAGCAGCATAATAAGCAAGCATTCGACCACCCTCAGCAAAGGCCTTCTGCGTAAGCAACATACGCCGCACATCAGGGTGAACAATAATGGGATCAGCTGGCTTATCTGGTGCCACAGGGCCATTTAGTGCACGCATTTGCAAGCGCTCTTTGGCGTACTCCAGAGCACCTTGGAAAGATCCTTCGGCGGCACATAAACCTTGTACGGCTGTGCCAATACGGGCGGTATTCATAAAGGTAAACATACAATTAAGGCCTTTATTAGGTGGCCCAATTAAATAGCCTTTAGCACCATCAAAGTTCATCACACAGGTGGCATTACCATGGATACCCATTTTTTCTTCAATGGTACCGCAATGTACACCATTGCGCTGATCTAGGCTGCCATCGTCATTAACATTAACCTTAGGCACAATAAACAGGGAAATACCTTTGGTGCCAGCTGGCGCATCGGGCAATCTTGCCAATACAATATGGACAATATTTTCCGCCATATCGTGTTCACCCGCTGAGATAAATATCTTGGTGCCCGTAATCTTATAGCTACCATCGTCCTGTGGTTCCGCTTTAGTACGCAGTAATCCCAAATCAGTACCGCAATGGGACTCAGTTAAACACATTGTTCCAGTCCAACGACCCTCAACTAGGGGCAATAGATAGGTTTGCTTTTGCGCTTCGGTACCATGTTCCTGCAAGGTATTCATAGCACCATGGCTAAGACCAGGATACATACTCCAGGCCCAGTTAGCAGTGCCCGAAAGTTCATTTAACATGGTGCCCAATGATTCTGGCAGACCTTGGCCACCTAACTCAGGATGGTGGGCAAGAGACGGCCAGCCGGCTTCAACATATTGACTATAGGCTTCTTTAAATCCAGATGGAGTGGTGACAGCACCTTCATGCCAAGTACAACCTTCCACATCACCACTGGCATTCAGAGGAGCGAGGATATTTTCAGCAAACTTGGCACCTTCTTCCATAATGGCGTCGATCATGTCGGCATCAACATCTTCGCCACCAGGAATAGATTGATAATGTTGCGCCATTTCCAGCACTTCGTGCATAACAAACTGGATATCGCGGCGCGGGGCACGGTAAGTAGGCATGATTACTCCGAGGGCTATTCAAACGTATGTTTGAAAAATACCTCAAAGCATGGCGCTTAACAAGCGCGACCGACTAGTCAAGAAGGCTTAAATGTTGCGCAGCAAGTTCGGCTTGAGTAAGACTATCGGTAGTATCAAGGTGCGGTACTACACCTAATAAAGGTGCCGCAAAGCTGGCTTTTAGGGTATCTAAATTAGCTTCAAATTCAGCCATATCTGGATCGATAGTGTTAGCAACCCAACCCGCCAAACGCAAACCATCACGCTTAATCGCCTCGACGGTTAACAGGGCGTGGCTAATACAACCTAGCTTCATACCTACTACCAAAATAACAGGAAGTTGCAGTTGTCTAGGCAATTCTGCCAAGGTTTCACGCTCATTAAGAGGCACTCGCCATCCCCCAGCACCCTCCACTAGAGTCAAATCAGCACCCTGCATTAATACCCCACGAGTAAAGCCAACCAGACGTCCAGCATCCAAACGCTTACCCAGTTTTGCCGCCGCTATATGTGGCGCAATAGGTGGCTCTAAGGCGATAGGATTGACCTGTTCATAGAGTAAAGGCAAAGTGCATTGAGCTAATAGCTGTTCGGCATCACTATTACGCAAGCCCTCTTCAGTCACTCGACAACCTGCAGCAATGGGCTTTACCGCAGCTGTGCGTAGTCCTGCCGCTTTCGCTTTGGCTAGCAAGGCCGAAGCGACTAGAGTTTTCCCCACATCAGTATCAGTACCAGCAATAAAATAGCGTTTTGGCATAAATAAATCCTAACCGAAATAAACCCTTAGTTTGCCTTGTTACGGGCAGAAATAGTAAACACTTGGTAGCTTATGGGCAATTTTCCCTCTGTATTGCGAAGTGTTTCATAGGCAGCTGTCATTTGACGCAAATGGCTACGAGTAGTTAAACCATGACGGGCACCCATATTATGGTTACTTGCCCCAAGCTGTTTTAGTTCCCGCAAAATCTCACTGACCTTATCAAACCACAGAGTAATGGTATGCACTTCTACCTGCACTTCAGCAAAGCAAACTTCCAGAGCTGCCAAAATATCGGCTTGGGGCACAAATTCATTAACATGTTGATAAGTATCCACCTGCTGCCAAGCCCAGCGCAACTCATGTAAGGTTTGAGGGCCAAGGGTGGTAGCAAAAAAATGGCCACCAGACTTTAGCACGCGACTGGTATTGGCAAATAGTGCCCGCTCATTAGCACACCACTGAATAGCCAAGGAGGAGACCACATTATCGATACTCTTATCAGCAACGGGCAAGGCCTGCGCATCAGCAACCATCCATTGGCAACGAGGATAAGCTATATGCTGGCGACACCAGTCAATCATGCCAGGTGCTATATCAACACCCAAGACACTGGTCACCGGTGTAAGTTGGGCTAAGTGTTTGGCTACATAACCAGTACCACAACCAAGATCCATCACCACACCATTTAGCTGTGTATGACAATGTTTGAGTAGATGTTCGGCCACCTGTCGCTGTAAGCCGGCAACTTGATCGTAATGCTCCGCAGCCTGACTAAAAGCCTGAGCCACCCTGCTAACACTAGGCAAACTAGACATAAAATGGCTCCAAAAAATCGCCTATACGAGATAGCAATAGATCCTGATCGGTGAACCCATACTGCCAAGCAAAAGCATGGCCTCCGGGAAGGGTCTCCACACTTTGGCTAGGCCGCGCCAACTGCTTTAAATCATCAGCAACGGCGATGGGCACCAAGGCGTCTTCCTCGGCCAATAAAAGTAAAATCGGCATGGATAAGCTGTGCCAAGCAGCACGAGCATCTAACTGCGCCAACCAATCTAATCCCATAGCCAGACTAGCTCGACAGTCTATTTGTGTGCGTAAATGTTTATTAATAGCGCTGGCCTGTGCGCTACCTTGGGCTTGTAAAGCGCAAAATCGCTGCAAGGTTTTATTGGCAGCACCACTAAAAGCGGTAGTAAATTGCTGCAGCACTGGCGCCGACATGGCATGAGGCCAATCTTCGTGTTGGACAAAACTGGGGTTGCTTGCCAAAGTAACAACACTAATGACCCGCTCTGGCTGCAATTGCGCTAAGCGCCAAGCCACTTGTCCACCAAGGGACCACCCTAATAGGCAATAATGTGGTGGCAATTGCGCCCCAAGGGCTTGCAACCAAGTATCTAGAATTTGGAGATCTGCATCGGAATGGTCTTGACAGGTATCCTCACCATGGCCGGGCAAATCTACTAGCCATAGATCGAAATTCGCTGCCAAGGCTTGTAACCAAGATTCTGGCCACGCGGTCTTGTTATAACCCCAGCCATGCAACATAACTAAGGTTGGCGCCTCTGCCTGCTGGCTAGAGCGCCGTTGCATACTTATAGAGATCATGGCGACAACAAGCCTTGGTGTTGGAGTTTGCCTAAAGCTTCCAATAACTGCTCCACCTGACTTTGGCTATGACCAGCAGTCAAAGTGATTCGTAAACGGGCACTGTTAGCCGGCACCGTCGGTGGCCGAATAGCTGTCACCAAAATACCCATATCTTGTAAAGCCTGACTCACTTGTAAAGCTCGATTAGCATCACCAATCATCAATGGCTGAATGGCCGTAGGACTATCCATTAGTGGCAAGTCCATAGCTTGGGCATAGCCGCGGAATAGGCTTATTAATTGTTGCAAATGAGCTTGTCGCCAAGCCTCTGCATGCAATAAATTTAGTGCTGCTAAACTTGCTGCAGCGACAGCTGGTGGAATGGCTGTGGTATAGATATAACTTCGTGCAAATTGCACCATGGCTTCCACTAAAGTATCACTACCGGCAACAAACGCCCCATAACAACCTAAAGCCTTACCCAGGGTACCCATATAAATTGGGGCTTGCTCTTCATTTAAACCGACCTCAACCGCTGCACCGGCACCTTGGGGGCCTAATACGCCCAGACCATGGGCATCATCTAACATTAGCCAAGCATTCTCGGCCTGACAAACTTGGGCTAATTGAGATAATGGCGCGATATCACCATCCATACTAAATACGGAATCCGTGGCCACTAGTTTATGCCGTGCCTTGGATTTACGCAGGCGCTGTTGCAAATCCTCGGCATCATTGTGGCGGTAACGTTGCAAGCGTGCCCCACTTAATAAGCCACCATCTAGCAGGGAAGCATGATTTAAGCGATCTTCAAACACCCCATCGGTTTTATCCAACAGTGCTCCTAGCACTCCTACATTGGCCATATAACCGCTGCTAAACAAGACCGCACGACTGCGGCCTGTGTGCTTAGCCAAGGCTTGTTCAAGTTCAGCATGCACCTCACTATGTCCGCACACCAAATGGGATGCGCCACTGCCGACGCCATAGGTTTGTGCCGCACTTTGCATTGCTGCAATCAGTTGCGGGTGGTTAGCTAAACCTAAATAATCATTACTGGTAAAACACAGATAGTCTTGGCCCTGACTGCGCAGCACAGTTTGCTGCGGGCCGGCTGTGGTTATACGCTGTCGATATAGGGACTGGTCCCGACGCTCCTGCAAACGCGCCTGTAAAACCTGCTCCAGGCTCACTCTAGGCTCCAGCGTTATAGAATGACTGCTCGTCTTCGGCACTCTGCAAAGCGTGTTCAATGGCGCCAACATGGGCTTCATCAGAAACATCTTCACGTTTTTCGGGACGAATACCTAATTTTTCAAATAAGCGTCGGTCTTTGGTCGCCGTTGGGTTATCGGTAGTTAATAAGCGGTCACCGTAGAAGATAGAATTAGCACCAGCCATAAAACATAGGGCTTGCATCTGTTCATTCATTTCTTCCCGCCCAGCCGATAAGCGCACATGGGATTGAGGCATCAGAATACGTGCCACAGCAATGGTACGAACAAAGTCAAAAGGTTCTAGATCTTCAACCTGATCTAAAGGTGTACCTTCAACTTTAACCAACATATTAATGGGCACACTTTCCGGATGAATTGGCATATTGGCTAATTGTTGCAATAAGCCTACGCGGTCACGTAAATTCTCACCCATACCCACAATACCACCAGCACACACTTTCATGCCGGCATCACGCACATTAGTCAAAGTATCTAAACGATCCTGATAGGTACGAGTAGTGATAATACTGCTATAGAATTCTGGCGAGGTATCCAGATTATGATTGTAGTAATCTAAACCGGCATCGGCTAATTGCTGTGCCTGATCATTATCTAGCATGCCCAGAGTCATGCAGGTTTCTAAGCCCATGGCTTTAACTTCACGCACCATTTCTAGCACATAGGGCATATCTTTGGCGCGGGGGTTTTTCCAAGCTGCGCCCATACAGAAGCGACTAGCACCAGCGGCTTTCGCAGCCGCAGCTTCTACCAGTACTTCTTTTACTTTCATTAAGCGTTCAACTTCCAAACCAGTATCATAGCGCGCACTTTGTGGGCAGTATTTGCAATCTTCCGGGCAAGCACCGGTTTTGATTGATAAGAGAGTACTCACTTGCACTTCGTTAGGGTCAAAATGTTGACGGTGCACGGTCTGGGCACGAAATAGCAAATCATTAAATGGCATGGCAAACAGGTCAGTAATTTCCTGTACTTGCCAGTCGTTTCGCAAGCTAGCCTGGCCGTTAGAGCCATTTGCACTATACTGATTAACAGAGGATTGAGCGGTGCGCATAAAACAGTTCCTTAATATGGATGTTTGAATGATAGAGCCACCCCCTGCTTAGTCAACCTGAAAACCAAGGATGGTTTACATGTGGTCAATAATTGATCAAATAAAGGCTGCTTTTGCCCCTCCATGCCTACTTTGTGGCAGCTTAGATGGTAATCTGGATAACCACTGCCAAGCCTGCTATGACGACCTACCTCAAAATATTTATTGCTGTCAGATTTGCGCCTTACCCTTTCACCAAACTTTGGGTACACAAGTAATCTGTGGCATGTGTCTGCGCCAGCCACCCAAGTTGAATAAGAGCCATGTGGCTGTGCATTATTTACCACCCATTAGCGGTTTGGTGCATGCTTTTAAAGATAATAATGATCAGGCGGCTGGGCGGCTACTTAGTGCTTGTTTACTGGCCTATATTAAAGCGCAGCAGCCTACCTTTCCAGACGTCCTTATTCCCATGCCTTTGCATCGCCAACGTTTATTAAGTAGAGGCTTTAATCAAGCAGAGGTAATGGCACAACGACTGGGTAAGGCCTTAGGAATTCCCTGCCATAACGATCTTTGTCAGCGCCAAATCAATACCCCCAGTCAACAAGGGCTAGATAAGCAACAAAGGCAGCGTAATCTTCGCAACGCCTTTGTCGTCAACCAAACCATTACCGAGTTTCGGCATATTGCCATTATTGATGATGTTATTACCACTGGTGCCAGTGTTAATTTACTAAGCCAAGCCCTGCGTCGGGCTAGCCCCCAGCCTCTTTGCATTGAAGCATGGTGTGTGGCCAGAACCTTACCACCCAAAAGCAAATTGCATCTGTACTAAAGCTAACACTAACTTTCTTTGCGGGCTAAGATTCGATCACGCAATAAGCGTAGACGCACACCCCAGCGTAAAAAAGGTTGCGGTGGCAGTTTCGTTGGTTGTGGCCGGGCTTCAATTTGCCCGATCAGGTCCGTCATCTGACCACTAGCCAAATAGGCCATCTGCTGGCCAAATAGTGTGGCTAAGCCAATACCACCACCATTGTAACAGCCAGCCACCATCACATTGGGCTGTAGGCGATCAAATACTTGGGCATTATTGCCACTGATACAGGTAATACCCGACCACAAGGATTCAAATAGCCGGCCATCAAGCTGTGGGAAGCGTCTTTGTAGTCCCCGCATATGCATAGCTCGACGTCGCATTAATTGCCGCCCAGTCATATTGATGCGTGGCCACACTTCCACCGTATTGCGCACCATAATGCGTCGATCATGGGTGATACGCACCGTAGCACCCATCGCTTGTGCAGATAGTAGACCCCATGGCTGAGGATTACCAATGGCCGCATATTCTTCATCATCAAGGGGACGCGTCATACTGGCGGTAAGGGTTAAGGGGAAAGCTCGATCACGTTTAATATTGCCGGCGGCCATAAAGCCATTGACGGCTATTAACAACTTGGTCGCTGTCACTTGCCCAAGGGGGGTAACCACGCGCACCTGATTAGTGCCAGCTTCCCAACGCAATACTGGGCTATTTTCGAACAGGGAAACATTCTCAGGTAACAGATCAATATACGCCCGTCCCAACTTGGCAGGCTGTAGCATTACTCCACCCTGAGTCCATAAGGCCATCCTATAGAAGTCTGTCCCTAAGCGCTGCTCTAGAGCCGCACCAGTGATGATTTTATGCTCTAAATCTAGCTCACCTAGCAACTGACTAAAGCGTTCTAACTTAGCCTCATTAGCTGGTAAAGCCGTGGCGTGGAACTTGCCACCAGCATCCCAATCACAGTCAATCTGATTGGCGTGCACTAAATCAGCAACACAATCCAAGCCAGCTTTATTGAGGGCATACTTATCACGATACTGCTGTAAGCCATTATCGGACATATGGCCATCATTCAAGGTTGAGTCAACTAGATAGCCGGAATTGCGGGCACTGGCGCCCTCGGCGGCTAATTGAGCATCCAATAAGATAACTTTTGCTTGGGGATTAAGCAGGGCATATTGACGTGCTGCCGATAAACCTGTGTAGCCGGCCCCAACAATAACCAAATCAGCTTGCTGTTCAGCTTGCAACATCGGCCGTGGCTGACGAGGTGGCAAGCTGGTTAGCCAACCACAGCCTTGATCATTGCGCGGCAAGGGCTTAAACATAATGCCAACGGCGGTTAAGCCTTGCCCTCAAGTTGCTTCATATACTCAGCCGGATCAATAGCAATACCTAAAGAACGCTTTTCAATATATAAGCCTTTCTTGGTTTCACGATAACGGAAGCAAACATAACTGCCGACTTCTATCTCTAGCTCTTTAGCATCGGAAAAGTAGGCATATTTTTGGTCTTCAATCTCTAGGGTATGAATATAGTATTCTGGCATACCCAGCCATTCCATATGTGGGCCATCGGTAGAAACAGCAGCTAATGTGCCACGGCCTTGCAAGGCTTTGGCTTTTTGATAGGGTTTGCGAGCCATAATAGTTTCCTCTTAACTGTCTGGTACGATAAAACGATTTGCGTGTACCTTTACGAACCGCTATTGTAACCAGCAATTGCATCCACGTCAGCAAGCAAATGCTATGTCGAATAATGAAGCCACACTTAACCTAGAACCTATAGGCTATATTGAATCCGATTTTAAGGAAAAATTTGCCACTCCCCGGCAACCAGGTCTGGTCACAGAAGCCCAAGCCAAGTTGGTATTACAGGGGCCCTATAATCAGGCTGATGCCGTTGACGGCTTGGAGGCCTTTTCCCATATTTGGCTGATCTTTGGTTTTCATGCCACGGCTGAGCAAGGCTGGAAACCAAAAGTGCGACCACCGCGGCTAGGCGGCAATGCCAAACTGGGTGTATTTGCTACCCGGTCCACCTTTCGCCCTAATCCTCTGGGGCTATCCTTAGTAGGTTTAGAAAAAATCACCACGACACAAGGTGTATGCTTGCATATTAAGGGCGCCGACCTAATTCAAGGGACGCCAGTTTACGATATTAAACCCTACCTGCCATGGGTAGAATCCCAACCCGATGCAGCAAGTGGCTTTGCCGGTGAAGCGCAAACCCTCGACTTACCGGTAAACTTTAGTGCTTCGGCCGAAGCCTACTTGCAAACCAAACCACAATTACGGGCGTTAATTGCACAAGTACTCAAACATGACCCAAGGCCGGCATACCAACAGCAAGATGATCGCGTCTATGGTTGCTTATTACAGCAAGAAAATGTGCAATGGCAAGTGTTGCCAGAGCAAATTTTAGTCACAGCAATAAGCCCGGCCTGATTGTTATGCTGAAACTGTTTTACTCATGGTAGAATAGCGCCTTTGCCACATCTGGAAGCGTCTATGAATAGCCAACAACTTATTGCCCTTGATCAGGCTCATGTCTGGCACCCCTACTCCAGTATGGATAATCCTCCGCCTGCTTATCCCGTGGCCAGTGCTGAGGGTGTGCGCCTAAAGCTCACTGATGGTACTGAGCTGATTGATGGTATGGCCTCTTGGTGGTGCGCTATACATGGCTATAACCATCCCCACCTAAACCAAGCCATGCAATCGCAAATAGCGGATATGTCCCATGTTATGTTTGGTGGAATTACCCATGCCCCAGCCGTTACCTTGGCCAAACGCCTAGTCGATATCACCCCACTAGGCCTAGAAAAAGTGTTTTTTAGTGATTCTGGTTCTGTTGCTGTGGAAGTGGCTATTAAAATGGCATTGCAATATTGGCATGCACGCGGACAAGCTGGCAAAGACCGTTTACTCACAGTGCGCAATGGCTACCATGGTGATACCTTTGGCGCCATGGCGGTATGTGACCCCGTAAATGGGATGCACACTTTATTTAAGGGTGTATTGCCGCAACATTATTTCTGCCCTGCACCCCCTGTTGGCTTTGACCGTCCTTTGGCTGATACCGACCTAGACGAACTAGAAGCGCAACTAAAGGCCAACCACAAAAATATAGCTGGGCTTATATTAGAACCCATCGTGCAAGGTGCTGGTGGTATGCGCTTCTATAGCCCAGCATGGTTAACGGCAGCAGCGGCTCTATGTAAACAATATGATGTGTTACTGATTGCTGATGAAATAGCCACCGGTTTTGGTCGTAGTGGCGCCCTGTTTGCTTGTGACCATGCCCAAGTTCAGCCCGATATTATGTGCCTTGGTAAGGCCATCACTGGTGGCACCATGAGTTTTGCTGCCACCCTCACCACCAGTCATATTGCCACTACCATTTCCCGGGGCGAGGCCAATTGTTTTATGCATGGCCCAACCTTTATGGGTAACCCCTTGGCCTGCGCGGTCGCCAACGCTAGCTTGGATTTGTTAGAAGCAAATGACTGGCAAGCACAAGTCCAAGGCATCGAACAAGGCTTACAGCAACATCTGGCGCCGGCTACTGCCCAAAGCTATGTGGAAGATGTGCGCGTAATGGGTGCCATTGGTGTGGTAGAAGTGAAGGAAGCAGTCGATTTAGCCCGTATACAAAAGTTGTTGGTTGCGGAAGGGGTTTGGGTAAGGCCCTTTGGCAAGCTAGTGTATGTGATGCCACCTTATGTGACCTCTGCCGCAGATTTAAAACAACTTTGCGAAGGAATGTTACGCGCTCTAGAGGCCTATTTTTCTGCCTAGTTTTCGCTGCCTAGTTTATACCCTATTAATATCCTAGTGGGGCACTAATCAAAATAGGCATAACAATAAGCAATGGGCTTAATATCCTGTTGCTCGGCGGAACAAGGTTGGCATACATGGGTGCCTGATAATCCACGGTAGCGGCTGCACTCTATGCACTTACCCTTATGATGAAAATGCCATTCTAAGCTAGGGTATTCATGCCATTGCTTACCAAACTCTAATATGGTCTGGCCTTTTAAAAGATCACCAACCCGATATTGCCCCACCACGACTTTTAAGCGATTAGCAATAGCACGTTGGCGCCGTTGCTCTTCTTCTGGCGCTGCATCGGGGCCAGCATGAGCCGCCAAAATCGCCATGGTTTGGTCAAAGTCAGAGGTTTGTTGCTGGAATTTCTTTAGAGCTAAATCAATCTGCACGGCTCGCCCAAGGGGCAAAATATAGGCCAGTAAATCAGGATCCCAGTGCCCACCAACGGTATGAAGCACTTCGGCTAAGTGGGAGGCAAAAGCGCCATATAAACGCATTTCATCTGGCGTGGTAACTAATTCATAACCCCTAGGGATATGTTGCCAAGTATAATGACTGGCGAATGGATCAGCTGTATCGTCAAATAGATCAGACATATACTCCCCCACTCAATGTACAAGTCAACCTAGTATTAGGTCTGACAGTTCACAGGCGGTGACATTAACTCATATCATCATATTCATCGTAACTATGCACCAAGTCTTCAAAGCGGCTGTATTTGCCGACAAATGCCACCCTTACAGTACCTATAGGACCATTACGCTGTTTGCCAATAATAATTTCGGCCTTGCCCTTATCAGGACTATCCTCGTTATAGACCTCATCACGGTAAATAAACATGATAACGTCTGCATCCTGCTCAATGGCACCCGATTCACGCAAGTCAGAGTTAACTGGACGCTTATTAGGCCGCTGCTCCAAACCACGGTTTAGCTGGGATAGGGCCACAACGGGACATTCTAGCTCCTTGGCCAAGGCCTTTAGGGAACGGGATATTTCAGAAATCTCAGCGGTACGACCTTCGGTAAACCCTTTTACCTGCATAAGCTGCAGATAGTCAATCATCACCAGGCCAATCTTGCCATGTTCACGAGCAATACGGCGGGCTCGTGTACGCATTTCAGTAGGGCTTAAGCCAGGGGTATCATCAATATAAAGAGGCTTATCTTTTAACAGGTTCACCGCACCCGTCAGCTTGGGCCAATCGTCCTGTTCTAACTTACCAGTTCGTACCCGAGTTTGGTCAATACGACCCAAGGATGCCAACATCCGCATCATCAATTGTTCGGCGGGCATTTCCAAACTAAATACCAAGATAGGCGCATCACCAATAATCGCGGCATTTTCCACAATATTCATGGCAAAGGTGGTTTTACCCATGGAAGGGCGACCCGCCACAATAATCAAATCAGAATTTTGTAAGCCAGCTGTTTTAGCGTCCAGATCAGTAAAGCTACTGGTTAAACCCGTTAAATCATCACCCGCGGTAAATAGCTCATCAATACGTTCAACGGCTTTCTTTAGAATTGGGTTTACGGATAAAGGGCCACCCTCTTTCGGTCGCGCTTCAGCAATCTCAAATACCTTGCGCTCAGCTTCGTCCAAAACATCGGCAGAAGAACGCCCCGCGGTATGAAAAGCCGAATCAGCAATATCATTGGCCACGCTGATTAGTTGCCGCAAAATAGCTCGTTCACGGACAATATTGGCGTAGGAGGTAATATTCGATGCACTAGGCGTATTTTTAGCTAACTCACCTAGATAGGCTAAACCACCAATGGCTTCTAGCTCATCAATACGACTTAATTCTTCCGACAGGGTGATGACATCAATGGGTCGACCCTCGCCAACCAACTTGGCCATAACCCGAAAAATTAGCTTATGTTCTTGGCGATAGAAATCGACTTCCGCTACCGCTTCCGCTACCCGATCCCATGCCAACTCATCCAGCATAAGGCCGCCCAATACAGACTGTTCGGCTTCCAAGGATTGCGGTGGTACCTTCAGATCTTCCATATCCTGATCGGCACTAATGGCGGTGACATTGGTGGTCATAAGACTCTCAATCGATAGCTTCTAATTAATAATATGCAAACTGCAATCATATCTTAGAAAGCAAAAGATTTCATCGTTTTGATGATGCCAGTTTAGGCACCTGAAGATCACTCACCCAGTACAGAAAAACAAATAGAAAAACTATGGTATTCAATTTAAGTTGATATCAGCCATACCCATAGTTTTATGAGGGGCTTAGCCAAACTATTACCAACTGATTGCTAAACCCTCAGCCAGACTTAATAAAAAGTATAGCCAAGCTATTGTCTATATCGACAGTAAATTATTTGCTTGCAGAATTTAACCGCACCAACTCTTCGCGAAGAATTAACATATCCTTTGGCGCTTCAATAGATAACTTAACCTGACGGGAGCCGGGCTTAATATCCACCTTTACCACTACATCATTACCAATCAACACACTTTGGCCAGAATTTCGCGTTAAGACTAATTGTCCCATAATTGACATCCTTTTTTCGTAAATCGTAATAGTCCTGATAGACAGTATAGATGAGAAAATAAAGTCTTCACGAATGCAGCTGAATTAAACAAAAAAACCCGCCATATAAGCGGGTTTTTAAAGAGTTTAGCTAGTAAGAAGAACTTACTCAGCTTCTACCTGTACAGTAACTTCAACACTAACATCGCTGTGCAATTGCAGAGCAATGGCGTAAGTGCCGATATTACGAAGGGCACCTTCGGGTAGCTTAACTTCAGACTTATCTACAGTCTGGCCAGCCGCCGCTAGGGCATCAGCAATATCTTTTGTACCGATTGAACCGAATAACTTACCTTCGTCACCAGCATTGGCAACGATAGTCACAGTTAGTTCGTTCATGGCTTCTGCACGTGCTTGCGCAGCCGCTAGCTTTTCAGCAGCAGCGGCTTCTAGTTCGCTACGACGTGCTTCAAAAGCTTCTTTATTAGCCTTGTTAGCAGGAACAGCTTTGCCTTGTGGGATTAGGAAGTTACGACCGAAACCGGACTTAACATTTACCTGGTCACCCAGAGAACCCAACTTACCTACTTTTTCCAGCAGAATTACTTCCATCTTAGTATCCTCCTAGTTTACTTGTGGCCGTCGGTGTACGGCAACAGAGCAACGTAGCGGGCACGCTTGATAGCAGTAGCCAGCTGGCGCTGATAACGAGCTTTGGTACCGGTGATACGGCTAGGAACAATCTTGCCAGTTTCAGTAACATAGCCCTTTAGGGTGTCAATATCTTTATAGTCGATTTCAGATACGCCTTCGGCGGTGAAACGACAGTACTTACGACGACGGAAAAAACGTGCCATGGTCAATATCTCCTATGGGTTATTCAGCCGCAGCTTCTTCAGCTGGGGCTTCTTCTACTGCTGGGGCTTCTTCAGCTTTTGGGGCTTCTTCAGCTTTTGGAGCTTCTTCGGCCTTAGGGGCTTCAGCTTTAGGAGCACGTTCTTGACGACGACGGTCTTCACGGCTTTCAGCAGCTTTGATTGGAGAATCACCAGTAACGGCAGCCTTCATACGTACAACCATATTACGGATAACCGCATCGTTGTAACGGAAGTTGCTTTCCAGTTCTTCTAGGACTTCACCAGTACATTCAACATTCATTAGAATGTAGTGAGCCTTGTGAATATTGTTGATTGGGTATGCCAAGTGACGACGACCCCAGTCTTCCAAACGATGAACAGTACCACCACCAGCTTCAATAGCTGACTTGTAGCGCTCGATCATAGCAGGAACTTGTTCGCTTTGATCTGGGTGTACCAGAAATACGATTTCATAATGACGCATTGTGCGCTCCTTATGGGTTATAGCCTTTGGTATTAACACCGGTAACGATTACCGGGAACCCAAAAGCAAGGAGTTAAATTTCACACCTAAAATGTGAGCTGCGCATTATACACAAAGCCTTGCCGCCACTCAAGCCTGGCCTGGCTTGGGATAACATTGGCCTGCTTGTTAAACCGTATACTTGGGCCGATTAATATAGCGGGGCTGGTAGGCTATGCCAAAACTAAATAAACTGCCATAATAGCGTCTTTATTTAGTGCCTTTATTTAACGCCTTTATTTAGCGCCTTTATTTTGCGGTTAACATGTGTGCGCCCAACTAGCTCCCAACTATGCCATTCTCAATAAAATCTCAGGATATCCCACCAGATTCCTATTTGCGTGCCAAGGAGCAAGAGCCACTCTATACAGATGCATTTGAGTTTATAGGGGCTAAGTCGCAAAGTATCGAGGCTGTATATGTAGGCATTTTTGGCGTGCTACCAAAGTGGATTGTGGCATTAATGCAATTGCGTAATGCTATGGTTAAACCATTTGGTTTTCCCGTCGAGCAGCAGATCCAAATGGCGCCTAGCTTGGAGGCATTTGATGTGGGGGCAAAAGCGGGTTTTCTTACCATTGAGCATATAGACAGCAGTGAGGTTGTTGCGGCTGCCTATGATAAACATATGGATTTATGGATCTCGGTTATGGAGATAAGCAAACAGGTATACCGAGTATCGACCTTAGTAAATCTTAAAACTCGGCGGGCAAAAATTTATATGGGTTTAATTAAGCCTTTGCATAAATTGGTTGCCAAGCAAAGCATCATATCGGCTGCTAAGCATAAGCGAATCTAAGGTATTGGCAGAAACAAAAAAATGCGACAATGCTGGCCTATATAGGCAACTGAGTAATTAAATAGTTAGCCCATAGGCTATTGTCGCCACAAGATGGATCAATTATATGCGCAGAGACACAGCTCATCTGGGTGAAAAACCCATTCTCCCTTTATTTTTTGGTATCGCCACCCCCATTGCCGTGGGCATGATGGTGAATGGCCTGTATAACGTTGTGGATGCCATTTTTGTTACCCGCGTGCTGGGTGCCAATGCTATGGGTGGTATTTCTATTATCTTCCCGATCCAAATGTTTGTGTTTGCTTTGGCCGGGCTTATTGGTAGTGGTATGGCCTCTATTGTGGCGCGCCAGCTTGGTGCCAAACAAGTTGATGATGCTCAAGCTACTATTGATATGGCAACCCGTTTGACTATTGGTTTTACCCTTGTACTCACCGTGGGTATTTATCTAAATATGCAGTCTATTCTTGAGTTTATGGGGGTATCAGAGGTCTTGATGCCCTATGCCATGGATTATCTATTGCCTATTACCCTGCTTGGCATTCCTATTACCATGCTCAATCAGATTCCTAGTGATGCCTTACGAGCCGAGGGCAAGGCCATGTATATGATGGCCATTATGACTTTCTCTGCGCTATTAAATATTGCCTTAGATGCCCTGTTCTTATTTGTCTTTAAGTCTGGTGTTGAAGGGGTAGCTTATGCCACTGTAATCGCGCAGTTTATTGCTTTGGCCATTGGCATGTGGTTCTTTATGGCGGGCAAAACCCAGTTAAAGATTCGCCCCTTTGCTTATCAGCCCGATAACAAAACCCTTAATGAAATTATCTTGCTGGGTATTCCATTGCTGATTTCCCATGCTGGGGTGTCAATATTTATTGCCTTTACTAACTTCTCCCTAGCCCATTTATCGGGGATTAATAACGATCTTTATATTAGTGCTTATGGTCTAGTGGGCCGTTTGGTTATCTTTGCCATCTTGCCCTTGATTGCCATGACCGTAGCATGCCAAACCATCGCTGGTTATAACTATGGTGCCAAGCAATATCATCGCGTGTTAAGTATGTTTAAAATAGGTATGCTGGTATCTATGGGCTATGGTGTGCTTATGAGTGGCATTATGATTCTGGCACCCCACCCAATTATTAGCATCTTTACCAATGAGCCAGAACTGATTAATGCCGCCGCCGGTATTAGTTTATGGTTATTTATGGGCTTTGCTTTGGCTAATGCCCATGGCCTAGGTAGCAGCCTATTTCAGGCTTTAGGTAGAGCTCGCGAGGCCTTATTTTTATCCTCTTTGCGCATTTATATACTATTATTACCAGGCTTAATTATTTTGCCTATTTTCTTTGGTTTACAAGGTTTATGGTTAGCTTTTCCATTGGCAGATATAGTGGCATTTGTGATCGTATCCGTTTTATTATTACGTGAAAGCAGAGGGTTACAACGCTTAGCCAATACGCCAGTGGTGCCTAGCGACCCCTCTGAATCCACGTTAAAGGAGACCCGTGTATGATTTTGATCTTATGGATTTTGGGTTTATTAATTGTCGCCTTGACCGTGCGCATGCTGATCAAAAAGGCGCCTCAAAACGGCAAGCCCTTTCTGCTAAGGCTAGTAGTTATTATCGTATTAATTGGTGCTGCGGCCTTGGCCATTAAGGGTCTATGGCCAGTGGCAGCAAGTCTGGTAGGTGGCCTATTGGTCTATGGCCGCCCAGTTTTGGCTGCTTTTGGCCTGTGGCGCCAATGGCAATCAATCAAGGGCAATAAAACCCAACAAAAACAGCCTGATAGTGGGCCAATGGATTTAGCTATGGCACGACAAATATTAGGGGTCGAGGAAGGCGCTAGTAAAGAAGATATTCTGGCAGCTCATCGTGCTCTAATGGCGAAAAACCATCCAGATAAAGGCGGTAGCACCTATTTGGCTAGCCAAATTAATCAAGCCAAAGATCTTTTATTGGCAGACTTAGATAAGTAAACAATTTAGGTGAGTGGGGTTGGTTTAGGGCCTAAATCAATTCGCACTCCCTTGTGCCTGGCCTGCCCCTTCTTTTGTTCTTACTCTTATCCTTGTCTCTGCCTAACTGCCTCAAATAAACACACACCCGTAGCTACGGAAACGTTAAGGCTGCTAACCTCGCCCGCCATGGGAATCTTGATTAACTGGTCACATAGCTCCCGAGTTAAGCGCCGCATCCCATCCCCTTCGGCACCCATTACCAAGGCCATGGGCCCAGTCAAATTGGCTTCGTAGGCTAGTTGTTCCGCTTCGCCAGCTGTACCGGTAATCCATACACCACGTTCCTGCAAACTTTTTAAACAACGCGCTAAATTAGTTACTTGCACAAAGGGCACACTCTCAGCCGCTCCGCAGGCGACTTTTGAGACGGTGCTATTTAAGCTTGCGGATTTGTCTTTTGGGGCAATGACGGCATGCACGCCAGCAGCATCGGCGGTGCGTAGGCAAGCGCCTAAATTATGAGGGTCAGTTACACCATCCAGCACCAGCAAAAAAGGGGCTTCAGGCAGTTGATCAAGTAGTTGATTTAGGTCGGCTTCTGTTTTTGCGGCACTAGGTGTACAAGCAGCTACCACACCTTGATGGCGGCCTTTTACCCGCTGATCTAGCTCTTTGCGCGCCACTATATTTAAGACAATTTCTTGCTCAGCCGCTAAGGCTTGAAGCTTTTGCAAGCGCTGGTCGTCACGCCCTTGTTGCACCCAGATTTCTTGCACTTGTTCTGGGTGACGTTGCAACTTAGTTTGCACAGCGTGCAGGCCAAATACAAATTCCACTTGTGCCATAATCTATTCTCTAACGCCGTTTACGTCTTTTGCCAGCAGGGCCTTTGCCATCTTTGCCACTCTTGCTGCTCTTGCCACCTTTACGACCACCACCTTTGGGGCCGGCTTCGGCTAGGTCAAAGTCGATCTTTTTCTCGTCCAGATCGACGCGCATCACTTTTATCTGCAAGCTATCACCGAGGCGGAAACTGCGACCCGAGCGCTCACCCTGCAAACGATTTTTAGCCTGATCAAAATGATAGTAGTCACCCGGTAAGGCACTGATATGCACCAAACCTTCGACAAATACATCATCCAGCTCTACAAAAATACCAAAGCTAGTAACGGCATTAACAGTGCCCCAGAACTGGTCACCAATATGATTCTGCATATACTCACATTTGAGCCAGCCAATAACATCCCAACTGGCCTCATCTGCGCGCCTTTCAGCCATGGAGCAATGCTCGCCCAAGGCCGCCATATGCTCCCCAGAATAGGGGTACCAGACCTGTTTAGGTTTGGTGTTGGTATTACTGACGCGCTTAATATAACGGCTGCTCTGTTCACTCTGAATTACACTGCGAATGGCGCGGTGCACAAGTAAGTCTGGGTAGCGGCGAATGGGGGAGGTAAAGTGCGCATAGGCATCAAACCCCAGCCCAAAATGACCTTCATTCTCTGGTGTATAGACAGCTTGGCTTAAAGAGCGCAGTAACACAGTTTGTACTAACCCGGCTTCGAGTCGATCCTGCACTTTTTCTAATAGCGCCTGATAATCTTCTGGCTTAGGGTCAATGCCACCCGGCAGCCGTAAGCCTAATTCATTTAAATAGCTACGTAAGTTTTCTAACTTAGTGGCTTTAGGGCCTTTATGGACACGATATAAACTGGTGAGTTTATGTTTGCCCAAAAATTTGGCGGTACTTACATTCGCACATAGCATGCACTCTTCAATAAGCTTGTGGGCATCATTGCGCACTACGGGCACAATCTGGTCAATCTTGCGTTCATCACCAAACAAAATGCGGGTTTCTTGGGTCTCAAAATCAATCGCACCGCGTTCTTTACGAGCTTTGCGTAGTGCGCGAAAGAGATTATAGAGTTCATCAATGGGCTGACATAAATCGCCTTGGGCTTCTCGCTCTTTATGATAGTCGGCATGCTCCCGATCAAGCATGGCACCTACTTTGGTATAGGTAAGGCGGGCGTGGGAATGAATTAAGCCCTCATAAAAACGATAACCCGAAAGTTTACCCCTCGCACTGACGGTCATCTCACAAACCATTACAAGACGATCAACATGAGGGTTAAGTGAGCATAAACCATTGGAAATAGCTTCTGGTAGCATGGGTACCACGCGCTCGGGGAAATACACAGAAGTAGCACGCCTATGGGCTTCCGTATCAAGGGCGGTATCAGGACGTACATAATGGCTGACATCGGCTATGGCTACATATAAACGCCAACCACCTAGGCTTTTTTTGCGGCAATAAACCGCATCATCAAAGTCTCGTGCATCTTCGCCATCAATGGTTACAAAGGGCAAGTTACGCAGATCAACACGGTCGGCCTTATCCGCTTCGGCCACTTCCGGTGCAAGACCCTTGGCCTCAGCTAAGGTATCTGTGGGCCATTCATGGGGAATACCATGGTTGCGAATAGCCACATCAATTTCCATACCTGGAGCCATATGTTCACCCAGGATTTCGGCTACATGGCCAATAGGCTGACTGCGTTTGGTGGGCTGTTGCACAATATCCACCACTACATATTGACCTGCCTCCACGGGCAAACCAGAATCCGCAGCAATCAAAATATCTTGGTTAATACGCTGATTATCAGGGCGCACAAAACACACCCCCGATTCATTATAAAAACGACCGACAACTTGCTTGGTATTACGCTCGGTTACTTCCACAATGGTGGCTTCTGGGCGCCCCTTACGATCGACACCTATTAAGCGCACTAAAGCTTTATCACCATCCAATACAGCGCGCATCTGGCGATGATGCAAATAAAGATCTTCACCACCATTATCTGGCTTTAAAAAACCAAAGCCATCACGATGACCAATAATACGACCTAAAATAAGATCCATTTTGCTCACAGCACCATAGGCGCCTTTGCGGTCACTAATTAACTGGCCATCGCGCTCCATAGCCCGTAAGCGGCGGCGCAAACCTTCTACTTCATCCAAATCAAAAAGGGCTAGCTCAAAACTCAGCTGGCGCAAGGTAGCCGGACCACTGCGGTCACGCAAATGTTGAATAATAAATTCACGACTGGGTATAGGCTTGTCGTATTTGTTAGCCTCACGGTCGGCGTGAGGGTCATTCGTGATTGTCATGTTATAAACCAAACTCAAGATATATAGCTATTATACGCTGTTCTGAGATGATATAGGCGGATGACATCAGCCTAACTAGAAAAAAGTACTATAACGGCTAAAAAAACATCAACAAGATGACGTAAACTATCAAGTTAGGTGATCTAAAGCCCCTATACTAAAATTCATCAATTGCCTGCGGAGTAGCGCCATGAGTCAAAAAGTTGTCAACATACAACGCCAGAATGGTATTTATACCGTGGAACTGGATCGACCCAAAGCTAATGCTATCGACCTTGCCACTAGTCGCAAACTCGGTGAAGCATTTCAAGCATTCCGTGATGACCCTGAGATGCGTGTCGCCATTATTAAAACCGCTGGCGAGCGCTTCTTTTGCGCTGGCTGGGATCTAAAAGCCGCCGCTGCTGGCGATGCGGTTGATGGTGACTATGGCGTGGGGGGCTTTGGCGGCTTACAGGAACTACGTGACTTAAATAAACCCGTTATTGCGCAAGTGAGTGGTATTGCCTGTGGTGGTGGTTTTGAGCTGGCTCTATCGGCTGACCTAATCTATTGTACAGAGGCATCCACCTTTGCCCTGCCAGAAATTAAATCAGGCACTGTGGCCGATGCCGCCAGTATCAAACTTCCCAAGCGTATTCCCTATCATATAGCTATGGAGATGTTGTTTACTGGTCGCTGGATTGATGCCCAAGAAGCCAAAACTTGGGGTATTGTTAATGAGGTACTCGCTGCTGATCAACTGGAAGCTCGGGTTAACGAAGTTGCTCAACAATTAGCTAGCGGCCCACCTTTGGTATTTGCCGCCATTAAAGAAGTAGTGCGCGAAGCGGAAGCTATGAAATTTCAGGATGCTATGAATCTGATTACCTCACGCCAGTTTGCCACCGTCGATACCCTGTATGGCAGTGAAGATAATCTTGAAGGCGCCAAAGCCTTTGCCGAAGGGCGTGATCCTGTCTGGCAGGGTAAATAATTGTCCTCAATAAAAAATCGTAACGATTCGATTTGTATCTTATTGAGCCAAACCCAGTAAATTTTGGGTTTTACTGTATCCAACTGCTGTATCCAACTGCCATAGACAGACAGTTAGTTTTTATTTGTGGTAATTATAAATACCAATCCCAACCATTACGGCATTCTTCTGCTATCTCCGGTATTTTAAGAAATAGTCTGCAACTTGGGCACTGTTCGTTTAGATATACTATGGCATCAACAATGGCCCAGCCATTAGGAACTGACGTCTCCGGTTCTTTGGGCATACTATTAAAGATTGGGTTACTTAGTGATATTGTCGTTGCTTGTTTTTTTTCAGCAAACCATACTGCTTTGCATATTGCATATTCAAGTATCACTTCAGGGGGCGCAATCGCCTGAAAGCTAAATAGGTCATCTTCCAGATTGTAGAATGAGGCTGACATTGATTCTGCAAGTGGCTGCTGACTTGTATCTTCAGCAGTGGCAAAGCTGGATAACGTCAATAAAATAAATCCAAACAGTAGCTTTTTCATATTTTCTTATACCTTTTATATACCGCAGTCACACTTTTGACCTTACTTTAATGAACAAAATTAAGTGTTCCAAGCACTTAGGATCATTGCAACAATACTAGTAATCAACAATTATACTGCTATATGGGAAGTATCATAGCCCTTAAGCCTTTTACTTTTATAAGCGTTGTAATAAGGAAATTTATAGTTAAGGTGTCTCTGGCAAATAGCGGCCACAAAAAAGGCAACCCGAAGGTTGCCTTTTTATGTCATCGCCAGCCAAATGGCTTATTTAGATCTTATTACCTACCAAAGGAATGGCGCTTAACAATGGTTTCAACCCGATCTGGGCCGGTGGAAATGATATCCACTGGAGCACCAATAATTTCTTCAATACGGGCTATATAGGCTAAGGCGGCAGCGGGTAGTTGGTCTTCGCTTTGAGCTCCCAAGGTAGATTCTGACCAACCAGGCATGCTTTCGTAGACTGGGGTTACCGCTTCAAAACCTTCACTATCGCTTGGGCATGGTACAGAATTGCCTTCAGCATCAACATAGTCGATACATAGTTTGATTTCTTCCATGCCGTCGAGAACATCCAGCTTGGTTAGGCAGATACCGGACACACTATTGATCTGGATTGCATGGCGCAGAGCAACAGCATCAAACCAACCACAACGACGAGGACGGCCAGTGGTAGCTCCAAATTCATGGCCACGCTTGGCTAAACCAGCACCTACATCATCAAATAGTTCCGTGGGGAATGGGCCAGAACCAACACGGGTGGTGTAGGCTTTGGTAATACCTAGAACATAGTCCAGATATAAAGGGCCAAACCCAGAACCAGTGGCGGTGCCACCAGCAGTGGTGTTAGAGGATGTCACAAAAGGATAAGTACCATGGTCAATATCCAGCAAGGTACCTTGAGCACCTTCAAACATAATATTAGCCCCGTCACGACGCAAGTCATGGAGGGTAGCTGTCACATCACATAGTAAAGGTTTGACGATTTCTGCTTGCTCTAGAGCTTCTTGCAGCACAGTATCATAGTCTAGGGGTTTAGCACGGTAGTAGTTTTGTAGTACGAAGTTATGATAGGTCATAATTTCTTTTAGCTTTTCTGCAAAACGTTCCGCGTCTAATAGGTCACCTAAACGTAAACCCCGACGCGCCACCTTGTCTTCATAGGCAGGCCCAATTCCACGCCCAGTAGTACCAATTTTGGCATTACCGCGAGCGACTTCACGGGCGTTATCTAGAGCTATATGGTAAGGCAGTATTAAAGGACAGGCTGGGCTGATACGTAAACGCTCACTAACGGGCACATTACGCTCTTCTAGCTGGTTGATTTCCTTTAAAAGGGCATCCATTGCCACCACTACACCATTGCCAATATAGCAGGTCACATTGGCGCGCAAGATACCCGAAGGGATCAGGTGTAAGACGGTTTTTTCACCATCAATTACCAGTGTATGACCGGCATTATGACCGCCTTGGAAACGCACTACAGCGTTAGCTTGATCAGTCAGTAGATCGACAATTTTGCCTTTGCCTTCGTCACCCCATTGGGTACCCAGGACTACGACATTTTTTCCCATAATAATAAACTCGAGATGTTCGTAAAGATTAACGATTAGTCAAGCTGCCAAGCACCATCACGCCAACTAAGCTGACGACTGTGCTCGGCAACAGAATTCTCTTGCCCAGATAATTGGGCAACCACACGAAAGCCCTGACTACGCAGTTCGGCTTCTGTTTGCCATAATAATTGGCATTGCTCACTGGTCAGACCATCACGATTAGGCACCAGCACAATCTCAGCAGGCGCTGGCTCTAATGTTGATAGTTCTACCAGAATTTTTAGGTCCGCACTAAAGCCTGTGGCTGGTCGGGCACGACCAAATACCTGCCCAATATCATCGTAACGGCCACCTTTAGCAATAGGCTGACCAAAAGCTGGCGTCAAAGCGGCAAACACGACACCCGTGTGATATTGATAGCCCCGCAGCTCTGCCAAATCAAAGTATAGGGTAACCTTTGGAAAGCGCTGTTGTACGGCGGTGGCTAATTGCTGCAAGTAATCAACGGCATCAAGCACCGCCTCACTAGCCCCAGCAAAGGCCTGTGTTGCGGTTTCAAGAACACTGATATCGCCATACAAGCGAGCTAGCTGTTTTAGCATTTGCTGGTCTTGCTGGGCAATATCTAACGTCACCACAAAGGCATCGATATCGGCTACAGCCTTGGTTTGCAGCAAATCAAACAAAGTTTGTTCTTGTTCATCGCTTAGTGCCATACCCGCTAACAGCCCACGATATATGCCAACGTGACCAAGATCTAAGGTTAAAGGCGCATCCACACCCACATGGGTGATGCTCTCTAACATCAGACTAATAATTTCTAAATCACTCTCCAAACCAGCATGGCCATATAGCTCCGCACCTACCTGTAAAGGTGTACGGGAAGCCAAAGGATTGGCAGAGGCGGTGTGTAAAACAGTATTGGAGTAACACAGGCGATTGACGCCAGTAATGCCCAGACTGTGGGCATCAATACGGGCAACCTGAGGGGTTATATCGGCACGAATACCCATGGTACGACCAGTAAGCTGATCGATAACCTTAAAGGTCTCCACATCTAGGTCATTGCCCGTGCCAGTTAAGAGTGATTCGATAAACTCAATTAACGGCGGCATGACTAAATCATAGCCCCAGCTGTTATGGAGATCGAGCAAACGCCTGCGCAGGGTCTCTATACGGCCCGCTTCCGGGGGCAGCACTTCCTTTACGCCATCAGGCAATAGCCAACGCTTTGCACCACTCATGGTATCTCTTATCTCTCCTAACGTACCAGCCATAATATGACTAAGCCCAAAAGCATACTAAACAGGCCCAACCAGCGCATATTGGCATCACTAATCTGAGCCAATTGTGCCACTAGTCGACGCCAGCGTTGTGGATATAAAAATGGCATGATTCCTTCCAGTATCAGCATTAAGCTTATGGCTACTAGAAGGCTACTGGCCAAATCCGTCATCACTATCCCGCTTGCTTTGGCTTACCCAAAAGGGTCGTTTTAAACACAAAAAAACCGGGCATCACAAACTGCTTATTGAGCTTGCTTCCCGGTTGACCGATTCTACCCTTTTAGTCCCCAAATAACCACTTTTTTATCTATTTGACTGGCAATAAACTGGTAATGACGACACAAATATTCATTACTTACCAAGACCAGTCGAGACGATTAATTTAAGGGCTGTTTTGCTGTAGGCATAAAAAAACCCGCTGTTCTGTGTGGAGTAAAAAAACTGTTACTGGCACTGGCAAAGTCCAGAGCCTTTCACAATCATTCTATCCAGCTTTGCAGCGGGCTTTTGCTACCACTCTTGGCGAGTGGTTAAAAAGTGTTGTTTACGCTTCGCGCTTAGACAACTTTTCTTTAATACGTGCAGCTTTACCAGACAATTCACGCAAGTAGTACAGCTTAGCCTGACGCACGTCACCACGACGCTTAACAGTCACACTATCAACTTGATGACTAAAAGTCTGGAAAGTACGCTCAACACCCACACCGTGAGAAATTTTACGTACAGTAAAGGCTGAGTTCATGCCACGGTTACGCTTACCAATTACCACGCCTTCATAGGCCTGCAAACGCTCGCGGTTACCTTCTTTTACTTTTACCTGAACGACAACGGTATCACCGGGGCCGAAATCAGGGATTTCTTTGTTCATTTGTTCAGCTTCAAGTTGCTGAATGATGCTATTTTTGCTGCTCATGGCTCGCTCCTATTCTTCAACCGCTGACGTTGCCGTCGTGCGGATAAAATCTGCTAAAGATTGTTGCTGCTCTGCAGTTAGCGTTGTTTGGTCTAGTAAGTCAGGTCGCCGCTGCCAAGTTCGTCCCAGTTGTTGTTGCATTCGCCATTTGGCAATTGCTTGATGATCACCACTTAAGAGTACCTCTGGTACTTCTATACCATCGACCACTTCGGGCCGAGTATAGTGTGGGCAATCTAACAACCCTTGGGCAAATGAATCTTCCTGCGCCGACTCTGCGTGTCCTAATACCCCTGGCAACATGCGTGCGACAGCGTCGATCAAGACCATGGCTGGCAATTCGCCTCCGCTAAGCACAAAATCACCTAACGACCATTCTTCATCAATGTCGGTAGTCATTAAACGTTCGTCGATACCTTCGTAACGTCCTGCCACCAACACCAAGCTTTCCAGCTCGGCTAACGCTAACACACCCGATTGATCTAATTTACGGCCTTGGGGTGATAAATAAATCACCTTGGGGTTTGGTAAATCAGCCTTAGCAGCAGCAATGGCATCACGCAAAGGCTGCACCTTCATCAACATGCCTGGACCACCACCGTAAGGTCTATCATCAACCGTGCGATGTTTGTCATGGGTAAAGTCGCGCGGGTTAATTCCCGTTACTTGCAACAATCCTTGTTGCACTGCTCTGCCGGTAACGCCAAAGTCCGTAATGGACTGGAGCATTTCGGGAAACAGTGTAACGACACTTACCTTCACCTACTTTTACCTAAAAGTCCGGATCCCAATTAACCCGGATAACGCCTCCTGAGAGGTCAATCTTTGTAATCACCTGATCAGGTAACCAAGGTATCAGTCGCTCTTCGCTGTCGATACTTTCTGGTCCGCCCTTTACCACCAGTACATCATTAGCACCTGTGGCAATCAGATGGTCGACCTTACCCAGCTTCACGCCAGCTTCGGTCTCTACGTTCATTCCAGTCAGTTGTGACCAGTAATATTCCCCTTCGTCTAAGTCAGGTAACTTACTTTGGTCTACCGCTATCTCAGCACCTGCATACAGCTTGGCTTGATCTCGGTCATAACAACCTTCCAGTTGGGCTATTAGTCCTTTGCCATGATGTTTGCCTTGTTTAACTTTTACTTCCTGCCATTGACCATTGAGAAAAATCTGCCAAGGCTGATAAGTAAAAATGTTATCCATGGGTTCAGTATTAGAAAATACTTTTACCCAGCCCTTTACCCCATAAACGGTGGTAATTCGACCGAGCTTTACGCGCGAGTCATGGGCCATACAAACGATCCTTTGCTTAGACTAGGTTGCCTAAAATTATTCGGCTGCGTTACGCGCAGCTTTTATCAAACCGGCTACACGGTCACTTGCCTGAGCACCTTTGCTCAACCAATAGTCAACTCGTTCTAAATCGATACGAGAGACTTCTTCCTGACCACGAGCAACAGGATTGAAGAACCCCACACGCTCGATAAAGCGACCATCACGCGCACGGCGCTGGTCAGCTACGGTTAAATGATAAAATGGACGCTTTTTAGAGCCTCCACGAGCTAAACGAATGATTACCATGCGTTAGATCCCTTATGTCGTGTGAGTTTTGAAATCGCTCACTGTTTATCAGTGCGATGCGACACCATGCCACATCACGCTCGTTAGGGCAGTCCCCACGAGGGCGCGTATTATATAAGAAATAAAGAGAAATGAAAAGCATCCTAGGCCCATGAACCTTGGTTCAAACAGGCCTAGATTACAGCTTTTATAAATGGATGTATTTGCCGCTCACAAGTCGACAATAGATTTACTTTTTCTTGCCAAAGGGTAAGCCACCGCCAAGGCCGGGCATACCCCCCATTCCTGGTGGCAAACCGCCTGGCATACCGCCACCCATGCCACCACCCATACCCGGTGGCATATTGCCTTGCATGCCGCGCATCATATTTTTCATGCCGCCTTTGCCAGACATTTTTTTCATCATTTTTTGCATCTGCTTATGCTGCTTTAACAGACGATTCACATCTTGAATTTGGGTGCCTGAGCCAGCGGCAATACGACGCTTACGGGAACCATTAATGGTATCTGGGAAAAAGCGTTCTTTGGGGGTCATGGAATTAATCACTGCTTCCATTTGCACAAAGTTTTTCTCAGCTCCGGCTGCTTGTGCCGCCTGTGCCATACCACCCATACCAGGTAGCTTATCTAGCAGGCCTGCCATACCGCCCATATTCTTCATTTGCTGTAATTGATCACGGAAGTCTTCAAGATCAAAGCCTTTGCCTTTTTTAAGCTTTTTAACTAGCTTCTCGGCTTTGGCCTTATCGACTTTCTGCTCTGCTTCTTCAATCAGAGATAGCACATCGCCCATGCCCAAGATGCGCGACGCGACGCGATCAGGGTGGAATGGCTCTAAAGCCTCTACCTTTTCACCTACACCCAAGAATTTGATGGGCTTGCCAGTAATATGACGCACCGAGAGGGCGGCACCACCACGGGCATCACCATCGGTCTTACTCAATACCACACCCGTCAAAGGTAAGGCCTCGTTAAAGGCTTTTGCCGTATTGGCGGCATCTTGACCGGTCATGGCATCAACCACAAATAGGGTTTCGACAGGCTTGGCCATGGCATGCAGAGCTTGTACTTCATTCATCATGTCACTATCGACATGCAGACGACCAGCGGTATCCACAATCACCACGTCGTGATGCTGTTGCTTAGCATGTTGAATAGCCGCTTCAGCGATACTAACTGGAGTTTGCATTACCGTTGATGGGAAGAAGTTAGCGCCCACTTCTGTTGCTAGGGTTTCTAGCTGCTTGATAGCGGCAGGGCGATATACGTCAACACTTACCAAGAGTACGGATTTCTTTTCTCGTTCTTGCAAATATTTGGCTAGCTTAGCTGTGGATGTGGTTTTACCCGCACCTTGTAAGCCGGCCATTAATATTACAGCTGGTGGTTGGGCTGCCAAGTTTAAACTTTCATTAGCACTACCCATAACCGCTTCCAGCTCTTGCTGGACGATTTTCACAAACACCTGACCCGGGCTTAAGCTCTTGCTTACTTCGGTACCGACGGCTCGCTCTTTTACCTGTTCAATAAAGTCCTTTACCACCGGCAAGGCCACATCTGCCTCAAGCAAGGCCATGCGTACTTCACGTAAAGTGGCTTTAATATTGTCTTCGGTTAAGCGGGCTTGGCCACGAATATTTTTAAGGGTTTTACCAAGGCGTTCGGTTAAATTTTCAAACATGAATATCTCGTTTGCATCTGGGTAACGGATGTTTAGGCCATGCACTCGATTGTGCAGCCATTTCCATGGAATTAACTAAGCTCCATGAAGAGGCACATTGGGCGACAAACCTAAAGGCTGTTAATATATTATACTCAGCTTAATAGTATAACTTGAATTACCTCTGATGGGCAGTTCCCTTAGGGCTGTTAAGTCATTACAATGGAGTTAATTGCTGGTCACTGCAAACTCGGGTTAAATATACAGATGATTTTAATTAGTAGCTTTATCGCCCTACTGGGATACCTTATCGGTGGCTGGCGCCAGCATAAGCTATTGGTCAATAGTTCTCCCCAGCAACAACCTCGTCCCACAAAAATTGCGGTAATTGCTTGGTTGGCACATACCATAACTGTCTATTTGCATGCATTTACTAGTCAGGGACTGTTGCTGGATTTAGGTTCTGCCACCTCCTTAACGGCATGGTGTGTTGTTGGCGTGGTGTTATTTAACAGTTTTCGCAAACCTGCAGCGAATTTGCTGGTAGTTATTATGCCCATGACGGCATTGTGTATAGCCTTTGCTATTTTTACCCCTCCCACGGCTGCACCTATGGCCTATGCCACTGAACTAATGCTACATATTTTATTTTCCTTTTTGGCCTATGCTTTGTTTGCTGTGGCGGCTTTGCAGGCAGTTATACTGGCCTATCAGAATACAGTTCTTAAAAGCCATCACTCTTCGGCTTTAATGCGTAACCTGCCGCCTCTGCAAACCATGGAAAGCCTGCTGTTTGAGATGTTGGCTGTGGGCATTATTATGCTGACCCTTGGCTTGGGCACTGGCTTTATCTATATGGAAGATATGCTGGCACAACAAGTGGCCCATAAAACCCTGCTTTCCTTGTGCGCCTGGGTTATTTTTGCTGGGCTCTTGGTTGGCCATTACCGTTTTGGCTGGCGTGGCCGCGTCGCTGTGCGCTGGACGCTAGTTGGGTTTGGCTTGCTGTTACTGGCCTATTTTGGCTCTAAGCTGGTGATTGAGTATTTGTTATAACACTGCTTCACCCATACAGACTTGTAGATTCCAGCAATTACTTCTTGACACAATGGCCTTGAAGCCTAAAAATTGAATTCCGTATATTACTAGAGGTGAACCACGCCTTGAGCGAGATTCCCATAGGCTATCTATGTGCTAGCCTGATTTTTTTGATCTTCCTTTCCGCTTTCTTCTCCAGTTCCGAAACTGGCATGATGTCTTTGGATCGCTATCGTTTGCGTCACTTGGTGAAACAAAAACACCGAGGAGCCCTGCGCGCTGCAAAATTATTACAGCGCCCAGACAGATTGATTGGCGTTATCCTTATTGGCAATAACTTTGTCAATATCTTGGCGTCTGCTATTGCCACTATGATCGCTCTGCGGCTTATGGGTGATGCTGGGGTAGCCGTGGCTACGGCAGTTTTGACACTGATTATTTTGATCTTTGCTGAAGTAACCCCAAAAACAGTGGCGGCATTACGTCCTGAACGTATAGCTTTCCCCGCTTCTTTGATTCTACGCCCTTTGTTAGTGGTGCTTTACCCCTTTGTGTGGGTAGTCAATTCTATTTGTAATGGTCTATTACGCCTGTTGGGCTTTAATACCAATGACCGCTCTAATGAGCACTTAAGTACAGAAGAACTGCGTACCATTGTGAATGAAGCTGGCGCGCTGATTCCGCGCCGTAATCAATCCATGCTATTAAGCATACTGGATCTTGAAAGTGTTACCGTGGAAGATGTAATGATCCCACGTAACGAGATCGTTGGTATTGATATTGATGACGATATGGACAAGATTGTGGCGACTATTTACCAAAGCCCCCATACTCGCCTGCCTATCTATCAAGATGAGTTAAATAATATTATTGGTGTTATCCATGTACGCCAAATTCTGCCTTTGCTACAAATGGAAAACCCTAGTAAGGATGACTTACTAGCTTTATCCAAAGAACCTTATTTTGTGCCAGAAAGTACGGCCCTGAATACGCAGTTATTAAACTTCCAGAAGTCCAATCACTGGATGGCGTTAGTGGTGGATGAGTATGGGGATATTCAAGGCCTTACCACTCTAGAAGATATTCTTGAAGATATAGTTGGCGATATTGCTGAGGAGCAAGATGCCGAAGATGAAGATATTTATCCGCAGGAAGATGGCTCCTATTTTGTTGATGGTACAGCCACCATTCGTGATATCAATAAAACGTTAGATTGGGATCTGCCCTTAGATGGACCCAAGACACTTAACGGCTTGATTACTGAAGGCTTGGAAGAAATACCGCAAAACAATGTGTGCCTGCAATTAGGGCCATATATGATCGAAACTGTGCAAATTAGCGATAACTTTATTAAAACCGCTAGGGTGCGCAAAGAGGTTTTAGAGCCAGCAGCAGAAGACTAATTTCTGCTGCTATTTAGTTGTAGGGCACGCAACTCAGGCCCTATTAAGATTCTTTGGGAATAGTGATTACAAATGGGCTGGCTTGTTCGCGCTCAGCGACATTGGCCATTACTTGCCGGCGACCATCATTATCCAGTCTCATCCAAGCCGTAATCTCGTCGCCACTACGAAAGCAACCCTGACAAATATCATCGTCATTTAGATAGCATATATGCACACATGGGGATGGGATGGGTGTTTCATCAGTCATTAAAAAATCCTAAGGCTTTTGCTGCAGCGGCAAGCCAGCATCATATACATAATTTAAAAACTCTGCCAATACAAATGCCGTCATACCCCAAATAGTAAAGCCCTGATATTCAAAGGTAGGCACTTGATAATATCCTGGGAGCATTTGCACACTGCGCATTGCGGGTTTTTGTTCGAGCAAATGTGCTACTGGCACAGTAAACACATGATCCAATTCATCAGGGTTGGCCTTTAACGACATCAAGGATGCTGGTGCTACCACACCAACAATTGGCGTTACCAGAAAGCCATGGCGAGAATAAACTTGACCCAGTTGGCCAACTACCTGCACTTGCGACGGTGCCAAAGCCACCTCCTCATGAGCCTCTCTCAGAGCAGTGGCTATCTCATCTTGATCTTCAGCATCACATTTACCCCCTGGAAAAGCGACTTGGCCCTGATGTGTTGAAAGATTCAGGGACCGTTGAGTAAGAATAATTTCTGGCTGTTCGGCATCACTAATTGCCAAGAGGACAGCTGCTGGCTTTAAGCCATCAGCTTCTAGTCGCCGCCTTGGCACAGTTGATAATTTATCGTACAGAAATGAGTACATGCCGCTTTTTATCCAGCTTTTTACGTTAATTGCTATATCGAGGTGAAAGTTTATTCTACAATAACCAAGATGATTTATCTTATGCAGGTGTTCTCATGAAGTATTGTAGCCATTGTCGCGCTGATATCGTGGTGACCATTCCACCAGGCGATAATCGTGAACGTTATACGTGCCCAGCCTGTGACTTTATTTTCTATGAAAACCCACGCATTGTGGCTGGTTGCATTCCTGTTTATGGTGACCAAATACTGCTCTGTAAACGCTCCATTGAACCCCGCTCTGGCTATTGGACCCTGCCCGCTGGCTTTATGGAAAATGGCGAAACCACTCAACAAGGTGCTTGGCGAGAAACTTATGAGGAGTCAATGGCCAAGGTGGAAGTGGGTCAGTTATATAGCGTTTGTAATGTCCCCCGCATTAACCAAGTGCATATGTTTTATCTAGCACAAATGACCAGCACCACCTTCGGCCCTACTACAGAAAGCAGTGATGTAGCGTTATTTTCAGCTCAAGATATTCCTTGGGATGAGATTGCCTTTGCCACTGTTAAGCAGACACTGGAGTGTTTTCTAGCAGATCGTGAGCAGAATCAATTCCAATTACATCATTTGGAATTTTAAGCTGCCTTAAAAATTGTCACAAGTAATGCGGATAAATATGGCGTATCAACAGCCGTTATATGGCCTTATTTTGATAGTCATCTAGCCACTGCTGTATAGCTGCTGTAGGCATGGGTTTAGCGAGATAGAAACCCTGTATCAAATCGCATCCCAGTTGCGCTAACAATTGAATCTGCTGTTGGTTTTCAATGCCTTCTGCCACCACAGCCAGCCCAAGTTTGTTACCCAAAGTGATTGTTGACTCAACAATCGCCCGATGACTGGCACTGGTTTCCATGTCATCTATAAATGAGCGATCTATTTTTACCTGATTTAATGGCAGCTCATCCAGCAGGGTCATGGAAGAGTAGCCCGTACCAAAGTCATCTAGACTAATAGAAACACCTAATTCACTTAGCTGGGTAAGTATGGCAATGGCTTGTTTACGATTGCGCACCAGCGCACTCTCAGTGATTTCTAAGATCAGGCAATGAGGTGGAATTTGATGTTTAAGTAATTGCTCCTCAATAAATTCAGGCAGATGATTTTCATCCAGATCCCGACTAGAGATATTTACTTGTAGGCTCAAATCATGGCCAGCCCTATGCCACTCGCCTAATTGTTGTAGACCAGTGGTTACAACCCAGCGCGTAACATCCCGAATCAAGTAGGTTTGCTCAGCAAGGGGGATAAAGTCACCAGGCTGCAATATGGTTTGGTCTGCTTGAGGCCATCGAATTAGGGCTTCTAGAGCAAACACTTTATTGGTTTTACCTACAATTAAGGGCTGATAAAACAGGGTGAACTCTTGTTTGACAATGGCTTCAGGCAACCTTGCCACTAAGGCTAAGTTTTTTCTTGTCATAGCCGCCATACTGTCGTCGTAAGTGACCAGTAGTAACTTCTGTTTTTTAGCCACATGCATTGCAATATCGACACTCTGCATTAAGGTTGCAGTTGAATCACCATGCTCGGGAAAATAAGCCACACCCGGACAAGACATTAAGGAAACCATATGGCCATCAATATCGAATGGCTCCCGAAAGTAACTGCGAATATCTGCCCCCAACTGAGTGATTTTATTGTTGTCTGCCCTTGGCACCACCATGGCAAACTCATCACCAGCCGTGCGTGCTAGAAAGATATCGGCGGCTAATCTCTCTTGCAAACGCCTCGCCAGTGCCTGGAGTAACTTATCCCCGACAAAATGCCCAAGGGTATCATTAACCCATTTAAACTCATCTAAATCCATTAACAAAACAGCAAACGTCTGCTGCTTGGCTTTAGCCTCTTGGACTTGTAAATTCAAATGTTGTAACAAATATTTGCGGTTAGGTAATCCCGTTAAGTCATCATGGATAGCATTATATTGTTCCTGTGTGGCTACCCTATGTTTTTGTTCCAGAGTAAAGCGACTGAGACGAATAACCAAAACCACAAAAATACTGCCACCAAATAAAATACTCGCCAGCATTAAATGAATCAGGTTGGCATAAGTCATCCCCAAAAGCACAATAAAATAAACGATATAACCAACAATAAAAAAACACAGAAGTGCAAGTAAGACACGCCATCCCACATGGGATTCGGAAGTGGACATTTTAAGTGTTGGACGGGTTGCGTAGAGTAGGCAAAGCACACCAGAAATGGTTAGTAATAAGGCCAAATACTTGATCATGCCAGCACTCTCAATAATAGGAATGTTAGATTAGTAAGCATAATAGCAATAAGCTTAAAGGCCTGTCTAGGTGATACCAGTTAGATAGTATGACAATATCTTTGCTATAAAATATTAAATCAGATGGCAGTAAATATTAGGTTAAGGCACAGATGCCAATTGCATAATAATCAGTTATGCTTATAAAAATAAATACGCAATAAATAAAAAATATATTAACTAAACGCCAGTTTAATAGGCAACAAACGCCTTGCTTATGGAGTTTAAAAATAAATAATAAGTATTTTGAGCTAAGTTTAATACTAGCTTGTAAGGCATCAATGACTTGCCATGATACTTAACATAAGGAGACTTGTATGAAAAAGTGTTGCCAGCTAATGCTGATCTCTTTACTCACTATACTCTTAGCCAACACAAGTTATGCCAGCAGGGTGAATAAGCAAAGTAGTGATCCCTTAACACGGTTTCAACAACAGGCTCCTGCTGATACCCTCTTTTATGTTGATGGCTCACTAGACTGGCGCACCCGTTCTATTGATATGGGTCGGTTAACCTCTGTTTCACAAATGCAATCTGTGGTGGATGAGCTGGAAAAAATTGCCGAGGAAATATCGTTACCTGAATTCGACTTTTTCTCTATTTTACTTAATGATTTTATGGCAGTAAGGGCGACGGGAGACAAAAATTTTGTCGCCCATTATGGTCTTGATAAATATATGTCTAGCGCCTTTTATATGGACGGCCTAATGCCAGTATTGCAATTTGGTGTAGAGCGTCCAGAGGCCATACTTAAAGCCTTTGATAAAGCTGGTCAAGAGAGCTTTTTACCTCGTTCAACAGCCATGTGGGGAGAGCATCAAGTCTATTATTGGACTCTTAATACGGAACCAGAAGTTGGCTTTGATCTATGGCTCACTTTATCCTTACAAGACACTATTGCCACTGTTGCAGTGATCCCAGAGAATTTCTCTGAAGCACGCCGCCTAGATATCCTTGGGTTGGCACCAGAAACCCGCTCTCTGGCAGATACAAACGCCATCGCCACCCTGCGTGATGAGGAAAACTTTATCGACTATATGGCCGGCTACTTTAGCGTGCTGGAATTAACCCGCATGCTCAGTGATACAGAAGCAAATAAGGCCAGCATGGATCTGCAGCAACTCACCATGAATACCACTGATAGCCCGTTTACGCCCAGCTGTGGCCAAGAATTGACACTTATGGCCGAGGGTATGCCACGGGTAACATTTGGCTATGATGCTGTGAAAAAGCAAGGCAACTCCATCACCATGGAAGGCCATGCAATTATTGAAGTCACCAATCAAGATATCGCCGCGCAATTGACCATGTTAAATGGTCACCTGCCCAGTTATGTTAATAATGCCGATGATAGCTTGTTCTCTATGGCTCTGGGTCTAGATATAACCTCACTGACACCAGTATTTAACGATTTACGCGCCCGTTTTATGGCTAACGATTTTGCTTGCGCTGAACTTGCTGAATTGCAAATGGCCGCCACTGCTATGGATCCATCGGCTTTAGCAATTGCCACCGCTATGGGACAAGGTATTAGCGGTGTTGGGCTAGCGATTTATGATTTAGATATTAAGAGTCTGATGGCAGGACTATTTAGTGTGGACGGACTAGTGACTATCGCTGCCGAAAACCCAGCCCTGTTAGTAGGTCTGGTTGGGCTAGTACCTGAACTGGGTGGTGTCGTCATCCCCAGTGATGGTTCAACAGTGCCACTTAATCTCCCCGATCTACCCCCAGGGGTCCAACCCAAGGTCGCAGTGAAAGGCAACCAAGTGGTTATTTTTGATGGTGACGAGGCCACCTCAGCTGCCCGAGCTTTAGCTTTTGAAAAGCTTAATCAGGATGGCCTGTTTGCCTTTACTGCCGACTATAGCAAAGTGGCTGCTATCGCCCAGGAAGCCATGCCGGCTATTGGTGATATGACCGATATGAGTATCAATGATTGTGCCGATTTGCATTCTAGTCTAGCTTTATTAAATGACCTTAATACCGACGTAGCTATGACGGAAACCTTTACTAATAAGGGCTTACGTATTGACTTTGAAACAAAATTTTATGATGTACCTGGCAAATCACAAATGTGGTCACCAGAAGGCGACTATCTAGTTGAAGAGCTTATTGAGGGTTGCACTTGGGAAACCTTTGGTTATGAGACCTTATCCGCCAATGGTACTGGTGGTTATGCCATAAGTGATGAATACAATCAGTGTGACTTATATGTGGTGGAGTATGACTGGCAGCAGTCTGGCGTCACCTTGTCATTTGTTGAGCGTGATGCTTTGGATCGCGAGACCTGTGCTGATGAGTTCGAAGTAGGTGACACCAGTGAATATAGTTGTACACTGATCACTCAAAACGACAATAGTTTTGACTGTATGTTTGACTATGGTGATGGTGATAGACAGGTCTATCGCTATACACGGGATCGCTAGATTATTGCTCTTCTACACTAAGAAGGGGTTATGTTGACGCTCTTGACCAATAGTCGACATAGGGCCATGACCAGGTACAAATTGTACTTGGTCATCTAGCACCATTAACTTGTCATGAATAGACTGGATTAGGGTGGCATGGTCACCTTGGGGAAAGTCTGTGCGCCCAATAGAGTTTTGAAATAGCACATCACCAACAAACAGCAAGCCAATAGTGGAATGGTAAAAAACCACATGGCCTGGGGTATGTCCTGGGCAATGAAACACCTGCATGTTTTCTTTGCCAACCTGTACCTGATCGCCCTGATCTAACCAGCGCTGGGGGACAAAAGGCCGCGCTTCTGGAAACTGAAACATACGACTTTGGTCACTCAATTTATCGATCCAAAATTGGTCAGCTTTATGGGGGCCAATAATGGGAATATCATGCTGCTCCGCAATATCAGCAGCAGCACCTGCATGGTCAATATGAGCATGGGTAAGCAGAATCTGCTTTAGTTGCACACCATGTGCCGCAATCCGCTCTAGCAATAACTCCGTATTACCACCAGGATCAATAAGGGCAGCCTCGTTGGTGCTATCACACCAAACCAATGAGCAGTTTTGTTGAAACGCTGTGACTGGAATAATTTCAACTTTTAAGCTCATCTAAACCACCCTCTTACCGATCTGCAAGACCTTTAAAGTTCTCGCACTTGGCTTACTTAACCCATGCCCGTGCATTACGGAACATACGCATCCAAGGTCCATCTTCTTGCCACTCATCAGGTGCCCATGAATTTTGCAAACTACGATATACCCGCTCAGGGTGGGGCATCATTATAGTCACGCGACCATTGGCTGCCGTTAGTCCAGTAATACCCTCTACTGAACCATTAGGGTTGGCTGGGTATGCCTCTGTAGGCTGGCCATAGTTATCGACATAACGCAATGCCACTTGGCCGCCCTGCTTACAGGCATCCAGATCAGCGGTGCTGGCAAATTCAGCATGACCCTCACCATGGGCAATGGCAATAGGCATATAGGAACCAGACATACCTTGTAGGAAGATAGAATCCGATTCTTGCACCTGCACTAAGGCTGTTCGACCTTCAAACTGCTCTGACTGGTTACGTACAAAGTGTGGCCAGTGTTCAGCACCAGGAATTAACTCATGTAAATTTGAGAGCATCTGACAGCCATTACACACACCAAGAGCAAAGGTATCGCTGCGTGCAAAGAAATCGCTAAACTGTTGTCGTGCCTTGGCATTAAAGAGAATAGATTTGGCCCAACCCTCGCCCGCGCCCAGCACATCACCGTAGGAGAAACCGCCACAGGCAACCAACCCAACAAACTCAGTTAACTGCCGACGACCAGTTAAAATATCACTCATATGCACATCGGTACAGGCAAAGCCAGCCCGATCAAAAGCAGCGGCCATTTCAACCTGGCCATTAACACCTTGCTCACGCAAAATGGCCACTTGAGGACGCTTATTTGTTTCTAAACTAGCTGTGATATCGTCATTTAAATCAAAAGTTAGATGGGCATTTAGGCCAGGATCACTGGCATCCAATAAGCGATCAAATTCTTGTTGGGCACAATCGGCATTATCACGCATAGCCTGCAAGCGATAACTGGTCTCTGCCCAAGTGCGGTGCCAATCTATACGTGAATCAACTAGCACTTCCTCACCCTCAAGGGTAAATCGAATTTGATCATCATCATTTAGGCTACCTATAACCTGACTTTGCTCAGCCAGACCCGCAGCACTACATTGGCGTAACACCTCTGCCGTGTCTTCTTTGCGTACTTGGATCACAACACCCAGTTCTTCATTAAACAAACTGCCTAATAAGTCTTGGGGGTGGTCTACTAAGGTACCCATTTCAATATCAATACCCGTATGCCCAGCAAAGGCCATTTCCGCTAAGGTAGCTAGTAAGCCACCATCGGCGCGATCATGATAAGCCAATAAAAGACCTTCAGCATTAAGGCCTTGAATGGCACTAAATAGGCCTTTAAGATCCGCTGCATCATCTACATCAGGTGTGCTGTCGCCTAACTGTTTATATACCTGGGCCAAAGCTGAACCACCCAAACGATTTTGACCATTACCCAGATCAATCAAAATTAAATCAGTTGCACCTTTATCAGTGCGCAACTGGGGTGTTAAGGTTTTACGTACATCCTCTACGGGAGCAAAGCCAGAAATCACCAATGACACTGGCGATGTAACACTTTTATCTTCGTCCCCATCTTTCCATACCGTGCGCATAGACATGGAATCTTTACCCACTGGAATGGAAATACCTAAGGCTGGACATAACTCCATACCCACCGCTTTTACCGTGTCATATAACTTAGCATCTTCACCGACATAGCCTGCGGGGGACATCCAGTTGGCTGATAAACGAATATCACCCAAATCCGTAATTTGTGCACTGGCTAAGTTGGTAATAGTTTCACCAATGGCCATCCGACCAGAAGCAGGAGCATCAATTAATGCGAGGGGTGTACGTTCACCCATCGCCATCACTTCACCCGTGGTGGTATCCAAAGTGGTGGTAGTCACGGCACAATTACCCACAGGCACTTGCCATGGGCCTACCATTTGTTCACCAGCCACCATACCCGTAATAGAACGGTCACCAATGGTGATCAAAAAGCTTTTACTAGCCACGGCTGGTAGACTTAGTACTCGCTGGGCGGCTTCGGCAAGATCAACATCTTGCATTTGCAATGCCTGTAATTGCGGGTTGTTGCGGGTCACATCACGATGCATTTTAGGTGGTTTACCAAATAGCACTGACATAGGTAAGTCAACGGGCTTATTGGCAAAGTGGGTGTCACCCAAGGTTAGATGGTGTTCTTCCGTAGCTTCACCAACTATGGCATAAGGGCAACGTTCACGAGCACATAATTCTTCAAACAATGCCAAGTTTTCTGGTGCTACTGCCATGACATAACGCTCTTGAGCTTCATTACACCAGATCGCTAAAGGTGACATACCTGGCTCATCATTATTGACGTTACGAAGTTCAAAATGACCACCGCGGCCACCGTCTTTAACTAGCTCAGGGAAAGCATTAGACAAGCCACCCGCACCCACATCATGAATAAAGGCAATCGGGTTACTGTCGCCCAACTGCCAGCAGCGGTCTATGACTTCCTGACAACGGCGTTCCAACTCTGGGTTTTCCCGTTGCACAGAGGCAAAATCAAGATCAGCCGCACTGGCACCAGAATCCATGGAGGAAGCGGCACCACCACCGAGACCAATTTGCATAGCGGGGCCACCAAGGCAAATAAGCTTAAAGCCGACGCCAATTTCACCTTTTTCAACATGTTCGCCACGAATATTACCCATACCACCAGCCAACATAATAGGCTTATGATAGCCTCGCACCTCATCACCGTTGACTCCGGGCACTTTGGCTTCGTAAGTGCGGAAATAACCATTTAACGCTGGGCGACCAAATTCATTATTAAATGCAGCACCACCAATGGGGCCTTCCAGCATAATATCTAGGGCCGACACAATCCGCTCCGGCTTACCATAAGCCTCTTCCCAAGGCTGCTCAAAGCCAGGAATATTCAGATTAGATACGGTAAAACCAGTTAAGCCGGCTTTCGGCTTGGAACCTTTACCCGTAGCACCTTCATCGCGAATCTCACCACCCGAACCAGTAGCAGCACCGGCATGGGGCGCAATCGCTGTGGGGTGGTTATGGGTTTCTACCTTCATCAGAATATGCACGTCTTCTTGATGATAAGCATATTTATGATCACCTGCTTGGGGGAAGAAACGCCCACCTTTATGACCCTCAATTACCGAAGCATTGTCCTTATAGGCTGACAATACGCCCTCACCATGAAGGTTATTGGTGTTTTTAATCATTTGGAACAAAGAATGATCTTGCTCCTCACCATCAATAGTCCAGCTAGCATTAAATATTTTATGGCGGCAGTGCTCTGAGTTTGCTTGAGCAAACATCATCAGTTCAACATCGGTGGGATTGCGTTGTAATTCCTCAAAGGCAGTAACAAGATAGTCGATTTCATCTTCCGCTAAAGCCAAACCAAGGTTGGTATTCGCTGCCACTAGGGCGGCACGGCCACCGCCTAAGATATCTACTGTCGACAGCGGGGCTGGCTCAGTCTGATCAAATAGCCCAGCTGCAGCATCTAAATCTGATAATACTTGTTCAACCATGCGATCATGTAAGATGGCACTGGCTTGGGAAATTTCAGACTCACTAAGGTCGCCACGCAAATAGTAAGCAATGCCGCGTTCCAAGCGAGCCACCTTGTCCAAGCCACAATTGTGAGCAATATCGCTGGCCTTACTAGACCATGGTGAAATGGTGCCTAAACGCGGTACCACCAACAGCATTGAACCAGTCGCTGCCTGCACCTGAACACTTGGGCCATAATGCAAAATGGTTTCTAACACCTGTTGTTCATCAGCTGTTAACTCTGCATGGAGATTAACAAAGTGCATAAACTCACCATAAATACCTTCTATGGCCGGGATGATGGCCTGTAATTCTGCCAGCAAACCTTGTTGACGGAATTCAGAAAGAGCGGGAGCACCACGTAAAATCAGCATATTTAGCCTCTATTAGCCTCTGCCTTGATCGCTTTATGTTGTAAGCGACGCTGTTTAAAAAAATCACTTAGTATTTGGCTAGCTTGTGCAGCTAGCACACCACCCTGCACATCGACATGATGGTTAAAATGGGGTTGTTCTAGTAAGTGCACATTGCTCTCAACTACCCCTGCCTTGGGTTCCGTAGCGCCATACACCAAACGTTCTATACGGGCATGTACCATAGCGCCAACACACATGGAACAAGGCTCCAAGGTAACGTACAACTGACAACCGGGTAGGCGGTAATTTTCCAATTTGGCTGCCGCCTCACGCAGAGCCATAATCTCTGCATGAGCACTTGGGTCATGGCTACTAATGGGCTGGTTATATCCACACCCAATCACCTTGCCCTGTTGTACCACCACCGCACCCACTGGCACCTCACCCTGTTGCGCGGCAAGCTGGGCTTGTTCCATGGCCAAAGCCATAAAGTGCTCGTCATTAGGGGCTAGGCTGGTGTCGGTATTCACGCTATATTTCTCTACTCCCACTCAATGGTGGCAGGTGGTTTACTAGACACATCGTAGGCGACACGGGAAATGCCAGCAATCTCATTAATAATGCGTCCAGATACTTTCTCTAACAGCTCATAGGGCAAATGCGCCCAACGTGCGGTCATAAAGTCGATGGTTTCCACGGCGCGCAAGCTCACCACATACTCATAGCGGCGACCATCACCAACCACACCCACAGATTTAACTGGCAAAAACACCACAAAGGCCTGACTCACTTTGTGATACCAATCCGCGTTGTGTAGTTCTTCAATAAAGATGGCATCGGCTTGACGTAAAATATCCGCGTATTGTTTTTTCACTTCACCAAGAATACGCACACCCAAACCAGGGCCAGGGAAAGGATGGCGATAAACCATATCGTAAGGCAACCCTAACTCAAGGCCAATTTTGCGTACTTCATCCTTAAACAATTCCCTCAGTGGCTCGACTAAATCCAAAGCCATATCTTCGGGCAAGCCACCGACATTATGATGGGACTTAATCACGTGCGCCTTGCCTGTTTCAGCAGCTGCTGACTCAATCACATCAGGATAAATGGTGCCTTGCGCCAACCATTTAACATTTTTCAGCTTACCTGCTTCGGCATCAAACACATCAATAAAGGTATTACCAATAACTTTGCGCTTAGCCTCTGGGTCACTAACTCCTTCCAAATTGCCAAGGAATAGATCTTCTGCATCTGCCCGAATAACCTTAACGCCCATATTTTTAGCGAACATATCCATCACCTGATCGCCTTCATTAAGACGTAACAGGCCATTATCAACAAACACACAAACCAATTGGTCACCAATGGCTTTGTGCAGCAACGCCGCTACAACAGACGAATCAACACCACCAGATAAACCTAATAAAACGGTATCATTGCCCACCTTGTTGCGTACTGTAGCAATAGCATCATCAATAATATTGCTCGCAGTCCACAGAGCTTCACAACCACATATATCACGCACAAAGCGCTCTAAAATCCGGCCACCCTGCTTGGTATGGGTTACTTCAGGGTGGAACTGTAAACCATAAAAACGTTTTTCTTCCCAGCTCATACCAGCAATAGGCGCACTATCTGTAGCTGCCATACAAGTAAACTGTGATGGTAATTCTGTGACTTTATCGCCATGGCTCATCCACACATCTAGGCTAAGACTGCCATCATTATGCACATGATCCTCAATACCATTGAGCAGTGCGCCAGCGGTTTCAACCCGCACTTCGGCAAAGCCAAATTCACGTTCATCAGAAGCACTAACCTTACCACCTAACTGCTCAGCCATGGTTTGCATGCCATAACAGATACCTAACACAGGTACACCCAGCTCAAATACCTTTTGTGGTGCGCGCGGGCTATTAGCCTCAGTTACAGACTCAGGGCCACCCGCTAAAATAATGCCCTGAGGCGCAAACTTAGCAATCGCTTCATCCTGCATATCCCAAGCACGAATTTCACAGTAAACACCAATTTCACGCACCCGACGCGCAATCAGTTGTGTATATTGGGATCCGAAATCCAAGATAAGTATCCGCTGAGCGTGGATATCTTGCGTCATATTGCACTCCATGACAGGCTGGCTTTCACAGGATACCAACCAAATAAACAAATAGAGGCCGCAATGGCCTCCAATACTATGTAATTCTATTTAACCCGGTAGTTGGGTGCTTCTTTGGTGATAGTCACATCATGTACATGACTTTCATTCATGCCCGCATTGGTGATACGGGTAAAGCTCGGCTTAGTGCGCATTTCATCAATATTGGCACAACCGGTGTAACCCATACTGGCGCGTAAGCCACCCATTAATTGATGCACAATAGCACCCATGGGGCCTTTACAAGCTACGCGGCCCTCAATTCCTTCAGGTACCAGCTTCTCTACACCGGCATCAGTACTCTGGAAATAACGATCACTAGAGCCCTGACTTTGGCCCATAGCGCCTAACGAACCCATACCACGATAAGCTTTATAGGCACGGCCTTGGAACAACTCTACTTCCCCTGGCGCTTCATCAGTACCCGCCAATAGACTACCAGCCATAACCACACTGGCACCGGCAACAATAGCTTTAGCTAAATCACCAGAATAACGTACGCCACCATCAGCAATAACAGGAATACCACGGGACTGCATAGCGGCAGCCACATTAGCAACAGCGGAAATTTGTGGCACACCGACGCCCGCTACGATACGTGTAGTACAAATAGAACCAGGACCAATACCTACTTTAACCCCATCAGCACCGGCATCAGCCAAGGCCTCTGCTGCGGCAGCTGTAGCAATATTACCACCCACAACCTTTACTTGTGGGTAGGTCGACTTAACCCACCTTACACGCTCGATAACACCTTGGGAGTGACCATGGGCTGTATCAACCACAATCAAGTCAACACCCGCCGCTACCAAAGCATCAACGCGGTCAGGAGTGTCGGCACCGGTACCTACAGCCGCGCCAACCAGCAAACTACCATTACTATCTTTGGCAGCGTTTGGGTAAGCTTTGGCGTAATACATATCTTTTACCGTCATCATGCCTTGTAATGCGCCGGCTTCGTCAACTACAAGCACACGCTCAATGCGATGCTTACGTAATAAGTTACGTACCTTTTCCTGATCCACACCAGGCTGCACAGTAACCAACTGCTCTTTCGGTGTCATAATAGTTGCCACCGTAGCTTGCAGATAATTTTCAAAGCGCATATCACGGCTAGTGACAATACCCACCAAGTCACCATCATCTACCACAGGAAAGCCAGAAAAACCTGTCCGTGCAGCTAATTGCTGAAGTTCGCCAATGGTCATATCAGAACGGCAAGTAACGGGGTTTTGTACCACACCACTCTCGTGCTTTTTAACTTTAGCGACTTCCGTAGCCTGTTGCTCAATGGTTAGATTCTTATGCAGAATACCAATACCACCTTCCTGCGCCATAGCAATAGCCAGACGTGATTCAGTAACCGTGTCCATAGCGGCAGATACTAAGGGGATATTGAGAGGTAGATCGCGGGCAATAAATGTTTTTAGCTGGACATCTTTAGGGAGCACCTCGGAATATCCGGGCACTAGGAGAACATCATCAAAAGTGAGTGCTTCTTCGGAGACACGTAGCATGGGAACCGTCCAGAACCTAATTTAAAGAAGCGCTGTATTATACACCAACTGGTGGTTTTTTAGCCACTATTTTAGGCTTAAATTTGCCTTTAATACGGTTAAAAATAAAACCCTATAAAAGCCGTCAAATCCCCTCAAAAGCTGACCTTTTGGACATTATTCTAAGTGCATATCGGGCTATTCAATCAGGGCTATAATTAATAGCCAATAGCCATCAATAAGCGATACCAAAAACCTATCAAAAGGTTTAATCAATGCGCTGGATTAACTATGCAGTGTTGTTCAAATCACCTGCTATAAGCTACTATAAAGAACGCGCTTTATACCTAGTAAACAAACACATGCAAGAAGACTATATATGGCAAGTTAGCGAACTCAATCATGCAGCTCGCTCCATGCTAGAAAGACAGTTTGGGTTGATCACCGTCTGCGGGGAAATCTCCAGCTTTACCCGTGCTCGTTCAGGGCATTGGTATTTTACCCTTAAAGATATTGAAGGCCAGATTCGCTGTGCTCTGTTTCGTAACCGCAATCTATATTGCCAATTTCAACCTAAAGAAGGCGACCTAGTTCACTTACAAGCCAAAGTGTCTATTTATCCAGACCGTGGTGAATATCAATTAATTGGCGAACGCCTTACACCAGCTGGCGCTGGTCAATTGCAGGCAGCCTTCCAACAACTAAAACAAAAACTTCAGGATGAAGGCTTATTTGCGCCAGAGCGTAAGCGACCGATACCAGAATATTGTCGTCGGATTGCCGTTATTACTTCAGCCAATGGTGCCGCCGTACACGATATTATCAGTGTTGCCGGCAAACGCATGCCCAGCCTACAAATAGACGTTATTCCTGTCCCTGTACAAGGTCCTGACGCTGCTCCAGCGGCTTGTCATGCCTTGACACTCTGCAATCAGCTGGATTTACACGACGCGATTATTATTGCCCGTGGTGGTGGCTCTATGGAAGACCTTTGGAGCTTTAATGACGAAACCCTTGCTAGGCAGATTGTCAGCAGTGACATACCTGTAATAAGTGCTGTAGGGCATGAAACAGATTTTACCATTAGTGATTTTGTTGCTGACTTGCGGGCACCAACGCCATCGGCTGCGGCTGAAGCCATTACTCAAAGCCAGCAACACCTCAGTCTCCAAACTAAGCAACTTGGTCAACGTTTGCATGGCGCTTTGCAAAATCTGCTACATAAGCAACAGTTAATCATTAATCAGCTTAAAGCCCAACTCCGCAAACCTGATCAGCAGCTTCAGGATTATGGTCAGCGTTTAGATAAGCTGTCATTAGCTATGGAAAAGCATATGCAATTTCGTATATATGACAGCCATAAAAGGATAGAAAGCCTCGATAATCGTATCCAGAGCTTATCTCCCAGGGCCCATATCACTCTACAGCGCCAACATTTGCAAAACCTAGCTGCCAGAGCAGATAAAACCATCACCATTAAACAACGCCAGAGTAAAGAACAAGTCGCTTATTTGGCGGGAATGCTAAACCAACTTAGCCCCCTTCAAACCTTAAGTAGAGGCTATACCATGACCCAAGACGAACAGGGTAATATTGTCACCAAAGCAGCTGACGTCAGTTCTGGACAGCACTTAAAAGTGCGCTGGCAAGATGATACCCTGCCCGTCACCGTGGATTAATTTAGCAAAACTATTATTTTTATAGCCAAACTTAAAAATAAAAGCCATAAAAAAAGCCCCGCAGTTAAACAACCACGGGGCTTCGTATTAGACGCTTGGCAATGACCTACTCTCACATGGGGAAACCCCACACTACCATCG
>JBMZUZ010000011.1:0-81519 GCA_049625185.1 Pseudomonadales bacterium | reverse complement strand
GTGCTGATATCAGCAGCTAAAGTGCGTATAAGCTCTAGTAGCTCAGGGGTAGAGCGCACCCTTGGTAAGGGTGAGGTCGGCGGTTCAATTCCGCCCTAGAGCTCCATTTTGCCTTAAAAAAGGTGGGCAAATGGATGCAAAGAATTATCCGAAGGGTAGATATAGTGATATATCTACCCTTCTTGTTATCTGCGGTATTCCATACAACAGCTGTTGTTGGGCCGCTCAAAGTCGGAGGCTAAAATGGCTAAAGAAAAGTTTGAACGTAGTAAGCCGCACGTAAACGTCGGCACCATCGGTCACGTTGACCACGGTAAAACCACTCTGACAGCTGCGCTAACACGCGTATGTGCTGAGACTTGGGGCGGTGAACTGAAGGACTTCGGTGAAATTGACAACGCACCTGAAGAGCGCGAGCGTGGTATTACCATCGCGACTTCACACGTAGAATATGACTCTCCTGATCGTCACTACGCCCACGTAGACTGTCCAGGACACGCTGACTATGTGAAGAACATGATCACTGGTGCAGCCCAGATGGACGGTGCGATCCTAGTATGTGGCGCGACCGACGGTCCGATGCCACAAACACGTGAGCACATCTTGCTATCACGTCAGGTAGGTGTACCTTACATTGTAGTATTCCTAAACAAAGCAGACCTATTGGCAGAAGACTGTGGTGGTGCAGATTCTGAAGAATACGTAGAGATGCTAGAGCTAGTAGAAATGGAACTACGTGAGTTGCTGGACGAATATGAATTCCCAGGCGACGACACGCCAATCATCCCAGGATCTGCGTTGATGGCCCTAAATGGTCAAGACGACAACGACATGGGTACGACTGCAGTGAAGACACTAGTAGAGACATTGGACTCATACATTCCTGAGCCAGAGCGTGCGATCGATGGTGATTTCATCATGCCAATCGAAGACGTATTCTCAATCCAGGGTCGTGGTACTGTAGTAACAGGCCGTGTAGAGCGTGGTATTGTGACAGTTGGTGAAGAAGTTGAAATGGTTGGTATCAAAGACACCACCAAGACAACTTGTACCGGTGTTGAGATGTTCCGTAAGCTGCTAGACGAAGGTCGTGCGGGCGAGAACGTTGGTGTACTACTACGTGGTACCAAGCGTGAAGAAGTAGAGCGTGGTCAAGTATTGGCTAAGCCTGGTTCGATCACTCCTCACACACGTTTTGAAGCAGAAGTTTATGTGCTAGGTAAAGATGAAGGTGGTCGTCATACGCCATTCTTTAAAGGTTACCGTCCCCAGTTCTACTTCCGTACAACAGACGTAACAGGTGCTTGTGAGCTACCTGAAGGTGTAGAAATGGTAATGCCTGGTGATAACGTGCAAATGACAGTTGAGTTGATTTGCCCGATTGCTATGGATGAAGGTCTACGTTTCGCGATTCGTGAAGGTGGCCGTACCGTAGGTGCAGGTGTTGTAGCTAAGATCATCGCCTAGTAAATGGTTGTTGATTCAAGCATTTAGTGCTTGCAAAAAGTTTGGGTCGCGTATAATATACGCGTCCCGAACTTTTCGTATCTGCTTTTAGCAGTGACGAAAACCGGTTACAGGCCAGTAGTTCCAACGGCAGAACGTCGGTCTCCAAAACCGAATGTTGGGGGTTCGAATCCCTCCTGGCCTGCCAAATTTTCAGGCTCCACATTGACTAGTGTGATGGGGTTGATTGAACAGAAAAAACTGTTTATAAATAGATAGATAGAGGCTTTTTCCATGAGCGCCAACTCAGATACACAAAGCAATCGTTTCGATGCCCCTAAGTGGGTTGTCGTGGTGGCCCTGATTGCCTTGGGCGTGGTAGGAAATTCCATCTACTCTGACCAGTCCTTACTATATCGAGTTTTAGGTCTGGTTGCTGTTGCTTTAGTAGCTGGCTTAGTTGCAGCACAAACGGCAAAAGGTAAAGCTTTCTTAACCATGTTTAAGGAAGCCCGTAATGAGATTCGTAAGGTGGTTTGGCCTAACCGCCAAGAAACCATGCAAACGACTTTAATTGTAGTAGCCGTGGTGTTGGTTATGGCTCTATTGTTATGGGGTCTTGACTCTTTGTTGAGTTGGGCTGTTTCTTCTTTAATCGGTTAAGCAATAGGAAACGATCATGGCAAAGCGCTGGTATGTAGTGCACGCTTACTCAGGATATGAGAAGCAGGTTATGCGTTCCTTGCAGGAGCGAGTTGATCGCTTTGAGATGCAGGATCATTTTGGTGATATCCTGGTGCCAACTGAAGAAGTAGTTGAAATGCGCGCTGGCAAAAAGCGTCGCAGTGAGCGCAAATTTTACCCTGGCTATGTGCTAGTTCATATGGAAATGAATGATGATACTTGGCATATGGTTAAGGAAACGCCTCGAGTAATGGGCTTTATTGGTGGTACGGCCGACAGACCTGCCCCTATTACTGAGCGTGAAGCAGCAGCGATCTTAGATCGTGTTGAATCAGGTGCAGAAGCGCCAAAACCAAAAACCATCTTTGAACCAGGTGAAATGGTGCGTGTTATTGATGGTCCATTTGCCGACTTTAATGGTGTGGTAGAGGAAGTGAATTACGAAAAGAGTCGCTTACAAGTGGCTGTTTTGATCTTCGGGCGTTCCACGCCTGTAGAGCTGGAGTTTGGTCAGGTCGAAAAGTCCTGACTGCAGGTCGGGTTTAGCCCGGCTGCCGGTTTAATATCCGGCCTATGACCCTGGAACCGATTTGGTGGCCAGGGTTTTTGCGCATTCGGCTAGGTCGAATGTTATTAACACAGGGGAGCCTAACGCGTTCTTAAGTTAGAGCGTTAGTTGATAATCTGGTTTGGCTAGGTTAATCACAGGGCGTTTGCACCCATAAAGAGGAAATTTGCAATGGCAAAGAAAGTCGAAGCCTACATCAAGCTTCAGGTTGGCGCCGGTAAGGCCAACCCAAGTCCACCTGTTGGTCCTGCACTAGGTCAACACGGTGTTAACATCATGGAATTCTGTAAAGCCTTTAACGCTGAGACTCAAAGCCTAGAGCCAGGTATGCCTGTACCTGTGGTTATTACCGTCTATGCGGATCGTAGCTTTACTTTTATTACTAAGACACCTCCTGCTTCAGTATTGCTGAAAAAAGCGGCTGGTCTGAAGAGTGGTTCTGCTCGCCCTAACACTGAAAAAGTGGGCACCGTAACACGTGCACAGTTGGAAGAGATTGCTACTACCAAGATGGCTGATCTAACTGCGGCTGATATGGATGCTGCAGTACGTACCATTGCTGGCAGTGCCCGTTCTATGGGTCTAAATACAGAAGGTGTTAACTAATGGCTAAAATGACAAAGCGTGCCAAGGCTATCGCTGAAAAAGTAGAAGCTGGCAAAGTATATGACGTAGCCGAAGCAGTAGCACTACTAACTGAACTTTCTACAGTTAAGTTTGCCGAATCTGTTGATGTGGCTGTTAATTTGGGTATTGACCCACGTAAATCTGATCAGGTTGTGCGTGGCTCTACTGTGTTACCTAATGGTACTGGTAAAGATGTTCGCGTTGCTGTATTCACCCAAGGTGAAAATGCAGACAAAGCTAAAGCAGCTGGCGCTGAGCTAGTTGGTATGGACGATCTTGCTGCTGAAGTGAAAGCAGGTAACATGGACTTTGACGTAGTTATTGCCACTCCTGACGCTATGCGTGTAGTTGGCCAACTAGGCCAAGTTTTGGGTCCACGTGGTTTAATGCCTAACCCTAAGGTTGGTACAGTAACCCCTGACGTTGAGACAGCTGTTAAGAATGCTAAAGCTGGTCAAGTGCGTTTCCGTGCTGACAAAGCTGGTATCGTACACTGCACCTTAGGTAAGGCTTCCTTTACTGGTGAAGCTTTGCAGGAAAACTTGGTAGCCCTATTGAGCGATCTGAAAAAGATGAAGCCGGCTTCCAGTAAAGGTGTCTATATGAAGAAAGTCACTCTATCTACAACAATGGGTCCAGGCCTAACTGTTGATCATGGTGCAGTGAAGTTCTAATAGAGCTTATGAATTGTTACGTTTCGGTAATTAATCGAAACGGCGAGTAAGGTTTTACCTTACTTATATTTTGAGGGTTCTGGCTTCGGCCAGAACTGTCAAAGACCGTAGGTGAAAACGCAAGTTTTCTTAATTTTCCTACGCAGACGGTGAACCCGATTCAGATTTCTGAGTCCAACACCGTATTAAGGACTTCATCATCGTTGATGATGGAGAGTTGGATAATCTTATCTAGGAGAAATAGCGTGGCTATTGGTCTCGAAGACAAGAAAGCGATTGTCGCAGAAGTCAACGAAGCAGCCACCAGTGCATTGTCGGCAGTGGTCGCGGATTCCCGCGGTGTATCTGTAACAGACATGACTGCCCTGCGTAAGGAAGCTCGTGAAAACGGTGTATACGTGCGTGTTGTGCGTAATACATTGGCTAAGCGTGCTGTCGAAGGCACCGATTTTGCGTGTCTGCAGGAAACTTTTAGTGGTCCAAGTATTATTGCATTTTCTAATGAGCACCCAGGCGCAGGCGCCCGTTTGTTCAAAGATTTTGCAAAAGGCAATGACCGCTTTGAGGTTAAAGCACTGGCATATGAAGGCAACCTAATGGAAGCCTCTCAAATCGACGTATTGGCATCTTTGCCAACATACGACGAAGCTGTGTCCAAGTTGATGAGCGTGATTCAAGGTGCGACCAGCAAGCTGGCTCGAACTTTGGCTGCAATCCGCGATCAAAAAGAACAAGAAGCTGCTTAACATACGACTCACTGAGTCATTTGTGGCAACTTTGCGCATGATTAACGTGCCCCTAGGGCATTAGAAAATATTTAGGAATTGTTATGTCTATTACTAAAGACGATATCATCAATGCCGTTGCAGACATGTCCGTTATGGACGTTGTTGAACTAATCGAAGCAATGGAAGAGAAGTTTGGTGTAACTGCTGCTGCCGCTGCTGTAGCTGGCGCTGCTGGTGGTGACGCCGGTGCTGCTGCTGAAGAGAAGACCGAGTTCGATGTAATTCTGGTTGAAGCAGGCGAGAAGAAAGTTAACGCTATCAAGGCCGTTCGTGGCGCTACAGGTCTTGGCCTGAAAGAAGCCAAAGGCTTGGTTGAAAGCGCTCCTGCTGCAGTTAAGGAAGGTCTTTCTAAGGAAGACGCCGAAGCTTTGGCTAAGGATCTTGAAGAAGCTGGCGCTAAGGTTGAAATCAAGTAAGCTGATTGGCTTACTTGGGCTGCAACTAAAGCTCGAGTACAAATGGCTGGTGGCAAAATTGCCACCGGCCTTTTTCGGTTCTTAGATGACTGTTTTATTAACACCGTCTAGATTCGAAAAAGGCTGGTTTGAAGATGCTTCAACTAGCATGTTTTAAGGGATTCCATCCCTCGCCTAGGGCGGAAATGGAACTCATAGAAGCCCAAGCATGGTGGCTTAAGCTTCTTTCCTACTTAACGGTCTTTGAAAGACCCAAATCGGGGAATACTGATGCCTTACTCATATACTGAGAAAAAACGTATCCGCAAGGATTTCGGTAAACTACCTCCGGTCATGGATGTGCCTTATCTGCTGGCCATTCAAATCGATTCCTATCGTAAGTTCTTACAGTCTGGTAAGCCTGCTGGTCAGCGCGATAACCAAGGTCTGGAAGCTGCCTTCGGCTCTGTTTTTCCAATCGTTTCCTTTTCTGGTAACGCTTCTCTGGAATACGTGAGCTACAAGTTGGGTGAGCCCGTATTTGACGTTAAAGAATGTCAATTACGTGGTATTACCTATGCAGCACCATTGCGTGTGAAAGTACGCTTGGTGATTTATGATCGTGATTCTAAGACCAAGGCTATTAAGGATATTAAGGAGCAGGAAGTCTACATGGGTGAAATGCCTTTGATGACTGACAATGGCACCTTTGTTGTTAATGGTACTGAGCGAGTTATCGTTTCTCAGTTGCACCGCTCTCCAGGTGTATTCTTCGATCATGATAAAGGTAAAACCCATAGCTCTGGTAAGTTGTTATATAACGCGCGTGTTATCCCATACCGTGGTTCATGGTTGGATTTTGAGTTCGATCCAAAAGATATGTTGTTTGTACGTATTGACCGCCGCCGTAAGTTGCCAGCGTCAATATTGTTGCGTGCTCTGGGTTATACCAGCGAACAAATTTTGGCCAGCTTCTTTGAGAATGTTGACGTTAGCATTGCTGATGGCAACTATTCTATGGCTCTGGTACCAGCACGTTTACGTGGTGAAACAGCCACCTTCCCAATTAAGGGTGCCGATGGTGAGGTACTGATTGAAGAAGGTCGTCGTGTCACGGCACGTCATATTCGCCAATTAGAAAAGACTGGTATTGAAAAACTGGAAGTACCTGAAGACTATTTACTGGGCAAGAAAATTGCCATTGATTTGGTCAACCCAGAAACCGGCGAATTAATTGCCGAATGTAACTCTGAGGTAACGCCAGAACTATTGCGTGCTGTAAACGAAGCCAAAATCACTGATTTGCCTTTGATTTACACCAATGACTTGGATTGCGGTTCGTTTATGTCGGATACGCTGAGCAGTGATCCTACTCGCACACAATTGGAAGCACTGGTAGAAATTTACCGTATGATGCGTCCTGGTGAGCCACCAACCAAAGAAGCAGCAGAAACTCTCTTCCAAAACTTGTTCTTCACCAACGAGCGCTATGATTTATCTGCCGTTGGCCGCATGAAGTTTAACCGTCGTTTGGGCCGCGAAGCCGAAACTGGTGAAGGCATCTTGGACGATCAGGATATTGTTTCTGTAATGACTACCTTGATCGATATTCGTAACGGTAAAGGCTTGGTTGATGATATTGACCACCTAGGTAACCGCCGTGTGCGTTCCGTTGGTGAAATGGCCGAAAACCAATTCCGTGTAGGTTTGGTTCGTGTTGAGCGTGCCGTTAAAGAGCGTCTAAGTTTGGCTGAATCTGATGGTTTGATGCCACAAGACCTAATCAATGCTAAGCCGGTATCGGCAGCTATCAAGGAATTCTTCGGTTCCAGTCAGCTGTCCCAGTTTATGGACCAAAACAACCCCTTGTCTGAAGTAACCCACAAGCGTCGTGTATCTGCTTTGGGCCCAGGTGGTTTGACCCGTGAGCGTGCTGGTTTTGAAGTACGTGACGTACACCCAACTCATTATGGTCGTGTTTGTCCTATCGAGACGCCTGAAGGGCCAAACATTGGTTTGATCAACTCGTTATCAACCTATGCACGAACCAACCACTATGGTTTCCTTGAAACACCTTACCGTAAGGTAGTGGATGGTGTCGCTACGGATGAAATTGAATATTTGTCAGCTATTGAGGAAAGCCAGCATATTATTGCTCAGGCTAACGCCAAACTAGATGACAAAAACTCCTTTGTGGAAGACTTGGTAACTGTTCGTCATGAGAACGAATTTACCTTGATGTCACCACAGAGTGTTGACTATATGGACGTGTCCCCACGTCAGGTTGTATCTGTTGCGGCCTCCTTGATTCCGTTCTTGGAACATGACGATGCTAACCGTGCCTTGATGGGTTCTAACATGCAGCGTCAGGCAGTACCAACATTGCAGGCGCAAAAGCCTCTAGTCGGTACTGGTATGGAGCGTCACGTAGCCCAGAACTCCGGCGTGTGTGTGGTTGCTAAGCGTGGTGGTGTGGTTGAGTCTGTGGATGCAGGCCGGATCGTGGTTAAAGCCCATGATGCAGAAACCCCAGCGGGTGATGCAGGTGTGGATATTTATAACTTAACTAAGTATATCCGTTCTAACCAGAATACCTGTATTAACCAGCGTGCTATCGTTAACTTAGGTGATGTGGTTGCAAGTGGTGATGTGTTAGCCGATGGTCCTTCCGTGGATCTAGGTGAATTAGCCCTTGGCCAAAATATGCGTATCGCCTTTATGCCTTGGAATGGTTATAACTTCGAAGACTCCATTTTGATTTCTGAAAATGTGGTTAAAGAAGACCGTTTCACTACTATCCATATTCAGGAATTAACCTGTGTAGCCCGTGACACCAAGTTGGGTAGTGAAGAAATTACTTCCGATATCCCAAATGTTGGTGAAAGTGCACTGTCTAAACTAGATGAGTCAGGCATTGTCCACATTGGTGCCGAAGTAGGCCCTGGCGACATTCTAGTGGGTAAGGTAACACCGAAGGGTGAAACCCAGCTAACTCCTGAAGAGAAGTTGCTACGCGCGATCTTTGGTGAAAAGGCCTCTGATGTAAAAGACACGTCTCTACGTGTGAAAACGGGTACTACAGGTACCGTTATCGACGTACAGGTATTTACCCGTGATGGCGTCGAAAAAGATCAGCGCGCATTGTCCATTGAGCAAGAGCAAATGGATCAAATTCGCAAAGACTTAAACGATGAATATCGTATTGTGTCTGATGCTACCTATGACCGTTTACTATCCGCCTTTACTGGTGCGGTAGTTAATGGTGGTGCTGGCTTTAAGAAGGGCGACAAGTTAACTGCCGCTGCTCTAGAAGTTCTGGACCGCGCTGAGTGGTTTAAGTTGCGCATGGCTGACGATGCCTTACAACAGCAGCTGGAACTGGCGCAGCAATCTTTGGACGAAACCCGTAAAGAATTGGACGATAAGTTCGAAGATAAGAAGAAAAAGCTACAAACTGGCGATGATCTAGCACCTGGTGTGTTAAAGATTGTTAAAGTTTATGTGGCGGTTAAGCGTCGCGTTCAGCCCGGTGATAAGATGGCTGGTCGTCATGGTAACAAAGGTGTTATCTCGGTCATTATGCCCGTTGAAGATATGCCTTATGACAAACACGGTAAGACAGTTGATATCGTGTTGAACCCCTTGGGTGTGCCATCACGTATGAACGTTGGGCAGATCCTAGAAACCCATATGGGTATGGCTGCCAAAGGCTTAGGTGAGAAAGTAGAGGAAATGTTACAAGCTGAGCGCGGTAAAGCCGTAGCTAGCATCCGTGGTTTCCTCAATGAAGTCTACAATGACGACAAATGCACTCGCCATGAAGATCTAGACAGCTTCTCAGATGATGAGATTCTGGAACTGGCTAAGAATTTGCAAGCCGGTGTACCTTTGGCAACACCTGTATTTGATGGTGCTGAAGAGGCAGAAATTAAGCGTTTGTTGGAATTGGGTGGCTTAGATAGTTCAGGCCAAACATGGTTGTATGATGGCCGTACTGGTGATCGCTTTGAGCGTCCAGTAACCGTCGGCTACATGTACATGCTGAAATTGAATCACTTGGTTGATGATAAGATGCACGCCCGTTCTACCGGTTCTTACAGTCTGGTGACGCAACAGCCACTAGGTGGTAAAGCCCAGTTTGGTGGTCAGCGCTTCGGTGAGATGGAAGTGTGGGCACTGGAAGCATATGGTGCTGCCTATACCCTACAGGAAATGTTGACGGTTAAGTCCGATGACGTAAACGGCCGTACTAAGATGTATAAAAACATTGTAGATGGCGACCACCGTATGGAACCTGGTATGCCAGAATCCTTCAATGTATTGATTAAGGAGATTCGCTCTCTGGGTATCGATATCGAGTTGGAAACCGAATAAGGTTAATTGGAGAAGGCAATGAAAGATTTATTGAAATTATTGAAAGCACAAGGCCACACGGACGAATTTGATGCAATCCGTATTGGTCTGGCTTCTCCCGAAATGATCCGTTCTTGGTCTTTCGGTGAGGTGAAAAAGCCCGAAACCATTAACTACCGTACGTTTAAGCCAGAGCGTGAAGGCTTGTTCTGTGCCAAGATCTTTGGTCCGGTAAAAGACTACGAATGTTTATGTGGTAAGTACAAGCGTCTTAAGCACCGTGGTGTTATTTGTGAGAAGTGTGGTGTTGAAGTAGCCTTGGCCAAGGTACGTCGTGAGCGAATGGGTCATATCGAGCTGGCAAGTCCAGTTGCGCACATTTGGTTCCTGAAATCACTACCTTCACGTATTGGTTTGCTACTTGATATCACCTTGCGTGATATTGAGCGCGTACTTTACTTTGAAAGTTTTATCGTTATTGACCCGGGTATGACTACCCTTGAGCGTGGTCAGTTAATGAATGATGAGCAGTACTTTGATGCCCTCGAAGAATTTGGCGACGACTTCGATGCCAAAATGGGTGCAGAAGCGATTCAAAGTCTGTTAAGAGATATGGATTTGGAGCAGGAAGTTGCGCATCTGCGTGAAGAAATTCCTAACACTAATTCAGAAACCAAGATCAAGAAGCTGTCTAAGCGTTTAAAGCTGATGGAAGCCTTCTTGCATTCAGGTAATAAGCCAGAATGGATGGTGCTAAATGTACTACCGATTCTGCCACCTGATTTGCGTCCCTTGGTGCCTCTAGATGGTGGCCGTTTTGCTACCTCAGATCTGAACGATTTATATCGTCGCGTAATCAACCGTAATAATCGTTTGAAGCGTCTTTTAGATTTGGCTGCTCCAGATATCATCGTACGCAACGAAAAGCGTATGCTGCAAGAGTCTGTGGATGCGTTACTAGATAATGGCCGTCGTGGTCGTGCTATCACTGGCTCTAATAAGCGTCCGTTGAAATCTCTTGCCGATATGATCAAAGGTAAGCAGGGTCGTTTCCGTCAGAACCTACTAGGTAAGCGTGTAGACTACTCTGGTCGTTCCGTTATCGTGGTTGGTCCATATCTGAAATTACACCAGTGTGGTCTGCCGAAAAAGATGGCATTGGAATTGTTTAAGCCATTTATCTTCTCCAAGCTAGAATTGCGTGGCCTGGCCACCACAATTAAAGCAGCGAAGAAGATGGTTGAGCGTGAAACAGCAGAAGTTTGGGATATTCTTGCGGAAGTTATCCGTGAACACCCAGTTATGCTGAACCGTGCACCGACTTTGCACCGTCTCGGTATTCAGGCGTTTGAGCCTGTGCTGATTGAAGGTAAAGCTATTCAGTTGCACCCACTTGTGTGTGCGGCCTACAACGCTGACTTTGACGGTGACCAAATGGCGGTACACGTACCCCTAACATTGGAAGCCCAGTTAGAATCCCGCGCCTTGATGATGTCTACCAACAACATCCTGTCGCCTGCTAACGGTGAGCCTATTATTGTGCCTTCCCAAGACGTTGTTTTGGGTATCTACTTTATGACCCGTGAAAGCATTAATGCCAAAGGTGAAGGTATGACCTTTGCTGATGTGGCTGAAGTAGAACGTGCCTATGGCGCCAAGCAGGTTGCTCTGCAAGCGAAAGTGAAAGTCAGGGTCTTTGAATATGAGCGTAATGTAGAGACTGGCGAGATGGTTGCCAACCAGTTATTGGTTGATACCACTGTTGGTCGAGCACTGCTTTCCGCTATTATGCCGAAGGGTCTACCATATAGCCTAATTAACCAGGCTATGAAAAAGAAAGATATTTCTAACTTGATCAATGCTTGCTACCGTAATGTAGGCCTGAAGGAAACGGTTATCTTTGCTGACCAGCTAATGTATACCGGTTTCTCTTATGCTACTCGTTCTGGTTCTTCTGTTGGTGTTAACGACTTCGTTATTCCTGAGAAGAAAGCTGTCATCATTGATGAGGCCGAAGACGAAGTACGTGAGATTGAAGGTCAATTCCGCGATGGTCTGGTTACTCAGGGTGAGAAGTACAACAAGGTTATCGATATCTGGTCCCGCGCTAACGAACTTGTTGCGGGCGCGATGATGGACACCTTGAAGAGCGATACCGTTACCGATGCTGATGGTAATAAAGTGGAGCAAGAGTCCTTTAACTCTGTATATATGATGGCTGACTCTGGTGCTCGTGGTAGTGCTGCTCAGATGCGTCAGTTGGGTGGTATGCGTGGTTTGATGGCTAAGCCCGACGGCTCCATCATTGAAACACCGATTACCGCTAACTTCCGTGAAGGTTTGTCGGTACAGGAATACTTTATTTCCACTCACGGTGCTCGTAAAGGTTTGGCCGATACCGCTTTGAAGACAGCGAACTCTGGTTACCTGACTCGTCGTCTAGTAGACGTTGCCCAAGACTTGGTTGTAACAGAAGTAGACTGTGGCACTGATGAAGGTCTGATCATGCAGCCAGTGATTGAAGGAGGCGACGTTATTGTGCCTCTTTCTGACCGTATCTTGGGTCGTGTAGTAGCTGCAGATGTAGTGAATCCAACTACTCAGGAAGTATTGATTCCTAAGGGTACTTTGATTGATGAGCGTTGGGTTGAGCGTCTGGAAAATGACGAGACCTTGTCCTCTATTGATGAAATCAAAGCGCGTTCTCCAATCACTTGTGAAACCCGTTACGGTGTTTGTGCTAGCTGTTATGGTCGTGATCTAGGTCGTGGCCATCTGGTTAACATTGGTGAGGCTGTGGGTGTTGTTGCTGCTCAGTCCATTGGTGAGCCAGGTACTCAGTTGACCATGCGTACCTTCCACATTGGTGGTGCGGCTTCACGAGCTGCGGCAGCTGACAAGATTGAGGTTAAGAACGGCGGTGAAATTCGTCTGCATAACCTGAAAGCAGTAACCCGTAAAGACGGCTCTATGGTAGCGACTTCCCGTTCTGTTGAATTGGGTGTAACCGATGAGCATGGTCGTGAACGTGAGCGTTATAAGTTGCCATATGGTTCTAATATCTTAATGGCTGATGGTACTAAGGTAGAAGCAGGTGCAGTGGTTGCTACTTGGGACCCTCATACTCACCCAATTGTCTGTGAATCAGCCGGTAAGGTGCAGTTTGTAGGTTTGGAAGAAGGTATTACCATTCACCGTAACACTGATGAAGTCACTGGTTTGACTAACATTGAAGTGATTCCTGTTGCTGAGCGTCCTGCGGCTGGTAAAGACCTGCGCCCAATGGTGAAGCTGGTTGATGCCAAGGGTAAAGAAATTATGATGGCCGACACAGATATGCCGGCTCAATACCTACTACCAGATGGCGCTTTGTTAAGTATTGCGGATGGTTCCAAATTGGCTGTGGGTGATGTCTTGGCACGTATTCCACAGGAAAGTGCAGGTAACAAGGACATCACGGGTGGTCTGCCACGTGTGGCTGACTTGTTTGAAGCGCGTAAGCCAAAAGATGCGGCTATTCTGGCAGAAATCTCTGGTTTGGTTTCCTTCGGTAAGGAAACTAAGGGTAAGAACCGTTTGGTAATCACCCCCACAGATGGCAGTGATGCTTATGAAGAGTTGATTCCTAAGTGGCGCGTACTAAACGTGTTTGAAGGTGAAACTGTTGAGAAAGGTGAAGTTATCGCCGACGGTCCATCCAACCCACACGATATCCTACGTATTCTTGGTGTAGAAGCATTGGCTAACTATATCGCTACAGAAGTACAAGAAGTATATCGTCTGCAAGGTGTTGGCATTAACGACAAGCACGTTGAAGTTATTGTGCGTCAGATGCTACGTAAGGTTGACGTCACGGCTTCTGGTGATACTAACTTGATCAAAGGTGATCAGGTTGAATACACCCGCTTCTTGGAAGAAAACGAAAAACTGGATGGCGAAGATAAGATCCGAGCTCATGCACAACGTGTATTGCTTGGTATTACCAAGGCATCCCTAGCAACTGAGTCCTTTATTTCTGCGGCTTCTTTCCAGGAAACCACCCGCGTACTGACCGAAGGTGCAGTAACTGGTAAGAAAGACCACCTACGTGGCTTAAAGGAAAACGTGGTTGTGGGCCGTTTGATTCCTGCTGGTACAGGTTTGGCCTATCACAGCGAGCGCAAGCGCAAGCGTCAAGAGCAGATGTTGGCTGAAGGTACAGCGACTGTAAGTGCAGAAGAAGTACAAGCAGCCCTAACTGAAGCACTTCAAGCTGAAATGGCTGGCGAATAAAGCGTAGTGATATTTTGGTAATTTAAATTTTACCAAAACCCAAAAAGCCCGAGATTGTATATGCAACTCGGGCTTTTTTGTGACTGAGAGTTTATATTGAGCATGGGGTAATATATCTGGCACAATAACATAACAATATACTAATAAATCAAAACTATTGAATAGTAAACCAATGGCAACACCAAACACGCTCAGCAGACGTTATGATATTGACTGGCTTCGGGTCATACTGTTTAGTCTGCTTATTTGGTTTCACTTTGTGGCCTTTCAGCCTGATCAGGCATGGATTGCAAACAATTGGCTAACCAGTCAGGTGATGGATGTTATGCATCAGTGGCGTTTGGCAGCACTATTTGTTATTTCCGGTATGGGCACGGCTTTCGCGTTTCGCAGTCGCTCTTGGCAAAACTACTTACGGGGCCGTTTTGGTCGTTTATTACCCCCTCTAATTTTCCTTGCATTTGTGCTGCAGTTTGGGATGTTTCAACCTTTAGAAACCATCCTTAAGTTTTTTACTGTCTTTCCCGGTATAGAAGCCATGCCCTATGGGCATCTATGGTTTGTTTATAATTTATTAATTTATTCTGTCGTCTTGCTGCCGCTGTTTATATGGCTACGAAAAGATCCACAGAATGACTTGCTTAATGCCACTAAACGCCTGTTACAGATGCCTTTTGGTATTGGTCTGATACTATTACCAGCATGCATTCTGTGCCTAAACGGCATACTGTTTAAACCTTGGGCGGTAGGTGAAGTCGGGATGTGGTGGGAGTTTCCGCACTATCTACTGTATTTTGCTTTTGGCTATATTTTGTTATGTGTACCAGATGATTACTATGCCGCATTAGCACGCTTGCGTTGGCCCATCAGTTTACTATTACCTATCCTTGTCTGGTGCTATAGCCAACGAGATAGCTGGACTGATATGCCTAATTTAATTGAAGGTGGTTGGGTGTTAGAGGGTTATCCAGCAGTGACTCTAGCAAGTAGTTTGATGACCTTGCTACAAGCGTTGCATGGCTGGGCATGGTGTTTGTTTCTTTTTGCTTGGGCAGCAGTGCTACTTAATCGGCCCAGTCGTTGGTTGAATTATTTAAATAGTGCGATCTTTGCTAGCTATGTTGTCCACCAACCACTTATCTATACCATTGTGGTGTTAATGACAGCATTGGCTTTACCTACTGGTATAAATATTATTTTGGGTATTCTAATTACTAGTTCAGCTTGTTTGCTTGTTTATGAAGTAGTTAGAAGGGCAAGATTTATGCGTGCTAGCTTTGGTGTGCAACTAACACCACCTATGGCGCAAATGGCCGCCCAACAGAACATTCTCTCGGCATTCTTTTTCCATATCTGTACGCTAATACTGATTGTCATCATGATGTGGGGCTTAGGTACTTATTGGGAGTTTTTGTAGACCTATCTTAGTTGGCCTGCAGGCCAGAAATATAGGCTATTTATTTACCCTAACCCTTGACCCATCTGTCTTGAAAAGCATATAATTCACCGCCCGAAATTGGCAGGAGTATATATTCCTGTTTACTTTCTGGCTTTGACGGCTAAAGCAAATGGGTTGCTTTGGTTGAGTCTAACTAAAATGTGGAGTTTGCTTAATGGCAACAGTTAACCAGTTGGTTCGTAAGCCCCGTAAGCGCAAAGCGGACAAGAGTGACGTACCGGCCCTACAGGCCTGTCCTCAACGTCGTGGCGTGTGTACTCGTGTTTATACAACCACCCCTAAAAAGCCTAACTCTGCTCTGCGTAAAGTGTGTCGTGTGCGCCTAACTAATGGTTTTGAAGTTACCTCCTATATTGGTGGTGAAGGTCATAACCTGCAGGAGCACTCAGTTGTACTAATTCGTGGCGGTCGTGTAAAAGACTTGCCAGGTGTTCGTTACCACACAGTACGCGGTTCTCTGGATACTTCCGGCGTGAATGATCGTAAACAAGGTCGTTCTAAGTACGGTACTAAGCGTCCTAAGTCCTAATGCTTGCAACAGTCTGCGCCCATATGTTCAATATTGGTCAGACTGTTATAAATACAGCGTAAGCTGTGTAGTCCTCGCCGCTTAGCGGCAGGCCGTTAGACTTATCGCAGAACCGATAAGAGTAAGGGCAGGTCACCACCAATGGTGAGTGATCCTGAACATAACCTGAAGATAATTGAGGCCCAACATGCCTAGAAGAAGAGTTGTCGCGAAACGCGAAATTCTACCCGATCCCAAGTTCGGAAATGTGACCTTGGCTAAGTTCATGAACCATGTCATGATCTCTGGTAAGAAATCCGTTGCTGAACGTATTGTTTACGGTGCTTTGGACAAGATCCAAGAGCGCGGTAGTAATGATCCCCTTGAAACATTTGAACAGGCTTTGGAAGCTATTGCCCCTATGGTAGAGGTTAAATCTCGCCGTGTGGGTGGTGCTACCTATCAAGTACCTGTTGAAGTACGTCCTGCACGTCGTTCTGCTCTGGCCATGCGCTGGTTGGTAGACTATTCTCGCAAACGTGGCGAGAAGTCTATGGCTTTGCGTTTAGCTGGCGAGATTATGGATGCTGCAGCTGGCAAAGGTGCCGCGGTTAAGAAACGTGAAGACGTTCACCGTATGGCCGAAGCCAACAAAGCGTTCTCTCACTTCCGCTTCTAATACCAGTCGGAGACTGCAAAAATGGCTCGTAAAACGCCTATCAATCGTTACCGTAATATCGGCATTGTTGCGCACGTAGACGCGGGCAAGACGACGACTACGGAACGTATTCTGTTTTACACTGGCCTGTCTCACAAAATTGGTGAAGTGCACGATGGTGCCGCCACCATGGATTGGATGGAACAGGAACAGGAGCGGGGTATTACTATTACCTCCGCTGCTACTACTTGTTTCTGGAAAGGTATGAACCAGCAGTTCGATGACCACCGCATTAATATCATTGATACCCCTGGTCACGTAGACTTCACTATTGAAGTTGAGCGTTCTCTGCGGGTGCTTGATGGTGCGGTGGTTGTGCTTTGTGGTTCTTCTGGAGTACAGCCACAAACAGAAACGGTTTGGCGTCAGGCCAATAAGTATGCTGTTCCACGCATGGTATTCGTTAATAAAATGGACCGTGCTGGGGCTGACTTCCTGATGGTGGTAGACCAATTGAAAGAACGTTTGGGTGCTAACGCTGTGCCTATGCATTTGGCCATTGGTGCTGAAGATGCGTTTAAAGGTGTTATTGACCTTGTACGCATGAAAGCCATTATGTGGAATGAAGAAGATCAGGGAATGACTTATGAGTTGGAAGATATTCCAGCTGATATGCTTGCGCAAGCGGAAGAGTATCGTGAGATGCTAGTTGAAGCGGCAGCTGAAGCTAATGATGAACTGATGGATAAGTACCTTGAAGAAGGTGAGTTAACCGACGCTGAGTTGAAAGCGGGTCTGCGTGCGCGGACTCTTGCCAATGAAATTGTCCTAGTACATGCTGGTTCTGCCTTTAAAAACAAAGGCGTGCAGGCTGTATTAGACTCCGTCATTGAATATATGCCATCGCCTTTGGAAGTGAAAGCGATTGAAGGTACCTTGGAAGATGGCGAAAGCCTTGCTGAGCGACCTGCAGATGACCAAGCGCCATTTGCAGCACTGGCCTTTAAGATAGCCACGGACCCATTTGTGGGTACCCTGACTTTTATGCGTGTATATTCAGGTGTGCTGAATTCTGGCGATGCCGTGTTCAACTCTGTAAAGGGTAAGCGCGAGCGTGTTGGCCGTATGGTTCAGATGCACTCTAATAATCGTGAAGAGATCAAGGAGGTGCGCGCTGGTGACATCGCTGCAGCCATTGGTCTTAAAGACGTGACTACGGGTGATACCCTATGTGACCAGAACAATCGTATTGTTCTAGAACGTATGGAATTCCCCGAGCCTGTTATCTCCGTTGCGGTCGAGCCCAAGTCACAGGCTGATCAGGAGAAAATGGGTGTGGCTCTGGGCAAATTAGCCCAAGAAGATCCTTCTTTCCGAGTCAAAACTGATGAGGAAACGGGGCAAACGATCATTGCTGGTATGGGTGAATTACACCTAGATATAATTGTTGATCGCATGCGTCGTGAATTTAGTGTTGAAGCTAATATTGGTAAGCCACGTGTGGCCTACCGAGAGAAGATCCGAACCACTGTTGATGCCAACCATAAGTTTGTGCGTCAATCCGGTGGCCGTGGCCAATATGGTCATGTTGTGGTTGAATTTAGTCCCTCTGATGAAGAAGGACTAGAGTTTATTAATGAAATCGTGGGTGGGGTAATTCCGAAGGAATATATCCCGGCTATTCAAAAAGGCATTGAAGAGCAAATGCAAAACGGCGTTATTGCCGGTTATCCTTTGCTAGGTATTAAAGCTCGCCTTTATGATGGTTCCTTCCATGATGTAGACTCGAATGAAATGGCCTTTAAAATCGCTGCTTCCCAAGCTTTGCGGAAGTATGCTCAAGAAGCAGATCCCTGCTTGTTAGAGCCGGTTATGAAGGTCGAAGTAGTGACTCCTGAAGAGAACATGGGTGATGTGATGGGTGACCTGAATCGTCGTCGTGGTCTGGTACAGGGAATGGATGACACGCCTGCGGGCAAAGTCATCAATGCACAGGTTCCTCTAGGAGAAATGTTTGGTTATGCCACTGATTTGCGTTCCGCAACTCAGGGTCGCGCCAGCTACTCCATGGAATTTGAATGTTACGCCGAGGCTCCTCAAAATATTGCTGAAGCGGTTATTAATCAAGCCTAACTTTCTAAAAAGGGTAATTACTCATGGCTAAAGAAAAGTTTGAACGTAGTAAGCCGCACGTAAACGTCGGCACCATCGGTCACGTTGACCACGGTAAAACCACTCTGACAGCTGCGCTAACACGCGTATGTGCTGAGACTTGGGGCGGTGAACTGAAGGACTTCGGTGAAATTGACAACGCACCTGAAGAGCGCGAGCGTGGTATTACCATCGCGACTTCACACGTAGAATATGACTCTCCTGATCGTCACTACGCCCACGTAGACTGTCCAGGACACGCTGACTATGTGAAGAACATGATCACTGGTGCAGCCCAGATGGACGGTGCGATCCTAGTATGTGGCGCGACCGACGGTCCGATGCCACAAACACGTGAGCACATCTTGCTATCACGTCAGGTAGGTGTACCTTACATTGTAGTATTCCTAAACAAAGCAGACCTATTGGCAGAAGACTGTGGTGGTGCAGATTCTGAAGAATACGTAGAGATGCTAGAGCTAGTAGAAATGGAACTACGTGAGTTGCTGGACGAATATGAATTCCCAGGCGACGACACGCCAATCATCCCAGGATCTGCGTTGATGGCCCTAAATGGTCAAGACGACAACGACATGGGTACGACTGCAGTGAAGACACTAGTAGAGACATTGGACTCATACATTCCTGAGCCAGAGCGTGCGATCGATGGTGATTTCATCATGCCAATCGAAGACGTATTCTCAATCCAGGGTCGTGGTACTGTAGTAACAGGCCGTGTAGAGCGTGGTATTGTGACAGTTGGTGAAGAAGTTGAAATGGTTGGTATCAAAGACACCACCAAGACAACTTGTACCGGTGTTGAGATGTTCCGTAAGCTGCTAGACGAAGGTCGTGCGGGCGAGAACGTTGGTGTACTACTACGTGGTACCAAGCGTGAAGAAGTAGAGCGTGGTCAAGTATTGGCTAAGCCTGGTTCGATCACTCCTCACACACGTTTTGAAGCAGAAGTTTATGTGCTAGGTAAAGATGAAGGTGGTCGTCATACGCCATTCTTTAAAGGTTACCGTCCCCAGTTCTACTTCCGTACAACAGACGTAACAGGTGCTTGTGAGCTACCTGAAGGTGTAGAAATGGTAATGCCTGGTGATAACGTGCAAATGACAGTTGAGTTGATTTGCCCGATTGCTATGGATGAAGGTCTACGTTTCGCGATTCGTGAAGGTGGCCGTACCGTAGGTGCAGGTGTTGTAGCTAAGATCATCGCTTAAGCTATTTAGTGCTGCTTGTCAGCACTTAAAAAGGCCGCTTCGGTTAAACTCGTAGCGGCTTTTTTTGTGCCTAAATATACACCAGTAAACCCTTACTAATGCTAAAATTTACCCTTGGATACCAATCAATATTATAGGAGCCATGACATGAGTTTTGCGTCCATTCAGTCGAATTTATTTAAGCTACGCAGTAATAAACTGTTTGAATTGTCGGTCGTGGCCGTAATACTACTATCAGCCTTAGTGATTGGTGCCAAAACCTATTCTATTCCAGCTAACGTTATGGTTGTTATTGGCTGGCTAGATGTGGCTATTACCGTCTTCTTTCTGTTAGAAATTAGTTTGCGTTTCTTGGGTGATACCAATAAATCTCGGTTTTTTAGGGATCCTTGGAATCTGTTCGATACCATTATTGTCGTCGTTAGTCTGATACCCGTTGAGGATAGTGAATTGGCATTAGTTGGCCGCTTAATTCGCATTTTCAGGGTATTGCGCATGGTGTCCATCGTTCCTGAGTTGCGGCTGCTACTGAATTCCCTTATTAAAGCCTTACCGCAGCTGGGCTACGTAATCTTGTTGATGTTTATCATCTTCTATATTTATGCGGCTGTAGGCACGTCATTTTTCGCTAATATCAATCCTTCTCTATGGCAGGATATCTCCATCTCTATGTTGACCTTATTTAGGGTGATGACCTTTGAGGACTGGACTGATGTGATGTATGAGGTAATGGAGGTGTACGGTTTTGCTTGGGCCTATTTCCTCAGTTTTATTTTCCTCACTGCTTTTGCCTTTTTAAATATGGTAATTGGTATCGTTGTGAATGTTATGGAAAATGAGCATAGTAAGGAGCGGCAGGCCGAAGCTGATGCCAAAGGAGAGGCCACATTAGCTGACCTGCAGCAGGAATTGGCAGAGATTAAGCTGTTACTGAAACAGCGCTAAGCGGATTATGCAGATACCGAAAAAAGCCACAAAAAAACCCGCTAACTTTTTAGGTTAGCGGGTTTTTTAGCTAGCTAAATTACTTAGCCGCTTTCTTTTCTTTCTCTTCTTCAATCACTTGCTCAGCCACATTCTGTGGGCAAGGCATATAGTGAGAGAATTCCATGGAGAATTGGCCACGACCAGAGGTAATGGTACGCAAGTGACCGATGTAGCCAAACATTTCTGATAGTGGGACATCTGCCTTAATACGCACACCAGTTACGCCAGCTTCCTGATCTTTGATCATGCCACGACGACGGTTCAAATCACCAATCACATCACCAACGTGATCATCTGGGGTGAATACGTCAACTTTCATAATTGGCTCTAGTAACTGTGGGCCAGCTTTAGGCATAGATTGACGATAGGCACCCTTGGCAGCAATTTCAAAGGCTACAGCTGAGGAGTCAACGGCGTGGTAACCACCATCAAACAGTTCAATTTCTACGTCTAGTAGTGGGAATCCAGCCAGAGGGCCTTCTTCCATCATACCTTTAAAGCCTTTCTCGATGGCTGGGAAGAATTCTTTTGGTACGTTACCGCCCACAACAGTTGAAGTGAACTGGAAACCAGAACCAGTTTCGCCTGGCTTGATGCGGTAATCGATCTTACCAAATTGACCAGAACCACCAGACTGCTTCTTATGGGTGTAGCTGTCTTCAAGAGGTGTGGTAATGGTTTCACGATAAGCAACCTGTGGCTGACCTACGACCAGTTCAACACCATAAGTACGCTTCAGAATGTCTACCTTAATATCAAGGTGCAATTCACCCATACCCTTAAGGATGGTTTGACCAGAATCTTCATCAGTTTCAACCACGAAAGAAGGATCTTCTGCTACCATCTTACCAATAGCAATACCCATCTTCTCGGTGGAACCTTTGTCTTTTGGCGATACGGCAATGGAAATTACCGGCTCAGGGAAGATCATAGGCTCTAAGGTACAAGGCGATTTTGGATCACATAGGGTGTGACCCGTTTGAACGTTCTTCATACCTACTACAGCGATAATGTCACCCGCTTGAGCAGTAGACAGCTCAGTACGCTCATCAGCGTGCATTTCTACCATACGGCCGATACGTTCTGTTTTACCAGTGTAGGAGTTAAGAATGGTGTCACCTTTATTCAATACACCTGAGTAGATGCGGATAAAGGTCAAGGCACCAAAACGGTCATCCATAATCTTAAATGCCAAAGCACGCAGTGGTTCGTCAGAAGATACGGTAGCAACTTCACCAGTGGCTTCGCCAGTCTCAGCATCAGTTAATGGCTGGGCATCAACTTCAGTTGGGCTGGGTAGGTAGTCAACCACGGCATCCAATACCAATTGCACACCCTTGTTCTTAAAGGCAGAGCCACAATAGGTAGGGAAGAAGTCAAGGGCAATGGTACCTTTACGGATACAACGCTTAATGTCTTCCATGGAAGGCTCTTCACCATCCATATAAGCCATCATTAGGTCATCATCCTGTTCTACAGCAGTTTCAATAAGCTTCTCGTAATACTCTTCAACTTGGTCAACCATGTCGGCAGGAATATCAACGATCTCAAAGTTTTCTGGTAGGCCAGAATCATCCCATACAAATGCTGTTTTGGTTAAAATATCTACCACACCTACAAAACCATCTTCACGGCCGATAGGTAAGGTCATAACCAATGGGTTAGCACCAAGCACGTTTTCAACTTGACCAACAACGCGTAGGAAGTCAGCGCCAATACGGTCTAACTTGTTAACAAAGATAATACGCGCTACTTCAGATTCGTTAGCATAACGCCAGTTAGTTTCGGACTGAGGCTCAACCCCGCCAGAACCACAGAATACACCAACACCACCATCAAGTACTTTCAAGGAACGATATACTTCAACAGTGAAGTCAACGTGTCCAGGGGTATCGATGATGTTCATACGGTGGTCTTTCCAGAAACAGGTTGTTGCTGCCGACTGGATGGTAATGCCGCGTTCTGCTTCCTGTTCCATAAAGTCAGTAGTTGATTCACCGTCGTGAACCTCACCAGTTTTATGGATTTTACCAGTCAGCTTAAGTATGCGTTCGGTGGTGGTGGTCTTACCCGCGTCAACGTGGGCGAAGATACCTATATTTCGATAGTGGGATAGATCAGCCATTTCAGTACTCGGTTATCTGCTTAAATAAAGTGCTTAAAAAAGTCGCGCGAATTATACAGTAAATAACTAGTAAGATCGAACATAAAATATGCAGGATGATATTTTTGTTTCTGGTAAATATATTTTGGTCGCTTTCTGTTCCTTTTTTAAGGTATTTAGGTTTAGTTGAAATAGGCTTGCGTTGCTAATTTTTATTCCGTATAATTTCGTACCCTTTTAAATCGGGGCGGGTTGGTATTGTCTTTTGCAATGCTCTCGTAACGATTATAAGGGTGGATTTAAAACCCGTTTAATGAAGGTTGTGGTCGATAATGCAAAACCAAAAAATCCGTATTCGGTTGAAGGCTTTTGATCATCGATTGATCGATTCTTCTACGTTGGAAATCGTTGATACTGCCAAACGTACTGGTGCTCAGGTTCGTGGTCCAATTCCACTACCAACGCGCAAAGAGCGTTACACAGTTTTGATCTCTCCGCACGTTAATAAAGACGCGCGTGATCAATACGAAATCCGCACCCACAAGCGTGTTCTAGATATCGTAGACCCTACAGAAAAAACTGTAGATGCTCTAATGAAGCTAGACTTGGCTGCGGGCGTAGATGTTCAGATCAGTCTAGGTTAATACCAAACTGAATCTATTTTAAGCCGTAAGGCAAGCGGGGTACCGCTAAAAACATACTTTATTTAATTTTCGTGTAATGCCGTGTAACGGCAACCGTAGAGGGTAAGCAGTCCCGTGCGCAACTGGCTATTTGAGGTAATACAATGACTATTGGATTAGTCGGACGGAAGGCGGGGATGACCCGTGTATTCACCGAAGAAGGTGTTTCCGTGCCAGTCACCGTCATCGAGGTTGAACCAAATCGTGTGACTCAGGTGAAGTCTACTGACACTGATGGCTATGCAGCTATTCAGGTTACTGTTGGTGAACGTCGTGCTTCCCGAGTTAACAAGGCAGCCGCTGGTCACTTTGCTAAGGCAAATACTGAAGCAGGTCGTGGTTTGTGGGAATTCCGTAACGTTGATGGCGAAGAAGTCTCTGTTGGTGATCAACTATCTGTCGAGCGTTTCACCGCTGGTCAAAAAGTTGACGTAACAGGCCAATCTAAAGGTAAAGGCTTTCAGGGTGGTATTAAGCGTTGGAACTTCCATATGCAAGACGCCACTCACGGTAACTCTATCTCCCACCGTGCTCTCGGTTCTATAGGTCAATGTCAAACCCCCGGTCGTGTCTGGAAAGGCAAGAAGATGGCGGGTCACATGGGCGCCGAGCAAGTCACTACTCAGAAACTAGAAGTCGTTCGTGTCGACGCAGAGCGTAATCTGCTGTTGATCAAGGGCGCTGTGCCTGGTGCTGCTGGTGGTGACGTGATCGTTAAACCTACCGTTAAAATCAAACGGTAAGGGGAGGAGATTGTCATGAATTTAAATCTTGCAGCAGGCGGTTCCGTTGAAGCTTCCGAAGTCGTATTCGGTCGTGAATTCAATGAAGCGCTTGTCCATCAAGTTGTAAACGCCTATCTTGCTGGCGCCCGTCAGGGTACCCACAAGCAGAAGACTCGCTCAGAAGTGCGAGGCGGCGGACGTAAGCCCTGGCGTCAAAAGGGCACAGGTCGTGCACGTGCTGGTACTATCCGTAGCCCAATATGGGTTGGCGGTGGTCGTGCTTTTGCTGCGCGTCCTCAGGACTACAGCCAAAAAGTTAACCGTAAAATGTACCGTGCTGCTATGCAATGCATATTAGCTGAGTTGGTACGTCAAGAACGTCTGGTTGTAGTGGAAGAATTTGCTATTGCAGAAGCCAAAACCAAAGCCATGGTAGCTAAGCTGTCTGAGCTTAATGCGGCTGATGCTTTAGTGGTAACTGAAGCGGTAGAAACGGATCTGTATCTAGCGGCTCGTAATATTCCTAAGGTTGATGTGGTTGATGCTGCTGGCGTTAATCCTGTAGCTTTGGTTGCTAGCGAGAAGGTTGTAATGACCGTTGGCGCTCTGAAGAAGATCGAGGAGATGCTGTCATGAACCAAGAACGTATCTACAAGGTACTGCTAGGTCCTCATATTTCTGAGAAGGCTACTATCGTTGCTGATGATGGTGGTCAGGTTGTATTCCAGGTTGCTGCGGATGCTACTAAGCCAGAAATCAAGAAGGCTGTTGAGCAGTTATTTGAAGTTAAAGTGGCTTCAGTACGTGTATTAAACGCAAAAGGCAAAACCAAGCGTACACGCTTTGGTATGGGTCAGCGTGATAATGTGCGGAAGGCGTATGTGCGTCTAGCTGAAGGTCACGACATCGATTTCATCGGTGAGGCGTAAGGAGAAATACTATGGCTGTAGTTAAGTGCAAACCAACTTCTCCTGGTCGTCGTCACGTCATTAAAGTCGTGCACGCTGATCTGCACAAAGGTAAGCCTTATGCGCCTTTGCTAGAGAAGAAATCAAAGTCTGGCGGTCGTAATAACAACGGTCGTATCACTACCCGTCACATCGGTGGTGGTCATAAGCAGCACTATCGTGTTATCGATTTCAAGCGAAACAAGGATGGCATTCCTGCTGTTGTTGAGCGTTTGGAATATGATCCAAACCGTACTGCAAACATTGCATTGTTAAAGTATGCAGACGGTGAGCGTCGTTACATCATTGCTGCCAAAGGTATGCAAGCAGGTGATCAAGTTGTGTCTGGTGCTGATGCGCCAATCAAAGCTGGTAACTGTATGCCTTTGCGTAATATCCCTCTGGGTAGCATGGTGCACTGCGTTGAAATGAAAGCTGGTAAAGGCGCGCAAATCGCCCGCTCCGCAGGCGCCGCTGTACAGTTGGTTGCTCGCGAAGGTGATTACGCGACTCTGCGTCTGCGTTCCGGCGAAATGCGTAAGATTCGTACTGAATGTCGCGCAACTTTGGGTGAAGTAAGTAACAGCGAACATAGTCTACGTTCACTGGGTAAGGCTGGTGCCTCCCGCTGGCGTGGTGTTCGTCCAACCGTTCGCGGTGTTGCTATGAACCCAGTTGATCACCCTCATGGTGGTGGTGAAGGTCGTACCTCTGGTGGCCGTCATCCCGTATCTCCATGGGGTACGCCTACTAAGGGTCATAAGACTCGTAGTAACAAGCGCACGGACAAGTTGATTGTTCGTCGTCGTAACGCTAAATAATTAAGAGGAAACGGCTGTGCCACGTTCACTAAAGAAAGGTCCTTTTATTGACCTTCATTTGATGAAAAAGGTTGAGGCTGCAGTTGAGGGCAATGACCGAAAGCCAATTAAGACTTGGTCTCGTCGCTCTACGATCTTCCCGAACTTTGTCGGGTTGACGATTGCAGTCCATAACGGACGCCAACACGTACCTGTCTTCGTAACTGAAGATATGGTTGGGCATAAACTCGGCGAATTTGCCGCTACACGTACCTATAAGGGACATGCAGCGGACAAGAAAGCGAAGCGTTAAGGAGATGATGATGGAAGTCACCGCAAAGCATAAGGGTGCTCGGATCTCTGCCCAAAAAGCACGTTTGGTTGCTGATCAAATTCGCGGCAAGCGAGTAGATGAAGCCCTAAACATTCTTGCCTATAGCCCTAAGAAAGGTGCTGACCTGGTGAAGAAGGTTTTGGATTCAGCTATTGCTAATGCTGAACATAATAACGGTCTGGATGTTGACGAATTAATAGTTTCTACTGTTTTTGTCGATGAAGGAATGACCATGAAGCGTATCAAGCCACGTGCCAAGGGCCGTGCGGATCGAATCCTGAAGCGCTCCTGTCATATCACCGTGAAAGTCGCTGAGAGTTAGGAGTTACCATGGGTCAAAAAGTACATCCAACAGGTATTCGCCTAGGTATCGTCAAGGATCATACCTCTACTTGGTATGCCTCGCGCTCTGCCTACGCCAAAAACTTGTTGCAGGATCTGCAGGTTCGTGAGTTTCTGGAAAAGCGTCTGGAACGCGCTTCTGTGAGCCGTATCGACATCGAGCGTCCTGCGCAAAATGCACGTATCACTATCCACACTGCTCGCCCCGGTATTGTTATCGGTAAGAAAGGTGAGGACGTAGAAAAGTTACGTGCCGAATGTTCTAAGTTGATGGGTGTGCCTGTGCACATCAACATCGAAGAAATTCGTAAGCCAGAATTAGACGCCAAGTTGGTAGCACAAAGTGTTGCTAGTCAGTTGGAGCGTCGTGTAATGTTCCGTCGCGCTATGAAGCGCTCGGTTCAAAACGCCATGCGTCTAGGTGCCAAGGGTATCAAGATTCAGCTGGGTGGTCGTCTGGGCGGTGCTGAAATTGCGCGCACAGAATGGTATCGCGAGGGTCGTGTACCACTACACACCTTGCGTGCTGATATCGATTACGCTACATATGAAGCTGCTACTACATACGGCATCATCGGCGTTAAAGTTTGGATTTTCAAAGGTGAAATCTTGGGTGGTATCGACGAAGTTCGTGCTGCTAAAGGTGACGCCAAGAAGAAAGCTAAGTAGGGGATACGTCAATGCTGCAACCTAAGCGTATGAAGTTCCGTAAAATGCAGAAAGGCCGCAATCGTGGTCTGGCGCATCGCGGAAGTAAAGTTAGCTTTGGCGAATTCGGATTAAAGGCCACTGGTCGTGGTCGTATTACTGCCCGTCAAATTGAAGCGGCTCGTCGTACCATGACGCGTCACATCAAACGTGGTGGTAAGATCTGGATCCGCGTTTTCCCGGACAAGCCAATTACCCAAAAGCCTCTTGAAGTTCGTCAAGGTAAAGGTAAGGGTAATGTTGAATATTGGGTAGCCCAAATTCAACCTGGCAAAGTCCTGTTTGAAATGGAAGGTGTGTCTGAGCAACTAGCCAGTGAAGCGTTTGCTTTAGCTGCTGCTAAATTACCTCTGTCCACCAGTTTTGTTAAGCGGACGGTGATGTGATGAATACTACTGAATTGCGTGAAAAGTCTGTTGACGAGTTGCAAGCTCAGTTGCTGGAACTGTTAAAAGACCAGTTTAACCTTCGCATGCAAAAGGCTTCAGGACAATTGGCTCAGTCTCACTTGTTGGGACAGGCGCGTCGCGATATCGCCCGCGTAAAAACCATTCTCAATGAAAAGGCAGGTAACTGATATGACGGCAACTGAACAGCCTCGTATGGCCAGCGGCCGCGTGGTCAGTGACAAGATGGATAAGTCCATTACAGTTCTGATCGAGCGTCGAGTAAAGCACCCGATTTATCAAAAGTATGTAAAGCGTTCTACCAAGCTACATGCTCATGATGAAAATAACGAGTGTAAGATGGGCGACCTGGTTACTATTTGTGAAACGCGTCCAATTTCCAAAAGCAAATCTTGGTCTTTGGTAAAGATTGAAGAAAGCGCAGCAAAGGTGTAAAATACCCGCCTTTGCTTCGGGGGATACCGATTCTGCGCAGCTAAATAGTTAAAAAATAAGCAAATTTGCTGTTTTTGACTAATTAGGGTTCGGGATCGGCCCATAAGTTTGGAGTAAATCATGATTCAAACAGAATCAATGCTTGATGTTGCTGATAACAGTGGCGCCAAGCGAGTACAGTGCATCAAGGTTCTTGGCGGTTCTCACCGTCGTTACGCCGGTATTGGTGACGTTATTAAAATTACCGTTAAGGAAGCCATTCCTCGTGGTAAGGTTAAAAAAGGTCAGGTACTGAAAGCCGTTGTCGTACGTACCAGAAAAGGTGTGCGTCGTCCGGATGGTTCAATCATCCGTTTCGATGTCAACTCAGCTGTATTGCTGAATGCGAATGACGCACCTATTGGCACACGTATTTTCGGCCCTGTAACACGTGAGTTACGGAACGAGAAGTTTATGAAAATTATTTCCCTGGCTCCTGAAGTACTTTAAGAGTCAATCTTAACTTCTAACCCGCACTGGTTAGAAGGTTAAAGGGAAACGCTAGTTTACCAGCGCTGCCATATAGGCGTAACCCGATTTTGAAGCGCCCCTCTCTTTTAGGTTAGGGGGTTATCGAAATCGGGTTTTAGCGTCACTAGATGTGTTGGTGAACATTGTTTTGCTTTGACGGTATGAGGAAGGATGTAGGAAGGATATTAAGTATGCGTAAAATCAAGCGTGATGACGAAGTCATCGTTATCGCTGGTAAAGATAAGGGCAAGCGCGGCACCGTCGTTAAAGTCCTTGGCGATCGTTTTGTCGTGTCTGGTATTAATATGGTCAAGAAGCACCAGAAGCCAAACCCGATGACTAACCAGCCTGGCGGCATCATGGAAAAAGAAGCACCTATTTCTGCTTCTAATGTTGCTATCTTCAACTCTGCAACTGGCAAAGGCGACCGTGTTGGCTTCAAGATTCTTGAAGACGGCAACAAGGTTCGTATCTACAAGTCCAGCGGCGAAGTAATTGGCGCGTAAGGAGAGTTGATATGTCTAGATTAAAAGCTTTATATAACGATGGTGTAGCCAAAGAGCTGAAAGAAGAACTTGCTCTGGCCAACGTCAATGAAGTGCCAAAGATTACCAAGATCACCCTTAATATGGGTGTGGGTGAAGGTATTGGTGACAAAAAGATGATCGAAAATGCGGTGCGCGATTTAGAAGCTATCGCCGGTCAAAAGGTAGTTGTTACCAAAGCACGCAAATCTATCGCTGGCTTTAAAGTTCGTGAAGGATGGCCTGTAGGTTGTAAGGTGACTTTACGTGGCCAGCAAATGTGGGAATTCTTCGATCGTTTGGTCGACATCTCTATTCCTCGTATCCGTGACTTCCGTGGTTTAAGTCCTAAGTCCTTTGATGGTCGTGGCAACTACAGCATGGGTGTGCGTGAACAGATTATCTTCCCAGAAATCGATTACGATAAAGTAGATAAGATTCGTGGTTTAGATATCACTATCACGACTACTGCTCGTACCAACGACGAAGGCCGTGCATTATTGTCTGCACTGGGCTTCCCATTTAAGAAGTAGGGCGAAAAGATGGCAAAATCATCCATGAAAGCACGTGAAGCAAAACGTGCCAAGACCGTAGCCCAGTATGCCGCTAAGCGTGCTGCACTGAAGGCTATTATTGCTGATGCAAACGCTTCTGACGATGATCGTTGGGATGCGCAAATGGCTCTACAGAAGCTGCCGCGTAATGCCAGCCCTGTGCGTCAACAGAATCGTTGCCAAATTACTGGCCGACCACATGCGGTTTACCGCAAGTTTGGCCTGTCTCGTATCAAACTGCGTGAAGCAGCGATGCGTGGTGATGTACCAGGGCTTAAGAAAGCCTCTTGGTAAACCAAGTTCCTTGGCTGTCGTTGGTGGCTGTCAGGGAAACTTTAAAGTGGCTGTAGTTGGCGGATTAACCGTTCTTCCAGTCACGCTTTAGGTAAGCAACTAACCATGTTAGCTGCTGCACTTAAGTTAAAATTTTAGGAGCTCAATAATGAGTATGCAAGATACCCTAGCGGACATGATCACTCGTGTTCGCAATGCGCACATGGCAGACAAAGAGTCTGTTACCATGCCTTCTTCGAAGTTGAAGGTAGCGGTTGCGCAGGTCTTAAAAGACGAAGGTTATGTGACCGATCTGTCTGTGACAGAAGGCCCTAAGCCTGAGTTGACCATTACGTTAAAGTATTATGAAGGCAAGCCGGTAATCGAAAAGATTGTCCGTATTTCTAAGCCTTCGCTACGCGTATATAAGGGCTCATCTAACCTACCTTCTGTTGAAGGTGGCCTAGGTGTAGCCATCGTGACAACCTCCCATGGCGTTATGACCGACCGTGCAGCTCGTGCTGCTGGTATCGGTGGTGAAGTCATCTGTACTGTATTCTAAGGAGTCGTCATGTCACGTGTAGCAAAAAGTCCTGTGGCGCTGCCATCAGGTGTTACCGTCACCCTTAACGGGCAGGCGTTGAATGTAAAAGGTGCCAAAGGTGCTCTGGATCTGGATGTCCATGCTGATGTGGAAGTAAACCAGGCTGATAATGAGCTTACTTTTGCCGCCCGCAATGACAGCAAGTTTGCCGTTGCTATGTCCGGTACCACTCGTGCCCTAGTCAATAATATGGTTGTTGGTGTAAGCGAAGGCTTTACCAAAACATTGTTGTTACAAGGTGTTGGTTATCGTGCAGCAGCTAAAGGTAAAGTACTTAATCTGACTTTGGGTTTTTCTCACCCAGTTGATTATGCACTGCCTGAAGGTATTACTGCTGAGTGTCCAAATCAGACAACTGTGGTTTTGTCCGGTGTTGATAAGCAGCGTGTTGGCCAAGCCGCCGCTGAAATCCGTGCCTTCCGTCCACCTGAGCCATATAAAGGTAAGGGTGTTCGCTATGCTGACGAATACGTTCGTCGCAAAGAAGCCAAGAAAAAGTAAGGCATAAGGTAGGTTTACGATGGAAAAGAAAATCGCTCGTTTGCGTCGCGCTGCTCGCGCCCGCTATAAGATGCGTGAAGCTGGAACTAACCGTTTGTGTGTTAACCGCACTTCCCAGCATATTTACGCGCAAGTAATCTCCGGCGACGGTGCCCGTGTACTGGCGCAAGCCTCTACCCTGGACAAGAGCCTGCGTTCCGACGCTACTAGCAATATTGATGCTGCCGCTAAGGTAGGTACTTTGATTGCTGAGCGCGCCAAAGAAGCAGGTATCGAATCGGTTGCTTTTGACCGTTCCGGTTTTAAATATCATGGCCGTGTGAAGGCGTTGGCAGAAGCCGCGCGTGAAGCCGGACTCCAGTTCTAAGGGATATAACAATGGCTAACATTGAACAGAAAGAAGGCGATCTGCAAGAACGCTTGGTTCAGGTAAACCGTGTTGCTAAAGTTGTGAAGGGTGGTCGTATTTTTGGCTTCACTGCACTAACTGTAGTAGGTGACGGTAATGGTCGTGTAGGTTTTGGCCGTGGTAAGGCGCGTGAAGTGCCAGCCGCTATCCAAAAGGCTATGGAGTCTGCACGTCGCAACATGATCAACGTGGACCTGGATGGTACAACTATCCAGTATCCTGTTAAGGCTCGCCACGGCGCTTCCAAAGTATATATGCAGCCAGCATCTGAAGGTACTGGTGTAATCGCCGGTGGTGCGATGCGTGCTGTTTTGGAAATGGCTGGTGTACACAACGTATTGGCAAAGTGCTACGGATCAACGAATCCAGTAAACGTAGTACGTGCAACTATCAATGGTCTAAAAGCCATGAAGTCTCCAGAAGAGATTGCAGCCAAGCGTGGTAAGTCTGTCGAAGAAATTGTGGGGTAATAGATCATGGCTAAGAAGATGATCAAGGTCACCCTAGTACGCTCTCCTAACGGCAAATTGCCGAAGCATAAAGAGTGCGTTAAAGGTTTGGGCCTGCGTCGCATGTGGCACACAGTAGAAGTAGAAGATACTCCTTCCGTGCGTGGCATGATCAACAAGGTTAACTATATGGTTCGCGTTGAAGGCGAATAAGGGTAATAGTTATGCGTTTAAATAGTCTATCTCCCGCTGCTGGTGCTACTCATGCACCTAAGCGTGTTGGTCGCGGCATCGGTTCCGGCCTGGGCAAGACCTGTGGCCGTGGTCACAAGGGTCAGAAGTCCCGTTCCGGTGGTTCCGTTAAGCCAGGTTTTGAAGGCGGTCAAATGCCTTTACAACGCCGTTTGCCTAAGTTTGGCTTCACTTCGCGTAAAGCAGCTTTTGTTGCTGAAGTGCGTTTGAACGAACTGGCAAAGGTAGAAGCTGACGTTATCGATCTAGCTGCTTTGAAAGCGGCTGACATCGTAAGCGAAAGCATGAAGGAAGCCAAAGTGATCCTAAGTGGCGACATTACCAAGGCAGTTACTGTCAAAGGTATGCGTGTAACCAAGGGCGCTCAGGCAGCTATTGAAGCTGCTGGTGGTAAAGTCGAGGCATAGTATGGCAAAGCAAGGTATGAATCCAGGTGCAAATCAAGGTGGGCTGAGTGAGCTATGGGCTCGTCTGCGTTTCGTGTTGATCGCCATTCTGGTATATCGTATCGGGGCTCACATCCCTGTTCCAGGTATCAATCCCGACCGCCTTGCCGCTATGTTCGAGCAGAATCAGGGCACTATCTTGGCCATGTTTAACATGTTCTCAGGTGGTGCTTTGGAGCGCATGAGTATCTTGGCATTGGGCATTATGCCCTATATCTCTGCCTCGATTATCATGCAGCTGATGACTGCGGTTAACCCGCAGTTGGAGCAGCTGAAGAAAGAAGGTGAGGCTGGCCGACGAAAGATTAGTCAATATACCCGCTACGGCACGGTATTATTAGCGACTGTGCAGTCTTTTGCTATGGCGGTAGGTCTAGCAGGGCAAGGAATTGCCTTTAGCGCGGACCTCAGCTTTTATTTCGTTGCAGTTGTCACCTTAGTGTCAGGTGCTGTATTCCTTATGTGGCTTGGTGAACAGGTTACTGAAAAAGGGATCGGCAATGGCATCTCAATAATCATCTTTGCAGGTATTGTGGCTGGTTTACCAGGTGCAATTGGACAATCATTTGAGGCCGCCCGTCAGGGTGACTTAAATATTATCGCCCTGCTGGCTATTGCTGTACTAGCCGTTGCTACTGTCGCCTTCGTGGTGTTTATGGAGCGCGGTCAGCGTCGCATTACCGTTAATTATGCCAAGCGTCAGCAAGGTAATAAGGTATTTGCAGCGCAGTCCAGTCATTTGCCTTTGAAGGTGAATATGGCGGGGGTTATTCCGCCTATCTTTGCATCGGCCATCTTATTGCTGCCCGCGTCAATCGGACAGTGGTTTGGTCAAGCAGAAAGTATGCAGTGGGTTCAGGACGTGTCTTTGGCGCTTGCGCCAGGCCAGCCACTATACATTCTGTTATTTGCAATTAGTATTGTGTTCTTCTGCTTCTTCTATACCGCTCTAGTCTTTAACCCAAAAGACGTTGCGGATAATTTAAAGAAGTCTGGCGCATTTGTGCCAGGCATTCGCCCAGGTGAACAAACAGCGCGTTATATCGACACTGTCCTAGGTCGTTTGACGTTGTTCGGTGCCCTCTACATTACTGGCGTTTCGCTAATGCCTCAGTTCTTAGTAGTTGCATGGAACGTGCCGTTTTACTTTGGTGGTACATCGTTGTTGATTGTCGTAGTTGTGGTCATGGATTTCATGTCCCAAGTACAATCACATTTGATGTCCAACCAATATAGTTCCCTGATGAAAAAGTCGAATTTGAAGGGTAATAGCGGCCTCATGGGCTAAGCTATCCCGCAAAAGGAGTTCGAAATGAAAGTACGTGCATCTGTTAAGAAAATTTGCCGTAACTGTAAAATCGTACGTCGCAATGGTTCAGTACGGGTTATCTGTAAAGTTGAACCACGTCATAAGCAACGCCAAGGCTAAGCTAAGACGTCAGGCTGGCGGGAAAATGTGGGTGGTTGAATATTTATATAAAAACCACTATAATTTCGCGCCTTTCTATGTGATGTGAATATTATACGTCCCGCTTCTGGCGGGTCGAACGGAGTGATTTGAATGGCTCGTATTGCTGGTGTCAATATCCCAGATAATAAGCACGCGGTTATCTCGCTGACTTATATTTTCGGTATTGGCCGTCCCACAGCTCAGCAAATCTGCGCTGACCTTGGCATCGAGGAAAGCACTAAGATTCGCGATTTGAGCGAAGAAAAATTGGATGAGATTCGTAACCTTGTCGCCAAGATGAATGTCGAAGGTGACTTGCGTCGTGAAATCTCCATGAACATCAAGCGTTTAATGGATTTGGGCTGTTATCGCGGTCTGCGTCACCGTCGTAGCTTACCGCTACGTGGCCAGCGCACCAAGACCAATGCACGCACCCGTAAAGGCCCTAAAAAGCCTATCCGTAAATAAGCTTTAGTACAGGATATCAACATGGCTAAGCCAGGTACTCGTACACGTAAAAAAGTTAAAAAGCAGGTGGCTGATGGGTTAGCCCACATCCACGCTTCATTTAACAACACGATTGTTACCTTGACCGATCGCCAGGGCAACACCTTAAGCTGGGCAACAGCTGGTGGTTCTGGTTTCCGCGGTTCCCGCAAGAGCACTCCATTTGCAGCGCAGGTTGCTGCTGAGCGTGCTGGTAAGGCAGCGATGGAATATGGTTTGAAGAATATTGACGTATTTGTTAAGGGCCCAGGACCCGGCCGCGAATCTGCGGTACGTGCATTAAATGCATGTGGTCTGAAAGTTGCTAACATTACCGATGTGACGCCAATTCCACATAACGGCTGTCGTCCACCTAAGAAACGTCGCGTATAGAGAGGTAACGAACAAATGGCAAGATATATAGGTCCCGTTTGCAAGCTGTCTCGACGTGAAGGAACAGATTTGTTCCTCAAGAGCGGCGTTCGGGCGTTAGACTCAAAATGTAAAGCAGAAACAGCACCAGGTGTTCACGGCGCACGTCGTGGTCGTCTGTCTGAATTTGGCACTCAGTTACGTGAGAAGCAAAAAGTTCGTCGTATGTACGGCGTACTTGAGCGTCAATTCCGTAACTATTACAAGGAAGCTGATCGTTTGAAAGGCGCTACAGGTACTAATCTGTTAGCTCTGCTGGAATCTCGTTTGGATAACGTTGTTTACCGTATGGGTTTTGGTGCAACACGCGCTGAAGCTCGTCAGATTGTCTCTCACAAGAGCATTCTGGTAAATGGTAAAACAGTTAACATCCCTTCCTACAAAGTAGAAGCGGGAGATGTTATCTCTATCCGTGAGAAGGCAAAATCACAACTACGCATCAAGAATGCTCTTGAACTAGCCGCACAGCGTGCTGTTTGTGAGTGGGTTGACGTAGACGCTGGTAAATTGGAAGGTACTTTTAAGAGTGCGCCAGAGCGTAGTGAACTGTCTGCCGAGATTAATGAGCAACTGATTGTTGAATTGTACTCTAAGTAATAATTGACCTCAGTGCACAACTAATAGGTGAGTCCATGACTGCAACCAACGATATACTAACTCCGCGCAACATTGAAGTGCAACGTGTAAGTGATACCCGCTCCAAGATTATCTTGGAACCTCTAGAGCGTGGCTTTGGCCATACTTTGGGTAACGCACTGCGCCGTATTTTACTGTCTTCTATGACGGGCGCGGCCATCGTTGACGTAGAAATTAGTGGTGTTGAGCATGAATATAGCGCCATCGAGGGTGTACAGGAAGACGTTATCGAAATCCTGCTTAACCTGAAAGGTGTCGCTATTACAATGCATGAAGGCGATGAAGCTGTCCTGACCTTGTCTAAGCAGGGTCCAGGTGCTATCACTGCCGCTGACATCCAGTTAAGTCACGATATTGAAGTGGCTAACCCAGATCACGTGATTGCCCATCTGAATGCTGAAACCAAGCTAGAGATGCAACTAACTGTTCGCTCTGGCACAGGTTATGAGCCAGCTGATGCTCGTTTCCAGTCTGAAGATGAAACCCGTGCTATTGGCAAGCTACAACTAGATGCTTCCTTCAGTCCAGTACGCCGTGTTGCGTACACTGTTGAGAGTGCTCGTGTTGAGCAGCGCACTAACTTAGATAAGCTAGTTTTGGATTTGGAGACCAATGGTACTCTGGACCCAGAAGAAGCTATCCGCAGTGCAGCTACTATTTTGCAACGTCAAATTGCGGTTTTCGTCGCTCTAGAAAACGATGCTGAACCTGAAGCGAAAGCAGATGAGCCAGAAGTAGATCCAATCCTACTCCGTCCAGTGGATGATCTGGAACTAACTGTACGTTCGGCGAACTGTCTGAAGGCAGAGAACCTTAACTTTATTGGTGATCTGATTCAGCGCACCGAAGTTGAGTTGTTGAAGACACCGAATCTGGGTAAGAAGTCTCTAACCGAAATTAAAGACGTGTTGGCGTCCCGTGGTTTGTCACTGGGCATGCGTCTTGAGAACTGGCCGCCTGCCATTCTCAAGGGTACACAACAGTCTTAATCGGATAATACATCAAACATAGTTTGATAAGGAAAATACAATGCGTCATCGTAAAAGTGGTCGTCATTTAAATCGTACTAGCTCGCATCGTCAAGCCATGTTCAAGAACATGTCTTGCTCTTTGTTTGAGCACGAATTGATTAAAACCACCCTTCCCAAAGCTAAGGAACTGCGTCGTGTGGCTGAGCCACTGATCACTCTAGCCAAGGAAGACAGCGTTGCCAATCGTCGCTTAGCTTTTGCTCGTACTCGTAGCAAAGAAGCCGTAGGTAAACTGTTTAACGAACTGGGTCCACGTTATGCTACTCGTCCAGGCGGCTATATCCGTATTATGAAATGCGGTTTCCGTCCAGGTGATAACGCCCCAATGGCTTACGTAGAACTGGTCGATCGTCCAGTCGCTTCTGAAGAAGAGTAAGTTATAAATATTAAAAAGCCCGGTTAATACCGGGCTTTTTTGTGTCTGCTATTTATTGCTCTTTATAACATTGGCTTAATAAAACGCCCAGTATGGGATTGCGCATTACTGGCTACTTCTTCTGGCGTACCAGAGGCAATAATCTGACCACCTTTGTTACCCCCTTCAGGGCCTAAATCGATAATCCAGTCGGCGGTCTTGATAACATCTAGATTATGTTCGATAACCACTACTGTGTTGCCATGATCACGTAAACGGTGTAATACACTGAGCAACTGCTGAATATCATAAAAGTGCAAACCCGTGGTTGGCTCATCAAGTATATACAGGGTTTTACCCGTATCGCGCTTAGATAGTTCGCGAGAAAGTTTGACTCGTTGAGCTTCACCACCAGATAAGGTGGTCGCATTCTGGCCCAGACAAATATAACTTAGCCCTACATCCATTAGTGTTTGCAGGCGCCGTTTAATCATCGGTATGGCATCAAAAAACGCCACGGCATCTTCAACGGTCATTTCCAACACTTCGGTGATATTCTTACCCTTATATTGGATTTCCAGGGTTTCACGGTTATAGCGTTTACCCCGACACACATCACAGGGAACATACATATCAGGTAAGAAATGCATTTCGACTTTAATAACCCCATCACCCTGACAGGCCTCACAACGTCCACCCTTCACATTAAAGCTAAAGCGGCCAGGTTTATAACCTCTGGAGCGCGCCTCTTGGGTGCCAGCAAATAGCTCCCTGATGGGCGTAAAGATACCGGTATAAGTGGCAGGATTAGAGCGTGGGGTACGACCAATTGGACTTTGGTCAATATCAACGACCTTGTCTAATAAATCTAAGCCAACCATTTTTTCATGGGCGGCCGCTTCCAGAGTAGTAGCTTTATTAAGCTGGGTAGCGGCAAGGGGGTAAAGAGTACTATTGATCAGAGTCGACTTGCCTGAGCCAGAAACACCAGTAACACAGGTCATCAGGCCTGTGGGTATTTTGGCATGGACATTTTGTAGGTTATTACCATTAGCGCCAATAACCTCTAACCAGCTGCCTGCTTTGGGCTTATGGCGTTGTTTCGGAACAGGTATACAACGAGATCCACTAAGGTACTGACCCGTAAGGGAGTCAGGGTTAGACATAACTGCCTCTGGCGTGCCTTGGGCAACAACTTGGCCACCATGCACACCAGCACCTGGACCAATATCAATCACATGATCAGCAAGCCTTACGGCCTCTTCATCATGTTCAACTACGATGACAGAGTTACCCAGATCACGTAAATGGATTAGGGTTTTAAGCAAGCGTTCGTTATCCCGTTGGTGCAGTCCAATAGAGGGTTCGTCTAAGATATACATAACCCCAACTAAGCCAGCGCCAATTTGGCTAGCAAGGCGAATACGCTGGGCTTCACCACCGGAAAGAGTGTCAGCATTACGATCCAAGGTAAGATAGTCGAGACCAACATTAACAAGAAAATCCAAACGTAAGCGGATTTCTTTGAGTATTTTTTCGGCAATTTGACCTTGTTTACCGGGCAGATGCAAATCTGCAAAATAGGCAGCACTTTCACCTACGGCCTTATGGGTAACTTGGGGTAAGTTTAAGCCATCGATAAACACATGACGGGCTTCTTGACGCAGGCGTGAGCCATTACATGAGGGGCAAGGTTGCATATTTAAATATTTACCTAGCTCTTCACGCACCATATTGGATTCGGTTTCGCGATAGCGGCGTTGCATATTATTAATCACACCCTCAAATGGGTGTTTACGAGCAATCTTGTCACCACGATCATTGATGTAGTTAAATTCAATCTCAGTATTACCCGTACCATACAAAATCAGTTGTTGGATATTGTCGGGTAGATCTTGCCAAGGTGTATCCGTAGTAAAGCCATAGTGCTTACCCATGGCTCTAAGTAAGCCAAAGTAATACATGGAACGCCGATCCCAACCACGGATTGCACCTTCAGCCAGACTATTTAAGGGTTGCTGCACTACCTTGTTAGGGTCAAAATATTGACGCACGCCTAAGCCGTCGCAAGTAGGACAAGCCCCCGTGGGGTTATTGAAAGAGAATAAACGCGGCTCCAGCTCGCTAATCGCATAACCACATTCAGGGCAAGCAAAACGTGAAGAAAAGACAATCGCTTCCGCTTTATCATCATCCATAGACACCACTTTAGCCAAGCCATCAGTAAGCTCGAGAGCCGTCTCAAAAGACTCAGCAAGGCGTAGTTCGATACCGGGTTTGACCTTAAAGCGATCTACCACAACTTCAATAGTATGCTTTTTATTTTTCTCTAGTTCGGGTGGGTCATCTAGATCATATAAGCGGTTATCAATGCGTGCCCTTATAAAGCCCTGTCCTCTAAGTTGATCTAAGGTGTGTAAGTGCTCACCCTTACGGTTTTGAACAACCGGAGCAAGCAGCATCAGTCGCTGGTCTTCTGGTAAAGCGAGTACTTGATCAACCATCTGACTAATGGTTTGCGCGGCTAAGGGCAAATCATGATCAGGGCAACGAGGTTCACCGGCACGGGCGAATAGTAGACGCAAATAATCATAAATCTCGGTAATGGTGCCCACCGTTGAGCGAGGATTATGAGACGTTGATTTTTGCTCAATGGAGATAGCAGGGGACAGACCTTCAATATGATCAAGGTCTGGCTTTTCCATCATCGAGAGAAACTGTCTAGCGTAAGTTGAGAGGGATTCTACATAGCGACGTTGACCCTCTGCATAAAGGGTGTCAAAGGCCAGGGAAGATTTACCAGAACCAGAAAGACCGGTGATAACAACCAACTTATCACGAGGAATGTCGAGATCAATATTCTTTAAATTGTGGGTGCGTGCACCACGGACTAGTATTGTATCCATGCTTGTTCTAGAGCTAGATTGCAAACCTACCATTATAGGGTTTTGTTAGTCATATAAGCAAAGACTAAAGTGTAAAAATAAGTAACTATAATAAGTCTGCTTGCTGCTAAAAAACCGGTTCTCAAATAGACCCTTATAGGTATATAATTCCCTATCTTTGTCAGACATGACTTAATGTCTAGAAAGATCTCGTTTTGGTCATAAAGACATACAGCAGCTAAACTAACTATACGGTAGGAGAAATACTATGGCACGAGGTGTAAATAAAGTCATTTTGGTGGGTAACGTCGGTGGAGATCCGGAAGTACGTTATATGCCATCGGGTGGCGCCGTCACTAATTTAACATTAGCGACGTCTGAATCTTGGAAAGACAAGCAAACGGGGCAACCACAAGAACGTACTGAATGGCATCGGGTGGTGTTTTTTAATCGCTTAGCTGAAATTGCTGGTGAATATGTACGTAAAGGTTCCAAGTTATATGTAGAAGGTGCCTTGCGCACTCGTCAGTGGGAACAAGATGGCGTCAAACGCTATACTACTGAAATTGTTGCTTCCGAAATGCAAATGCTAGACAGCCGTCAGGGTGCAGCTCAACAAGGTGGTGGTTTCCAACCACAGGCAGCTCCTCAGCAAAACTATCAGCAGGCCCCAGCTGGGGGCGCTTCTCAGCCAGCCAGTGTGCCGCAGCAGCCAGCGCAACAGCCAGGCGGTTTTGATAGTGATTTTGATGATGATATTCCATTCTAGTCGGTAACGCCGACAGTCACTCATTAATAATAAGCCCAGCCTAGTTGCTGGGCTTTTTTATAGGGCTGAAATACTAAGTCCTAGGGGTAACACATCTGCAAGTTGACTGGGCAACCTTCTTGCGCCACTATGGAGCCCATACTGTGATCTAGCTTAACTTTGTCATTAGCTTAGTCTTTGTGCCCTCACTATCTTTCTTACATCAAGTAATGGTGATTTCCCATGACCCTAACCACATGGTTTACTTTTTTGGCAATTTGTTGCTTGGGTGCTATGTCGCCTGGACCAAGTGTAGTGGTGGTGCTCAAACAAACCATTAGCAATGGACGAGGTCATGGACTTGCTGCTAGCTGGTTTCATGCCACTGGTATTTGCCTTTGGGCCATGGCTACGGTATCAGGTTTGGCTGTAATTGTGGCTAACTCTGCGTCTTTATTTAATATTATTACTTGGTTAGGTGCGGCCTATCTGGCATGGATTGGTATCAAAGCCTTGATGGCAGGCAGGCAAGGTAGCCTCGAGGTGGGTAAAGCAGGCCAAGCGACGATCATGCAAGCTGGTATCGAAGGCGGTATGATCTCCATTCTGAATCCAAAAATTGCTATCTTCTTTTTGGCACTTTTCTCACAATTTATTTCACAAGATCCCAGTCTAAGTGATCAAATTATTATGGTTATGACAGCAACCCTTGTGGACGGACTTTGGTATACCTTAGTGGTTGTGATCCTGTCTCAAGATCGCATGTACGATGCCATGCAAAAGCGTGGTCAGCTGATTAATCGGGTGACAGGTGTTGCTTTGCTCATTTTGGCCTTAAGGGTGGTTATGCCCTAGGCAAAACTGAATCCTTAATTAGATTTAATGTCTGTATTTTGAATGCATAGATTGTATGGTCTTTTTGGTCAGCATTTTTATTCTGTAACTACTTAATAATGCAACTAAAATAGCCACCAGGCCGACATGAGTGTGATAATATAAAGCTCATATTTAGTTTTGGCAGTGGGTGAATAATCAGGTATAGCACTGATTATTAGCTTTGATTTTTTAAGGGCTCTGGCCCTAACTTCAGCCTAAGAGAATGCTGCTATTTACAACATTTATTTTTTGCTACGGTGAGTTTTTACTTTGATTAAGATTTTAGTGACTGGTGGTATGGGTCAAGTGGGTGCAGCATTATGCCAACGCGCTGAGAAAATGGGCTTTGCCGTCGTTTGGTATGATATTGACGACCTTGATCTTGCTGATTTGGATCAAATTAACAAGATAGTAATGGAACACCGCCCTAAATATGTCATTAATTGTGCTAGCTATTCGGTTGTCGATTTAGCTGAATCTAACCCCGAAGATGCTTATCGCATCAACTGTGATGGCGCCGCCAATTTGGCAACTGCTTGTAGCAATTTTGGGGTTACTCTGATGCACCTTTCAACGGATTATGTATTTGATGGCGAAGGTAAGCTACCCATTAATGAAATGATGCCGGTAAATCCCATCAATATTTTTGGTCATAGCAAATTAGCTGGCGAAGAGCAGATTCGAAAGCATTGTGAACAGCATATTATCCTGCGCGTAGGCTGGATTTTTAGCTCGAGAGGCAATAATTATGTGCTTCGCTCGTTGCACCAAATGCGTGAGGAAAAAGAGGTAAAAGCTGTTGATGACCAGATTGGTTGTCCTACCGATGCCTATGATGTGGCGCGCGTATTATTAGCTATGGTGCAACAAATTGACTGTGGTATAGAAGTCTGGGGTACTTATCACTACAGTGGCGCTGAAGCAGTCACTTGGAAAGGCTTTGCTGAGGCTATTTTAGCAGCGGTAAAACAGCAGCCAGATATTGTGGCAGAAAAAATTGTTGCCGTGGCAAGTGATGACTGGCAGGCTAGAGCCCCTAGACCCGCTAATACTGTAATGGATTGTTATAAAATATTAGCCACTTTTGGTATTCGCCAGCGGCCATGGCGCGCTGGGCTGGTTAAAGTCATTAATAGTTTGGCGGAGTTAGATTAAGCTAAACAGTAGGTTTAGGACAAAGCCTATTGATCAAGTTATAATGGCGGCCGATTTTGTGTCTGGTAGTGATGCCTTCGCGCCAATTGATTACACCAAGCATTTGCTAAAGCGGGTTGTTTGAGAAAATAATGAGCAAACAGTTAATTGATGATTATGGCCGCACAGTAGATTATGTGCGTATCTCTGTGACAGATCGTTGTGACTTTCGCTGTGTATATTGCATGGCTGAAGAAATGACGTTTTTGCCACGGGCAGAGATTATGTCTATTGAAGAAATCGAATTACTGGCTAAGGCTTTTACCGAGCTGGGGGTGCAGCGCATCCGCTTAACTGGTGGTGAGCCTTTAGTGCGCCGAGGTTTGCTGGATCGCTTGGGTAATATAGGCAGCTTGCCAGGGCTTAATGAACTGTTGATGACGACTAATGGTTCTCAGTTGGTACGCTATAGCAAAATACTTAAGGAAGCTGGGGTTAAGCGGTTAAATATCAGCTTGGATTCTCTGCGTGCTGAGCGCTTTAAAGCCATGACCCGCAATGGCGATCTACATAAGGTGTTAGCTGGTATTGATGCCGCTATCGAACAAGGTTTTCAACGTATTAAAATTAATGCTGTGGTGATGAAAGGCAGCAATGAAGATGAAGTGTTGGACTTGCTTGAGTTTGCTCGTGACAAGCACATTGACATAGCCTTTATTGAAGAAATGCCCTTGGGTAATATTGATAGCCATAATCGTGCTTTGAGTTTTTGCTCTAGTGATGAGGTGCGGGCAATTATTGAGTCAAGATATGGCTTACATGCAATGGCTCACCAAACAGCAGGGCCATCACGCTATTTCCGCATGGCAGATAGCCCGACTAGGGTAGGCTTTATCTCTCCTCACAGCCATAATTTTTGTGCTGATTGTAATCGCGTGCGAGTCACTGCGTCGGGGCGCTTGTTATTATGCCTTGGTAATGAACATGGCGTGGATCTATTACCTATTATGCGCGCTTATAAGGGGCAAATTGAACCACTTAAAGAAGCCATTATTGCAGCCATGCCAAAAAAACCAGAAAAGCATCATTTTGATCTCGAAGCTGAGCCACAGATTTTGCGCTTTATGAACACCACTGGTGGATAAACAGATATTATGACGGACCCATACGCCGATATAAGGCCCTATAACGATAATGAAGTTCCAGTCGTGGTTGATGCCTTACAGCATAACCAAGAGTTACTGGATGCCATTACTAGGTATAAATTCCCTACTCTGCATAAGTTCTTAGGTTTTGCCTTGCGCCCTTTAGTACGCCTGGCTATTGGGCGTGAATTGCGAAATGTAAAAGATATACATAGTTGGCAACTGGTCGTGGCTAAATATATGCAACGTATGATCAGCACTAGTATTAACCAACTAACCTATAGTGGTGTTGAGCACTTAGCGTCTGATAAAGCTTACCTATTTATTTCTAACCACCGTGATATTGCCATGGACCCTGCCTTGGTTAATTGGGGTTTATACACCCATAACCTAGATACTGTGCGCATTGCTTTAGGTGATAATTTGCTGAAGAAAAGCTACGTTAGCGACATTATGCGGCTCAATAAAAGCTTTGTGGTAAAACGCTCGGCTCAGGGTGTGCGGGAAAAAATGAAAGCCTACTTAGACCTATCCAGTTATATTGATGAGTCTGTGCATACGGGGCACAATATCTGGATTGCCCAGCGTGAAGGTCGGGCGAAGAATGGAGTGGATGCATCTGATCCTGCGGTTATGAAAATGCTCTATATGTGTAAAAAGAAATCAGGTCAGTCTTATGCTGATTATATTGATAGTTTGCATATTGTCCCTGTCTCTATCTCATACCAATATGACCCTTGTGATCAGTCTAAAGCTATAGAATTAGCAGCTGTTGAGGCTGGTGGTAGTTATACTAAAGGTGAATTTGAAGATATTTCCAGTATTGTCAAAGGTATTGTTGGCAATAAAGGTAATGTACATGTGGCTTTTGGTAAACCCTTATATGGGGGTGTCACATCGCCAGAGGAATTAGTCGATTGGCTAGATTCGAGTATTGCCAATAACTATCAGTTCCATGATACCAATCATGCGGCTATGGCTATGCTGCAAGGTGAGTCTCATCGTGCTGAACTAGAACTTGAGCAGCGCATGGCTGGTTTGAATAAGGCTCAGAGAGAGCAGTTGTTGGCTATGTATGCAAACCCTTTAAAGCGCCAACAAGAATTAAACAAAGAGGCCTAGATGTCAAAACTAACCCATCTGGATACAGCCGGAAATGCGCAAATGGTGGATATATCCGCGAAGGATACAAGCACCCGCATAGCGCGTGCTGAAGCCTTGGTTGAGATGCTGCCTGCCACACTGGCACTGATTGCCAGTGGCGACCATAACAAAGGTGATGTGCTGGCTGTTGCTCGAATTGCCGGTATTCAAGCGGCCAAACGCTGTAGTGATATGATTCCTCTATGTCATCCCCTGATGCTTAGCAAAGTGACGGTGGATCTAGAGCTAGAAGCTGATTTTAATCGGGTGCGCATTACTAGCATGTGCAAAGTCAATGGCCGTACTGGTGTGGAAATGGAAGCCTTATGTGCCGCTTCAACGGCGGCATTAACCATTTATGATATGTGTAAAGCGGTAGATCGTGGGATGACTATTTCTGGCCTGCGGGTGTTGGAAAAAATGGGCGGTAAGAGTGGCCACTGGCAGGTGGACCCGAGCTAATGATAACAATCTTATTTTTTGGGCGCCTAAAAGAGCAGCTAGACTGTGGCCAGTTGCAGATATCTCAGGCAACGTCCCTCACTGTTGAAGAATTGAAGCAAACCTTGATAGAGCGTCATCCCGACTGGCAAGAGTACTTGTTAGATGAGCAAGTGTTAGTGGCAGTTAATCAAACTATGGCCACCCTAAATACTCAGGTTGATAGCCAAGCAGAAGTGGCGTTTTTCCCACCTGTAACGGGGGGTTAGTGGTGTCATTTATACGTTCCATATTGTTTTATGTGTTCCTGATTCTAGTCTCCATTGTGGCATCTGCTGTGCTGGTGCTAACGGCGCCTATTGCGCCACGCCATTTTCGCTTTTCATTTGTGCGCTACTGCAATTTAAGCGTTATTTATGCCTTACGCTGGTTATGTGGTGTGCGTTTTCAGATTACCGGCCAAGAGCATATTGATCCGCAACAAGCTATGGTTATCGCATCTAACCATCAAGGTGACTGGGAAACTTTTTACTTGCTGACTATGGGTGTACCTGTCAGCACAGTATTAAAAAAAGAGCTACTGCATATCCCGTTTTTTGGTTGGGCTTTAGCCATGCTAAACCCCATTGCTATTGACCGTAAACAAAAAACCAATGCCCTTAAGCAGCTTGCTTTGCAAGGGTGTGAGCGTCTAAGTCATGGTATATCTGTGCTGATCTTCCCTGAGGGTACGCGGCATAAGCCAGGTCGACTGGGGCCCTGTAACAAAGGTGCTGCTATGTTGGCCAATAAGGCGGGAGTGCCGATTTTACCTATTGTGCAAAACAGTGGCCATTTATCGCCAGCAAAAAGCTGGGTTAAGCGTTCAGGTGTGGTTAGTGTACGTATTGGCGCGCCCATTGTGGCTGATACTAGCCAAGAGTTGCATGCCCAGATGGTGACTTGGTTAGAAACTAATCTTGCTGAGATTGAGTACTAGTATCAGTAGTTAGCTGCCGCCTGTGACTCGATGCTTGGCCGGTATATATTGCTACAGACAAAAGTTATTTAAGCCCCAAACAAAAAAGCAACCTCTAACCATAATGCTTGGTATAGAGATTGCTTTGATCGCTTTCCTTTTAGGAAAGTCTTTTCTTAACTTAAGTATTGCTTAAGTTAGTCAGTGTATTTAGTAAACACTAAACTCGCATTGGTACCACCAAAACCGAAACTGTTCGACATAATCGTGGTTAGGTCGACATTCTCAAGTTTCTCAGTCACTACGGGCATACCTTCAGCACCTTCATCCAAGTTGTCGATATTAGCTGATGCAGCAATAAAATTATTTTGCTGCATTAATAAGCTATATACCGCTTCTTGGACGCCAGCCGCACCCAACGAGTGACCAGACAATGATTTGGTAGACGACACTTTTGGACAATTATCACCAAATACTTCTTTGACTGCTTTCAGTTCTTGGATGTCACCCGCTGGCGTACTAGTACCGTGAGCATTGATGTAATCAATGGGTTTATCAATGGTGCTCATGGCCTGTTGCATACAGCGTGCTGCACCCTCACCGGAAGGAGCCACCATATCGTAGCCATCAGAAGTGGCACCATAGCCAACTAATTCAGCATAAATTTTGGCACCGCGAGCTTTTGCATGTTCAAGCTCTTCAATAACTAGCATGCCACCACCACCGGCGATAACAAAACCATCACGATTGGCATCATAGGCACGTGAAGCTTGTTCCGGGGTGTCATTGTATTTGCTTGATAGGGCGCCCATGGCATCAAATAATACCGTTTGGGTCCAGTGCAGTTCTTCACCGCCACCAGCAAATACTACATCTTGCTTACCCAACTGAATCAATTCCATGGCATTACCAATGCAGTGAGCACTGGTAGAGCAGGCGGAGGTAATAGAATAGTTAACACCTTTGATCTTAAATGGGGTCGCTAGACAAGCTGATACTGTGCTACCCATGGTGCGAGTAACCCGATAGGGGCCGACTCTACGTAGGCCTTTTTCGCGCATCCCATCGGCCGCTTCAACGATATTGGCAGCTGATGCGCCACCCGAACCAGCGATCAAACCAGTGCGGACATTAGACACCTGATCATCACTTAGGCCGGCGTCAGCAATGGCTTCTTGCATGGATAAGTAGGAATAGGCTGCGGATTCACCCATAAAGCGAAGTAGTTTACGGTCAATCAGCTCACTAAAGTCAATATCGATACTGCCGGCAATATGGCTTTTAAAGCCTTTTTCTGCGTATTCTGGCTGATGACTAATACCTGATTTACCTTGCTGCAATGAGGCAAGCACTTCTTCTTTATTCTTGCCTAAGCAAGATACTATACCGATACCGGTAACGACCACTCGTCGCATAATAAACCTCTTGTTGTTCAAAAGCCTAAACCATGCTCAATATGCAAATTTAGGCTAGCTGAGTATATTTAGTAATGGGAACCTAAGCTTAAAAATCTTCAGTGCTGGTAAATAGACCAACACGAAGGTCTTTGGCGGTGTAGATTTCACGGCCATCAACTTCCATGCTGGCATCAGCAATACCCATTACTAATTTGCGTTCAATACAACGCTTCATAGTGATTTTGTAGGTAACTTTTTTGGCATCAGGTAGAACCTGGCCAAAGAACTTCACTTCACCGGCACCCAATGCGCGACCACGCCCTGGGTTACCTTTCCAGCCAAGGAAAAAGCCAACCAACTGCCACATAGCATCCAGACCAAGGCAGCCTGGCATTACTGGGTCAGTTGGGAAGTGGCAGTCAAAAAACCATAGGTCTGGGTTAATATCTAGTTCGGCAATAATTTCGCCCTTACTATGTTCACCACCAGTAGCCGATATATGGGTAATGCGATCCATCATCAGCATGTTGCCAACTGGCAGTCGGGCATTGCCCGGGCCGAACATTTCTCCATAGCCGCAGGATAGTAGCTCGTCACGATTAAATGCAGAGGGCTTGCTCATTAAATATTTCCGTATTGCCTAAATCAAAGTCGTCGATTATACCAGTAATTGGCTTGTGATGCTGCTATTTATAGGGACTTTTAATCTCAAGAAGGGGCTAGTTTTGACGCCCTAGGGCTAGTTGGCAAAGATAAGTAAGACTTTGTTTGTACTCACTTTCCTTAATTTCATTCAGGGCAGCGATGGCTTTAGCTGTTTCCTGCTCGGCCATTTGCTGGGTATAGGCTAAAGATCCACAACGATCAATAATTTCCTGGATCTGTGACAGCTGTTCACTACTGCCCTTGCGGATAGCTTTACGGATCAGGCTACGTTCATCTTTAGTGCCTGTGGCCATAGCATGTATGAGGGGCAATGTTGGTTTACCCTCGGCCAGATCGTCACCAACGTTTTTGCCCATGGTTTTGGCATCACCCGTATAATCCATAAGATCATCGATGAGTTGAAAAGCGATGCCAAGGTGACGCCCAAATAGACGCATGCTTTCTACTTCTGCAGCAGGTGCTGATGCTAGCTGGGCGCCGGTTTTGCAGGCTGCTTCAAAGAGCATGGCAGTTTTGCCAAGAATAACATGCAAATAATCAGCTTCACTGGTATCTGGGTTTTTGGCGTTCAGTAACTGCAGTACTTCGCCTTCAGCAATAATGCTGGTGGCCTTGGACAGGGTTTCCATTACTGGCAAGCTACCCATGGCCACTAACATCTCAAATGAACGTGAATAGAGAAAGTCACCTACCAATACACTAGATGGGTTGCCCCACTTATTATTTGCTGTCGGTTTGCCACGACGCATATTGGAGGTGTCAACGACATCATCATGTAACAAGGTGGCCGTGTGAATAAATTCAATTACAGCAGCGAGGGTAATATGTTGGTTACCAGCATATCCACAGGCTCTGGCAGTGAGTAAAGCAAGCAGGGGGCGCAGGCGTTTGCCTCCACTATGGATAATATATTCGCCAATTTTTTCTACCAATGGGACATTGGATTCCAAGTGTTGAAAAATGGCTTCGTCGACCAGCTTAAAATCAGCGGCAACGGGTTTGTATAAATCGGCGGCTTGCATGATAGCTAATGCTTACTCACATAGTGGAGTTCGCCATGCTAGTGAGGTGGTGTCTTTATGTCAAGTGGCGAGGCTGATTAGGACTGATTTTAGCAATGATTTATAGGGCTTTTGGCAATAAAAATTAATTCTTATTCGGCTTGTGCCAAAGCTGCAAATTGCGTATAATTTCGCCCCCTGTGACTAGTCCAAATTTGGCTCCCTGTCATATGGCAAACCTACACAGCCCCAGAATGGGGATGGTGATAAGAGGGGCGCTATTAGCAGCAGGCCTTTTTCAGTAGCCGGATTAGCACGAATTGGAGAGAAAAATGTACGCAGTTGTCGTAAGCGGTGGCAAACAGCACCGTGTAGAAGAGGGCGAAACCCTCAAGCTAGAAAAGTTAAATGCCGAAGTAGGCAGCAGCATCGATTTTGATCGTATTCTGTTGGTTGCTAATGGCGATGACGTTAAAATTGGTGAGCCTGTAGTAGCAGGTGCCAAGGTGTCTGCCGAGGTTGTGTCTCATGGCCGTGGCAAAAAAGTACGCATTGTTAAGTTCAAGCGTCGTAAGCACCACATGAAGCAAGCTGGCCACCGTCAGTGGTATACAGAAGTAAAGATTACTGGCATTAGTGCCTAATTAAGCGAAGGAAATAATCCATGGCTCATAAAAAAGCAGGTGGTAGTACTCGTAACGGACGTGATTCCGAAAGTAAACGCCTTGGCGTTAAGCGTTATGGTGGTCAAGTTGTTGCTGCTGGCAATATCTTGGTACGTCAGCGTGGTACTGCATTCCACCCAGGCACCAACGTAGGTTGCGGCAAGGATCATACTTTGTTCGCTACTGCTACTGGAACTGTTAAGTTCGAAGTTAAAGGTCCAAAGAATCGCCGTTACGTGTCAATCGTACCAGCCTAAACATCCTTTGGATTGTGAAAAAGCTCCGTTCGACGGGGCTTTTTTTTTGCAGATTAAGTCATGAGTCGGGTTATATCCTGACATAGCCTTTCGCGATAGCCTAGGGTATGCTTTAGCTGCGTAATTGTAATCGTTGGACGCAAGTCCTCCCCCCATGGGTTAGCCCATGGCACGGAGCCGTTAATGAAGTTCGTTGATGAAGCAAACGTCATAGTAGAAGCAGGCAAAGGTGGTAATGGTTGCCTGAGCTTTAGACGTGAAAAATACATCCCCAAAGGTGGCCCCGATGGCGGCGATGGTGGTGATGGTGGTAGTGTTTTCGTCATCGCTGATGCAAATATAAACACCCTGATCGACTATCGTTTTCAGCCCCGCTATACGGCTGAAAATGGCCAGAATGGTATGGGCCGTGAATGCACTGGTAAAGGTGGTGCGGATATGACCTTGGTAGTGCCCGTCGGTACTACTATTGTTGATCGTGATACGGATGAAGTATTAGGCGATTTAACCGTTGACGGCCAAAAAGTAAAAGTGGCCCAAGGTGGTTTTCATGGCCTTGGCAATACGCGTTTTAAGTCCAGTGTGAATCGCGCCCCACGTCAGACCAGTAATGGTACCCCAGGTGAAAAGCGTAACTTGCGGTTTGAACTAAAAGTGTTGGCTGATGTAGGTTTATTGGGTTTACCTAATGCGGGTAAGTCGACCTTTATTCGGGCTGTATCGGCCGCCAAACCTAAGGTCGCTAACTATCCATTTACTACCCTAACACCTAACTTGGGTGTGGTGGCGATTCAGAAACATCGTAGCTTTGTGATTGCGGATATTCCCGGTTTGATTGAAGGTGCTGCGGAAGGTGCTGGACTGGGTATTCAATTTTTAAAGCATTTATCCCGCACACGTATATTGCTGCACTTGGTGGATATGGCGCCTTGGGATGGCGTTGAGCCAGCTGAGTCTGCTAAGGTCATTGTGCGAGAATTGGAAAAATTTAGTCCTGCCTTAGCGCAACGTGAGCGTTGGTTGGTGCTAAATAAGCTGGATATGGTGCCTGCGGAAGAACAGGAAGAGCGTTGTCAGGCAGTGATTGATGCCCTAAATTGGCAAGGCCCCGTATTCCGTATTGCAGCTATCGCTAAAACAGGTACAGACATATTAGCCCAAGCCATGATGAATTATATCGAGGAATGGGAAGAGCGCATGGCTGAAGATCCAGCTGCTGCGGCAGCTGAGGATGATTTAAAAGCTCGCCTCGAAGAAGAAGCTCGTGAGCGAGTCCAGCAATTGAAGCTGGCCCGTCGTCAACAACGTATGGCCGAGAAAGAAGGTGTCGACGTCGATGATGACTTTGATGACGATGATTATGACGTAGAGGTTGAATACGTATATGAGTAAGCGCAGTCAGCGTGGTTTAGGTGCTACCAGTCAACGCTGGGTTGTCAAGATCGGTAGTGCCTTGCTAACTGATGATGGCAAGGGTCTGGATACCCAAGCTATTGCTGGCTGGGTTGATCAGTTGGCAGCTCTTTGTGCGAGTGGTGTAGAACTAGTTCTAGTCTCTTCTGGCTCTATTGCCGAGGGTATGGTGCGCTTGGGCTGGCAACAGCGACCTACTGAAGTTTATAACCTGCAAGCGGCTGCCGCCGTAGGACAGATGGGGCTGGTGCAATGTTATGAGGGTAATTTTGCCCGCCATGGCAAGCTTACTGCGCAGATACTTTTGACCCACGACGACTTATCAAATCGTAAACGCTACCTAAATGCCCGTAGTACGCTGCAAGCATTGGTTTCCTATGGTGTAGTGCCTGTGGTCAACGAAAATGACACCGTTGTTACTAACGAAATACGTTTTGGTGATAATGACACTCTGGGTGCTTTAGTAGCTAATCTAGTTGAAGCTGACCTGCTGGTTATTCTTACCGATCAAGATGGTCTATGTAATAAAGACCCACGCCAACATGCTGATGCTGAACTATTACATGAAGTCCGCGCCGGCGATCCAACTTTGGAGGCTATGGCGGGCAGCGAGGGTGGTGCCCTAGGTAGTGGCGGTATGCTTACTAAGGTCAAAGCCGCTGAACTGGCAGCGCGATCTGGAACTCAGACCATTGTGGCTAATGGCCGCGAAACGGATATTCTGTTGCGCTTGCGTCAAGATGAGATGTTAGGAACATTATTTGTCACTGATCAAGAACCCTTGGTAGCGCGTAAGCAATGGCTTGCGGGTCATTTACAGGTGAAGGGTGAAGTGTGGCTGGATGCCGGTGCGGTATCCGTGCTACAACAGCAAGGTAAGAGTTTGCTGGCTGTTGGGGTGACCAAGATTGTCGGTGATTTTTCCCGTGGCGAGATGGTGCAAATTAAAGACCATCAAGGTGCCCTCATTGGCCGTGGCCTGATTAATTACAATGCCCAAGAAGCTGAACAGATTAAGGGCCTTGGTAGTGAACGTATTGCTGAAACCCTAGGCTATGTTAATGAGCCTGAACTGATTCATCGCGATAATCTTGTTTTGGCTTAGTCTTTAGCTAGGGCTAAGTAGTTTTCTATGCCAGCGATCTTGTCTTGCGGATGGTGATTAACATAGATAACGGCCGTTTCACTGCCCGCACAAATTTTTTCAATTAACGCCAATACCAACTGACGGTTAATATCATCTAAACCCAAACAGGGCTCATCCAAGATTAGCAAAGGTGGGTGTTTTACCATTGCTCGAGCAATCAATAGCAAGCGTTGATCACCATAGGATAGTTTCTGAAATGGTTGATCAGCACGATCGCTCATACCCAGCAAAGCTAGCCACTGATCTGCGATATTCTTTTGTCGATCAGACGCCTTGCTATACAGCCCAATACTATCGTAAAAGCCCGAGATAATAACATTACGTAAGCTAATCTGAACGCGGTATTCCCATTGCAAGGCTGTGGATACATAGCCAATAAACTGTTTGATTTGCCAGATACTCTCACCTTGGCCACGCTGAAAACCAAATACCAAAATATCGTTGTTATAGCACTGGGGATGATCGCCAGTAATAATGGAAAGTACTGCTGTTTTGCCAGCGCCATTGGGGCCACTTAATTGCCAATGCTGATTGGGTTCAATGGTCCAGTTTAATTTGTCGATTAGTACAAATTCATCATACTTTATGGTCAGATCCGTAAGCCTTACCAAGGGCTGCGATGGATCTAGTTTGGGTATACTTGAAAGGGGGTCACAGGCAGGTACTGATAGCGCTGTGGTTTTTAAATGTAGTAGTTGATAAAGGTTGTTATAGGCTTCTGTATCTTGCTTATCTATCTGGTGGAGCAGTTGCCCCTGTTCCATATAAGCAATATGGGTGATAAACGCTGGTATTTCATCAAAACGGTTGAGTACCATTATCATGGGTACCTGCAGAGCTAGCTCCTGCAAATAGTCTTGCAGCAAGGCAAAGGTATCGATATCTAAGCCCTCAAAGGGCTCGTCTAACAATAGCAGTTGCGGTTTGCAGGATAAGGCCCGAACTAGCATAACTTTCCGCGACTCACCTGTAGATAGCTTGCGGAAAGCACGATCCAGCAGATAGTCTAAATCAAACTTAGTGATCATCTCTTGCGCTGTTTGGGGATCCAAGCAATCGTCAAAAATAATATTACGCACAGGTGTACCAATGCTGATAACATCTAAAATATCAGCATCATCCTTTTGACGTTCCTGATTAATTAATGCTTCTTGCGCAGCAAAAGAGACCACACCGATTCGTTCTGGTAAGCCCTGTATCTGACCCGATATGATATTACCCGTACCTGTTAAGGCAGCAATTAAGGCCGACTTGCCAGCGCCATTACCACCACTAATAACCCAGTGTTGGCCACTCTGCACTTCCCAGTTTAGATACTGCAACTGGAAGTGCTCGTCAAAATCAACGCTTAGATTATCAAGAATAATGGTCATAGTTGGTCACATAAAGTTGTAAAGTTAGTTCCAGCTTACCCAAGTATTGGTTAGAAAAACAAAAAAGCCAGGCTAAGCCTGGCTTTTCTCTGTTTAATAATGATTAAACAATCTTCTTCATATCAGCCATATGGCCACGCAAGGTAGTACCAATGGCTTCAACTGGGTGCGCACGCAAGGCAGCATTAACTTCGATCAAGCGCGCGTTATCAACACCCGTATCGTCAAGGTCTAAACCACGACCAATTACATCGGTTTTGATATCTTTCATAAAGTCGCCAAGCAAAGGTAAGCAAGCGTGGTTATATAGGTAACAACCATACTCAGCGGTATCAGAAATGGTGGCATTCATTTCATACAGCTTCTTACGCGCAATGGTATTGGCGATCAGTGGGGTTTCATGGAGCGATTCGTAGTAAGCCGACTCATCAATGATGCCCGCAGCAGTCATAGTTTCAAAGGCTAGTTCAACACCAGCTTTAACCATGGCCACCATCAAGATACCGTTATCAAAGTATTCTTGCTCAGCAATATCCATATCCCCAGCTGGGGTCTTTTCAAAGGCTGTCTCAGCTGTTTCTGCACGCCAACCTAGTAGGTTTTTGTCGTCGTTCGCCCAGTCTTCCATCATCACACGGGAGAAAGTACCGTTCATAATGTCATCCTGATGCTTGTTGTACAGCGGACGCATAATGACTTTTAGTTCTTCAGACAGATCAAACGCTTTGATCTTGGCAGGGTTAGATAGGCGGTCTAGCATATTGGTAACACCACCATACTTGAGTGCTTCGGTGATGGTTTCCCAGCCATATTGAATCAGCTTAGAAGCATAACCAGCGTCAACGCCTTCAGCGACCATCTTGTCAAAGCACAATAGAGAGCCAGTTTGTAACATACCACAAAGGATGGTTTGCTCACCCATCAGGTCAGACTTTACTTCGGCAATAAACGAAGACATCAATACGCCTGCTTTATGACCACCCGTACCAACAGCATAGGCCTTAGCTAGAGCTAAGCCTTCACCTTGAGGGTCATTATCTTCATGTACAGCGATCAAAGTAGGTACACCAAAACCACGTACATATTCAGCACGTACTTCTGAACCTGGGCATTTTGGTGCCACCATAATAACCGTTAGGTCATCACGCACTTGCATACCTTCTTCAACGATATTAAAGCCATGGGAATAAGATAGGCAGGCGCCTTCTTTCATCATTGGCATAACGGCATTAACAACGGCAGTATGTTGCTTGTCAGGAGTTAAGTTTAGTACCACGTCAGCAGTAGGGATTAGGTCTTCATAAGTACCCACAGTAAAGCCATTTTCAGTGGCATTTTTCCAAGACTGACGCTTTTCAGCAATGGCTTCGGCACGCAGAGCATAAGAGACGTCTAGGCCTGAGTCGCGTAAGTTAAGACCTTGGTTTAGGCCTTGGGCACCACAGCCGATAACGACCATTTTTTTGCCTTTCAGGGCGTTAACGCCATCGGCAAATTCGTCCATATTCATAAAGCGGCACTTGGCTAGTTGCGCCAACTGCTCACGCAAAGGTAAAGTGTTGAAGTAGTTGTTAGACATAACTGACACATCTCTTCTAATAAAGTTAGTAAATAGATAGCACGCAGGATACGTATTTTCTCGGCTATTTTAACGCTTTCCCTAATATCCCGTAAATTGATATAAATGCAATGTAGTGTTTCATTATATGCAACATTAGTGGTTGTTATGGTATTATTTGGTTATGGATATTCGCAGTCTTAAATACTTTTTAGCTTTAGCCGAGAACCTGCATTTTGGTCGCGCCAGTGCCGTCTCACATATAAGCCTTTCTACTTTATCGAGACAGATTCGTCAGCTAGAAGAGGATCTGGGGGTGGATCTATTTGTACGGGATAATCGCTCTGTGCAATTGACCCATGAAGGTCAGCTGTTTATGCAGTACGCCAGAGAGGCTATTGGCCAATGGCGCATGGTGCGCAACCAATTAAGTGAAGTGGGCGACCACTTACATGGTGAGGTAAGCCTTTATTGTTCGGTGACAGCCGTATATAGCCTATTATTTGATTTATTTAATGAGTTGCGGGTGGCATTCCCAGAAATCGAAATCAAACTTCATACGGGTGATCCCGGCCATGCCATTGAGCGGGTGCAGGCAGGTGAAGAAGATATGTCCATCGCTGCTCATCCGGGTATTTTACCCCGTGGCTTGGCCTTTAAACCAATTACCATATCGCCACTGGTATTTATTGCCCCCATTGATGATCACGACTTAACTACCTTACCTATGCAGGTGGAGTCGGAATCTGCTAGAGAAGATTTTGCTAAAAGCTGGTCACAGGTGCCTATGATTTTGCCAGAGGCAGGCTTGTCTCGAAAACGCATAGATAATTGGTTTCGCCAATTTGCCACTGTGCCCCAAGTTTATGCACAGGTGGCTGGTAATGAGGCTATTGTTACTATGGTCAGTTTGGGGTTAGGCGTAGGGGTAGTGCCGAAAATTGTTTTGGACAATAGCCCAGTTGTGGATAGGGTACGTATTTTACCTTTGCAACCAGAGTTAGAGCCTTACAATGTGGGTATCTTTGTGCAACAAAAAAGTTTGAATAACCCCTTGGTGGCGGCTTTTTGGTCGAAAATCCCTGCTCGCAATGAAGCTATTGAAGAGCCTGTCAGCTAGTGCTTGCGTGATAAATGCACAGACACAAAAAAACCGGCCTTAGCCGGTTTTTTTAGCACTGTAAGAATTACAGGGCTTTAATTTTAGCGTTCAAACGACTCTTATGACGAGCGGCTTTATTTTTGGTGAAAATACCTTTGCTAACACTCTTGTCCATAATGGATACGGCAGTAGCATAAGCAGCTTGAGCGGCTTCTTTATCACCAGCTTCGATCGCAGCGACAACTTTTTTCAGGTAGGTGCGCGCCATGGAACGCAGACTTGCATTATGACTGCGACGTTTTTCAGCTTGGCGAGCGCGTTTCTTTGATCCAGCGGAATTTGCCACGATCTGGCTCCTATATCTTTCAATTAATAAATTACGTTTTAAGGCATGCCTTAAAGAGGTGCGAAATTATTCCTTTTCGTTGACCTTTTGTCAATGTTGATTATGAAAAATATACGGTTTTTGGCTGCTATTTTGCAAAAATAAGGTAATATGACCTTCAACGAACCTAAATAACTGCCGTTTGGCCATTGCATGTCAGATTCAGACACTTCTTTAACAGATACCAGAGCATCGAACTCCTTTGTACGATCCAGTTTAGTGGTGGCGACAATGACCATGTTGTCCCGTGTTTTGGGGCTGGTGCGGGATATTGTTATTGCCAGTGTATTTGGTGCCAGTAACGCTGCTGACGCGTTTTTTGTGGCCTTTAAAATACCTAACTTTTTGCGGCGTTTATTTGCTGAGGGCGCTTTTAATCAGGCTTTTGTGCCAGTACTAGCAGAAGTCAGTGCGGAGCAAGACCGCCAGGCTTTGCGCAATATGGTTGCTAAGGTATCAGGTACCTTGTTGTTGATTTTATCCATACTAACCATAGTCGCTGTGTTAGCAGCGCCATTGTTAGTTTGGGTGTTTGCCCCTGGTTTTGCTAAGCAACCAGAAAAAATGGCCCTCACTGCCGATATGTTGCGCCTGACCTTTCCTTATTTACTGCTGATTTCCATGACGGGGTTTTTTGGCAGTTTATTAAATCATGCTCGGCAGTTTGCCATTCCTGCATTAACCCCTGTATTACTTAATCTCAGTCTGATTGGTGCGGCTTGGTGGCTAGCGCCAAAGTTAGCTATGCCCATTACAGCTTTGGCTTGGGGTGTATTAGTAGCAGGTGGCCTGCAACTATTGTTACAGCTGCCCTTTGTAGGCCGTTTAGGCTTACTGGTTAGGCCGCAAATTGGCTTTGCTGATAGTCGCGTTAAACAAGTTATGAAACTGATGCTGCCCGCTCTATTTGGGGTATCGGTAGCGCAGATAAATTTATTGTTGGATACCTTATTAGCATCCCTGCTTCAACCAGGCAGTGTATCTTGGCTGTATTATTCTGATCGCTTGATGGAATTACCTCTAGGTGTATTTGGTATTGCTATTGCTACGGTAATTTTACCCGGTTTATCACGCCAGCATGCCGCCCAAGATACGCAGGCGTTTACTGCTACTCTAGATTGGGCAGTAAGAATGATCCTACTGATCGGTGTGCCAGCGGCCTTAGCACTATGGGTATTAGCAGAACCACTTCTGGCCACACTATTTCATTATGGCGCTATGCAAGATCGGGATATTTTACTCAGTGCAGCTAGCTTAAGAGCCTATGCCCTAGGGCTATTGGCCTTTATGCTGATTAAAGTGTTTGCGCCGGGCTACTTTGCCCGCCAAGATATGAAAACTCCTGTGCGTTATGGCATCTGGGCTATGGCCGCCAATATGGTGTTTAATTTAGCACTAATTTGGCACTTTAAGCATGTGGGTTTGGCCATGGCCACGACCTTGTCGGCCTTTTTAAATGCTGGCTTATTGGGTTGGGGGTTAAAGCGCCAAGGTATTTGGCTGCCAACAGCAGGTTGGGGCATTTGGTGGTTACGTTTGGGGGTTGCCAATGGCTGCCTTTTAGCACTCTTATTATGGCTACGGGGCTCAGTTTTAAGCTGGCTTGAGTGGTCTATGTGGCAACGAATTGAGCACCTGGGTTTGCTGGTGCTGGGTGGTTTGGTTTGCTATCTGTTGGTGTTATTGCTGTGTGGTGTGCGGAAACATCATTTACAGGGCCCTGTAGACAAATAATTTATTCTATTTTTCCTGTCTGTAGGTCGCGTCCTGTGGGGCTTTAAGTATATAATGGCGAGCTTTGTCGATAACCGTTATATGAATTTATAATTAGCTGAGTGCCCAGCCATTATGGAAATAATTCGTGGCCTTTATAACTTGCGAGATTACCATCGTGGCTGTGTAGCCACTATTGGTAATTTTGACGGTGTGCATTTGGGCCATCAACAGGTTTTATCACTGGTTAGGGAACAGGCAAAACAACGCCAGTTGCCTAGCATTGTGATTCTATTTGAGCCTCAGCCATTAGAGTTTGTTGCCCCGGATAAAGCACCTAAACGCATTACCCGGTTTCGGGAAAAAATTCGTTTGTTGCGTGATCTAGGTATTGACCGCGTAGTGTGCTTACCCTTTAACGCACGGTTACAGAATTTAACTGCTATGGAGTTTATTCAGCAGTTACTGGTGGATGGCTTGGGTGTAGCGCATTTTGTGGTCGGAGATGACTTCCGTTTTGGTCGCCAACGCCAAGGCGATTTTGCTTTACTACAGCAAGCAGGCGCGACCCATGGGTTTAGCGTGGAAAGCACTCCCAGTTGTTGTTATGCTGGGGATAGAGTATCGAGTACGGCAATTCGCCAAGCCCTGCAAAGTCATGATTTGGCTAAGGCGGCAGAGCTTCTCGGTAGGCCTTTTGATATTACTGGTAAGGTGGCAAAAGGTCAGCAGCTTGGGCGCACTATCGGTGTGCCAACGGCTAATATTCGGTTGCAGAATAAACAACCAGCATTACAAGGTGTTTATGCTACCCGAATACTAGGCTTGCAGGATAAGGTGTATACAGGGGTAGCTAATATAGGCTATCGCCCAACCTTGTCGGGATTTAAGCCGCAGTTGGAAGTCCATATATTTGACCTGCAGGCTGACCTTTATGGCCAACAATTGCAGGTAGAGTTTTGCCACTTTATTCGGGCAGAACAAAAGTTTGCTGATTTGGCTGCATTACAGCAGCAAATCAAACAAGATATTGCTGCGGCGAAAGCGTATTTCGCGGCTACTGAACATTAGTTAATAGAAAATAGTGAAGGCCCATGAGTGACCATAAAGCAACCCTGAATTTGCCCCACACTGAGTTCCCGATGCGCGGCAATTTAGCCCAGCGTGAACCAGCCATGTTAAAGCGTTGGCAAGAAATGGATTTATATAAGCAACTACGTGCAGTTGGTCAGGGTCGTGAGCAGTTTATTTTGCATGATGGTCCTCCCTACGCCAATGGTGATATTCATATTGGTCACGCCGTTAACAAGGTGCTAAAGGATATTATTGTTAAGTCCAAAACCCTAAGTGGTTATGACGCACCTTATGTACCCGGTTGGGATTGCCATGGTTTACCTATTGAACATAAGGTTGAGCAAAAAATTGGTAAAGCGGGTAGTAAAGTAAGTTACAGTGACTTCCGTGCCGAATGTCGTAAGTATGCCAGTAAACAGGTACAAGGTCAGATGGCTGATTTTGTGCGTTTGGGTATTATTGGTGACTGGGATAACCCCTACTTAACCATGCGCTTTGAAACTGAGGCCAATATTATCCGCTCCTTGGGCAAAATTGTTGCTAATGGGCATCTTGTTAAGGGCTATAAGCCAGTCTATTGGAGTGTTGTTGGTGCTTCAGCCTTGGCGGAAGCAGAAGTGGAGTACCAAGATAAAAAATCGATGGCCATTGATGTGCGTTATAGCATTGTCGATGGGGACGCTTGGCAAGCGGCTTTAGGCTGTCCTGTGGCTTTACCCACCGCCATCGCTATTTGGACCACAACCCCTTGGACCTTGCCGTCTAGTCAAGCCGTCAGTGTGCACCCTGAGCTTGACTATGTGGTAGTTAATACTGGGCAAGAACAAATCATTATGGCTGAGGCGTTGCATGAGGAAGCCCTGCAGCGTTATGGTATGGAAGACTTTATTGTGGTAGCTAAGGTCAAAGGCCAAGCCCTAGAAAATCTTGCCTTACAACACCCCTTTATTGCTAGTCGCCAGGTGCCTGTTATTTTGGGCGACCATGTGACCACTGATGCTGGTACTGGCTGTGTGCATACGGCGCCTGATCATGGTGTCGATGACTTTAATGTTGGCCGCGCCTACGGCATTGGTACCTTAAATTTGGTCGATGATCATGGTGTCTTTACTTCAGGTGCCGATGAATTTGCTGGTCAGCATGTGTATAAGGTTGACGGGCCTATTATTGAGCGTCTGCAAACCAATGGCGCATTACTACACGCCAAACAGATTACCCATAGCTACGCCCATTGTTGGCGTACCAAAACCCCGCTTATCTATCGTGCTACGCCACAGTGGTTTATCTCCATGTCAGAAAATGGCTTATTGGAGCAGGCACTAGAGGCTGTAAAAGGGGTAAGCTGGCACCCAGAATGGGGCGAAGCCCGTATTGCCGGTATGTTATCTGCTAGTCCCGATTGGTGTGTATCACGCCAGCGTACTTGGGGTGTGCCGATTACCTTATTTATTCATCGTGAAACGCAAGAATTGCATCCACGCACAGCTGAGCTATTTGAATCAGTAGCCAAACGGGTGGAAGAACAGGGTATTGATGCTTGGTTTGCCTTAGAAGCCAGTGAACTACTGGGCGCTGAAGCTGATGATTATGTAAAAGTTACGGATACCATGGATGTCTGGTTTGACTCTGGCTCAACCCACTATGCCGTGTTAGCCCAACGTCCAGAACTGCGCTTCCCAGCTGACCTCTATCTAGAAGGTTCGGATCAGCACCGAGGCTGGTTCCAGTCCTCCCTGAAAACCTCCATTGCTATGCATGGTGTGGCGCCATATAAAGGCGTATTAACCCATGGCTTTACTGTGGATGGGGATGGCCGCAAGATGTCCAAATCCTTAGGCAATGTTATGTCACCCCAAAAGGTATGTAATACCTTAGGTGCTGATATTATTCGCCTCTGGGTCGCTGCCACAGACTTTAGTGCGGAAATGGCGGTATCTGATGAAATTCTTAAGCGTACCGCCGATGCTTATCGCCGTATTCGTAATACGGCGCGCTTCCTGTTAAGTAACTTAAATGGCTTTGATCCAGCCACGGATTTAGTACCAGTGGAAGATATGCTGGCTTTAGATCAGTGGGTACTAGAGCGTGCATCACAGGTACAGAAAGATATTGAAGATGGTTATCATGCCTATAATTTCCATTCTGTGTATCAGCAACTAACCCATTTCTGTTCCCAAGATTTGGGTGGTTTTTATCTGGATATTATTAAAGACCGTCAATATACCTGTGCGGCTGATGGCTTGCCACGACGTTCCTGCCAAACGGCCATGTATCACTTAATTGAGGCCATCGCCCGTTGGGTAGCGCCTATATTAAGTTTTACTGCCGACGAAATTTGGGACTTTATTCCTGGTGAGCGGGCTGCTTCCGTGCAATTGGAAACTTGGTATAACTTCCCAACACCAACAGAAACTAAACTGGGTGCTGAATTCTGGGAGCAAATGATGACCGTTAAACAGGCGGTCAATAAGGCTCTGGAAAGCAAGCGTAACGAAGGCGTGATTGGTAGCTCGTTGACGGCTGAAGTTACCTTGCATACAGACGATAAGCTGTTTGCACTATTGTCACAGCTAGGTGATGAGTTACGTTTTGTCTTGCTTACCTCACGCGCTGATCTGCAGGTAAGTAATGCCGGTGAAGCTACAGATTTGGCAGGCTTAAAAGTGTCTATTGCAGCGTCCAACCATACTAAGTGTGAACGCTGCTGGCATCATCGTGAAGATGTGGGTCAGCATGCAGATCACCCAGACTTATGTGGTCGTTGTGTAGACAATGTCGACGGCGCAGGCGAGGCGCGTCAATTTGCCTAATAATAGGGTAGATGGCCCCACGGCTTGGCAACGCCTATGGTGGTGGGTACCTATACTTTGGGGCACCGATCTGCTGCTTAAGTTTTGGGTGAGTAGCCAATTGGCCTATGCTGAGCGCATAAACCTGATGCCCATCTTTGATTTGACTCTATTGCATAACCGCGGTGCGGCATTTAGCTTTTTAGCCGACCAAGGCGGTTGGCAACGTTGGTTTTTTAGCCTTATTGGTATTCTAGTGGCTGGTTGGTTAGTCCACTGGCTGCGCCGTACACCCATAAACCAAAAGATTTTAGCCTATGGGTTGATTGCTTTATTGGCTGGTGCCTTGGGCAATCTTACTGAACGCATAGTCAACGGTTATGTTGTGGACTATCTATTATTCTATTGGCATCCCTATTATTTTCCGGCGTTTAATCTGGCCGATACCTTAATCTGTTTGGGTGCCGCGGCACTGTTACTGGATATGTGGCTCAATAGAGCAGAACAACCTTAAAGCGATAAATTCTATGATTACCAATACCTCACAAGTTACCTTACATTTTGCTTTGCGTACCGATAATGGTAACGAAATTGATTCTACCTTTGGCAAGCAACCCGCCAAATTAAATATTGGCGATGGCAACTTATTACCCGACTTTGAAGCTTGTTTAATGGGCCTAAAAGTAGGTGATAGAGAAACCTTTACCATGCCTCCTGAAAAGGCCTTTGGCCAACGTAATGATAATAATCTACAAACCGTTAAACGGCATCAATTTGGCGCCGATATGGTGTTAGAGCCGGGTCTGGTATTTAGCTTTGCCGATGCCGCCAATGGCGAGTTACCTGGGGTAGTAAAAAGCCTCGAAGGTGATGAAGTTATAGTCGATTTCAACCACCCTTTGGCAGGGATGACCTTACAGTTTGAAGTGGAAATTATCAACATTGCAGAGGTTTTATAGCTCTGTATCCAATCTATGGTATATAACAGTAATTTAAGTTTGTGGTTGCAGAACCTTATTCTACATAACCCAAAGAGTAAATTTTTGAAAATTTGATAGTCTTTTTGGTAATGACCTGTTTAACTCTCAAGCGTTTATATTAATTGATTCATCAAACAATGAATCTAATTAAATGTAAGTAACGCTTTAGTATAATTCTATTAAACAGGTTTCATTACTGATGCAGTCTTTTGGTGATATTGTTGCTCCCAGCTTTGCTAAGCAATCGTTCTCGCGATTTATGCTGCGTGAACTGCGTTCAGACCATGCCGGTGAAATGGGCGCTGTGTATATTTATAAAGGCGTACTTGCGGTGACGCGGGATGCTCGCGTAAGAAATTTTGCCCACAATCACTTGGCCACTGAAATCCAACATTTATATTTCTTCGATCAGTGGTTGCCAACTAACCAACATAGCAAGCTTATTGCCTTATGGAAGTTGTCTGGATTTATACTTGGTGCCCTGTCTGCCTTAATGGGTAAGAAAGTCCTATTTATTACCATTGCGGCTGTAGAAACCTTTGTTGTTAAACACTACGCCCAGCAAATTAACTATCTCCAAACACATGGCAATCAACAAGAGCAAGCTTTACTGCCTATCCTTGAGCAGTTGCAGGCTGAAGAGCAACATCATCGTGATGATGCCGAAGGCAGACTTATGCCCAATGGCCCCCTAGCTAAGTTGTGGTGTGCAGTAGTTGGTTGTGGTTCGGCTTTAGCTGTGACCATTGCCAAAAGAGTATAGTTAAGAATGCTTGATCAAAGTAACCATAAGCCAACAGGCTTTCATACTGGTCTCTACTGGTTCACTAATGACCTGCGTATTGAAGACAATCGCGCCTTGTTACAGGCTGCTGAGCAAACCCAACAATTGTTGTGTGTATATCTAGTTGATCCAGCTTGGTTTACCCCTAATCGCTATGGCCAAAAAACCATGGGCCAGTATCGATGGTCGTTTTTATACGCATCATTGGTTGATCTTGAAAAATCCCTTAATGCCCTAGGACAAAAACTACTGATTGTTTTTGATGCACCCTTAGATGGCCTAGGAGCTTTAATCGGGCAATATAAGGTTGATGCTATTTTTCGCAGCCAAAATGCTGGTTTTTATGAAAATAAACATTGGCAGCTACTGCAACAACGCTATCAAATGCTGCACTTTGAAGAAGCGGCTACCCATACCATATTTGCCGCATCATCATTACCTTTTGGCCTCGAGGATTTGCCCGGTAGCTTCTCAAAGTTTAGAAGACGAGTAGAACCACTAGATATTGATACACGCTTGGTGACAGCAAAATCTTTGCCACCACCTCCTTGGGGTGCGCGTTGGCCACGCCCGAATTTGCCTCCCGTTGAGGTAAGTGAAACAAGTTCTATGTTTAGGGGCGGTGCCAGCCAAGCCCAAAAGCATTTGTCGCAGTACTTTGGATCACGCTTACCCAGTACATATAAAGAAGTTCGAAATGCACTCGAGGGTTGGGAGTATTCAACTAAATTTTCTCCTTGGTTAGCTGATGGCAGTATTTCAGTTAGGCAGATTCTGCAGGGATTAAATGACTATGAAGCTAACGTCGAGGCCAATGACTCCACCTATTGGATTTATTTTGAATTGCTGTGGCGTGAGTATTTCCAGTGGTTTGCTCATGCATATGGCGTCAAGTTATTTAACAAAGATGGCGCTAAGTCACAAAAAATCCTTACCAGTTTTTACCCAGAGCGTTTTCAACGCTGGTGCCAAGGTAATACGCCCTATCCACTAGTCAATGCCTGTATGAAACAGCTTAATGCCACTGGCTATATGTCTAATCGTGGGCGGCAGATAGTAGCCAGCTGTTTGGTCAATGAACTAAGTTTAGATTGGCGCTATGGAGCGGCTTATTTTGAGCAACAGCTTGTTGATTATGATGTCGGATCCAACTGGGGTAATTGGCAATATCTTGCTGGTGTTGGTGCAGACCCTCGGGGTCAGCGACACTTTGATATTGCGAAGCAAACCGCGATTTATGATCCCCAAAATACCTTTATTAATAATTGGGGTGGGCAAACTCATACTGGTGGTATGGATGCCGTTGATTATGCTGATTGGCCAATTGATCAGCGTCTGCATAAAGATTGATTGATAACCACTGCCACGCCTATCAATAAATTCCTATTAACTAGCTTGCATGCAGTTTAGGAAGTTTCTTCTATACTCTTTATATTGATTCACAGCATTAGCGAAAGGGAGTTTGCCATGCTGTTTTCTATATTCATTGCCTTGTCTTATACGCGCGCGACTAACCGGCCTTTGCCTTATTCTTTAACATTGCCTCAGGGCTGGACTCTGGTGGAATTGCTGGCCGTATTGGCTGTATTTCTACTAGTAGGCAGTCTATTAATGCCTAACTGGTCCCAAACCTTGGCGCAGGCACAATTAGAACAGCAACAACAAGCTTGGTTATTGCAATTAACTCAAGCCCGAGCCAGCGCCCAAATCAATAAACACTGGGTTACAGTTTGTGGCTGGTCGGGCGCAGAAAACTGCCATCCTAGTGATGCCTCATCTAAGCAACTGATCTCTTTTGTCGATAAAAATAAAGATGGTTTATGGCAAGATGACGAACGTCTTTTACATCGGCAGACCCTACATAATGCGGTCAAGATTACCTTTAATCGGGGTAACTTTGCGCGCTTTACCCCTTGGGGAACGAGTGGTCAGCCGGGCACTTGGTCTTTATGTTGGCAAGATTTGTCCGCTGGGCAGGCCATTGTCTTATCGAGCTCAGGTAACTTGCGTCGTCGTACTGAGGTTTGTCATGTTAAGAGCTAAGGCACAGGGCTTTAGTTTGCTGGAGGTCAATATGGCCATGGCTATTTTGGCTCTTGGTATGGGTGGCATTATGACTAGCTACCTAGCTGTTGGGCATAGGGTGCATTATGGTTATCAGCAGCAACAAGCCCAGTTTATTATTGAGCAAATGGTAGCTATATTGCCCCTCTATAGGGAGCATATTGCCTGGTTGCAAGCTCAATCTTCAGCAACCAAAAAAGCCCAGCAATGTTGGCGTGGGCAAGTATGCGATCAGCAACAAATGCTCAAGGCTTGGTGGGCTTATTGGGAAGGGTATATTGCTAAATATATACCTGTAGGTAAATGCTCACTTACCTGCCAGGGTGCTTGTATCTCAGGCGGGCGCTTGCAAATACAGATCAGTTGGCAGGGTGGGGCACTGATACCAACTAACTGTGAAAGTAGGCATTGCCTAACTATGGATTGGCCTTTATGAAGGCTGTCAGTAGGGCAAAACAAACTTTCCAATCTGGCTTTAGTTTGCTGGAAGTGTTGCTCAGTTTAGCTCTAGCCAGTGCTATATTACTGGCAGCTAGCCAGTTGTTACAGGCACTAGTACATCGCGCAAGTTGGTGGCAGTTACTTAGTCAGATGGTAGTTACGCGTCAGGCTGTAGTTAGGTCAATTGCTAACCTAGGCGATCAGGTATGTCAGACAGGCATTTTACAGGGGGACAAAAGTCAATGGCGCTGGCATCTCCAGCAGTCTGGTTCGTGTCAGATATATGATATGCGTTTGCAAGCGTCGCAACAGCAATTACAAAAGCGTCGTCTTGGTGGTCGCTATACCAGCTTTATTGATTCTATTGCGGCCTTACAGGTGATTTATGGTGTAACTGGGGAAGATGACTGTGTTGTCAGGCAATGGTTGGCCCATGTTGACCATAGCCAAGGCCAGCAGGCTGTGATGCTGCACTTAAGATTTGCTGTTGGCATCCAAGGACAAGCTCCCGAATATGCTTTACCTGTTGGTTGGTATGTGGATAAAAGCAATGGCCAAGAAAAGCTCTGGCAGCCCACAGAAGTAGTGCTTAGTTTGCCCTGTAATAGACCCATAAGCTCAGGGTTGGAGTGAATGTAATGATGCCTTTAGTCTCCCGCAAGCCAGATGGTTGGGTATTATTGCTAAGCTTAATAATGATATTGGTGCTGACTTGGCCCCTGCTTAGTCTGATCCAGCAGACTAAGCTACAAATTGATTTACAAACTGAGTCACATGAGGCGTTACAAGCCCACTTGGAAGTTAAGCCGCTACTATCCAAAGGAGGCTTGTTTGGTGCAGAATCTACTCACAACAACCCCTAAAAAAGTTAATGGTTTTAGTTTACTAGAGCTGTTAATAGTATTAACGATTATAGCTTTGCTAGTCAGTTTGGCATTACCTCAATGGCAGTTTCAGCAGTATCAAGTCCAAAGACAGTTGGCTTGGTTGCAAATCCAGCAGATCGCTTTGGCCCAAGCTGCTTATAAACAGCAACAGGGCACATTTGCCACGGGTCTAGTTGCACTGGGCCAACCTGCAGTAGACCAAGCTTACCAATATCAATTAACTAACTTAACAAACGCTTATCAAGTTACCGCCCAAGTGCGGGTGCCAGGCCCCATGCAAGGTGATAGTCAATGCTGGCAGTTGGTTTTGCATTCCGACACCGGTGCCTATGGTGTAAGTCAATCTGGACACACTCATCATAACTGTTTGTAAAAATGTTAGATTATGTAAAAACCATTGGGTCAAGTTAATTTCTGGACTAAAAATAAGGTAGAATATACAGCTCTCCTATGATTAATTTGCTTAAGGTGTTGTATGACGATTTCTGCTGCTCAGGCCACTATTGTGGCGACACTGCAAACGCAACCTGTAATTGATGTTGATAGGGAAATTAGACGTCGAATTAATTTTATTAAAAGCTACTTAACCTATACTGGCTTAACCAAGCTGGTACTAGGGCTCTCTGGTGGGATTGATTCCACAACGACGGGAAAATTAGGACAATTAGCCTGTGACGAACTAAATGCTGAACAGGGTGTGACTGATTATGAATTTTTTGCTATGCGCTTGCCTCACAAGGTGCAGGCAGACGAAGCTGATGCCCAGTTGGCGGTTAGCTTTATCCAACCCAACCATTTATTAACGGTAAATGTGGCTCCCATTGTCGAAGGTATGGATCAAGCCTGTAAAGAGTTTATTGAGGAACAAACCTTTTCCAACTTTAAGATTGACTTCTCACGTGGCAATAACAAAGCTCGCGCCCGTATGATGTCACAGTTTTATATAGCCAATTTAACCGATAGTTTAGTGTTAGGGACTGACCATAGTGCCGAAGCCATTACGGGTTTCTATACTAAATTTGGGGATGGCGCCTGTGATTTGGCACCACTGTTTGGCCTTAATAAGCGCCAAGTGCGCGCTGTTGCCAGCGCTTTGGGTGCGCCAGAACGTTTGGTTACTAAAACCCCCACAGCTGATCTGGAAGACCATAACCCTCAGCTCCCTGACGAAGTATCTTTGGGTATTAGTTATGATCTCATTGATGATTTTCTGGAAGGTCGACCCATTGCCCCAGAGATCGCCGCTAAATTAATTAGCCGTTATGAAAAGACTGAACATAAGCGTCAAGGCCCAGTAACCCTTTATTGTGATTGGTACAAATAGGCTAAGACTAGCTCTAGTCGAGCAGGCTGGGTTTAATCAGCCTGCTGTTCTCCAGCATCGTTAAATAAGCCAAAAGTCAGCTTATCAAACCAAGACTCTGGTGCTGACTCAGGCGTTTCATTGGGTATTTCTGCAACCGCAAAATTCTCATCCAATACCCGTTGGGCATTATTGGCATTATCACTTAAGCCTAGTTCTGTGTAAGCTGCTACCAAGACTTCTAGAGCCGGCTTGACGGCGGGTGTTAGCTGATAGTTTTCCAATACATACTGGGCACGATTGGCTGCAGCTAACCAAGCACTGCGTGACATATAATAGTTGGCTACATGAATCTCATGTTCAGCTAACAGGTTACGCAGATATATCATTCTCGCCTTAGCATCAGCCGCATACTGGCTTTGCGGAAATTGCTGGATCAAGGTATTAAAATCATTAAACGATGCGCGCATAGCGCCGGGGTCTTTTTTGGCTTTATCAGTAGTTAGATAATTATCCAAGGCACCTTTGTTTTCCTCAAAGGAGGTTAGTCCTCTTAAGTAGTAGGCATAATCAACATGTTCATGGTCAGGATTAAGGCGAATAAACCGCGCCGCCGCTTCTTTGGCTGCCAGAGACTGATTGCTGCGATAGTAGGCATAAATCATTTCTAACTGCACCTGATCGGAATACCGACCATAGGGATAACGTGCCTCTAGGGTTTCTAGGTCATCGATGGCGGCAATAAAGTTATCGGCAGCCAACTTATCCATAGCTTGATTGTAGAGTTCAGTCTCAGGTAATACTGGGTCTACCTCGATTGCAGTTTGTTGGTTGGAGCATGCGCCTAGTGCCACCACTAAAAAGCAACTAATGGCGATGTGGCGAAAATGATGTGCTAAAGCCGGGATCATAAAATAAAGCCTGTATCTAGGTATGGCGAAAAGCCTAATTATGGGGTTTTTTGTTCACTGATGAAAGTCTTAATATTAGCAGAAGCTTGGTTTAGGTGAATCACTCTGGTGGGTATTTGACCCACCCTGAGGTATAATTTGTATCATTATTCCTTTGCTGCGTTCTGCTTTGCTAGCTGTTGTTAGTTCTGCCAGTGCCCTGCGAATCTCAGGTATTGATTTACATGCACGATATACTCACCCTCCAAGCCGTTGTCGAAGTCCAGTGGGCTGGTATGCGTTTAGACCAGATTGCGGCGCTGGCGTTCCCTGATTATTCACGATCACGTCTAAAGAATTGGATCTTGGATGGTGACCTTACCGTGGATCAGCGGACTTTGCGCCCCCGCGATAAGCTCTTCGGTGGCGAGCTACTGGAGGTAAATACCAAAATTGAACGCCAAGAGCGTTGGCAACCACAGGCCATTGATCTGGATATTGTGTTTGAAGATGAACATATATTGGTGCTAAACAAGCCAACAGGGTTGGTAGTGCATCCTGCTGCTGGGCATCATGATGGGACTTTGCTTAATGCCTTATTACATCATGCGCCACAGCTAAATTCAGTACCCCGTGCTGGCATAGTGCATCGTTTAGATAAAGAGACCACAGGCTTGATGGTTGTTGCTAAGACCATTCCAGCGCAAACTGAGTTAGTAGCGCAATTGCAAGAGCGCACTATGGGGCGGGAATATGAAGCCGTTGCCCAAGGTGTGCTAACCGGTGGTGGTGTAGTCGATGAACCCATGGCACGCCACTCGCGCAATCGCCAAAAAATGGCCGTTGCCCCTTTAGGTAAGCCGGCAACTACCCATTATCGTGTCCTTAAACGCTATCGTGCCCATACTCATCTGCGGTTAAAGTTGGAAACGGGGCGCACCCACCAGATTCGTGTGCATATGGCCCATATCAACTACCCATTATTGGGTGACCCACTGTATGGTGGCCGTATGCGTCTGCCTAAAGGCTGTGATGAAGATTTTCTCGATTGCTTACGGGATTTTAAACGTCAGGCTTTGCATGCCAAGCGATTGGAATTAACTCACCCCCATACTTTACAAGATATGGAGTGGGAAGTGGATTTGCCAACGGATATGCAAGCTTTGTTGGAAGAGTTGGAACGAGATAATAAGTTGTGGCAAGAACAGCAGTATTATTAACCGCAAGCTTAAATAAGCAGCGTTATTTGGTGCCAGACTGGCCAGCTCCAGCTAATGTCTTAGCCGTGGCTAGTAAGCGTGATTTATCCCAAACTGATGCTCCACCCATGGCCGGCTTTAATCTTGCCCGCCACGTTGCCGACGATAATGCCCGTGTTAGTGACCATCGACAGCAATTGCGGACTGATCTGCAGTTAACACAAGAACCTGCTTGGCTAAATCAAATTCATGGCACCCAAGTGGCGACATTACCACTAACTGGCGAGGCTATCGTTGATGCTGATGCCAGTACTAGTGATCAATCAGGTCAGGTATGCGTGGTGATGACAGCCGACTGCTTACCCGTATTATTTTGCGATCGTCAGGGTGCCAGAGTAGCCGCTGCCCATGCAGGCTGGCGCGGTCTGGCTGCTGGCGTACTCGAAAATACGCTACGTTATTTTCCTAATCCCAGTGATGTTATGGCATGGTTTGGCCCTGCTATTGGGCCACAGGCCTTTGAAGTGGGTGAGGATGTTAGACAAGCCTTTGTGTCTGCAGATACCCAAGCTACTGCTTGCTTTGTGCCACGGGCTGAGCAGCCTAATAAGTATTTAGCCGACATTTATGCTTTGGCACGGTTACGATTACTAGCCTGTGGTGTCACAGCCATCTATGGTGGTCAGGCCTGTACCCTGAGCCAAGCACAAGACTATTACTCCCATCGCCGCAACCCTGCTAGTGGTCGTCAGGCAAGTCTAATTACCCTGCTTTAATCCTTCTATAGTCTGCCTTTGACTTGGCAAGTATTTGCCAGATTAAGTAGCGCTACCTTTTATTTGTTTAGTAAAACTATATAAATGGGCCAGCCTATTTATTAACCTACATCACCTTATCAATCTGATATTCACGTTGATTTATTAGCTTGAAGTTCCTGTCATCAACCTTATATCTATTTTAGAAAGAGAAAAAGTAACGGCTTTTTGGGCTTATAAAAGGCCGTTTCAGGAGACAGATTATGCGTTTTGATAAATTAACCAGTCGTTTGCAGGAAGCAGTAGCCGATGCCCAGTCCTTGGCCTTGTCAATGGACCACCAATTTATTGAGCCAGAGCATATGTTGCAGGCTTTATTGCAACAACAGAACGGTTCCACTGCCAGCCTACTGGTACAAGCTGGGGCAAATTTGGACAACTTGCAAACAGCGCTACAAAAAAGTTTACAAGCCAAAGCCCAAGTTAGTAATGATCAAGGTGATGTGCACTTTAGCAATAATCTAGTGCGGGTTTTTAATCTTGCTGATAAAGCCGCCATAAAAGGCGGAGACCAATTTATATCCAGTGAGCTGGTGCTTATTGCTTTAGTCCAAGATAAATCTGGTCTGGGTGATATTTTAGCCAAAGCCGGTGTTATAAAAGCCAAATTAACCAATGCCATAGAGCAAATGCGGGGTGGAGAACAAGTGCAGAGTCAAGGTGCAGAAGACCAGCGTCAAGCATTAGATAAATATACCGTAAACCTCACGGAGCTGGCTGAACAGGGCAAATTAGACCCAGTGATTGGCCGCGATGATGAAATCCGCCGCGCCATACAGGTGTTACAAAGACGAACCAAGAATAACCCCGTTATGATTGGTGAACCAGGGGTAGGTAAAACAGCCATTGTTGAAGGTTTGGCGCAGCGTATTATCAATGGTGAAGTGCCCGATGGGCTGTTACATAAGCAAGTATTAGCTTTGGATATGGGAGCCTTGATTGCTGGTGCCAAATACCGTGGTGAGTTTGAAGAACGGCTAAAAAGTGTGCTTAAAGAACTGAGTAAACAGGAAGGTAGCATTATCCTGTTTATTGATGAAATACATACCATGGTGGGTGCGGGTAAAAGTGATGGTGCCATGGATGCGGGTAATATGCTCAAACCAGCCTTGGCACGGGGCGAGTTACATTGCTTAGGCGCTACCACCTTAGATGAATATCGCCAATATATTGAAAAAGATGCGGCTCTTGAGCGTCGCTTCCAGAAAGTTTTGGTCGGCGAGCCCACAGAGCAAGATGCTATCGCCATCTTGCGGGGTCTAAAAGAACGTTATGAGCTACATCATGGTGTCGATATTACCGATGCCGCCATTATTGCCGCTGCACGTTTATCCCAGCGTTATATTACCGATCGCCAGCTACCGGATAAAGCCATCGACCTAATTGATGAAGCTGCTAGTCGTATTCGTATGGAAATGGATTCCAAACCCGAGCTAATGGATAAGATGGAAAGGCGCATGATTCAGATGAAGATTGAACGTGAAGCCTTGTCCAAAGAAACGGATAAAGCTGCTGCTGCGCGTTTGCAAGATTTAAATACGGAACTAGCTGAATTGGAAAAAGAGTTTTCTGATCTTTTAGAGGTTTGGAATGCGGAAAAGGCCTCTGTATTTGGTGTGCAGCAAGTGAAAGAAGAACTGGAAAAAGTCCGCCAGGAGCTAGAAGTGGCGAGGCGTAATAGTGATTTGGGACGCATGTCTGAATTGCAATATGGTCAGATTCCCGAGTTAGAACAAAAGTTGGAAGCAGCCCAGCAAGCTGAAGATCAAGAAAAAACCTTGCTACGCAGTAAGGTGGGCGAAGAGGAAATTGCCGAGATTGTCTCCCGTTGGACGGGCATTCCGGTTAGTCGCATGTTGGCTGGTGAGCGAGAAAAGCTGCTACAAATGGAACAGGTTTTACATGGTCAGGTGATTGGTCAGGAAGAAGCCGTTACCGCCGTAGCCAATGCTGTGCGTCGTTCTCGTGCTGGCCTAGCAGACCCAAATCGTCCCAATGGTTCCTTCCTATTTTTGGGCCCTACAGGTGTGGGTAAAACCGAACTATGTAAGGCATTGGCTGGGTTCTTATTTGATACGGAAGAAGCCATGGTGCGTATTGATATGTCGGAGTTTATGGAGAAGCATTCCGTGGCGCGACTTATTGGCGCGCCTCCCGGCTATGTGGGTTATGAAGAAGGGGGATATCTAACGGAGGCCGTGCGTCGCCGTCCCTATGCTGTATTGCTATTGGACGAAGTGGAAAAGGCACACCCAGATGTATTTAATATTCTGCTACAGGTATTGGAAGATGGTCGTTTGACCGATGGGCAGGGCCGAACTGTCGATTTCCGCAATACCGTGATTGTGATGACCTCCAATATGGGCTCGGATATTATCCAGTCCATGTCAGGGGAGGACCAATATGATCAAATGCGTGCTAGTGTCTTAGAGATAGTAGGTGCTCACTTTAGACCAGAAATGCTCAACCGCATTGATGAGCTAGTGGTATTTCATCCACTGGGTAAAAATCATGTGGCCAAAATTGCTGATCTACAACTTCAACGTTTACGGTCCCGTTTGACCGAACGCGAGTTGGATATGCATTTATCTGATGCCGCTATAGAGCTAGTCGTGGCAGATGGTTATGACCCCGTCTATGGGGCGCGGCCATTAAAGCGCTCTATCCAACGTAATCTGGAAAACCCTTTGGCACAGGAATTATTAGCAGGTAAATTTTTGCCGGGACAAACCATTAAGGTAGATGCGGCTGATGGGCGGCTTAAATTTGCCTAAATCATGATTGATTATTATGTTTATGAAATAAGGGACCATACGGTCCCTTTTTTGTAATTAGAGTTTGATCTGGACATTAAAATAGATACTTTCTGACGTCTTAACTATTCCTTTTCGATGCCAAAGTTTTACCACTAAGGTGAAACGATGATAGTGAAATATTATAAATTTAAAGTATTACTAAAAATGCGAAATGCAAAAAATCAGCTATGCTAAAGGCAGTTAATTTTTAACCTTATAAAAGCTCACAACCTTGGGCTCGAAGAAAGTTTTAGAATTTACAGGGAGTTGAAAGTAATGCAAGTATCAAAAAAACAAGGTCGTATGCTTGATAAGACGATCAATTGTTGGCTTGAATCTAATGTTATTTCTGAATCAGAAAGTCACAAACTTCAGAGTTCATACGAAGTCATCTCTTTTGATTGGAAACGAGTAGCAAAATACTCATTTTGGTTAGCAATTGTCTGTTTGGTTACCTCCATTTCATCTGCTTTGGCAGATAAATGGTTGATTGAATTAATGAAAAGCTTATTTAATGCACCAGATTCAATTAAATGCCTAAGCTTTGCTGCCTTATCAGGCTTGCTATATTTCCTTGGTATTAAGAGAAAAAATCAATACCCAAATAAAGTTTATAGCAACGAAGCAATTTTCTTTCTCGGGGTAGCAGCGACGGCTATTTCCATTACTTTCTTAGGCCAAGCAATTGATACAGGGTCAGGGCATTTTTCAATTTTGCTTCTACTTGCAGCCATACTTTATGGTGTTTTAGGTTTGGGCTTTCCTTCAAAGCTGGTATGGCTGTTCTCATTATTTTCGTTGGGAAGTTGGTTTGGCGCAGAAACTGGGTATGTTTCAGGTTGGGGGGCTTATTATCTTGGGATGAACTATCCCTTAAGATTTGTTCTATTTGGTCTAGCTCTAACCTTTTGTGGCTCATACGTCTTTAGGCAATGGAAAAGCAGAAGTGAATTTTTGAGACCAACTAGAGCCGTTGGTTTGCTTTATCTATTTATTGCTCTTTGGATCATGTCTATTTTTGGTAATTATGGTGGCCTTGATGCATGGCAGAAAGTCAAACAAATTGAGTTGTTTCACTGGTCAATACTTTTTGCGGCAGCAGCAATTGGCGCTATATATCATGGTGTGAAGTACGATGATGCAATGACTAGAGGCTTTGGCTTAACATTTATTTTTATCAACCTTTACACAAAGTTTTTTGAATATTTCTGGGATGGCACACACAAGGCAATATTCTTTGCAATATTGGCCTTAAGTTTTTGGTATTTAGGCGTTAAAGCAGAGAAAATATGGCAACTAAGCCTATTAAAAAATATAACAAAGCAGAGTGCTCAGAGGGATTAAACGACATACTGATAACTTGCAAGTTAAGATAAATGGAGATTATCACATTGAGTAAAATCGCAATACTAGCAATGGTTCTGACTTTAATTGGATGCTCAGATATTGCCTATTTTCCTAGTAATTCCAGTCAAAAAATTTGGTTGCAACTGAAAGCCAATAAATTCGAATCAATTAATTTTTCTGAATTTGGCAGTGATAAATGGACACGAGTTTGTTTCTTGGGTCCCTATAATGAGAACTCCACAGAGGCATTGGGGTTTGATTGGCAAGTCTCTGATTATACCGATGTGCTTAGATCAGACGGTCATAATGTTATCGTCTTTGCAACCGATACCGAAGTTATCGAGTATGTCATTCATTCAAGAGGCAAAGGTGATTTTTCAGAAATATCAGGTGAATGTTTATCTCGTGGTAATTCTGTTCTAAGAAGAGATACAAAAAGTAGCTATGGGCGGAACTATTTACCTAATAAAATATAACGTGGCTATTTATTAAGTTTATTTTTGTACATAGAAAACAATATCCCATGGGCAAACTAACAAAGTAATATTGGGGAAATATGCATTACTAGGCTTTTTTGAATTTTCTTAGGCATTACATTTCGTGAGAGCAGGCTGTTTTGCTAAAGCATCGGATGATTTTTATATGAAATATCTAAAGACTGTAAAAGCCACCTCTTGGCCTGAAAAACAATCATTTTCAAGTTCAATCGTTGATAAATGGTTAACAAAAATTTTCCCAAGTCCCAATAAAGAAAATGAAGCAAAATTTTATTTGGTAAAAGAATGGTATATAGAATTTGATGACGCAGGTTACCCAATAAGAGAAATTGGCTTAGATCAAGCGGGTATACCTGTTGTGGCTAGTGATATCGAAGATGGTACTTATGGTTATTGGCTTGATACTAATATGCTATATGTTGACTTTCTTGGCTCGGATAGCGCCGAGATTCAAGCTACTGAGTTTCAGGCCATGTGGTTTAAATACAAGTCACTAGATTAATAAAGCGCCTGCTCATCTCTAACCACTTCTTTTAATAGCTCCAAAAATAGCTTATCAGCATCACTATGTTCAGCAGGAATCTTCACATTGGTGGTATCCGAGATACGTTCAGCAATTAGTTTATCAGCATCTTCGTGATCAATTAATTCCCTTGCAACGGCCATTGAGTGGGGAATAATCTCCGGCTCGACGAGGATTTTTCTAATAAAAATCCGCAGTTCTTCAATAATACGATCACGGTTACGAATATCGATGCTAGACATGGGCAATACCTCTTATGTTGTGGGTGCTGGTAACAATTAGCTTGACGGTTAGGACCTTGGAGATAGGACCTTGGAGAAAAAGCACCCATAGCTGTTTTATTGCGTTATTTTCTACTATACCACTGCGTTCTTGAAAAACCAGAGGCTTTTGTGGCAATAAAGCCCTGTCTTTTCCTTGTTTAGGCCTTGAAATCAAAGCCTTGGCATGTGAAAATTCGGTTTTTTGGTTGATGCATAATTGCAGCAGGCGATCCCTGCTCATATTATGACTCGGTAAGCTATACCAATTCGCTTGTCTGACCTAGCTTAAAGGCGCAAAAAATACGCGTGTTGCTTTAAGTGCCATCACCCCGAATAATCTGCCATGTAGGGCGGGTTATTCGCATGCGTTGCACAGGCAGGCTACAAGCACTGTCCGTGAATCTGGGCTAATATTACTTAAACTTCATAAGCGAATGGCCGCAGCAAGCTGTTGCCGGCAGGAGAATTTATAGTGGAAATGCTATCTGGTGCTGAGATGGTAGTCCGTAGTCTCCAGGAAGAAGGTGTTGAATACATCTATGGCTATCCTGGTGGTTCCGTATTACATATTTACGATGCCTTATTTCAACAAGAAAAAGTTAAGCATGTATTGGTACGTCATGAGCAGGCGGCAACCCATATGGCCGATGCCTATGCGCGCGCCTCAGGTAAACCTGGTGTGGTGTTTGTGACCTCTGGTCCTGGTGCGACTAATGCTATTACAGGTATTGCGACTGCTTATATGGATTCTATTCCTATGGTGGTTATCAGTGGTCAGGTGATGAGCCACTTGATTGGTGAAGATGCTTTTCAGGAAACCGATATTCTGGGTGTGTCCCGCCCTGTGGTAAAGCATAACTTTGCTATTAAAGACGCCAAAGATATCCCCGAAACCATCAAAAAAGCTTTCTATGTGGCTAGCTCAGGTCGTCCTGGGCCAGTTGTGGTTGATATTCCAAAGGATATGACAACCCCTACGGATAAGTTTGAATTTAGCTATCCCAAGTCCGTTGAGATGCGTTCATATAACCCAGCTACCCGTGGCCATAGCGGTCAGATTAAAAAAGCTATGGATATGATGCTGGCGGCTAAGCGCCCGGTTATAATTGTTGGCGGTGGTACTGTGGGTGGTCGTGCTAGTAAAGAAGTGACCGAATTAGCACGGAAAATGAGCTTCCCGGTGACCACCACCATAATGGGCTTAGGTGGCTTCCCAGCATCTGATGAGCATTATATAGGCTGGCCAGGTATGCATGGCTCCTATGAAGCCAATATGGCTTTGCATAATTCTGATTTAATACTCAGTATGGGTGCGCGCTTTGATGACCGCGTAACCAATGCGACAGAAAAGTTCTGCCCAACAGCGCGTATTATTCATGTCGATATTGATCCATCTTCTATCTCCAAGACCATCGCTGCTGATGTGCCTATTGTTGGCCCTACTAAGAGTGTGGCGACAGAGATGTTAAGTCTTTTAGAAAGTGCTAAGACTGGTCCAGATACCGAAGCTCTGGCCGATTGGTGGCAGCAAATCAATGAATGGCGTAAGCGCCATGGTGGTCGATATGAGACTAACTCTAACGGTGTGCTTAAGCCACAACAAGTTATAGAAGCGCTGCATAAAGTCACCAAGGGTGATGCTTATATCTGTTCTGATGTTGGTCAGCATCAAATGTTTGCTGCGCAATATTATCCCTTTGAAAAACCCAATCGCTGGATCAACTCTGGTGGCCTAGGTACCATGGGCTTTGGTTTCCCAGCGGCCATGGGCGTCAAGTTGCATTATCCTGACTCGGAAGTCGTCTGTGTTACGGGTGAAGGTAGTTTCCAAATGAACTTGCAAGAGTTTTCTACCTGTAGCCAATATGGTCTACCAGTAAAGATTGTATGCTTGAATAATGGTTCTTTGGGCATGGTACGCCAGTGGCAGGATATGAACTACGAAAGTCGTCATTCCCAGTCCTATATGGAATCCTTGCCAGACTTTGAAAAGCTCACTGAAGCCTACGGTCATGTTGCCATCACGGTAACCAACGAGTCTGAATTAATGCCAGCCCTTGAAAAGGCCTTCTCATTAAAAGATAAATTGGTATTTTTGGATATTCATGTTGACCCTGATGAGCACGTGTATCCAATGCAGGTGCCAAGAGGCTCTATGCGTGAAATGTGGTTAAGTAAGTCGGAGAGAACCTAATGAGACATATAATTGCCGTGCTGATGGAAAACGAAGCTGGTGCTCTGTCTCGCGTAGTAGGTTTGTTTTCGCAGCGTAATTTTAACATTGAAACGCTCAATGTGGCGCCTACTGAAGACCCAACTTTATCGCGCTTGACCGTAACCACTTCAGGTAACGATCGTGTTATTGAGCAGATTACCAAACAACTTAATAAGCTAATTGAAGTGGTTAAGTTGGTGGACCTAACCGATGGTGATCATATCGAACGGGAAATGATGCTGATTAAGCTGAAAGCAGCAGGCCAGCATCGTGATGAAATTAAGCGTACGGTTGATATCTTCCGCGGTCAGATCGTGGATGTGACTAGTAGTGTCTATACAGTCCAGTTAATTGGTGAACAAAGTAAATTGGACGCCTTTATTAGCGCCATTGGTGAGAGCTATGTGCTGGAAACAGTGCGCTCAGGTGTATCTGGTATAGCTCGTGGTGAAAAGGTACTAAGTATCTAATCACCCAAGTGTTGGTTATAAACGCAGCCTTCGGGCTGCGTTTTTTGTATTAAGCAAAGAACCTGTCCCTATGATAAAATCCAGCTCACGTATTTAAAGTTAGACAAGTAATATGAATAATGACGACTTAAAGTCAGATACCGATCTAGAGTCAAGGGGCTCCAAACAGGATACAGCCCTACCAGCGAAAAAGCCTGGTAAAGGTGTGTATTTGCTGCCCAATAGCTTTACCACTGCCTCTTTATTTGCTGGCTTTTATGCCATTGTTGCTGCCATGAATGGTGACTTTGCCTATGCGGCTATTGCTACCTTTGTGTCAATGGTACTCGATGGTCTAGATGGACGAGTGGCGCGTATGACCAATTCACAAAGTGATTTTGGTGCGGAATATGATAGCTTGGCTGATGTGGTTGCCTTTGGGGTCGCGCCGGCTTTGGTCGCATTTACCTGGGGTCTACAAACACTGGGTAAGTTTGGCTGGATTGCCGCCTTTATATATGTGGCTTGTGCGGCATTAAGGTTGGCGCGCTTTAATGTGCAGCTTGAAGTCGTTGATAGCCGATACTTTGTTGGTTTACCTAGCCCGGCAGCGGCAGGTGTTGTGGCAGGGATGATTTGGGCTAGTGAAGAATACGGCTTTAGTGGCGTGGAGTATGCTATCCCGGCTGCCTTACTAGTAGCAGCTACAGGCATCTTGATGGTAAGTAACTTTAATTACTATAGTTTTAAGGATTTGCGGGTTAAGGGTAGGGTTCCCTTTATTGCCCTCTTTGTGGTGGTGCTTGTCTATGTGCTTATAGCTCTAGAACCACCTGCATTTCTGTGGAGTATTTTTGTCATATTTGCCCTATCTGGGCCAGTGGGCTGGTTATTAAAATGGAAGCGCTCATAGTTTAGAAAAGCTTCTGCATAAAAAGGCCAGCGCAAGCTGGCCTTTTTGGCTTTTCTAGTGAGCACTACTTCACTTTCTCCAGAGCGGC